>NZ_JAUTAZ010000001.1:2425506-3031882 GCF_030818905.1 Microbacterium sp. SORGH_AS_0888
GACAACATCGTCGCCGTCGTCGCGCGCGGCGAGGTCGTCCGGGGCGCGCTGCCCGCCTGAGGACCCGGGGTGCCGGCCCGTCCCCCGGCACCGAATCGACACACACCTGCACCACCCGATCACAGAAGGAGACACCATGGCATCACCGCATACAGCCCGGATGCGGGTCCTGGCCCTGCCCGTGGGGATCGCCGTCGCGGCCCTGACGATGGCCGGCTGCGCGTCCGGCGGAGCGACCGGCGGCCAGACGGCCGCGGCGAGCACGCCCAACCCCGACCTCGAGCAGAGCATCGTGTTCGCGCTCAAGGAGGACCCGAAGTGCCTCGACCCGCAGCAGACCTCGATGACCACGGCGCTGAACGTGGGGCGCCAGCTCGTCGACTCGCTGCTGGACCAGAACCCCGACACCGGTGAGATCGTCCCGTGGCTCGCGACCGAGTGGTCGGCCAACACGGACCTCACGGCGTACACCTTCACGCTCAAGGACGGCGTCACCTTCAGCGACGGCACGCCGCTGACGTCGCAGGTCGTGGCGGACAACTTCGACGCGATCGCCGCCCTCGGGGCCTCGGCATCCCTCGCCAACGGCTACCTCGCCGGCTACGCCGGAACGACCGTCACGAGCGACACGACGTTCACCGTGAACTTCTCGGCACCGAACGTGCAGTTCGCGCAGGGTGCGACCACGATGTCCCTCGGCATCCTCTCGGACGCATCCGCCAAGGCGAGCGCGGAGGAACGCTGCGCCAAGCCCGTCGGCTCGGGCCCCTTCACGCTCGCGTCCTACGTCCCGAACGACTCGGTGGAGATCGTCAAGCGCGCCGGCTACGACTGGGCGTCGGGTCTGCGCACGCACCAGGGCGAGGCCTACCTGGAGAAGGTGACGTTCCCGATCATCACCGAGGCGAGCGTGCGCACCGGCGGGCTGCAGTCCGGCGAGTACGACGTCATCCAGGACCTCCCCTACGTGGACGAGAGCCGGTTCACGACCGACTCCTACCACCTGTACGCCAAGGCCAACCCGGGCGTGCCGAACTCCCTCATCGTGAACACGACGAAGGGGCTCATGGGCGACGAGGCGGTGCGCCAGGCGATCAGCAAGTCGCTCGACCGCGACAAGATCAACGTGATCGCCGGCTCGGCCAGCGGCAAGGCGCCCACGAGCGTGCTCACGAGCTCGACGCCCGGCTACACCGACCTCGGTGACGTGCTCGCGCACGACCCCGACGGCGCCAAGAAGCTCCTGGAAGGCGACGGCTGGACCCTCGGCTCCGACGGGATCTACCAGAAGAACGGCCAGAAGCTGACGGTGACCGTGACGGCCTTCTACGCGCAGGACGTCCTCGAGGCCGCCCAGATCCAGCTGAAGGACGCCGGCATCGACCTGCAGCTGAACATGGTCTCCTCGGGCGACTTCTTCGGTGCGATCGCGAGCGGCAACTACGAGATGCTCGGCGCCGGCCTGACCCGCACCGACCCCGATGTGCTCCGAGTGCTCCTCTCCTCCACGTCGAAGTCCCGCTGGGGCATCGTCGACGACCCGGAGCTGGAGTCGATGCTGCAGAAGCAGGCGCAGACGGCTGACGCCGCCGCCCGGCAGAAGATCGTGGACGACATCCAGAAGACCGTGGCCGAGAAGGCCTACGTCATGCCGACCCTCGAGACCGTGCAGCTGCACGCCTCGCGCGCCGGCGTCGGCGGCATCGAGTTCGACTCGGCCGCGCGTGTCCAGCTCTTCGACGCGGCGGTGACCGCGAAGTGAGCGACGGGCAGCGCGTGGACTCCTCAGGAGGCGCCGGGAGGGGCCGGGTCATCGCCCGGTTCCTCCTGCCGAAGATCGCCCAGTGCATCTTCGTGGTGTGGGCGACCTACACCGTCGCCTTCCTCCTGATCCACGCGCTGCCCGGCGACCCCATCCTGGCCGCGCTGTCGGTCAAGGGCGGGGACGCGACCACGACCGACCCCGAGCAGCTCGCGGCGGTCCGTGCCCGGTACGGCCTGGACGGACCGGTGTGGCAGCAGTACCTCACGAACTTCCTCAACCTCTTCCGCGGCGACCTCGGCGTCTCCATCGCGACGGGGCAGCCCGTCTCCGAGATGGTCGGCCGCGCCTTCCCCCACACCGCGGCCGTCGCGGTCTTCGCCCTCCTCGTCGGGTTCCTCGGCGCACTCGGATTCACGGTGTGGGCCTACATCGCGCGACCCGCGTGGGTGCGTAACGTCGTGGTCCAGGTGCCGCCGCTCGGCATCGCGATCCCGGCGTTCCTCAGCGGTGTGGTGCTGATCAGCGTGTTCTCCTTCGGCCTCGGGTGGTTCCCCGCGTCGGGCACGAACGGCTTCGCGAGCGTCGTGCTGCCGGGCATCACCCTCGCGCTGCCCACCGGCGCGATCTTCTTCCAGGTCTTCTCGGCCGCCGTCTTCGATGCGGGCGCGAGCCCCTTCGTGTTCACCGCGAACGCCAAGGGCCTCAGCCAATCGGCCGTCGTGTTCCGTCACGTGCTGCGCAACGCGCTGCTGCCCTCGATCACCATCATCGGGCTGCAGATCGGCTACCTCGCCGGCGGCACGGCGGTCGTCGAGACGGTGTTCTCCCGGGACGGCATCGGCCGGCTGACGGTGGATGCCGTCCTGGCCCGCGACATCAACGTCGTCCTCGGCGTCGTGGTCGTCGTGGCGGTCGTCTACGCCGTCGTGACGCTGATCGTCGACGCGCTCTACGGCGTCATCGACCCCCGCACCCGGACGCGTCTGACCTCCGGTGCCAAGCGGACGGCGGTGACCGCATGAGCATCCTCCGCAAGCCCGGTCTCCTCGTCTCGCTGATCTTCCTCGCCGTCGTCCTCGTCGCGGTCGTCGCCCCGCAGCTCATCGCGCCCTACGACCCCTACGACTCGGTCGGCAGGATGAGGCTGGCCCCGCCGAGCCTCGAGCACCTGTTCGGCACCGACCACCTGGCACGCGACGTGTTCTCGCGCGTCGTGTACGGTGCGCAGCTCTCGCTGTCGGCGGCGGGGCTCGCCGTCGTCGCGGGCGTCGTCATCGGGGCCATCGTGGGCCTGATCACCGGCTGGCTCGGCGGATTCGTCGACGTCGCGGTCATGCGGTTCATCGACGTCCTGCTGGCGATCCCGAGCATCCTGCTCGCCCTCATCGTCGTCGCCTCCCTCGGCTTCGGGCCGCTCTCGATCGCGCTCGGCGTCGGGCTCGGGACCGCGGGGTCGTTCGCACGTGTCATGCGATCCCAGGTCCTGCGGGTACGGGGCGAGGAGTTCGTCGAGGCGGCGGAGACCCTCGGCGTGCGCCGGCCGGTCGTGCTCCTGCGTCACGTGCTGCCCAACGCCGCCCGCCCGATCGTCGCGATGGCCGCGCTCGAGCTCGCGGTGGCGATCCTCTCGGTCTCGGCGCTGAGCTTCCTCGGGTTCGGCGCCCAGCCGCCCGCGCCCGAGTGGGGCTCGCTCGTCTCCGCCGGACGCGACTTCGTCGCCACGGCGCCGTGGCTCAGCATCCTTCCCGGTGTCGTGATCCTCGCGGTCGTGCTGGCCGTGAACCGGGTGTCCCGCTACCTCGGAGGGGATCGATGAGCGCTCTGCTGGAGGTCCGCGGCCTCCGCGTCGACTACGGCGTCGGACGTCGTGCGCACGCGGCGCTGCGCGGTGTCGACCTGCGGGTCGGCGCGGGCGAGATCGTCGCGATCGTGGGGGAGTCCGGCTCGGGCAAGAGCACGCTCGCGCACGCCATCGTGCGGCTCCTGCCCGACGTCGCGCGAGTCCGGGAGGGGTCGATCTCCTTCGACGGATCGGAACTGCGGCGGATGCCGCTCGCCGCGCTCCGGCGGATCCGCGGCGGACGGATCGGCTTCGTTCCGCAGGACCCCTCGCACAGCCTCAACCCGCTCATGCGGATCGGCGAGCAGGTCGCCGAGACGCTGCGGCGCCACCGGGGCATGTCGCGACAGGACGCTGCCCGTCGCGCGGTCGAGATCCTCGCCGAGGTGGGGATCCCGGACCCGGAGCTGCGTGCCGGGCAGTACCCGCACGAGCTCTCCGGCGGCCTGCGGCAGCGCGTGCTCATCGGCATCGCCTGGGCCTGCGAGCCGCAGCTCGTGATCGCCGACGAGCCGACCAGCGCCCTGGACGCGACCGTGCAGCGTCACGTGCTCGACCGGATGCAGCGCCTCGCCGTCGCGCACGGCACGGCCGTCCTGCTGGTGACGCACGACCTCGCGGTCGCCGCCGAGCGCGCCGACCGGATCGTCGTGGTCGAGCAGGGGGTCGTGGTCGAGGAGGGACCCTCGCAGCAGGTGCTCGCCGCGCCGTCGCACGAGTACACGCGCCGGCTCGTCGCCGCCGCGCCCGGACTCCACAGCACGCGGCTCACGGCCTCACCGGGGATCGTCGGGGCCGCCGCGGAGCCCTCGGCGGCCCCGCTCGTGCGGGTCACGAGCCTCGGCAAGACCTACTCCTCCGGGCGTCGCGCGAACGCCGCCCCGGCCGTGACGGGCGCCGACTTCGACATCGCCCGCGGCTCGACCTTCGCCCTCGTGGGCGAGTCGGGCTCGGGCAAGAGCACGACGGCGCGCATGGTCGCGCGGATCATCCCCTCCGACGAGGGACGCATCGACTTCGACGGACAGGACATCACCCGCCTCACGGGCGAGCCGCTGCGGCAGCTGCGCCGCCGCATCCAGGTCGTGTACCAGAACCCGTTCGGATCGCTCGATCCGCGCATGACGGTCGCGGCGCTCGTCGCGGAGCCGTTGCGCGCGTTCGGGACCGGCCGTCGCGAGCGGAGCAGCGCGGTCGGAGAGCTGCTCCACCAGGTGCGGCTGCGTCCCGAGCTGGCCGCGCGCCGACCGGCCGAGCTGTCGGGCGGTCAGCGTCAGCGCGTCGCCATCGCGCGGGCACTCGCGCTGCGCCCCGAGCTCGTGGTGCTCGACGAGCCGGTCTCCGCGCTCGACGTCTCGGTGCAGGAGCAGGTGCTGCAGCTGCTCGTCGACCTGCAGGCGGAGCACGGTCTCACCTACCTGTTCATCTCGCACGACCTCGGCGTGGTGCGTCAGATCTCGGATCGCGTCGCCGTCATGAAGGGCGGCCGGATCCTGGAGCAGGGCACGACGGAGCGCATCTTCGCCGCGCCGGGCCACGACTACACGCGGGAGCTGATCGGCGCCATCCCGGGGGCACGGCTGGGCTGAGCCCCCGGCGCGTGCCTTCCGATCGGCGCGGGGGTCGCTCCGGCCGGGGTGGGCGGGTCAGCTCAGGCCGAGCGCGCTCAGCACGCGGCGGACGATCCGTTCGCTCTCGTCGACGACGTGCGCGATGATGCGCTCACCCTTCTCCGGCGTCGCCGGGCGCGGATCGCCGAACACCCCCGTCGCCGACAGCGGGGCGAGCGCCATCTGGCGCAGCCCGAAGTCGGCGGGAAGCTCCGGGTAGTCGGCGACCATCCGGTCGCGGTGCACGAGCGCTGGGGCGATCGCGAGCACCATCGAGGTCTCGATCTCGTCGGCGTGGCACAGTCCCGGCGCCGCCCACGGAGTCTCCTTTACCCGGTCGCCGATCTCGGTCAGACCCGGGTAGTCCAGCACCAGGACGGGGATGCCGCCGCGCACCGCCGATGCCTCCGCCGCCGTCTGGAGCGGGAGCCGGTTGCCGAAGTCGCCGTTGACGACGACGAGCGCGGCGAAGCCGCCCCGCTCGAGCGAGGCCGCGAGGTCGCCGCAGACGGCTGCGACGGTGTCGGCGCCGAGCGAGACCGTGCCCGGCAGCGCCTCGTTGCTCCACGTGTTGCCGAATGCGACCGCGGGCAGCAGCACCGCGTCGAGGCGCTCCGCCAGACGTCGGGCCACCGCATCCGCCTGCAGCGTGTCGGTCGACAGCGGGAGGTGCGGGCCGTGCTGCTCCAGCGCCCCGAACGGGAGGATCGCGACGCCCGGTCGCTCCCGCAGGTGCGCGGCGACATCGGGCCAGGCGGCGTGGGCGAGCTCGAGCAACGGGTCCTCCGGGGTCGGGTCGGCGGGCCTCAGGCCTCGCTCATGGTCGGCCGTTCGAACGAGAGCCCCGCCGCCTCGAGGGCGACGCGCCGCTCCTCGATGCGACGATGCAGCTCGTGCTGCGCCTCGTCTATCGTCGCAGCATCCAGCGGCAGACTCCGCGTCCGGGTGCGGCCGCCATGCGCTGCGACGTAGGCGTCGAGGGCGGAGCCCGACTCCCAGGAGGTCACCAGCGCGTACCGGGGTCGCGTGCCGCGATGCCACACGGCGTGCCACAGGCGCTGCGTGTCGACGAGGATGCGGCTGCCCGCCGGTAGCGGCAGCCGTGTCTCCGTCGCGGGGTCGAAGCGGTCCTCGCGGAGCACGAGCACCGAGTCGGGGTCGTGCGTGAGATTCTCCAGGCACCGCACGACCCAGCCCGACCCGGTGGTGTTGAGACGGTTGTTGTCGTCCTCGTGCAGGTTGTAGATCGCATCCGCGTAGGTGTTGGGCTGCAGCTCGACGACCCGGCAGCGGCCGACGTTGGCGCCCGGCTCCTGCGCACGGCGCGCGAGCTCGGGGGCGATCCGCACCTGCGAGTCGATCCACACGCCGTCCTTGTCGGTGCGCGGCGGGGTCCGGTTCCAGAACGCGTTGCAGTCGATCCGGCCGTCGAAGCTCGTGAGCGGGGCGAAGCGTGTGATGCCCGACGACCGCCATCCGACGTACTCGAGGTCCTGCCACTGCGACCGCTCCGGCGGCGCGACGGCATCCAGCACCGCGTACCCCGTCTCGGCGAGGATCGGCAGCGTGACGTAGGCCGACATCGTGTCCCCCTCCGGACTCGTTCCCCGATGGAGGCGAGCCTAAGCCCGCGGCCGGGGCCGCCTCAACGCGAGGCGCCGGGAAAAGTCATCGCAGCGAGGCGGCGACCTCCCGCAGCGCATCCGCGGACCGGCGCAGGAGCACGCGTTCTGCGGGGTCGAACGTCGTCTCGGCGATCGGCACGGCGCCGCTTGCGCTGACGATCGAAGGCACCGAGAGCGCGACCCCATCGACCCCGTGGAAGCCGTCGAGCACGGTCGAGACGGGCATGACAGCGTGTTCGTCGCCCAGGATCGCCTCGACGATGCGTGCGCTCGAGAGACCGATCGCGTAGTTCGTCGCGCCCTTGCCCTGGATGACCTTGTAGGCGGCGTCGCGCACGTCGACGGCGATCTCGTCGAGCTCGTCGATCGTCATGCGCGGGCGGTCGGGCGTCTGCCACTCGAGGATCGGGACCGTGCCGATCGTGGCCTTCGACCACAGCGGGAACTCGGTGTCGCCGTGCTCGCCGACGATGTAGGCGTGGACGCTCGAGGCGGAGACCCCCGCCCGCTGGGCGAGCCGCCACCGGAGTCGGGAGGTGTCGAGGACCGTGCCGGAGGCGAAGATGCGCTCGGGCGGAAGCCCGGTCGCCTCCTGGGCCAGCACGGTGAGCACGTCGCACGGGTTGGTGACGATGACGTAGATCGCGTTCGGTGCGACCTCGAGAAGCTGCGGCATCATCGTCTTGAGGATGTTCGCGTTGGTGCTCGCCAGCTCGATCCGCGTCTGACCCGGCCTCTGCTTGGCGCCGGCGGTGATGACGACGACGTGCGAGCCCTCGACGACCGAGATGTCGCTGCCGCCGATGATGTCGCTCGTGCCGGTGAACTGCGTTCCGTGGGCCAGGTCGAGAACCTCCGCCTCGACCTTCTCGGTGGCGATGTCGTACAGCGCGACGTGGCGAGCGGATCCGCGGATGAGCGCCGCGTAGGCGGTGCTGGAACCGACCGATCCGGCGCCGACGACGGTGAGCTTCGAGTTCTCGATCACGGACATGCGGCCAGTCTTTCAGGCCGAGGACGGCGGGGCCACTGCTCGCGCCGGGTTTATCCCGCCGCCGGGTCGTGCCGGGTCGTGCCGGGGCGTGCCGGGGCGTGCCGGGGCGCGGTGTGGCGTGGTGTGGTGGGGTCGGGTGCATGCTGCGGCGTGGTGCGCATAACTCAGGCAGAACTGGCCTGGTGGGGCTGGTGGCGGTGTGCGGGAGGCGGTTCTGCCTGAGTTATGAACGGCCGGAGCCGGAGCCGGAGCCGGAGCCGGAGCCGGAGCCGGAGCCGGAGCCGGAGCCGGAGCCCGGGCCGGGGCCGGAGCCGGAGCCCGGGCCGGGGCCGGGGCCGGAGGCTGAGGCGGAAGCGGGGCCAGGACCAGGGTTTGGGCGGGCGCCGCGGCGGGCGCCGCGGCCGGGTGTGGTGCCGGGGTCGGCGGGGCGTGGTGCGCATAACTCAGGCAGGACTGGCCTGGTGGGGCTGGTGGCGGGTGCGGGAGGTGGTTCTGCCTGAGTTATGAACGGCCGGAGCCGGAGCCGGAGCCGGAGCCGGAGCCGGGGCCGGGGCCGGGGCCGGGGGTGAGAGCGGGCGCGTTGCGGATGCCGATGAGCGCCGCGACGCCGCCGGCCGCGAGCAGGACCGCGGTGATCACGGCCGAACGGTGGAAGCCGTCCAGATCGAGAGAGCCGCCGATCGCCGCGGCCACGGCGGCGATCGCGACGAGCCCCGCGATGCGGGAGACCGCGTTGTTGACGGCCGAGGCGATGCCCGACCGCGACGCGTCGACCGAGCCGAGGATGGCGGCGGTGAGCGGCGCGACCGTGATCGACAGACCCAGGCCGAACACCAGCATCCCCGGCAGCACCTGCCACCAGTAGTCGAAGTCGGGCTCGATCCGCAGGAACAGAAGCGATCCCGCGGCCATGACGAGTGGCCCCGCGGTCATGAACAGCCGTGGCCCGATCCGCCCGCTGAGCGCGCCGAAGCGGGAGCTGAGCGCGACCATCAGGATCGTCGTGGGGAGCGAGGCGAGACCCGCCAGGGTGGCGGACAGCCCCGCGCCCTGCTGGAGGTAGATCGCGATCACGAAGCCGTTGAGCGACAGGGCGGCGTAGACGAACCAGGTGGCGATGTTGCCGGCCGAGAAGTTCCGGATGCGGAAGAGCCCGAGGGGGAGCAGCGGGGATGCGGCGACGCGCTGTCGCCAGACGAAACCGCCGAGAAGCAGGAGACCCGCCGCGAACGGCGCCCAGACGAGGGGGGACCCCCAGCCGGCGTTGGGCTCCTCGATGAGCGCGAAGACGGCCAGCCCGAGCCCGACGGTGCACAGCGATCCGCTCCACCAGTCGATCTTCGCGCCGGGCACGCGGCGGTCACGCGCGTCGACCCGGGGCAGCAGCCACAGTGTGACGGCGATCGGGAGCACGTTGACGAGGAACGCGAACCGCCAGGAGAGGTGGTCGACGAACAGCCCGCCGATGAGGGGTCCCGCGACCATGGCGGAGGTCGTGAGAGCGGTCCAGACGCCGATCGCGCGAGCCTGCCGGGACCCTCGGATCGTCGAGGTGATGAGGGCGAGCGAGCTCGGCACGAGGAATGCCGCCGCCGCACCCTGCACCGCCCGCGCGACGATCAGGAAGACGGCGCTGGGCGCGAGGGCCACGGCGATCGAGGCCACGCCGAAGCCCACGAGCCCCCAGCGCAGCACGAGGATCCGCCCGAACGCGTCGCTCACCGAGCCCGCCAGCAGGATGAGCGCGCCGAGAGTGACGAGGTAGGCGTCGGCGACCCACTGCTGCGTCGCGAGTCCCCCGCCGAGCTCGCGGTCGATCGCGGGGAGTGCGACGTTCACGATCGTGCCGTCGAGGAAGGACACGAAGGATCCGAGGACCGCGATCGCCACCACCAGCCGCTGCTGCGCAGTGAACCGCTCCGTCATCGGGACCTCCCGGGTGCGAGGTTACGCCACCGGACGTAGCCTGTGCGGGGAGGGCGGATGCGGCATCCGCCCGGGACGGACGACCATGGAATTCGGGCTGCACATCGCGGACTTCACCTGGAAGACGGGGCCCGCGGCCCTCGGGCCGGCGCTGGCCGCGCATGTGCGCGAGGCGGAGGCCGCCGGCATCCAGCGCATCACGGTGATGGACCACTTCTGGCAGCTGCCGGGCATCGGGCCCGAGAGCAACGAGATGCTCGAGGCATATGCGACGCTCGGGTTCATCGCGGCGCACACGGAGAAGGCGCTGCTGCACACGCTCGTCACGGGGGTGATCTACCGGCATCCGTCGTTGCTGGCCAAGCAGATCTCGACCCTCAACGTGCTCTCCGGCGGCCGGGTCGGCCTCGGGATCGGCGCGGCGTGGAACGAGCAGGAGTGCGCGGGGCTCGGGTTCCCGTTCCCGCCGGTCGCCCGGCGCTTCCGGGAGCTCGAGGAGACGCTGCAGATCTGTCAGCAGATGTGGTCGGACTCCGACGGGCCGTACGAGGGTGAGATCTGGCAGCTGGAACGCACGCTGAACTCGCCGCAGAACCTGTCGAAGCCGTACCTGATGATCGGCGGCGGGGGCGAGAAGAAGACGCTGCGGCTCGTGGCGCAGCACGCCGACGCCTGCAACCTGTCGACGATGGGCGGGCTCGACGCGCTCGCGCACAAGCTGGACGTGCTGCGCGGCCACTGCGAGGCGGTCGGGCGCTCCTACGACGAGATCGAGAAGACGGCCATGGTCGGCGTGAACCCGCAGTCGACGGCGGATGCGGTGGCCACCGAGGTCGATGCGCTCGCCGAGCTCGGGGTCACCGCGACCTACGTGTTCGCCGTGGGGGCGGACGACCCGTCGCGCACGGTCGAGCTCGTCTCGAACGTCGCCGCGCGCGTCGCGTAGGCCCCCGGCCGTCCGCGATTCGCGGGGTGGGCATGGCGTGTCGTAAGCTGGTAGACGGTGACGTGTCCGAGCGGCCGAAGGTGCAACTCTCGAAAAGTTGTGTAGGGTAACCCCCTACCGTGGGTTCAAATCCCACCGTCACCGCCACCACGAAGGCCCCGACTCCCCTAGAAAACACTGGGAAGTCGGGGCCTTCGTCACTCCCCGGACTTGCTCCGTGGCAACACTTTGGCAACAACTGCTGCACGGCGAGCCTCATCCAGCGCCGTCGCAACCCCGTCGAGATCGTCGTCGAACAGGTCCGCGTAGGTGTCGAGAGTCATGCTCGCGGACGCGTGGCCGAGCATCCGCTGCACCGCTTTCACGTTCGCGCCGGAGCTGATCGCGAGCGACGCGGCCGTGTGCCGCAGATCGTGCGGCGTCACTCTCGGCATCCGCGCCGGCTCCTTCCCGCCGCGAGCTTTCGCCTCAGCGGCGGCTTTCGCCTCGTCGTCGAGGACACGTCGGACCGCGGCCGCGAACCACCCATCGCGGCTGTTCGGGAGCCTCATGTGCAGTCGGCCGTCGCCGAACAGCAGGTCGTCACGGCTCTTGCCCTCGCAGAGCTTCGCGATCGGCAGCGCGAGAAACTCCGGGTATGGCACCGAGCGGGTCTCGTGGGTCTTCGGTGTGCCGACGTGGATGACGGTGCCGACCATCACGGCGTTCTCCTCGACGCTCACACGACGCCTGAGCGCGTCGACGTGCCGAACCCGCAGCCCGGTCGCCTCGCCCCACCGCAGGCCCGTGTACGCGAGGAACAGCACCAGTGTGGGGTGAGCGGAGGCGTCGGCGAGGGTCTGCACCTGCTGGTGTGTGAGGTACGGCTTCGACTTCGGTACTTTGCGGGGGAGTGTCACGCCTCGCGCGACGTTGCGACTCACACGCCGGTCGTTCACCGCGACGTCCAGCAGCGCCGCCAGCAGTCCGTACGAGCGCAGCACCGTAGTCGCTGACTTGTCTCGTGCGAGCTCTGACACCCACTCCTGCACCTCGGAGTGCTTGATGCTCCCGACCTTCCGTGCACCCCACCGGGGTTCCACGTGCGTCTCCCACGCGCTCTTCACCGGCCGGTAGCTGGACGGCTTCATTACATGCTCGCGCGCTGTCAGCCAGCCGGCGGCGATGCTCGAGATCGTCTCCCGCGCGTCAGCCGGGTTGACGTAGTCGCCCTTCGCTTTCCCCAGCTCGACCTCGGCGAGCCGCAACTCCGCGTCCCGCTTCCGCGCGAACCCGCGTTCCTGGGTCTGAGTGTTGTCGGGGCGCCGGTAGATGATGCGGTAGAGCTTCTTGCCCGCCTTCGTCTCGTACGCGTGAACGCTACCCATCTGCGTCCTCGTGGAAGTGGTCATGTTCGCGCTTCAGAGCATCCAGGACCGCTCTGGCGTGAGGGCTAGTGACCTCTCGGCGGTTCAGTTTCAAACTGGCGTCGATCGAGCCGATCACGTTAGCAGTAGCCACCCAGCCAGGTGTCTGCCGTATCAGTGACTCGGTCACGAAGTACTCGTCGTTCTCGTGCAGCTCTCTCATGGCGTCCGCTGCGAGCGCGAATGAGAGCATGGCTCGCGCATACGCGAGCGAAGCGGTCTCCAAGTTCCTGCTTGCTTCTTCAAGGCGGCCGCCCGCGTCGTGCAGTGGAGCCCGATCTTCCCCGAGACCTAAGAGGTTGGCTGCGGGCACCCCCAATGCTGCACCGAAGATCGGGAGCTCGGAGGCGAGAACCTTCCTGGTCGCGTGCTCGATCTTGTAGACGGTCGTAGACGGAATGTTCAAGCCGCGTGCCTCGAGTGCTCGCGAAAGGTCGGCTTGCGACATCCCTGCGGACTCTCGGTAGTTGCGGATCCGTTGGCCGAGAAGCACGTCTGGTGTGGGCACAATCCAACGATATCCCAAAAGGTTATGACATTGCATCAAGATCTGCTACGGTGAACGAAGTGAAGCAGAATTTGCCAGCGTATCGAAGCAGATTTGGAGAGGGCGGGAGATGGCCAGTACCTATCTGACCCCTAAAGAGGCGGCGGACCTGATACCAGGAATGACGACGAGCACCCTGGCGCAGTTGCGCTTCAAGGGGCAGGGACCGAAGTTCCTCAAGCCGACGCCGCGGAAGGTTGTGTACCGGGAGCGGGACGTCATCGACTGGCTTGAAGCGTCCGAACGTACGAGTACGGCAGAGGTCGCGTGATGGGAACTCGCGTCCGTCCCGCCGCGCTTGACGGGCACTCGCTTGAGGCTGAGCTGTCGCTCGATCCGGAGACGAAGGCGAAGGTCGAGGTCGTCGTGCTCGACATCCTCCGCCGCATCGGCCCCGCGACAGACGACCAAATCGTCACGATCTACCACTCCCGGGCTGAGCATTACCCGGGCATCCCGAACGTGACCGAGCAGCGCATCCGGACCGCCCGCGCGACAGCGGTCCGCAAGGGTCTCGTTGGCGCGAACGCGGTGGCGGGTGTGAGCAGGCACGGGAACCCCGCGACCCGGTGGCAGCTCGCCATCAATCCCCACGCATGAGACGTGTCCGGCTTCACGCCAGCAGACCTCGACCCAAGAAGAAAGCCCCCGTCCCGGCTGCCACCGGGAACGAGGGCCAGGCACCCACTAAAGGAACCATGTCATGAACACTGTACATCTCGATATCGCGAGCGTCGAAGAGCAGATCGAGGCGCTTCGACGCCTCCGGGAGGAGATCGACGAGCTCAGCACGCGCCAGAGACTCCTCGCTACCGCCACCATCTCGCAGCTGGACGACGTGGGCATTGATGCCCACATTGTCGAGCCCGATGGTCAGGTGCGGGTCGGTGACCGGACCGTGCTCTGGCGGACGTGGACGCGCAGCGCGTCCGGGGTCGTGCGCCAGGATCTCCGAGCGGGATACGCCGCCGATGATCGCCGCGGACCCATGGTGGGCTACTGGGCGGGCTCGGTCACAGGCGCTCTGGGCCTGTACGAGTACCTCGTCGTGGACGACAACTTCTGCATCGTCGCTCGCGTTCTTGACGATCCTTTCGAAGAGTCAGGCCACCGCCAGGCGGTCGCCCGGGTTCGACGTCAAGCCGCTCACGAAGGCTTCCGGTGCCGGCTGCGGGACCGAGAAGTCACGCTCATCGACCCGATGGGCAACGTCGTGCACGCCGGCGACGTCTGGTCGGCGACGCTCTGGATCGAAGGCATCTACCCTGCCGGGGCAGTGGCGGCATGAGAAATCAGAAGATGAACACCCGCTCTATCCACCCCGGTCGCAACCCCGTGGAGAGCGCTGTGAGAGCGTCGGGTCTCTCGCTGCGAGCACTGTCGAACAGCTCTGGCATCCCGCGGACGTCGCTGAAGCGATTGATCGGTAGACCCGACCGGCTCACGATGGGCGATCTTTACGCGCTCGTCGTGAGCTTGGGAGTGGCCGGCGAAGGACTGGCTGTGCACCTGTTGGACTATTTGAAGGGAAGCGCTGATGGGTCGAAGTCGAGTGGAGGTCGAGAAGCTCGCGTACAGCCTCCCGGAAGCGGCGGAAGCGGTCGGCTACTCGATGCGGACGTTGCAGAGGGCGATCGCACGCAACGATCTGGTTGCGCGGTACGCGAACGCGAAACCGATCATCCTCAAGAGCGAGCTACTGCGGTGGCTCCAGTCCCTACCGGAGCAGCCGCCGTCTCACAGCCAGTAGAGAGCGCTGGCGACATGACCGTCAGCGAGCTGCGTCGTCTCGCGACGACTGAGGGAGTGAGTCCCGGACTGATGTACCGGCGCCTGACCGGCGAGGGAGGGCTCGCATGACCGCTCCCGCCTACCTCGTCGCCATGGCCGCTCCGGTGGAGAAGCGGGGCTTCAGCCCCGAAGACGCCGCGACCTACACCGGGCTGGGGATCTACAAGATCCGCATGTTCATCCGGAAATATCACCTCCCCGCGAAGCACCACGGCCGCGACATCATCATCCTCAAGGAAGACCTCGACGCTCTCCTCGACGGGCTGGAGTCGGCATGACCGGGTTCAACTTCGAGAAGGAGACAGCCGCTGAGATCGCCGTCCTCGCCCGTGACATCGGCACACTGAAGCCGACCCGCATCCTCCTGCTCGACACGTGCAACCGACCCGTGCAGGAACTCGACCGCGATCTCGCGCGCGCCCTCGCGTTACGACTCCTCGACCTGTGCGACGACCTGCCGGAGCCAGCCAGGCCGATCCGACGTCCCACCAGCGTGGACGAGTGGTTGCGAGACCTCGACGGATGACCCGATGGCAGACCCCCTGCAAGATCCCCTCTCGCAGGGGGTCTGCCCGCGTAGGCCCGGCCGCGGACCGGGTGGAAAGGAGACGCCCATGACGTGGACCAGGCTCGACGACTCCTGGACCGACAAACCACAGCTTGAGCACATCGACTACGCCGGACGCTGGCACTACCTCGCCATGATCCAGTTCTGCTGCCGCAACGACCGCCACGACGGCCTCATACGCGCCAGCGACGCTCGCCGAGCATCGGATCATCCGGATCCTGCCCGCGCGCTCAGCGAGCTGGCCGCGGTCGGTCTCATCGAAGTTGTCGGCGCGGGGTACCGAATCGTGGAGATCGCGGACCACGTTCCGCCTCCCTGGGTTGCGAAGAAGCAGGAACGGGACAGGGAACGCAAGCGTCGCGAACGCGCCCACAAGGCGGGTGACCACAGCCTCTGTGACGCAGATCACTGCCCTGTCGCAGCGAATGTCGCAACGACTGTCACGACGAATGTCGCAGCGAACGCCGGGACGGGACGGGACGGGACAGGACGGGCTGATATAGCAACCGGTTCTGAGAACGTCATGGACTGGCCAACGGTCGTTCCCGGGAAGTCTGGCGAAGCAGCGTGAACCCATTGCGGCAAGAACGTCGCTCGCTGGTGGCGACGCTTCGGAAGGGTGAGCGGTTCCGAATGCTCCGGGTTAGGCAGTCAGTCGCCGATCTCAGCTCGTTGCAGGGCAGGACCATCGTGATCGTCGCGGGTGGGTTGCTCGATGACTTCTCAGCCAAAGAGGCGTCGCCTCTGGTCTACGAAGAGCTACTCCAGTCCGAAGACGCGTGGACGCAGCTAGAGCTCGCTGGCCTCGCCGACCTCGTTCCCGGCACAGCGAGGCCACGTCGCTTATATCGACATGGAGGACTCCGCACTAGACGTTATCGACCGATCCAGTCCTACGAGATGGTCCGATGAGTGTCCGCATCACGGAGCCGGGCATGTTCGTTACCCGGACAGAGTTCCGGATGCTGTTGCAGCTCACCAATCTGAGCGAGGTTCGGAAGCGGCTTCGCGGTGATGACTCGCCCGCCTACAGGCTGCTTCACGACATCACTGTGCTTGCTTACTCGGCCGATGCCGCAAACGGCACCGAACCGCGGCATCCCGCGGCATCCGAGGAAGCTGATGGCTGGACAGTAAGAAAGCTCGCACGAGCAACAGGAAGAGCCGAACGCACGATCCGCAAAGACATCTCTGACGGGATCCTCCCCGCCACCAAATGGGGCAACACGTGGCTCATCAACCCCAACGAAGCTCACACATACGTCCAAAGCCGACGGAGGGAACAATGACATGACGCTCAAGGCCCTAGCGCAGCGCATCGAACGCCTCGCACCGCCCCGGGACATCATCGCAATCCGTGACGCGCACGACCGAGCCGAACGCATCACCACATCCGCGGAAGCCGAGCGAATCCTCGAACGCGCCCTCCGCACCAACGACACCTCCCTTGCCTACGCGGTGCTCCATCAAGCCGCTGAGCGAAGCTGGGTCGAACTTCCTGAGCGGACCGCCACCATGCTCACCGCAAACATGCAGCTGACCGACGGAGCTCTCGTCGAGACGACGGCTGACCGCATCCGCCGAATCGCAGGCGAGAATGCCATCGCCCGTCCATCGACGAGAGACCTCCGACGAGCCGCAATGCAGATCGCGCGCGAGCGGCGGATGCGGAATCCGGAGGAGCGCCCCGACTACACGGGACTAACGAACCGTGGGCGTGAGCTTTACAAGTCCCGGCATGCGCCCCTGCACCAGGAGGAAGAGCCCGAGGCCGAGACCGCACCGTCCTCGCTCCTCCCCGGACGCACCCGGGACTGGGGTGATGACGACTGACAAGACAGGCTACGTGCGGACGCGTGAACCCACCCGCACCCCTCACCGACGAAAGGAGAAGAGCATGAGTGACGTGTCCACGTCTCGACGCCCGGAAGGTGCGCCCGGGACCCCCTCCCCCTCCTCCCCAGGTACCTCCGGGGACCTGCGGATTTCGATGCCTGCAATGCAGGGCAAGCCGTTTTTTTTGTGGGGCGTGATGGTTCGTAGTTCTGCTGGTGAGGCGCTTCGGAAGCGTATCTCGCGGGTGGTCGACTGGGACGATCGAGAGCTTGAGGTGTTGGCTCTTGCGGTCGCGCAGGCCGACGACATCCAGAAGCTCGAAGCGTTGCTGGCGGATCAGGGCTTGTTGGTGGTTGGTTCGCAGGGGCAGGTTCGTATGAACCCGTTGATCACTGAGATTCGGTTGCAGCGTGCTCAGTTGGGTAAGTATCTCGCGGAGCTTCGGATCCCTTCTGATGACGATGTCGCGAAGGATCCGAAGAAGCAGCGCGCTGCGGAGGCGATGCATGCGAAGCGGGTTTCTTCGAAGAGTGAGCCGCGGTTGAGGGTGGTGAGCGGCTGATGGCGCGTCTTAAATCTGTGGGCAAGCGAGGAGCTGTCTCGGGGCTGGTGGAGCACTTTCGCCTCCGCGCAGAAGCCCAGATGCTCACCCTGGCCGCTGTCGCGCCGAACGAGATCCTTCCCGACCCGAGTGTCTTGAGCGCTCATCACCGTCGCCGTCTCGCGTCTATCTCGACCGGTGACGCCTTCGTAGTTGGGCGGTGGGAGCTTCCGCGGGGAACTCGCGTTCCCGCGGTGTCCGACGCCTACGTGCTTCACCCTGATGGGCGACTCACGCCGTTCGTGGCCGGACAAGCGCCTCGGCGGCCCATAGATCGGGTCACCGTTCCGCGAGGAACTGCTCGCGCTCTGCACCAAAGCCCTCATCCGAGAAATGAAGCAGAACGATCCTGACTGGGGTACCCGATGACGATTCAGCAGTTACTCGATCAAGCCACAGAACCGGATCAAAGGGCCGCGGAAGCCGTCGAGGAAGCTCCTCGCTCCCGCCTTTCTGCGTTGATCGCGTGTGCGCGTGAGCAGCGGATGGAGTCTGTGCCGTTCGAGATGGCGTTCGGTGAGACGGTCGTTGAGGTCGTGTTGACGGAGGTGCGCGGCTTCGAGTGGTGCGATCTGACGGCTACTGCGCCTCCCCGTCCGGGCAATACCGAGGATGTCCGAATTGGTGCGAACACGGACACGGTGCTCGCACGGTTCCCGGTCGACCGGATCGTTATCGACGGGGAACATCCAACGGCCGAGGAGTGGGTGCAGGTCGTGGCGTTGATCGCGGCACCGTTCCGGTCAGACATTGTGGCCGCGCTGTGGTGGATTCACTGGGGCCGGCACGTGCAACAGCTGAAGGCTGCGACCGCGGCGAAGAACGAGAAGGAGGCCTCTGATGGCTGATCGCGTAGTTAAGGTCACCCTGTCCGCTCAGGTGGCGGAGTACAAGAAGGGCATGCTCGAGGCCGCGCAGGCGACCCGGACGGTGGGGACGGAGGGTGAGAAGCTGGCGCAGTCGCGGGCCGCGTTCGACGCGGTCGGGAAAGCGGGGGTCGCGATGGGTGCGGTCATCGCCGCGGGCGTGGGTGTGGCGATCGCGAAGTTCGCGGAGTTCGACGCGGCGATGTCGAACGTGGAGGCAGCGACCGGTGAGACGGCAGAGAACATGGATGCCCTCCGGAAGGCCGCTATCGACGCGGGCGCGTCGACGGTGTTCTCTGCGACGGACGCGGCTGGTGCGATCGAGGAGCTCGCGAAGGCGGGCCTGAGCACTCAGCAGATCCTCACCGGCGGGCTGAATGGTGCGCTTGCTCTCGCGGCCGCGGGGCAGATGTCGGTCGCGGACGCTGCGCAGACCGCCGCGATCGCGACAAAGCAGTTCGCTCTGGAAGGCAAAGACGTCCCTCACGTGGCGGACCTGCTCGCGGCGGGCGCGGGTAAGGCTGTCGGGGATGTCAGCGACCTGTCGCAGGCTCTGAACCAGGCGGGTCTTGTCGCGCACGGTGCGGGGCAGTCGATCGAGGACACCACGGGTGTGCTCGCCGCTTTCGCCGACGCCGGTCTCCTTGGCTCCGATGCTGGCACGTCGCTGAAGACCGCGATTATCGCCCTGCAGGCGCCGACGGACAAGTCCCGGGCGGTGATGGACCAGTACGGGCTGAGCTTCTACGACGGCACCGGCAAGATGCTCTCCTTCACCCAGATCGCGGGGCAGCTGCAGACCAAGCTCGGGGGCTTGTCGGATGAGCAGCGTAACGCCGCCCTCGCTCAGGTCTTCGGAAACGACGCCCTCCGGTCGGCGAACGTGCTCTACCAGCAGGGCGCGGCGGGTATCCAGCGGTACATCGACCAGACCAACGACGCCGGCTACGCGGCCGAGCAAGCCCGGAAACGCCTCGACAACTTGCGGGGCGATCTCGAGGCCCTCTCGGGAGCGCTGGATTCGGCCCTGATCCAGACCGGGTCGGGGGCGAACGAGACGCTCCGGACGGTCACGCAGGCGCTCACGGGCTTGGTGCAGATGTACTCCGATCTTCCCGAGCCTGTCCAGCATGCGGTGCTCGCGATCGGCGGGGTGACCGCCGCGGTGGCGCTCGCGGGTGGGACGGCGATGCTCGCGGTCCCGAAGTTCATCGAACTGAAAGCCACGATCGACGGTGCAGGGATCTCGATGAAGTCTCTCGGCCTGAGTGCGGGAGGTGCCGGGCTTGCTCTGGCTGGTCTGCTGACGATCGTTGTCGGGATCGCGCAGAAGCAGGCCGAGGCCCGCGCCCAGGCCCAGGCGCAGGCGTACGCGGACACCCTCGAGGATGGGACGCTGCGGGTCACGGAGGCGACGAAGAAGCTCGCCGCGGAGAACCTGTCCAAGACCCCGGGCATGTGGGACAACCTGTTCGGGAAGATCAGCGGCCCCGGGTCGGTGCTCGACTCGGCGGAGAAGCTGCACCTGAGCCTGTCCACGGTCACCGACGCTGCGGTCGGGTCGTCGAAAGCGATCGAGCAGCTCAGCCCCTACCTGAAACGGATCAGGGAGGACTCCGGGTTCGCCGCCGATGAAGCGAACCGGCTCGGCCTGTCTCAGCAAGACCTCGAACGCGCCGCGTTGAAGGTCCAGTCCGGGGTGCAGGGCGAAGCGGACTCCCTCGACGAAGCCGCCCGCCTCGCGAAGCAGAAAGAACAAGCCACCCAGGGCGTCACCGACGCGACGGAGAAGTCCGCTCAGGGTGCCCAGAGCGCCGCGCAGCAGTACCTCGCCGAAGGCGACGCGGTCGACAACCTCGCCTCCGAGCTCGACAAACTCGTCGACCAGATCAACAAAGCCAACGGTGTCGGGCAGGACGCGATCACCAAGAACATCGACTACCAGGACGCGGTCGCCAAACTCGACGAACAGATCAGGAAAGCCACAGAAGGCACCGACGGGTACGCGACCACCCTGGACGTCACCACCCAGGCCGGCAGGGACAACATGGACCTGATCGTCGACCTCGCCGAGAAGTCCCAAGCAGCCGCGAAAGCACAGTTCGACCTCGACTCGAACACCGACGCCTACCGGGCCACCCTCGAAGCCGGCCGGCAAGCACTCATCGACCGCGCCACCCAACTCGGCTACAACACCGAACAAGCCACCGCGCTCGCGGACCAGATCTACCGCATCCCCTCCCAAACCGAGTGGAACGTCATCGCCAACACCGCCGCCGCGACCACCGAAATGGTCGCCTGGCTCAACCAATGGCAAGGCCGGACCGTCACCCTCGAAGCCGTCATGTCCGCCCAACCCGCCGGCTACCAGCAGATCTTCGGACCCGCACCGAACGCCAACGGAGGTCTCTACGACTACACCTCTCCCGCCACCGCCTACGCGCCCGGAGACCTCATCACCCTGCCGACCCACCACCTCATCCCCCTGGAAGGAATGCCCCTGTGACCCTCGTCATCTTCGACCAGCGCGACGACTCCGCCATGATCGTCACCGACACCCTCATCAGCGACCACAACGACCAGACCCCAATCGGGTTCGCCTCGAAAGTGATCCCCCTCCCGCACCTGAACCTCGCCATGGTCTCCATGGGAACGTCGCAGTTCGGCTGGCTGTGGGAGGACTACGTCCGCCGCATCCCTCACTCCATCCGCGACATCGACGACCTCAACCACACCGCGCCCAACGTCCTCCGCACCTTCTGGACCGAGTACACCGCCGAGCGCGGCACCCACACCGACGAACGCATCTGCATCATCGGCTACCCGGACGGCTCCGACAAGATTGTCCGGTACGCCTACGACTCCGCCACCAACTTCGAACCCGAACGATTCGACACCCCCGGCATGTGGACGCAGCCCCGGCCTCAAACATTCACCATCGACCGGTGGGGCGACCAAGACGACATCATCGACATCGCCACACGATTCCGAAACGAAAACCCCAACACCATCGGCGGGCACATTCACGCCACTATCATCCTCAACCACCAGATCCGCACCACCGTCATCGGCTGTTTCCCTGACCACGAGCGCTGCGAGGACGAAGATCGTGACCGATCATCGCCATCACGGCGGGTTCGAGGGGGCGTTTCGGCGTTTCAGTGAGTTGCGTCCGAAAGCAGAGGTAGCAGAGGTCGCACCGGGTCCCACATCGCGCGCACGTCGTCGTCGTGGAAGTTCGCCCATGTCGAACCTCGGTCTGATGCGCGGTGTCCCATCTGGAGCGCCAAAGTGAGGCGCGGCAGCACCTTCCCTTTCTCGGCGATGTCCGCAGAAAGGGTGTCCAGGATGACCGCCTCCGGATGATCTGTCCCCGGAATGAAGGTGACGTAGGGTTGGTCGTCACCGAGGTTGAGCCAGGATGTGCTCCCGGGGTTATAGCCGTCATCTGACCGTTTGTCGCCGTCCAAGAGGGCGATGGCGAAGTACTTGCGGGCAGGGTTATTGAGGTTGTTGTGCCTGGCTTGGTCGCGCGCAGGGGATGCGCCGCCGCGCTTACCCGCTGGAAAGCTCCGCGACGCCATCCCACGGAGTAGGGGCTACTGGCCCCACCACTCGCGGATGCGGTCCCGTTCGGCGTTCTTTGCGTTGATCTCCGCGACCGCGGATTCGGTGACGGTGTAGTGGTCGGGGTTCCCGTCGATCTCGTCGATAGACGGGACCATAGATTCCTGATCAGCCATGGTGTCGTGCCCTTCCGGAGCGGGTGTTGGGCTCGCGACCCTACACCCCGTCACCGATACCGTACGGCCCCGGCTGCCTCTACGAAGGTAGCCGGGGGATCGTCACCGTCGCCGACAAGCCGTGGATCCCTTGCTCATCCGCACCGGGATCTCCGTGACCTCCCACCCCTGAGGGGGCTGCGCCTCAACGAGCCGCGCAAGTTCCGCGGTCGACGCGCCTTCGACTTCGATGGTGCGGGTCTCGCCAGGGCGGATAAGTCCGATCAACACCCAATCAGCCCACGGATGTCGAGGGAAGTGGTGCTGTATGGCGCACGCGCGCCGACTGGCATACTCGACGGCATGAGCACGGGGGCGCCTGCGGGCTGGTATCCGAACGGTGACTACGAGACGTACTGGGATGGGTCCCAATGGACCGACCAGCACCGTCCGAAGACGGACGCCGGGGACGAAGAGCCAGAGGCAACCAATCTGCGTCTCGGAGACGGGCGCTCGGCTCCGCTTCTCGATTTCGTATCGCACATCGCGGGCAAGAATGCACGGGTGTTCGTGTGGCCGGACCGGATCGAGTGGCAGTGGCGCGGTCGTCTCGGTGCCGGAGCGAAGGCCGGTCTGGCTGTGATGACGCTCGGAGTGTCGTACGCGAAGACGGGCTTCACTCGCAAACAGTCGAGCGAGATCATCCCGATCCGATCGATCACGTCCGTCACCTCGAAGAAGGGCAAGGGCTTCCAGACGATCGTTCAGGTGATCACGGCGGGGAACACGATCGATATGCGCATCGGGCATGCGGAGGCGGAGCAGATCAAGTCGACGTTGATGCAGCTCGTCAACGGTTCCTACCAACCGCCCGTGCATGTGTCTTCACCTACGCCCACGGTCGCTCCTGCCGTGCCCCAACCGGACTACGTGGGTCAGCTGCAACAGCTAGCCACGCTGCGTGACGCGGGGATCCTCACCGAAGACGAGTTCGCGGCGAAGAAAGCCGAGATCCTCGCCCGGATGTAACATCCGTGGCGTGGGGAACCCGATGCTCGTCCGCGCGCTGCAGCGCTACCGCGTGCGCCGATCAGTCCTGCTTAGTCCACGTGCCGCAACTGTTCGAAGAGAAGACCTCGCCGTCTCGAAGAGTGACGGTAGCGGTGCCCGACTTCACGATGTTGTTGTCCACGATGTCGGCGTCAGATGCCGTGCTGGTCTTCCAGACGTAGTAGCACCGGCCAGACGTGATGGTGCCGGTCGTGTAGACGCCGGGCGCAGTGTTCTTGCCGACGAGCCGGATGCCTTCACCAAAGCTGTTCGCCGCTACCTGCTGCTCGGTTTTCTTCACTGCGGCTTCGCGTGCGGCGACATCGGCCTCGCGTTTGGCTATGTCTTGCTTCGCGCTCGCGAGGGCGGCCTCAGCGTTCGCGCGTCGGCTTCCCTCAGTGGCCTGGTCCTTCTTAGCCTGGTCTACGTCCGACGCCAGCGCCGCGATCTGGTTGCCCTGCCCGATCACCATCGGGAGCAAGGTCCCGACGGAAGCGCCAACACCCACCACTAGCGCGACGGCCACAGCGATGGCGACAGTCGTGAGCCTCACTGTCCGGTCGCGGAGCGGAGGCTTCGACGCGTCCACCTCGGGCACAGCGGCTTCCGATTCGCTCATGTTCTCCCCCTCAGAGTGTGAGGCTGAGCATAGCGGTCAAGGCCGGAACACGATGTCGCACTCGGGCGCGACGGCGGCTGGATCGGGCGCGGGGTGGCCGCGCCGGGCCCGTGAGCTGTGCTCATTCATCCGCGTTCGGACAATACTCGTCGTGCCAACGTAACGGAATGGAAGTCGCAAGCGTTGAAGGCGCTATCCTGCACCGCACCGTAGGTCAGCACTTCTATCTGCCATCACGGAGCTTCACTGATCCCGCGCCGGACGGCATCCTGAGCATCTGCGACGAGCACCGCGAAGCCAGCCCACGCGGACCCCGACTGGGACGGGGTCGGGGACTCCACCGTCGTCGCCATCGTTGTGGGGTGGAATGGCGGCGAGGACCGCGCGGAAGAGGCGGACGTCGCGCTCCATGCTCTCGGCGACGAGTGCCCGCGGATCGTCGTGACCCCGGTGGATGGCGGCCGGACCAGGGCTGTCCTCGACACCGCCTCCGCCCGACGCCTCGCGGACGCTGTCACCGCCACAATCCACGCCCTGCCCGCCTGACTATCACCGCGCCCCCGGCGTCGCTCCGACTAGGAGGCGACGCTGGGGGCCGCTATTCATCGTGTATGCGGGTGAAGTCGTGCGTCCCGTGGACGAGCCCGTCGCGACGCTCGACGCCGAGCGGCACCCACGCTTCACACTCGGGGAACGCGGCGAGGAGAGCGTCGCACAGCATCGCCGTCTCCGCGATCCGGTAGAAGCCGACCCATCGGCCGACGTCGGGGTCGAGGATGTCGTCGCGGCCGCGGCCGCGGCCGAGCTCGCGGACCTCGTCGATCACCGGGCCGGGATCGGACGTGAACTCGTTACGGGACAGAGCCGCGGAGATTGCGAGTCCGAGCAGCTTGTCGGGGCTGGGTGTGGACCGGGGCATCGGAGTGTCCTTCCTCCGGCCGGAACCACGATGCTACGCCGCGGCCACCGACATCACAGCCCGTTGGCGGTGGCTCCGGCCTCGGCTTGCTCCTGGGTGAACTTCTCGAAGACGAGCTGCTCGATGAGACCGTCGCGCGAGAACCCCGTCATGTCGAGGTAGCTCTTCGCCTTACGGGCGGCCTGCTGATTCCAGTCGACGTTGAGGCTGTCGATCCCCACGGCCGCGTCGGAGGCGTCGAACTTCTCGAAGACGAGCTGGTCGATGAGCCCATCGCGCGAGAACCCGGTCATGTTCAAGTAGCTTTTCGCCTTGCTGGCCGCGTTCTTCTGCGCCACAGTCAGCGCCGGAGCGGCCGGAGCGGCCGGAGCCGCGGCCTCGGCCGTTGCTGCCGCGACCGGCGTCGACGAGGGTGCCGTGGAGGGCGTCTGAGCAACGGCAGTCTCGGCAACAGCGGGAGTCTCGGATGCAGCGGCCGCGGCCGTCTTCACCGCGCTGCTCACCGCAGACCCCACGCCCGCGAGGGATGCGATCGAGACGACGATCGCGATCAGCCACGCGACCGCGCCGATACCGAGCCCGAGGCCTGCGAAGAGGCGCTTCCGGCCTTTGAGGACGAGGCCGATGATACCGAGCACGATGGCGGCGATCGCCGGCAGCCACGCGATGAAACTCGCGAACGGAATCACCGCGAGCACGAAGGCGACGATGCCAACGATGAGAGCAGCCAAGCCGAGCCCATTGCCCTGCTTCTCTGCAGGTGCGGGCGGCTGGACGACGGGCTGCGGAACTGTCATGTTTCCCCCTGGTTGCGTCGAGAACGCCGAGCGGGCCGATCCCCGATTCGGCTGCGCTCAACCTACTCCCTATGCGGCGGCTTTGCCGCGCCCGATCGCGGACGCTCCAGAGCTGCGCGAGAAAGCTCATGGCGTGGGGCCGCGAGACGTTCGACGATGCGTGAGCGTTAGACGTCGTCGGGTGCCTCTCGCCTCGCCCACTCCGCGAAGGTGAAAGAGACGTTCCAGCGTGCGTTCGCATGCTCCTCCAGCCAGTACGACAAGGTCAAAAGCGGGTGGGGGAGCCGCGCGAGTTCGCGTACCTCCTCGCTGTCTAGCGTTTCAGCTCCACTTCGGAGTTTTGCTTTGAGGGATGTCGAGAGCGCCGCCCACGCTTCGAGATACGCGGCTTCGATCTGCCGGGCGAGAGGGTCGTCGGCCGAGAACATGCTCATGACGCCAGCGTAAACGCGGACATCCCGGGATGATGCCGCTTGCCAGTCGTGCAACAGATCGTCGACGTTCTCGGGGTCTGATCACGTTTATCACGGGAGTTTTCACTCGGGACTGCTGCAAGAGGCCGATGCTGGGCGGGGCGGCCTCTCACCGCGCACGCTGTCTAATGCGGTCAGCTGGGGCGATGTCGGAGGTTGGTGGTCTACTCTGAATCCCATCGAGCACAGGAGGATGCCATGGCACCCGTAATCGACGTCTCCCGTGAGAAGCTACTGGCTCGCCGCGTGGAGATCCTGCGACGTATTGAACTGAATGAGTCCGAGTTCGAGGCGGCGCGTGCCACCCGGAGTCTCTCGGCTGAGGAGTGGGAAGCGAAGGAAGAGCTCGACGAGATCGAGTTCCTCCTCGGTGCCGACGACTGACCGGTCCGAGCATGATTGACCTGAACTCCCGCGCGGCCGCTTTCGCTCAGGAGATGCAGGACACGATTTCGGGCGTGCTCCCGGGGAACTTCCAGTTCGTTTCAGTCGCGCATGGCGGGCGATACGTTGTGAGGCCAGAGGGCGATGAGCCGGCGCATCAGCGCGTGCCCCTATTCGTCGACGGGGAGCAACTGGCAACGCTCGGTGTGCAGGTCTATCTCGGACTCGATAGCTCCGGAAAGTACCTGAAAGCCTGGCGGTCAAAGGTCGCCGTGCATTCGACGCTCGACCGAACTCCTCTCGTTCGCCAAGAGTTCGACGCGGCGATCTCCGAGTCCGCTCCGCTGTCCCACTGGCATGTGCACGCTGACCGCGGCTCGCTCTCTCATCTCTTGGGCCGCGCCCATGCGGTGAGGGCGGACGTGGTGCGCAAGCCCCACGACATGTCATCGCTTCACTTCCCGGTCGGCGGCGAGCGGTTCCGCCCCTGCATGGAAGACGTACTCGAGTTCTTGGTGCGCGAGTTTGGCATCGATCACGAGCCAGGATGGGAGACAGCCGTTCGGGCGGGCCGAGCAAAGTGGCGTCGCATGCAGTTCCGATCGACCGTGCGAGATCTTCAAGATGAGGCGGCCGACGTGCTCCGCGATCACGGATGGACGGTCGAGGCACCTGATGAAGACCGTGAGGAAGGCCCTGGCGTTCTCTACCGGTGGTAGACGACAGCCGTCGCCAATCGCGCACGTGTCGCGGTTACCTCGGCCACCGGGGAAGGGGCAGACACTCGAAGCAGTGAAGGGCTTATCAGCGGTCAGATGAGGCCCATCTCACAGACGTTCATCGCCCAGTCGAACGATCCGCGTTTGGCGGTACGGCAGATGGCACGAGAGGCAAGGGGAGCGTTCTGATGAGCGACAGCGACAAACTCAAGTACTTCGGTCTGAGGATGCTGGACGCCTGTGCACGCGACGACCACGACGCCTACCAACAGCTACATCGCGAGATCGCACGGAGCGAGTACGACGGCACCCATGTGGCGCACTGGTTGGCGGGCATGGTGCTTGAGAGCATCAAGCAACACCCGGACTGGCGAGCAATCCTCGACCGCCAACTCGAGGAGCAACGCCTCTTCGTAGAAGCGGACCTCGACGACCCCGATGACGACGGGATGTTCCTCGAACAGTAGGCGCCGTGACGCCCGTGGATGTCAACCGGAGCGCCTGCCCGGAGTGCATCAGTCCGAGTGTGGTGTTCATGCAGCCCGTCCCTCCAAATTGGTTCGCGTGAATCATCGCCAGTGTCCCAAGGGTCTGCCACACTGGACGCATACCACAGATGCCCGACCGTGGAGAGGAGCAAAGTGTCTAGCGCAACGATGACCCCACAGCGCGCGGCGCAAGAGACGCTTCGCGCTTACCACCATGGCGGAGCGCCGAGGCTTCCCGTCGATCCTGTTGCTGTAGCTCGTTCACTGGGTGTGAATGTCTACGAGGTTGTTTTGCCGAACACGACGTCGGGCATGATCGCAAAGGTAAGCGATGTTGCTGGAACCGATATCTTGGTGAATAGCGAACATGCGCCTAAGCGTCAGCGGTTTACTGTCGCCCATGAGCTGGGCCACTACATCGCAATTCTGAATGATCCTGATCGCGTTTCCAATCCTTTCCTTCACAAGAGAGACTCACTTTCTTCATGTGGAACGGACACCGAAGAGATCTTTGCAAACAGGTTCGCTGCCGAACTCCTGATGCCCGAAGATGAGGTTCGGCGCGCAGCGCGTGTCGGTGCGAGCGTGTACCAGCTTGCCGCGCAGTTTGACGTGTCCGTCGACGCGATGAACTTTCGTCTTGTGAATCTGGGCCTTGCGCGAGGTTGAAGGCAACGATCCGTCTGCTGCGAGCGACGGATCAGCGCATCCAATTACCGAAGCGGAAGTCCGGGAGTTCGAAACCGCAAAGAATCATGCCCAGGAGCTTGAAACAAGCCCAGCTGATCCCGCTCCGGATCAGACCGCGCGACTTGAGGACCAAGTTCCAGGAATTCGATTCCTGGCCAGCCTGCTGAAAGCCACGATCTTCACAGATCTGTTTGTATACCACGCTGTTAAGCGGTACGTGCATCCGACTGAGCAGGAGCGAATCGACGCTCTGATAGTTGTACATCCAAAGTTCTACAAGTTATGCCGAAATTCCGACTACATCGCCCGAGTGCTCCTCTCGGCGGTCGTCACCTTCTTGGTGAGCGCGGCGGCGTGGGGGACAATTGCTCGTCTCTTCTTTGCGTGACTGGTGACGCCGGTCCAGTCTGTAGTCAGACTCTCCGAGGCGGACAGGTTGCTGCGTCGTTCGGTGGCAACACCGTGGCAACAGAACTCGTGATTGAGGCTCTCCGAGCGTGGCTCCGTTGACTGAAAGTCCGCGTAATAACAGGGATCTGTGTGGCTGTCGCGTGGTGATGCGGCTGTCATGGGGGTTCAAATCCCACCGTCACCGCCACTTTCACCGGATCAGCCCCGCTTTCGAGCGGGGCTGATCCGCGTTTGCGGCAGTGAGCGCGCACGAGAGCAGCGAGTCATCCGTCCCGCGTGCGCCTCGCCGCGCAGGACGAGGAGCAGCACTCCGAGTAAGGCGACTCTCTCCGAGAACTGCGAGCTCCTGCGGCTGGATAGCTACGCATCTGCGTCTGGAGATGCTGTCGTGTCTTCTCCGCTCGGTCGACGACGGGCGCGAGAAGAGTCCGAGAAGCGCTTCTGGCAGGCCTCGTAGGCCGCGGCGTGCCGTTCATGGTCGGCGGGACTTGCCGTCGGGGGCAACTCGATCGGACTGTGGAATCGACGGTCGGCTGTGGTGTCGAGCGGGTATCCGAACTCGTCTCCGGCGCCGGACTGGTCGAGCGGGTATCCGAACTCGTCTCCGGCGCCGGACTGATCGACCGTTGTCTGCACCATTCTCGTCACCTCCTCGTTCTCGATGCTCTTCCCGTTCCCGGTCTGACTCTGTGATCCGGGCGACTACCCCTGCCGTCGGCAAAGGTGCAGGGACGGCGCGCGCCTGTGCCGTCGCTGGCGGATCATCTGCGAAGAGTCATCCGAGGTCGACGCCGGGTCCGCCCGAGGAGCAGATAGCGCGTCGACGAGGATCACCGCTGAAACCCGATGCCGGACTACGAGTGCTCGAAGCGCTCGACCTGACCATCAGCCACGGAGAGATGTCGCGCCGTTCCTCGCACGCATGTTGTTCGTTTCGGGAACGGCGGGGATAGAGCCGGCGGGGTCGCGGACCCACACGGTCGTGTCGGTCGGGATCGGACGGGGTCTCGCGGCCGCGTCTCCGCATCCTGCGGGGATGCGCGGATCGCTGGAGAGCACGATCTCCCAGGCCGATGGCAGCGGCACCGGCTCGCCGTCGAAGACCGTGATGCTCACGAGCGATCCGCGCCGGAAGGCGCAGACCCCCGACGACAGCTCGACCCACGAG
Organism: Microbacterium sp. SORGH_AS_0888; assembly: GCF_030818905.1. NCBI lineage: Bacteria > Bacillati > Actinomycetota > Actinomycetes > Micrococcales > Microbacteriaceae > Microbacterium > Microbacterium sp. SORGH_AS_0888. The sequence goes on from NZ_JAUTAZ010000001.1 coordinate 2,455,268, forward strand.
AAGCCGCCGGTCCGCAGATCGGCCGAGGACCGGCGCACGGCCAGCGCTCGCCGGTACAGCGACAGCATCGAGTCGGGGTCGCGACTCTGCCGCTCGATCGAGAGCTCCCGCCACGCCGGCGGCTGAGGCAGCCACGGCCGCACCCCCGCGTGCGAGAACCCGAAGGGCGGGTCCTCGCCCGCCCACGGGATCGGCACGCGGCATCCGTCCCGTCCGGGGTTCTCCCCGCCCGATCGCAGATACATCGGGTCCTCGAGCGCATCCCGCGGGAGGTCTTCGACCTCGGGCAGGCCCAGCTCGTCGCCCTGATACAGGTACAGCGAGCCCGGCAGGGCGGCCGTGAGGAGCGCGGCAGCCCGGGCGCGCCGGGTGCCCAGCGCAAGGTCGGTGGGAACGCCCCAGGCCTTCCGCTCGAACGCGAACGAGGTGTCGGCGCGTCCGTACCGCGTCACTGGGCGCGTGACGTCGTGATTCGACAGCACCCAGGTGCAGGGGGCGCCGACGCGTGCGTGCGCCACGCGCATGGTGTCGATCGAGTCGCGGAACCCGGCCGCATCCCATCCGCGGGTCATGAGGTCGAAGTTGAACGCCGTATGCATCTCCCGATCGAGGTAGCGCGAGAATCGTTCGGCATCGGGGAGCCACACCTCGCCGACGAGCACGCGGGGCTCGTCGTATCCGTCCGCGATCTCCCGCCACCGGCGGTAGACCGGGTGCACCTCGTCGCGGTCGAGGTTGGGGTGCGCGCCGGGAGCGTGGCTGCCGTCGTCCTCGGGAAGCGACGGGTCCTTCATGATGTGCGCGGCCGAGTCCACCCGGACGCCGGCGACTCCGCGGTCGAACCAGAACCGCAGGATCTCCTCGTGCTCCTTGCCGACATCGGGATGACGCCAGTCGAGATCGGGCTGCGCGGGGTCGAAGAGGTGCAGGTACCACTCACCGGGAAGGCCCTCGCGGTCGGTCGTCCGCGTCCACGTCGGACCGGCGAAGTTGTTGCGCCAGTGCGTCGGCGGTTCGCCGCCGTCCGGCCCGGATCCGGCGCGGAACCAGAATCGGGCGCGTGCATCCGATCCCGGCTCTGCCGCGAGCGCCTCGCGGAACCACCGGTGCGCCGACGAGACGTGGTTGGGGACGATGTCGACGATCGTGCGGATGCCGTGGTCTCGCGCGTCTGCGATCAGTCGCTCCGCGTCGGCGAGACTCCCCAGCCGCGGGTCGATCGCGCGGTAGTCCGCGACGTCGTAGCCGCCGTCCGCGAACGGTGAGACGTACCAGGGGGTGAACCACAGGGCGTCGACTCCGAGGGAGTGGAGATAGGGCAGCGCCTGCCGGACGCCCTCGAGGTCGCCGACCCCGTCGCCGTCGGCGTCCCGGAGGCTCCGGGGATAGACCTCGTACACCACCGCGGTCCGCCACCAGTCGAGGTCGGCGCTCACCCCTTGAGCCCCGAGTGCGCGAGACCCTCGACGAACTGCCGCTGCGCGATGAGGAACACCACGAGCACGGGCACCACCGTCATCGTCGCCGCCGCGAGCTGGACGTTCCACATCTCGCCGCCGTAGGCGTCGGTGAAGCGCGTGAGCGCCTGCGGAAGGGTGAACAGCTCCGGGGACGTCAGATACACGGTGGGCTCGAGGTACAGGTTCCACGAGCTCAGGAACGTGAGGATCGCGACCGCCGAGAGCGCGGGGCCCGCCAGCGGCAGGGCGATCCGCCACCAGATGGCCGGCCGGCCGAGACCGTCCAGCCGGGCGGCCTCCTCCAGCTCGACCGGCAGGGTGAGGAAGAACTGGCGCATGATGAAGGTCGCCAGCACGCACGGGCCGGCGAGCGCGGTGACCAGGATGAGCGGCCAGTGGGTGTTGATCATGCCCCAGCCCTTGAACATCTGGAACAACGGCACGATCGTCACCTCGCTCGGCACGAGCAGCCCGACCAGCACGACGAGGAACAGCACGTTGCTGCCGACGAAACGGATCCGTGCGAAGGCGTATCCGGCGAGGCTGGACACGATCATGGTGACGACGGTCACGACGATCGCGATGTACACGCTGTTGAAGTACTGCCGTGCGAAGGGCTGGAACGAGAACGCCTCGGCGTACGCGTCCCAGCTCGGCTGCGCCGCGAAGAGCGACGGCGGCACCTGGAAGATCTCGTTCAGCGGCTTGAACGATGACGTGATCATCCACACCGTGGGGATCACGAACGGCGCGGCGAGCACGCAGAGGGCCAGGTAGAGGACGACGCGGCGGACGAGGGCGGCCGCACGGCGCTGATCAGCTCTCATAGAACACCCACTTCTTGCGCAGCTGCCACTGCAGCAGGGTCAGCAGCAGGACGAAGGACAGGAGCATCAGTGCGAGCGTCGAGCCGTAGCCGATGTCGTTGAATGCGAAGGCCTGCTGGTACACGTAGTAGACGAGGACGGTGGTCGACAGCCCGGGACCGCCTTCGGTGAGGACCGCGATCTGCGCGAACGCCTGGAGCGCGCCGACGATCGTGATGATCGCCGTCAGCAGCAGCGTCGGCGAGATGAGCGGCAGCGTGATGCGGAAGAAGATCGTGCGCGGCCGGGCGCCGTCGATGCGCGCGGCTTCGTAGAGCTCGCCGGGCACGCCCTGGAGCGCGGCGAGGAAGAGGATCATGTTGATCCCGACGCTGCGGACGACCTGGGTGAAGACCACGGCGAGCATGGCCGTCGATCCCTGCTGCAGCCAGTTCGCTCCGGGGATGCCGACGGCCTCCAGAACCGCGTTGATGCCGCCGTTGTCCTGTAAGAGGAAACCCCAGACGAGGGTCCACGCGACGACCGAGACGACGACCGGGGAGAAGAAGAGCGTCCGGAAGAGTGTGACGCCGCGGAAGCGGCGGTTGAGCAGGACGGCGAGCAGCAGACCGAGACCGATGTTGAGCACGACCACGCCGCCGGAGAACGCCGCGGTGGCCGCCAGCACAGCGGGAAGCTGGGGATCGCTGAGCGCCGCCGCATAGTGCTCGCCGCCGACGAACTGCATCTTCCCGGTGAAGATGTTCCAGTCGTTCATGCTGTAGAACACGCCGAGCCCGACGGGCACGATCACGAAGACGAGCACGCCGATCAGCTGCGGCAGGATGAACAGGTAGCCGGTCAGCGCATCGCGGCGACCCGTCGTCCAGAAGAGGCGCTGCGGGAGGGGGCCCCGTGGGGGAACGTCCGCAGACATCCCCCCGCGGGTGTCGACCAGGGTCGGCGCGGTCATTTGCTCAGCAAGGGATCGATCGCGTCGCACACCGTGGAGAGCACGGCGCGGACGTCGGCGCCGGGTGTCCACATGGCATCCAGAGCCGTCTTGGCCTTCTGCGCGATCTCGGCCGGCCGGGTGTGGTTGGGCAGCGGCACGGCGTTCGGCAGCTGATCCACGACGACCTCCTGCAGCTGCGCGGCGGTGAGCTTCGTGTTGTTCGCCGCGAGCTTCTCGCCGGTGAGCAGCGACTGGCGCGGCGGCGGGAAGAACTGTGCGAGCTTCGCGGCGTTCTCGGGGTCCGTGAGGTACGACAGGAAGTCGGTGGCCTCCTGCACGTGCGGGCTCGACTGCAGCACACCGACGCCGGCCTGCCCGAACACGGAGTACGCCCCGGCCGGACCCGTGGGAAGCGGGTGGACCGAGTAGCGGAACGAGCCGTCCAGCAGCGCGGCGCGCGAGACCTGCGCGATGGTGAACGCGGAGTCGCCGGCGAAGAAGTCGGCCTGGGTCCCGGGCCCGGGCATGGCCGACGTCTCCATCGCGTCGCGCAGGAACGTGAACGCGCCCGCCATCTGGTCGGAGTCGAAGCCGCACTGGGTGCCGTCGGCGTTCCAGGCCTCGGCGCCCCAGCCCGTCCACACGGTCGCGAGGGTGTTCCATGCGGAGTAGTTGAAGTCGCGGATGACGAACCCGGCCTTGCCCGTCGCGGAATGCACGGCGGACCCGATCTTCGACACCTCGTCCCAGGTGGGCGACGACGACAGCTTCTGCCCCGCCTGGGCGAGGACGTCCTCGTTCACGTAGAGAGCGAAGGGCGAGTTGGAGAACGGGTAGGCGTAGAGCTGGCCGTCCTGGCTGAACTGCCCGGTCACGCTCTGGAGGAGATCGTCGTAGTCCCAGCCCTCCGTGTCCTTCAGCGTCTCGGTGAGGGGCGCGAGCGCTCCGGCCGTGATGAGGTCGCGCGACAGGTCGCCCATCCAGGCCAGGTCGGGGGCGTTGCCGCCGGCGATCTGCGTGGTGAGGGTGGTGTTGTAGTCGGCGAACGGCAGGCTGTCGAAGGTGATCGTGCCGATCTCGGCGTGATCCTTCTTGTAGGCGTCCGCGATGCCGGTGAACAGTGCCAGTTGGGCCTCGTTCGACGTCCAGACCGTCATGCGCAGATCGACGCTCCCCGGAGCGGCTGTGGTGCGTGCCGGGGTCGGGGCCCCGGCGCTGCCGCACCCGGCGACGACACCGACGGCGACGACGACGGCCGCGGTGCCGAGCAGCTTCCTTGCTGTGTTCATCTCTCTTCTTTCTTCAGTAGCCGGTGATGTCCGGCCAGTGGATCTCCACCCCGGCGGCGACCAGCCGGCTCTGCAGCCGCTGGGTCAGGACGGGGTCGGAGACGATCTCTTGGGGGGTGATCCGGTGCTCGAGGCAGAAGACCGCGAGCTCCCCGGCGGATTCGCCGACGTTCCACTCCACGGGGTGCAGGCGGTACGCCCCGTTGGTGATGTGCGTCGTGCCGATGTTCTTCGCCGCGGGCAGGAGGTTCGTCATGCGCACCGGGACGAGGGCCCCCAGGGGGATCTCGAACGGTGCGCACTCCACGTCGATGTAGTTGTCGCCGCCGGTGGAGGGGTGCAGGTCGATGCGGTACATCCCGACGCCCACCGAGTCGTCGAAGGTCGCGGGTGCGGCACTGCCGCGCGCTGCGACCGAGACGTCCTGCTCGCGCACCGTGCGCATCGCGGCGATGCGGCGGGACTCGCGGATGTACGGAGCCTGTGCGAATCCGTCGACCGTGCCCGTGACGTCGCCGCGCGGACGCAGGCCCGGCCATCCCCGGCCTCCGTCGGGGCGGGGCGCCTCGGTCTGCAGCCAGTACAGGTAGGCGAGGGACTGCGCTCTGGCCTCGGCGAGGTGGTGTTCGCGGTCGGGCGTGTCGATGATCGAGCCGCCGAGGTAGTCGAGCTGCGGCCAGTTGGCGAGCACGATGTCGCTGTCGTAGGCGCCTTCGACGAAGTTCTCCCGGGCAGCGATGCGTCGGAACTCCCACAGGTCCCGGTCACCGGCGTCGATGCGCGGATCCGGCTCGCCGTCGGCGCGTGCCACGACCGGCGGGTTGACCTTCAGCGTCCGCTCCTCGGGGGCGAGGGTCCGCGGATGCGGGGCGACGAACGACAGCATCGGCGCGCCCCAGAACTCCGGCTCGAACGTGCGCCAGCGATCGTAGTCCGCGGGGCGGGGGATGGTGTGGTCGCCGGCGACGTGGTCGAACACGAAGCACCAGGAGATCGCCTGCACATTGGCGGGGTCCGCGATCTCGGGGGCGCTCGGCTCCCCGGTGTCGCCGCGGGCCTCGGCGCCGACGACGTACTCGGTGTCCGTCAGGGGCAGCAGGTCGCCGGTCTCCGTGGCGTCCAGCACCATAGGCGCCTCGATGACCACCTCGTCGTCGCCGCCGACCCTGCGCACCGTCACGGTGTCCACGCGGTTCCCGGCAACAGCCGCAGCGGTCGGGACGTACGGCTGCAGCACGATCAGCCGGCCCGCCGAGAGGTACGGGGCGAGCATCGCGGTGAGCACCGCGACGGCGACCGTCGGCTCGTGGCAGAGCTTGCTCACCCGGCCCAGCCCCGGGTTGAGTGCCTTCTGAGCGCGAGCGGCGTGCGTGAGCGGGTAGTTCTCGCGGTAGTAGCGGCGGATGCCGTCGCGCAGGGCGCGGTAGCTCGAGGTCACGCCGAACTGCTCGACCCAGATGTGCTCGTCGGGCGGGACCGCCTGCGAGGTCAGCTGACCCCCGATCCACGGGTACTCCTCGCTGAGGACGACCCGCCGCCCGCGGCGCAGCGCCGCCAGTGCCGCGGCGACGCCGCCCAGGCCGCCCCCGATGACGGCGACGTCGGCGTGGACGGTCCGTGTGCCCATCACCGAGCCGTCCGGGTTCCGAGGGTGGCGCCGCTCTCGACGGCGCCACGGAGCAGCTGCTGCAGCTCGATCGTGGGCCACTCCTCCGCGGGCAGGTGGATGAGCGACTGCACGAGGTCGAGAGCGGCAGCGGCCACGCGTGTCCTCGGGATGCGGAAGCCGCTCAGCGCGTGTCCGGACACGGTGTGACCGCCCACCTCGCCGAGCGCGGCGAGCGAGACGTCGTCGGGGATCGACAGTCCGTCGCGACGGAGCGCGTGAGCGAGGTCCTCGGCGAGGATGGTGTCTTCCGCGAAGAGCACGCTCGCCTCCCCCGCGCGCACGCTTTCCCGCACGGAGACGAGATCGTCGCGCACGACCGCCTCGGAGATCCGGATGCCGAGCCCGTTCGCCGACGCGGCGACTTGCGCGCGGCGGTCGCGGGCGGCGGGGGAGTCGATGTCGCGGTGGACGTACACGCCGCGCCGGTGGCCGAGCTCGTATGCGCGCTCGACCAGCTGCGCGGTGAGGCTCGCGTAGTCGACGCCGACGTAGGGGACCATCGCGGCGGTCTCGTCGCGGCGCCCGATGGCGACGAACGGGAACGCCTCGTCGACGAGGCGTTCGAGGTCGGCGCCGTCCATGTTCTGACCGAGCAGGATGCAGCCGTCCGCCAGGCGCAGCCGCGTCTGGCGGTGGAACAGCCGACGCCGGCCGTCTTCGACGGGCGAGCTCGTGAAGAACAGCAGGTCGCATCCGGCCTGCTCCGCCGCGCGTTCCAGGCCGGTCAGCAGCGGTCCGTAGAAGTCCATGCTCTCGGGCGACAGCGCCGGCTCGTAGGTGAAGATCCCGATGATCTTGTTGTCGAGGCCGGCCAGGCGTCGCGCTGCCGGATCCGCCACGTACGTCGACTGCTCGATGGCTCGCTTCACCCTCTCGCGCGTGGCCTCGGGGATGCGGACGTTGGTGCCTTCGCGGTCGTTCAGGACCATCGACACGGTCGTCTGACTCACGCCGGCGAGTCGGGCGATCTCCTTCTGCGTGACCTTGCGCGTCTTCGGTGACATGCGGTGTCCATCTCCTCTGATAATGCCTATTGGCACCTGCCGGAGATGACGCTAATGCGTATCACCAGATCACGCAAGTCGGTCTTGACTCTTCCTGCGCTCTTCGGAACACTGGCGTAAAGCATCGTGATAATTCGTATGATCACGATCGTGCCGATCAACGGAGCTGGAGAGACGATGACGTTCGCACAAAGTTCGGGGATCTCGCGCCGGGGCTTCCTCGGAGGAACGCTCGCTGCGGGGGTCCTGCTGCTCGCCGATCCCACGCCCATCCGTGCCCATGCCGCCGACGGCGACGTGACCCTCTCGGCGGGCGGGATCAGCGTGCTCGCGAGCGTCGGCGGGCGCATCGCCATCCGCAACGCCGCCGGAGTGGTCCGCTCGCAGGGGTCACGGTTCCAGATCAAGGACTCGGACGCGGGAGTCCAGGTGTCGACCGGGGGAACGCCCTCGCTCGTGAGCCTCGCCGACGGGACGCCGGCGATCCGCATGGACTACACCTTCTCCGCCGCGGCCGGCGCGGTGAGCGTGTACGCCCTCGTCACCGTCACCACGCAGCGCGCGCATCTGGAGTGGCATGTCAGCGGGCCGACGACGCTTCGCCCCGAGGGCTTCTTGTTCAGTCGTGCGATCCAGTCCGCCACCGAAGCCGACCGCTTCGTGCCGGTGGTCTCCTGGGTACGGGATGCCGGTGGCGGCATCCCGTACGAGACCCCGGCGGGGGTGGCCTACGCCTCGACCTGGGGATCGGAGCACGGGATGTTCCTGCTGGAACGCTCGCGTCAGGCGTGGTCCAGCAGCACCTGGATCCACGCGCCGGGCAGGACGCAGGCCGACGGCACGCACCTCAGCGTCGCGGACTTCTTCTTCGGCGACACCCGCCCATCGGCCACCGCCGTGATCGGCACCGGCGAGAAGCTCGGCGTCGAGATCTGGACCGATCGCGACTTCAACCTCTGCGACGGCGGCGGGCAGCAGATCACGCTGACCGCTCTTGTCGCCAACGGCGATGCCGCCGCGCAGACGGTGTCGCTCCGGTGCTGGGTGCGCGATTTCGACGGGACGGTGCTCTTCGACCAGACCGTGCCGGTGTCGGTCCCGGCCCGCTCTGCCGTGCAGCACTCGTTCGCGCTCGTCTCGCCCGCCCAGGGCATCCTCACGACGGAGGTGTCGGCGACGGTCGGCTCCGACGAGGCGTTCGCCCGCACCACGATCGCCACCCTCCCGCCCTTCGCGTACACGGCGGGGCAGGACAGCATGTTCGGCATCGCGAACTACCCCTGGTTGCCCGTGCCCTCCGCGGCGGCGCTGCTCGATCTCTGGCAGCGCGCCGGCATCGCGTGGGTACGCATCGCGTACGACGGCGGGCCGGGGCTTCCGCCGTCGGCCTATGATGCGCGCGGCATGTTCCACAACATCGAGCTGCAGCCCTCGCTCACGGCCGGCGACGCGGATGCGGCGGCCTGGGCGGAATCGAGCCTCACCACTGCCGTGAACGCCGGGGCTCGCTGCTTCGAGGTCGGCAACGAGCTGAACCGCCCGTTCAACACCGGACAGGCGGCCCAGGCCTACATCGACAAGGCGCTGTGGCCCGTCGTCCAGCGAGCCCGACAGCTGTCGAACCCGCCGAAGATCCTCAACAACGGCCTGGCCGGCATGGACAAGCCATGGGTGCAGAACTTCCATGCCGCGGGCGGCTGGGACCTCATCGACGGCTTCGCCTACCACCCCGGCCGCGGCAACTTCACGCCCGACTACATCCCCAGCGGCCAGTCGTGGGAAGCCGGGGCCACCGGGACGTACTGGAACTTCGGCGGCGGGCTCCGCGACATCCTGGCCCTCATGGAGGAGTACGGGCGCAAGGAGATCTGGCTCACCGAGGCCTACGCCTGCACGCGGCCGAACGCGTGGTGGAACGACACCTACCGGCACGCGGCCGAGAACGTGCTGCTGACGCTCGTGATGGCGAGGGCGGCGGGAGTGCGCGCGGTGTGCTGGTACCAGTTCCATGACAGCGTGCTCGGGATGCCGCAGGTCGCCGATTCCGGCAACGTCGAGTACCACTTCGGGCTCATGAACCGGGACGTCAGCGCGAAACCGTCGCTGCTGGCCTACGCCACGGCCGCGCGGGTGCTCGATCAGGCGGTCTTCGTCCGGCACCTGGTGTTCGACGACCCGCAGGTCAAGGGCGAGCTGTTCGACACTCCCGCGGGCCAGACGGCGGTCATCTGGGCGCGGCACGACGGCTACATCTTGAACGCGAACCACGACCCGTCGGGCGAGTACTTCCCCGCGCCCGAGGTGTGGGTGGACCCCTGGCCCACGAAGACGACGCTGTCGCTTCCGGCGGCGGGCGCGAGCGTGGAGCAGATCGACGTCGTGGGTCGCAGCGTCGAGCTGGCGGCGTCGGCGGGGTCGGTGACCGCGATCGTCGACGGCGCGCCGCGCGTCTTCCGCGGTGTCGCGTTCCCCGCGGCGACGTGAGGGGGAGCGGGCGCCCGGAGCGGAGTGGACGGGAGCGGAGGGCGCGGCGAGGTCGTGCCCCGACGCGCGCGGGGGCCAGACTGATCCCATGGGTATCGTCCGCGACCTCAGGAGATCCGCCGTGTGGATGGCCAGGAGCCTGTCCGACTCCGGGTACCGCGCGGACTTCTCGCCGTGCTCGATCCGAAGCGTGGACAGCTTCCTCGACGAGCACGCGCCAGACGGCGTGATCCGACCGGAGGGTCTGCTCGGAGACCGCCTCGGCCAGCGCCTGTTCGGCCTGGGCGGCTACGTGGGCGAGGTGCTTCGCAGAAGCATGGGCGGCACGTGGGAGGGCGACGACGCCGACCCGGAGGCCGAGATCACCGTCTCGCTTCTTCTGAGCGACGGCGGCCGGGTCTGGCCGGTGCAACGTGTCATGAAGCGGGCCGCGAACGGGGCGGAGGACGGCCTCGCGGCGTACTGCGCGACGCTCGGGCTGGACCTCGACGACGAGCGACCGCCGCGGCGGCGGCTGTTCGGACGCTAGAGGAGCCGACGTCTCAGCAGATTCTGGGGATCGCTTCGCCATGATGAGCGCGTGACCCTGCTCGGTGCCACCGGCGTTCTCGGCGCCCCCGCTCGCGTGGTGGCAACGTCCGTGCGTGTGACGAGGTCGCCCGGGACGCGCCCGTGACCGGTCGAGGGGATGCGGTCGCCTCACGAGTGCCCGATCCGACCGCCTCGTTCTGGGTCGCCAAGGCCGCGTCGACGGCGCTCGGCGAAGCGCTGTCGGACTTCTCGATCCGCATCCTGCCGCCCGAGCTCGCCGTCGCCATCGCGTTCGTCCTCTTCTGCGGCGCGCTCATGCTCCAGCTCACCCGTCGTCGCTATGTGCCCGCGGCCTACTGGGCGGCGGTCGCGATGGTGGGGGTGTTCGGCACGATGGCCGCCGACATCGTGCACGTCGTGGCCGGGTTGCCGTATGCGGCGCCGGCCGCGCTCTACGCGATCCTCCTGGCCGTCGTCTTCATCCTCTGGCGGCGGGTGGAAGGCACGTGCTCGGTGCACGCGATCACCACGACCCGTCGCGAGTGGTTCTACTGGGCGGCCGTCGTCGGCACTTTCGCGCTCGGCACGGCGGTCGGGGATCTGACCGCCGTCACCCTCGGCCTCGGCTACGCGCCGTCCATCGTCCTGTTCGCCGGGCTGATCCTGATCCCGGTCGTCGGCCACCGGTTCCTGCGCATGGATGCGGTCTTCGCGTTCTGGTGCGCATACGTGCTCACGCGCCCGCTCGGCGCGTCGGTCGCGGACTGGCTCGGCAAGCCCGTCGTCGAGGGCGGCGTGGGCCTCGGCAGCGGCTGGGTGGCGCTCGGCCTCGGACTGGTCATGGTCGCCGTGGTCGCGGGGAGCCGACGACCGCCGGCACCGCGGACTGCCGTCCGAAAGGCTCCGCCTCCGACAGCCGCTCGCCGATCAGATCCCGACTGCTGACCTCGAGCTTGCGCATGATGCTGAGGACGTGGCTCTCGACGGTACGCACGCTGAGCACGAGTGTCTCGGCGATCTCGCGGCTCGACAGCCCCGATGCCACGAGATCGGCGACCTCCCGCTCACGCTTGGTCAGGAGGGACAGGCGGGCGCCGGACCCCACGCTCCCCAGCCGCCGGCCGCCCTGTTGCGCGTTCAGCTCACGTCCTCGGCGGCGGGCATCCGCCTCGAGTGCGAGGTCTCCGTCCTCGGCCGCCCCGTCGGCCGCGCGCTGGTAGGCCGCGATCGCCATCCCGAAGCGCCCGTAGACCTCGCACGCCCGGCCCGCGGCGAGCAGCTCCGGCACGCGGCGGCGCATCCGTGCCTCGAGGTACACGCGCTGCGCGCGGAAGACCGCCATGTCGGGAGTGGAGGCGAGCACGAGGTCGAGCTCCGCCAGGCGCGTCGCCTCCGGGACGAGGTCTGCCGCGGCGAGCATCTGCAGCTCGGCGGCGAAGACCGCGCCGCGGTCGCGCAGTGTCAGAGCGTCGTCCCACAGCAGATCGGCCGCATCCTGGTGCCGCCCCTGGGCCAGCGCCTCCATGGCGTACACCCACACGGGGGACTGCCCCGGAAGGGCGCAGCTGTACGTCAGCGATGCACGTGCGACGCCGGCGTACTTCTCGTTCAGCAGCCGCTGTCCCTGGGAGCTCGCACGGACGGCCGCGGCGACGAGGAGGGAGGGGAAGACCCCGGGCGGGAGCGGCGCCGTCGCGCCCGTGGACAGGGCGACGTCGACCAGCTCCCCCAGTCTGTCCATGTCGCCCGTGTGGAGGTAGGCGTAGGCGAGCCCGGCGGAGAAGCCGGAGAAGGCGTCGAGGTCCAGAGTGCCGCGGGCCTCCTCCCAGCCGTTGACGAGCTCACGGTACCCCTCGGAGAACAGCCCTCGGGCGAGGCTGCCGATCGCGGCGAGCACGCGGGGGAGGGTCCGCTCCCGACGCGGATCCAGCTGGCGCAGCTGCTCATAGGCGTCCGCGGCCGCGCTCAGCCGGCCCGCGATCGTGAGGACGTGGATGCGAGCCTCGAGGAGGGCGACCTGCACGGCCTCCGGCAGCCCGTCGGCGACGGCCAGCGCCGCCTCGAACCCCTTCGGCGCCGTGCGCAGATCGGCGAGGATGCTGACGCTCGCGGCGTCGAGGATCCGTCCGTACGCGGACAGCTCCGTCCGTTGCGTGTCCAGGAACGCGATGGCCCCCTCGACATCGCCCAGGCCGTACGCCATCCACCGCGCCCGCAGTCGGTGGTACTCCGCGCGCGATGCCATGTCGCCGCTGTGAGGATCGGTCGTCTCGAACACCTGGCTGATCGTGTCGGCGACGGTGTCGAGGTCGGACTGGGCGAGCGCCTCGACGTAGGCCGCGGCCGTGCGCACGGACGGAGCGTTCTCCCACTCGAACGCCGCGAGCAGCCGTCTGGTCCGGGCCCGCTCGCGGAGCATCCCGGCGAACACCGCGTGCTGCGTCTCTGGGGCGGGCTCGGCGTGCCAGGTGCCGGAGGCCTGGGGCACGACCGTGCCGTCGCCCAGCGAGGAGGTGATCTGCTCGGTCAGTCGGATCCGGCGCGAGGAGAGCGTGTCGTGTCGGAAGTACCCGACGAACAGCGGCGGGACGACCGAGACGAGGTTGTGCGGCACCGCCGGGACGAAGGCGATCAGGCCGCGCTCCTCGAGGAGCTCGAGCGTCTCCCACGCGACGAGCCGGCGAACCGTCTCGACATCGGCCGGGCCGATCATCGCGATGACCTCGATCGCGTCGCGGGCCGGCTGGCCGAGGTCCTCCAGGTGCATCTCGACGACCGTGCGCAGGCTCGGGCTCCAGAGCTCGCCCACGGCGGTCCACATCCCCTCCTGCACCGCGATGAGGCGCTCGTCCCGTCGGGTGGCGTCCACGAGCGCGAGCGCCAGGCCGACGTTTCCGCCGCACTTCGCGTAGATCCGACGCGAGGTCGCCGTGTCCACCGGGCCGCCCAGGTGCGTGGCGAGGATGTCGTCGAGATCCTCGAACGGGAGGGGCAGCATGTCGATCGCCGAGGTGTTGACCAGCGTGGAGGCGGGCAGGCCCGACGGCGTATGCCGGGCGCCCAGTCCCTGCAGCCGGGAGATCACCAGCGGCACGCCGGTCTCCCCGCGGACGAACTCGACGACGCCCCACGACGCCTCGTCGAGATCGTTCCAGTCGTCGAGCAGGATGACGCAGCGGTCGCTGCGGACGCGGTCCATCAGCTGCCGGGCGACATCCTCGATCACACCGCCGACCCGCCGCGGCGAGAGCGGCTCGATGATGCCGGAGAGCGAGAGCGCGGCGAACGGGTTCGACTTGAGCGACGCGACGCCCCGCACGGCGAGCACCATCCAGTCCATCGAATGGAGGCGTGCGGCGAGGGCGTCCATGAACGCCGTGCGCCCGCTCCCCCTGTTGCCGACGACGTCGATGCTGATGCGAGCTTCGATGAGGCTCTGCGCCTTCGCGAGGCTTCTGTCCCGCCCTTTCACTTCGTGCATCGCTCTGCTTCGGTGTCGCGGTCTTCGTTCGGGTGTCGTCACGCTAACACCTGGGCCCGCTGCGGGGGAGGGGGTGCCGTGGTTATGCCCCGAGCACATGCGTGGCGCAGTCCGTGCAGAGGATGCGGCGGCGGCGGCCGGTCTCTCGGATCTCGATGTGGGGGTCCGAGCGGTGGATCGCGCAGTCGCACTCATCGCAGACCCGGCGGCGGAGACGTCGCAGCAGGAGCATGAGGAGGCCGCCGAGGAGCAGGGCGATCGCGAGGTAGATCGCGACCCAGGGGAGCAGGCTGCCCGTGACGGCGAGCTGACGCGGCGCCTCGCCGTGGATGTCGACGGTCACCCCGAACAGCTCGAGCGCGGTCGACTCGGCGCCCAGGGAGCGGGAGCTCTCGACGTCCCGCGGCATCTCGAACCCGATGAGGACGCGTGCGGTCGCGCCCTGCGCCATCGCGGCCTGGCCGATCTCGAGGCGGCCGGCCTGCGCGAGGTCGGAGAAGCGCCCGCGGCCCGAGACGCCGTTCACCTCCCAGAAGAGGATCACGTCGTCGCCGAACTGCGGATTGTTCGCCGCAGCGGGCACGCGCTCGCGCAGCCCGAGCGTCACGAGCATCTCGCCGCTCCCCGGCCCGGCGTTCACGACCTCGAGCGTGCGCGAGACGCGGTCGCCGGGCACGGCGACGCGGTCGCCGACGAAGCCCGCCTCCGCGCGGGCGTACTCGAGTCCGTTCCAGTCGAGGTTGATGGCGGGTCCGTCCCACTCGGCCGTCACGACCGAGCTCGTGCCGTTCGTCGTCGTCAGCGGTTGGCCTCCCGTCGTCCGGACCGCCGCGCCGCCTTTATCCGACCCGGTGCGGGCGTCGACGGCGGCGCTGCCGGTGGCCCGTTCGCCCGTGAAGGGGAGCGCGTTGGCGAGACCCAGCGCGCCGATGAGCGCGAGGATCAGCGCGGCTGTCAGCACGACGGCCACGCGCCAGCCCAGGGCGGAGAGCGCATGACCGGTGCCTGTCCGGATCAGGACGGGCTCGGCGGTGCGGGAAGGGGTCGTGGACACGGTCGGAGCTCGATTCAGGGTCGGGGGAGGAAGGAGTCTGCGGGCTGCGTGCTGAGCGGCGCGAAGAGGTCGAGGCCCGCCTCGCGGGCGAGCTCGGACTGCTGCACGGTGTAGTCGAACTCCCGCTCGCGCAGCGTGATCTCCCGCTCGCGCAGGGCGAGCTCGCGCTCGCGCAGAGCATCCGAGGCGGCATCGGCCGGAGCGGTCGCGGAAGGAGGCGCCGGAGTCGAGGGCGTCGGGCGGGGCACGGAGACGACGTGCGTGCGGGGACGCCGCAGCGTGGTCCACAGGCCCCAGCCGATGAGCAGGCCGCCGACGGCGATCGCGACGAGCATCAAGTTGTCGCCGACCCACTGGCGTGCCCAGCCGACGCCGGGGACGCCGTAGAGGAAGGTGCCGCGCACCTGGCGCGGCGAGACGGGCTCGTCGACCGCGCTGTTGGCGTCGCCCTGGGTGAGCAGCCGGCAGGTGGTCCCGTCGTCGAACGTGCCGATGGTCTTGCCGACGACACGGTGCGTGATCAGGGTCGGGTCGTTGGGCTTCGGGAAGTACGTGACGATCGTGCCGATGGAGACGTCCTGGCAGACCGATGCCTCATCCGCGCCGCGCACGACGATGACGTCCCCCGGTGAGAAGGTGGGCTCCATGGAGCCGGACAGGACGGTGAGGGAGTCGCCGCCGAGCACGCGCGGCACGACGGCCAGCGCGAGGACGAGCGCGACGACGACGATCATGAGAGCCCAGGACACGGCGCGGCCGGCGATGCGCCAGGGGGAGTCGAACCAGTTCCGGTCGTTCTCCCGGCGGAGGCGTCGGATGCCGCGACGGTCCGTCGTGCGCGCCTCGCGGTGTGCCGTGTTCATGGTTGCTCCTTCCTGTGCCGTGGGGGATGGGATGGGCGCCGCATCCGGGACCGTGGCCTCGGATGCGGCGCCGCGGGATCAGCTGAACTGCTGACCGGCGTCGCGCACCTGCGACAGCTTCAGGGTGAGCGTGCCCAGCGTGTCCGCGAGGTTCACGTCGATGCGGTCGGTGACGGTGGTGTCGGTCGGCTGGTAGCGGAAGTCGCCGTCGAGGTCCTTGTAGAACGAGGCGTAGATGACGACGTTGAACTTCTCGGACGTCGTCGGCATGCCGAACACGGCCTTCTGCGCGGCGACGCCGTCGACGGCGGCGGCGGTGGAGCCGAGGATGCCGTTGGTGGCGTCGTCGAGGCCGGCGGCCTGACCGTTGGTCGTCGCGGCCAGGTACATCAGCGGCGCGTCCGCGCTCGTCGGCAGGGCCGTCTCGGTGACGAGCAGCTTGTCGCCGTAGTAGACCTCGTAGCTGTAGTTCATGCCGGAGATGTTCGACTCGAGGTCCTGCAGGCCGTCGAGGCCCAGGCGTGCGACGAGGTTGTCGCCGTCCAGCGTGACGGTCGTCTCGAACGACGCCGCCATCTTGTCGCCGGGCGCCACGCGCCACGTGGTGACGTCGTCGATCTTGTGGCCGAGCTGCGAGCCGTCGGTGGCCCCGACGATCTCGGTGGCGTCCGCGCGGTCGTTCGAGACATCCCAGAAGGACGTGTCGTGCAGCTGCGCGATGTTCAGGTCACCGGCGGTGATCGTGCCGCCCGAGAAGGTGTCGGAGGCCGACCACAGGGCAAAGGTCGAGCCACCGGCCAGCAGAGCGACGGCGCCGGCGGCGACCCAGAGGAGGCCACGGCGACGCTTCTTCTCTTCGGTGACGACGAGGATCTGGTCGTTGTTCGTCATGATTCTCTTGTTTCTCCTTGGTGTGCGAGCGCGGGATGGGCGGTGGCGTCGGCGCTCGTCGACGCCACCGAAGTGGGGGATCAGCCGCCGTGCGTCGTGCCGACGCTGGTGACCGTGGGGGACAGGGTGATCACGATGTCGGGCTCGCCGGTCGGATCGGGATAGAGGTCGGCGTTCCAGCCGACGTACCCGCGGGCGCGGGTGCCGTCCTCGCCTCGGCCCTCGGCGACCGCGCCGCTCAGGTACCGGCCGAGCATGTCGAGCGAGGGCGGGAAGCCCACGACGGCCTGCCAGTGCGCGATCGCGCTGGTCGCGCCGCCGTCCTCCGCGGTGCCGTTCACGGTGGCGTCGTTGCGGTAGAGGCCGTCGGGGGCGTTGTTCCACGACAGGGCGGCGCACCACTCCTGCTCCGTCTGCTCGGCCGCGAGCGCCGCTCCCGGCTCCTGCAGCACGACGCCGTCCCCGCCGAACACATAGACGTTGCGGGTCGTCTGGCCCTCGGGGGCCGACGGAGTCGCCGGGACGTCGGAGCAGTCGCCGCCGAGCGCGGCGCGGTAGACCTTGACCGTGGACTGGGCGAGCAGGGTCCCCGGCTTCGCGTGGCCGGAGGAGAGGTCGTAGGTCTCGTCCGGCGTGCGCTGCGAGCTCACGCTCACCCGATAGTCCATCCCGGCGATCCCGAGGGCTGCGCCGCGGGCGACGAACCGCCAGATCAGGGGCTCGGTGTCGTAGATCGAGCGCTGCGTCAGCTCGATCAGGCGCGACCCCGGCAGGGCGACGCTCACCGCTTCGCCCGCGTCGGACACGGCTGCGGAGTCGGACGCCCCGAACGGGTAGGCGCTGAACCCGACCGAGCCGACGGACATGTCCGCCACGGGCACGGTCATCGAGGAGCTCCAGAGCGCCTGCGCTGCGAGCGCGCCCGCCAGTGCGAGCGCGACCGCGGTGCCGCTCGCAGCGGCGTAGGCCGTCCTTCGTCTCATGGCTGTCCCCCTTGACCGGGATCGACGGCAGGGCGAACCTGCGCGAGCGAGATCGTGAAGTCGTCGAGCGACCACGACGCGGGGCCGGCCTGCGGCACGTCGCGCCAGAGGTAGTCGCCGCCGATATGGACCGTGACCACGACGTTCCAGCTCGCGACCGCGCCGCCGTCGGCGCCTTCCAGCCCCGCGACATCCGCGGGAGTGCCGAGCGGGGTCTCGGGCGGTGCCGGCGTCGTCGCGGCGGTGCTCTCGACCCGGTACGTCGCCGTGACGGCCCCGGATGCGAGCTCGCTCGAGAGCGCGACACCGGCGGCGACGGTGAGCTGCGCACGCAGGTTCTCGCCCCGGAGGGTGGTCTGGACGGGCACCACGACCTCCACCACATCGCCCGGCATCGAGGCGAACCCGCCGGGTCCGTCGGCGAGCTGTCCGGAGGCCGGCGCGGCGACCCCTTCCGTCACCTGTCGCCAGGTGCCCGCCCCGCGCACGATGTCGAGGTCGCCCGTCGAGATCGGGCCGCCGCTGAAGACGGCGGATGCGGACCACAAGGCGTACGTCCCTGCCCCGGCGCCGACGAGCAGCGCCGAGACCTGGAGCGCCGCGATCCACGCGATGCCCCGTCGGGTGAGCGGGCGCCGCGACCGACGTTCCCGGCGTGAGCCGGCGGCGTCGAGCGATGCGGCGCTCATCCGTTGCCGCCGACCGTCGTGTCGACGGGGATCAGCGTTCCGCACGCGGCGACCTGGGCGCTGGCCCCGATCTCGAGCCGATCGATCGTGCCGATGGCCCCGTTCGTCCCGAGGCGGTTGTCGGTGTCGGTGACGTTGACGTTCGAGAGGACCGTCGCCCAGTCGTCGGACGACGTGTTCGTGACGGTGTAGACGAAGCACACCGGCTGGCCGTCGGTCAGTCGCGCGCCGCTGAGCGCCTCGGTCCCCGTGGCGATGATCCGGTCGGGCGAGGACGTATCGGTGACGCCGGTGTAGGCGCGCTTGTCGATGCGAACCGCCGGATCCGTCGAGAACAGTCGCGCCGTCACGGGCATGATCACGAGTGCGTCGTAGTTCGTGTCGGCGGAGGCGAGCGTGGTGGAGATGACCACCGGCGTGTTGGAGGCCACGTCGCCGGCGGCGGCGGTGACCCGGACGTGCTCGGACGAGGTGGCGCCCACGGGGATCGTCGTCTGCGTGGCCGACAGTGACACCTGGTGCACCGTGCCCGCCGCATCCACGGCCGAGGTGAACGTCAGCGGCGCGGTGACCTCGGGCGCTCCGGCGCGGAGTCCGAACGCGTATTGCTGGCCGGAAGCGTCGCCGGTGACCAGGGTGAAGCCGGACGGACGCACGGTGACGGGGTTCTGGAACTCGATCGTCCGGTCGGCCCCCGATGCGGGAGCGCGGTTCGTGAGGCCGCCGACGCTGCGGACGGTCTCCGCCGGGATGTCGGCCGTCACCCGTGCCGAGTCGTCGACGCGGGCCACCACCGAGAACTCGCGGTTGGCCGTGCCGGCCACCGGCGTCACCGAGACGGTGCGCGGGTTCAGGCGCGTGCCGTCGATCGTGGCGTCGGTCTGCGCCGCGGTCATCCGAACCGCCGCGGTGGTGACGGACCCGGGGTCGAGAGGGAGCGTCGAGGACACGTGGAAGTGCAGGTCCCGCGCGAGCGTGGGGTCGTTCTGACCGGCGGTCTGGGTGACCGTGACCTCGGGGCGGCAGCTGCCGCTGAACCCGACGATCCTCGAGTACTGCGACGAGGCGCCGTCGGCCTGCGTCTGGAGACGGATGTAGCCGCCCGCCACTCCGGTGGTCGCGTCGACGATCGTCAGCCGCTGCGTGCCCCCGACCTCGGTCGTGGGGAACTCCTGCGGGCCGACGGGCAGCGCGATCTGGAGCGTGCCGGTGCTGCCGGTGAGGCCGCTCGCCCGGCCGAGGTACACCTCGGCCGACCGGTCGGCGGTCCAGTAGACGTCCAGGTCGGCGGGGCTGGCCGGGTAGGGCCCGGTCGACGGCGCGCGGACGGGGAGCGTCGCCAGGCACAGCTGGGTGCCGTCGGGCAGCGGCGAGACGGCGGGCACGGTGCCGGCCGGGGCATCCCCGCCGAGCACGGACGCGTCGTCGGTGGGGTACCAGGTGGTGATGCGACCGTTCGCGTTCAGCCCGTTGTTGACCAGCGTCGGGGCGCCGTTGCGGGTCTCCTCGTCGACGGCGGGCCGGGCCACGCTTCCGCTCCGCGAGCCGAAGGTGTTCTTCTCCACGGTGACCTTGCCCGTGTTGACGAGGTACACGGAGGAGCTGGTGTAGCCGTCGAAGTAGTTGCCGGATATCGAGAGGGATCCGGCGTCGCCGCTGGTCGTCGCGCCGTTCCAGGCGACGGCGTAGGGCTGGCCGCTGGTCGCCCGCACGAACTCGTTGCCGCTGATACGGTTCTGCCCCTGCAGAGGGCCGTACGGCAGCGTGATGAACGCGTTGTTGACGTCGCCGCCGGTGCCGCGGACGTTGATGAAGCTGTTGCCGGAGATGTCGATGTTCGACGCCCGCACGCTGTCGCCGTACGACGCGCTGACCGCGAACGGGAAGGCCACGCGGTCGGTGAGATTGGCGACGCTGGAGTTGATGAACGAGAAGCCGTTGAGGACGACGTTCTGATTGCGGGGGCTGAACTGCACCACATCCGTGCGGCATCCCGATCCATCGGTCGCGCTGCAGTTCCCGGTGTCCGCCGCGTAGGCGACGTTCACGTTGTCGATCGTGACGTTCTGGATCGGCGTGGCGTTCTGCGCGTTGACGTAGAAGATGCCGGTCGCGCCGGACCAGTGGTAGAAGCCCTGGATGCGGTAGTTGCGCACGGTGATGTTCTTGGCGCCTTCGCGGAACAGGACGAACCGCTCGGCGAAGTAGTTGCTGTCGGTCACCGTCGACCCGCCGTCGAGGAGGAAGCCGTCGGCGAGCGGACCCATGACGAGCGAGGTCTCGCCCGAGAAGATCTGCGTCATGTTGAGGAACGTCACGCCGCGCGCGTTGATGTGGAACAGCGCGTAGAGCGTGTCGGTGCTGGTGGTCACCGAGATGCGGTTCTTGAGGTCGATCGTGACCGGTGCCGTCACCTCGAAGTGGGCTCCGGCATCCTGGGCGGAGACGGCGGCGGAGCTCATCCGCGCGGCGTCGTTCGGGTTGACGTTGCCCTGCAGACCGTCGGCGACGGTGATCTGCACCGAACCCGTGGGGAGGTTGAGCGCGTTGGACTCCTGGATGGCAGCCAGCAGCGTGCACGTCCCGGCCGCCGTGCGGCAGGCGCCGTCGCCGGGCGTGACGTCCCGTGCCGCGGTCGTGCCGTCGAGCGAGTCGATGGCGAACGTGTGCGTCACCGCCTGGGCGCTCGTCGCGGCCACGAAGGATCCGAGTGCGACGGCGGCTGCCGTCGCGATCCCGATGGCCGCGCTGCGCCATCTGCGCCGCGGCCGTGCGCGGACCGCGCGGTCTTGCCGTCTCCTGCTGGGTCGATCCATCGCCGGCCTCCGTCGTGATGCGTATGTTTCCGGTCCTCAGCCTCCGAGCGTCGTAGCCGTCGACCTGACGGCCCGGCTGGGATCCCGTAGCCGGTGAGCGGAATCCGGGTAGCGCGTGGTGCGAGCTCGGTACTGGCTGCCGTCGGGCGTGCGCATCTCGTGTGACGGTTCGCAGGCTCCGACCGTGCGACGGCGCAACGGCGTCGGGGTGCGCGCCGAGATCGCCGCCCTCACCGCATCCGCCGTCTGTCCCACGCCTCCCGGCGGAGGCACCTGGGGCGCGCCCGGCCAGGGCTGACGTGCGTCGACCGGTGGCGTTGTCCACAGCCGTCGGTCTTCTCCGTCGCTCGCGGCTCAGGGGTGGAAAAGTGTGGGGATGGAGAACCGCGAAGAGGCCTCACTGAATCCGGATCCCGATGTCGTCGCCGAGATCGACCGCCTCGCCGCCGCGGCGAAGGCCGCGCCGGGGGATACGGTCGCGATGGCCGCACTGTGGCGCGCGGTGTACGGGCTCGAGCGCTGGATCTTCATCGCCCGCGGCACCCACGACGAGCCGTCGCCCTATGCGTTGTCCTTCGACGAGGGGCCCATGGTGCTGGCCTTCACGACGGCCGAGCGTGCGCAGGAGGCCGGCCGGCGGAACGGTCTGAGCGAGGAGGAGTCGTCGCTTCTGCTCAGCGTGCCGCTGCCGGGAGCGATCGAGTGGGCGGCCTCCCTCGCCGGGACCGGCATCACCGGGATCCTGTTCGACTACCCGGCGCCCGGCTACTTCGCGCCGCTCGGCAACCTGATCCCGATGCGCGATCACATGGCGAGGAACCCGGTGGGACCGCCCGCCGGGCCATCCACCGCCGGGTCATCCCCCGCCGGGCCATCCTCCGCGGCGGCGTCCGGTTCGGCGGCGATGGCGAGCGGTCCCGCGGCGGATGCCGCCCCCGCCGCCGAACGGCCCGATGCCTCAGGCGCCCCGGCCTCCGCGCCGGTGGTGCGCAGCGTCGTGCTGCTGCGCGACGCTCCGGCCGGCATGGGGGCCGTCGTCGGCTCGTTGATGCCGGACGCGGGAAGCAGGATCGGCGATGCGCCGCTGCCCCGGCTGACCGTCACGGTCAACGATGTGCCCGTGACGTTCGAGATCAGCACGGCGCCGATCGTCGCGCGACAGCTCGACTACGCGGTGAGCCAGTCGCCGCTGCGCGATCTGGTGCAGGAGGCCGTCGCGCAGCACACCGCCGCGCTCGTGCTCAGCGCCGCGTCGGACGGTGACGTGTTCCGGGCGAGCGAGCTGCTCGCCCACGTCACCGCGCACTACGCCCAGGAGCCGGGGGGCCTCGCCGTGTGGCTTCCCGACGCCGACCACGCCACGACCGCGGTCATGTACGCCGGCGAGGTCGCGCAGCGTCCCGCGCAGGTGTGGTTCCACACGATGGCCGCCCGGATGGACGAGTCCACGTCGCTGGCGCACACGATCGGGCTCGGCCACCTCGGCGGCGAGGAGGTTCAGCTGAGGGCGGCGGGTCTCACGCCCGCCGACGCCCACCGGGCGTTGCGAGGCGCGGTCGCGACGATCCTGGAGAAGCGCCGGTTCCCGGCGGCGGGGGACACGATCGAGCTCGGCGGCGCGACGTTCTCGCTGGTGCCGGCGGTCAGCGTCATCGGGGTGGGCGACGTGCTCGACGCGGTCCCCGCGTCCGCCGTGTCTCCCGCGGAGTCGCCGCAACGGGATGAGCCCGGAAGACCCGCCCGTCGCGGCTGGTTCGGGCGGGGATCCCGATGACGACGCACGTGCACGGCGGGGCGCTCGGCGACATCCCGGTCCGGACCGCAGCGGGCCGCGACGCCCGCTGGACGCATGACCTCGCCGACGGGTGTTCCGCGGGGCGCACGACGCTGGTGCGCTCGTCGCGGCGTGGGTCAGGATGGTGGGCATGACCGTCGTCGTCACCGAAGGAACCGCCGAGCGCCATCTCGTGTCGGAACGCTGCACTCTCACGATCCGGGTCTCGCGTGAGGCGCCCACGTCGGAGGTGGCGACCGCCGGTGCGTCGCAACGGGTGGTGGTGCTGGCCGAGCGTGCCACACGACTGCGGGAGTCGGGGCAGGCGACGTGGCATCAGGTGACGCCGGTGACCTCGTGGCTGCGGAAGTGGCGCGACGATCAGGGCAACCAGCACAGCGCCTGGGTCGCGGCCGCCGAGGTGCGGGTCAAGCTGTGCGAGCTCTCGCTGGTCGGCCGTCTCTCGAACGAGATGGCCGCGGAAGGCTACACGGTCACGACCTCGTGGGCGCTCACCGAGGCGACCCGCAAGAGCGTGCAGCGGGAGGTGCGCATCGAGGCCGTGCGCGCGGCGAGGGAGCGGGCCGAGGACTATGCCGCAGCGCTCGGCGGACACCTCGTCGACACTCTCGAGCTGTCGGATGCGGGGGAGGCCCTGAGCTTCGGCGGGATGCCGCGCGCTGCGGCGGCGGCGGGTGCGGGCGCAGCGGCGGCCGAGCAGGTGACGATCCCCGAGCAGACCGTGAGCGCCCGGATCACCGCCCGCTTCGACGTGCGCTGACGCGCGCCGGCGCGCTGAACGGGGGAGGTCGCTCATGGACACGCGGTGGCTCAGCGCACCGGAGGATGAGGTCATCCGCGCGATGGCCGAAGTGAAGGCGGCCGAGCGTCCGGCGTGGGTGCCGACCTGGCGCCGGGCGCTCATCCACATCAACGCGAGCCTCATCCTCTGGTACTGCTTCGTCATGTTCATGTCGCTCGGCATCCGTGTCGACGGCGTGGGCGACAACCACACGCGCCCGGAGGACTACCGCGACCTCGTCCTGATCCTCCTCGTCCTCGTCGCCTGGCTCGTCGCCAGCGTCTTCCTGGTGCGCTGGGCGACCAGTCCGCCATCCGGGCGTGAACGCGTCGCCGGGGGTCGGCAGGCGCTCACCGCCGCGGCGAACGGGTTCGAGCCTCGCCCGGGTGGTCCGCGCTTCCTCCGCCGGCTCACGGCTCAACGCGGCAGGGATGTCGTCGCCCACCCGCGGTTCGTCGGCGACGGCGCCGAGTTCGGCAACCTCGTCGTCCGCACCGGGCTGCACGGGCGTGTGGAGCACCGTCTCTACGTCGCCGTGACCCTCCCGGCTCCGCTCCCTCACCTCTACCTGGACGCGCTCGGCAACGGACGTGCTCCGCGCAACCTGCCGACCAGCGTCGACGCCTCCCAGCGGCTCTCGCTGGAAGGCGACTTCGACCTGTCGTTCGCCGCCCACGCTCCGCGCTCCTACGGAAGGGACGCGCTCTACGTGCTCACCCCGGACGTGATGGCCTCGCTCGTGGACGATGCCGCGGCCTTCGACGTCGAGATCGTGGACGACCGGATCGTGTTCACGGCGCCGCAGGGGGCCGACTTCTCCGACGCGTCCTCGTGGGAGGTCGTCGACATCCTCCTCCGGGGCCCGGTGCGCCGTGTCGCCCGGCGTGCCGCGCAGTACCGCGACGAACGCGTGGCGGGCCAGTCGCCGGAGGCGATCGCACGGGAGCTCCGGCAGGCGCAGCGCGAGAATCGCGTCCTGGTCTCGTCGGAGCGGGCGACGGTCGGTCCGGAGGGGCGCCGCCTGGCCACCGGTCCGCGCAGCAGAGGGGCCTGGCCCGCGCTGGCCCGGCTCGGCTGGGCGCTCGCGATCTTCGTGCTCTACATCGTTCCCGGCGTCTTCGCGTTCGTGGGGATCATGTCCGTCATCGACGACAAGTGACCCTGTCCGGCGGGCCTAGGTGTATTGACCTCGACCGTTGTTGATTCGGTCGATGGGGATGCCGCCGATGCCGAGGTGGTGTCTGTCTAGGTTGTAGTGATCGAGCCAGGTGGGCAAGGCTGCGGTGCGGTCGGTGTTCGAGTTCCATGGTCGGGCGTAGGCCCACTCGGTCGCGAGGGTTCGGTTGAGGC
This sequence comes from Microbacterium sp. SORGH_AS_0888, assembly GCF_030818905.1. NCBI lineage: Bacteria > Bacillati > Actinomycetota > Actinomycetes > Micrococcales > Microbacteriaceae > Microbacterium > Microbacterium sp. SORGH_AS_0888. The sequence goes on from NZ_JAUTAZ010000001.1 coordinate 2,480,169, forward strand.
GTTCCACTTTCCCGTTGGTCCAGGGGCAGTGCGGGCGGATGAACTTCTGAGTGATTCCGTGCGCGTTGATCACGCCGCGGAATGCGGTGGAGTGACGGTAGGCGAACGCGTTGTCGCTGATGACCCGCTCGACCCTCACTCCGAGGGCGGCGTAGAACGCGACAGCGCGATCTAAGAACCCCGCGGCGGTGACACCCTTCTCGTCGTCGTGGACCTCGGCGTAAGCGACCCGGGAATGGTCATCGATGGCGGTGTGGACGTAGTCGTATCCGCTCTTCAGATGCGACGTCCGATGAACAGCGACGGTCTGGGTCGGATCCGCGCACCACCCGCCGCCGTCCGGGATCCTGCCGAGCGTCGACATGGATCAGCGAGCCGGGGTGGTCGTGCTCGTAGCGCGCCGCAGTGGCCCGCCTCGCGCGGATGATTCTGCCCGTGACGGGATCCAGCTCGCGATCAACGGGACTCGGTGGCGGTGCAGCACCCGCCCCACCGTCGACGCGTGCATGCCGAGTCTGCCCGCGATGAACACCGGGCCACGACGGCTGAGATGCCGAATGATCAACACCCGCGTCTCCACACATGGGGCCGTGCGACGAGGATGCGACGCGGCCACGCTGGACCGATCGATCAGCCCCGCCGGTCCGTCCTCCCGGAAGCGGCGCCACCACCGCCACGCCGCCGTGCGAGAGATCCCCATCTCCGCCGCAACATGCGAGACCGGGCGCCCAGATTGGATGCGCTGGACCATGATCAACCTGCCAGCCGGCGTCAGCCGGGCGTTAGCGTGGGACACGAGAGACCTCCGTGGACTCGAGGGAACCTAGACAACTCCAACTCGACCCCGGAGGTCTCTCCTACGTCAACAACGATCCGGGTCAGTACACCTAGCCGATTCCACAGGCCGGGGGCAAGAGCCGACGAGCCGACCGGCGGTTTCCTACTATGGGTACCCGGCTCACGCATTCCGGCCTCGCGTGGGTGCGTCGAAAGCGAGTGGAGTCGCCGTGTTCTCAGTCGTGCTTCCGTGGGTGGGCCTGAGCCTTGCGCTCGTTCTCGTCGTGGTGGGCGTCATCCTGCTCATCGTCTTCGTCCGGCGGATGCGGAGGGCCCGTGCGGCCGCGGCATCCCCGGCGGAGTCGCCGAAGACGGCTTTCGAGCCGAGCCCCGCCTATGCGCGGTACGACCCGTCGAACCCGCACTATCAGGACGGTCTGCAGTACGCCGACGGCCGATGGTGGCCGGTGCAGGTCTACGACGCGGAGTCCGGCCAGTGGTTCGTCCACGGCAAGACGGCCGACGGTGCGCCGACGGCGACGCCGGTCGGCGTCCCGGCGCGGGCCGCGCGGCGCGGCCCCTCCTTCCGTGGCGCTCTGGTCGGCGTCGTGGTGGCCGCGCTGCTGGTCGTGGCCGCCGTGCCTCTCGGGCTCTGGAGCGGCGCGCCGATCGTGGCGTCGGCTGCCGCGTCCGGCGGGCTGCCGACGCGGATCGTCGCCGAGTCCGCGCAGTACCGCTACACCGAGCCGACCACGATCACCGCGCGCCAGGCGTTGCGCTACGACTACCGGATCGACCCCGCTCCGTACTCCGAGCAGGCGTACGTGGACTACGTGGCCGACACGGCCCTCGTGGCCGCGTACTACGACGCCGACCTGTCGCAACTGGCCAACTACAGCCTGCGCAACGGCATCGGCGACTACTCGATCACGCTCGTGCCGAAGGATCTGCCGGTGAAGGACCTCGCCGGCAACGAGGTCTCCGGGGTCGCCGACGACCTGGGCGAGATCATGGCGGGCGGATCGTGGGTGGTCTCGGAGCTCTACCTCGTGCAGTACGCGGACCGCGACGGCACGCCCTACGACAAGCCGATCGTCACGCTCGCCACGGTTCAGCCCGATGCGGGGATGCCGGAGACCCCGCGCGTCGCATACCAGGTGGATGCCGACGGCTATCTGCAGATGACCTGGGCGCCGGTGGCCGGTGCGGTGGAGTACTTCCCCGTGATGACCACGATCACCGAGCGTGGTGCCAGCTTCGCGACCGCGGTCGGGCGCACCGCGGCGGACGCGACGTCATGGTCTTCTCGGGAGGGCGACGCCGGCGGCGTCGACTGCTACATCCCCGTCACGTACGCCAACGTCCACCAGAACTGCGCCCTCGCCGGCGGTTTCGGCGAGCAGAGCAGCGGGCGCTTCGCCGGCTACGGCGTCCTCGCCCGCTCGGCGGACGGAAAGGTGTCGTTCCTGGAGCGCACGGATGCGCGGACGATCGACCCCCTCGTCCCGGTCGCGGTCCGGACGGCGGTGTTCGACCTGCCGACGCCGTTCACCGGCAACCCCGAGGACGTCCCGACGACCAACGGCGTCACGACCCTCGCGGGGGTCGAAGCCGTCCTCCCCATCTCGTTCGACAGCGCTCGCGTCGAGGGCACGACGGGGATCATCCGTGCGAAGGTGCTCGGCACAGCGTCGACCGCCGAGTACCGTTTCGGGAACGTCGACGGCCGATGGGACGCGTTCGCCGAGGCCGCACGCCAGCGGATGGAGGCCGCGCTGCCCGCGTCGGGCGCCGTCACCACCTCGCTCATGAAGACGGTCGAGCACATCGACCCCGACGCCCCGATCGCCACGACCAAGCCCGATGTGCCCTACCCGCTCCCCGACGAGTTCGGCGCAGCGGGCCAGTACATCGCCGCGAACCTGGTCGCGGGCAACACGAGGATCGACCTCTCGGAGCAGTCGTCTCCGTACTCGATGTTCGATCTCGTCAACGCCGTCATCGCGCAGACCCCCTTCGGCCTCGTGCAGAGCTTCGACTTCGGCCGGGAGGGGGTGCGCGAGATCCTCGAGGTGACCTATCAGTACGCGCCCGACGAGGCCGCCTCGATCAGGCAGCAGATGCTCGACAAGGCGAAGGACGTCGTGGGACAGACCATCCACGACGGCATGAGCGATCGGGACAAGGCGCTCGCCCTCAACGACTGGATCACCGCGAACGCCGAGTACGACGACGCGGCCTACAACGCCTACATGATCGGCGCGGGCAACGCCGACACGCCCGAGTACACCTCCGCGTGGAGCCCCTCGGGGATCCTGCTGAAGGGCACGGCCGTCTGCGAAGGCTACGCCGAGGCCTACAAGCTCCTCTCGGATGTCGCGGGGCTGGACACGGTCTACGTGACGGGGATCGTCGGCGCGAACGGCCACGCGTGGAACAAGACGTTCATGGACGGGAAGTGGCAGGTCGTCGACACGACCTGGAACGACTCGGAGACCGGCCCCAACCAGCTGTTCGGCATCACCGACGAGGTCGCCTCGGAGCAGTTCGAGCACGGAATGCTCCGCAGCGGCTGGATGATCCCGACGCTCGTCGGCGACTACGCGGCGAACTGAGGCAGTCGACGCGAGAAAGCAACCTCCTGGCCGCGGTCGGTGGGAGTCCGTAGCGTTGACCCATGGCGCGTGACGACCTTCGGCCCGAGGACCTCTACACCGGCCCCATCGACCTTCCCGGCCTGGCCGCGATCGACGATCCCGAGGCCGAGCCCGAGGTCCCTGAGATCAGCTACGACGAGCAGCGCTATCCCGCGCGGCCGCGACGTCTGCGCCCGCGCGACAACTTCCGCAGCGGCAGCGTGCGCCGCATCACGACCGATCCGCGCAGCGCGACCGGCACGAACCCCTCCTACGTCGAGTGGCTCGTGCGCCAGTCGATGCTGAAGGACGCCGACGTCCTCGCGCGGCAGCTGTCCGGTCAGCCGGCCATGTGGCGCAACCCCTACGCGCGGCCCGACGCCCGTCGGGCCATCGCGACCAGCGACGTCTGGTTCACCGCCTACCCCATCTCGCTCATCACCAGACCCGGGCAGTCGTTCCTCGCCGCGCTGGGCGACGAGGAGCTGTGGTCGGCGTTCGAGCGCATCGGGATCACCGCGATCCACACCGGGCCGGTCAAGCGTGCCGGCGGAATCGCCGGCTGGGTCGAGACGCCCAGCGTCGACGGGCACTTCGACCGCATCAGCACGGAGATCGATCCCGCGTTCGGCACGGAGGACGAGTTCCGTGCCCTGTGCGACACCGCCGACGTGCACGGCGGCAGCGTGATCGACGACATCGTCCCCGGCCACACCGGCAAGGGTGCCGACTTCCGCCTCGCCGAGATGGGGTACAAGGACTACCCCGGCATCTACCACATGGTCGAGATCCAGCCCGAGGACTGGGCGCTGCTGCCCGACGTCCCTTCGGAGGTCGACAGCGTCAATCTCGACCCGGCGACGGAGCACGAGCTCGCGGAACGCGGCTACATCATCGGCGCCCTGCAGCGCGTGATCTTCTACACACCCGGCGTCAAGGAGACCAACTGGAGTGCGACGGCACCCGTGACGGGTCCCGACGGTGTGACGCGACGGTGGGTCTACCTCCACTACTTCAAGCAGGGACAGCCCTCGATCAACTGGCTCGACCCGACCTTCGCGGGCATGCGGCTCGTGATCGGGGATGCGTTGCACTCGCTCGGCGAGCTCGGGTCCAGCGCCCTGCGGCTCGACGCGAACGGCTTCCTCGGCGTGGAGAAGAGCGCGGAGGGGCTTCCCGCCTGGTCGGAGGGCCATCCGCTCTCGCACGCGGCCAACCACATCATCGCCGGCATGGTCCGCAAGGTCGGCGGCTTCACGTTCCAGGAGCTCAACCTCACGATCGAGGACATCCGCGACACCGGCGCGGTGGGCGCCGACCTCTCCTACGACTTCGTCGGGCGACCCGGCTACCAGCACGCCCTCGCCACGGGTCAGACCGAGTTCCTCCGGCTCGCGCTCACGACCTCGCTCGAGCTGAGCGTGGAGCCCGTCCAGCTCGTGCACGGCCTCCAGAACCACGACGAGCTCACGTACGAGCTCGTGCACTGGGCCACGCGGCACGGCGAGGACACCTACGCGTTCCGTGGACGCGAGGTCTCCGGCGCCGAGCTCGCCGAGATCGTCCGTGCCGATCTCACGACCGCGCTGACGGGACTGGCCGACTACAACCGCGTCTTCACGCAGAACGGGATCGCCTGCACGTCGACCTCGCTCATCGCCGCGACCCGCGGCATCGGGCGTCTCGACGACATCGTGGATGCCGACATCCCCGCGATCCGCGACGCCCACCTGCTGCTGTGCGCCTACAACGCGTGGCAGCCCGGAGTCTTCGCGCTGTCCGGGTGGGATCTCGTGGGCATGCTCACGGTGCCGGCCGGGCAGGTCGCCGACCTCATCGCCGCGGGCGACAGCCGATGGATCGAGCGGGGCGCGCACGATCTGTTGGATGCCGACCCTTCGGCGACCCGCTCCGCGGCCGGGATGCCGCGCGGCCGCTCCCTGTACGGCGCGCTTCCCGCACAGCTGGAGGACCCGGACTCGTTCGCCTCGAGGCTGGCCGACATCCTCGACCTGCGGCGCGCGCACGGGATCGCGACGGCGACGCAGGTCGACATCCCGAGTGTGGCGCACCCGGGGATGCTCGTGCTGGTGCATCGGCTCGACGACGGCGAGGCGGAGCGCGACGCGCCGATGCAGGTGACGGTGCTGAACTTCTCGCCGGAGCCGATCGAAGGCACCGTGCGATCGAAGCAGCTCGTGCCGCAGAGCGACGTCGTGGATGCGGCGTCCGGAGAGACGATCGGCCGCGTCGACGACCTGCAGAGCTTCTCGGTGTCGCTGCCGTCGTACGGGGCGCTGTTCCTGCTGCTCACGCCCGCTGAGCCCGCAGCGGACTGATCCCGCCCCTGTCCGGCGTGTGCGCTCAGGCCAACGCCGCGTCGATCCCGGCAAGGGGCACGGCCAGCCAGTCCGGGCGGTTGCGGGCCTCGTAGATCGACTCGTACACGGCTTTGTCGAGCACGAGCGCCCGCAGCAGCACGGGGTCGAGCGGCGCCGCGCCGGCGCTGGCGGAGTAGGACTCGAGGAAGGCGCTGCGGCAGGCCGCGGCCCACGCGGCCGCGGCCGGTCCAGCCCCGACGGCGCCCGCGTAGTCGAACGACCGCAGCATCCCCGCGACGTCGCGGGGAGGCAGGTCGGGGATCGCGCGCTCGTGCATCGGACGAAGCGGTTCGCCCTCGAAGTCGACGAGCCGCCAGCCGCCGTGGGGCACGGCCAGCACCTGGCCCAGATGCAGGTCGCCGTGGATGCGTTGCAGCCGTGGCCACGGTCGCTCGAGCGCGGCGCGGTAGACCGCGTCGATCGTCGTGAGCCGCGCGGCCACCGCGGGCACCTCGCTCGCCGCGATCTCGAGGCGGCGGCGCCAGACCGCCTGCGTCGCCGCGACCTCGGCGGGACCGGCGTCGGCCGTCTCGAGTGCGGCGCGCAGAGCGCCGTGCACCCCCGCGACGGCGATGCCGAGGTCGCGGGCGGCGTCGGTGAAGTCGCGCTGCTCGGCGGCGGCTTCCAGGGCGACCGCCCACCCGTCCCGCACCCCGCGCAGGAACTCCTGCGCGAATCCCACGGTCCCCCGGGCGACGCCCCCGGCGCGGCCGGCGTCCGGCCACTCGGCCTCGAGGCCGCCGAGGAACCGCGGGACGAACGGCGATCCCGCATCGCTCAGCACCCGCTGCACCGTCACGTCGGGATTCTCACCATGGTGCAGCGTACGGAACAGCTTGAGGATCATGGTGGGCTCGCCGTCCTCCTCGTACACGATCGAGGTGTTGGACTGCTCGCCGGTGAGAACGCGGGAGCCGCTCACGCGTGAGACGTCGACGCCCATCTGGGCGAGCGTGCCGATCGTGAACGCGGGCTGCCGGGTCGCTTCCACGAGGATGCCGTCGGTCACCGCGGCGACGGCGTCGTCGCCCGGCTCGACGGCCGGCACGGTGGCCAGCGGCACCTGATACAGCGTCGGTGGTGCGCCCGCGTCATCCATGATCAGATAGCGTGTCGCGCCGGGCGCCGACTGCGCGTCGAGGAGGCGGAACCGCGGCCGGTGGCTCTTGCCCGCGTACCACCGTTGCCGCGCCATCCAGGCGCCGATGTCGTCGATCAACTGCACACTTCACCCTGGCGCGCCGGGGGCCGTGAGGGAAGGGGCTTGCCAGGCGACCTCCCCGCGGCACCGGGGTACGGCTCGACCGCCGGTGCGGGGCGCCCCCCGTCAGACGGGCGGACCATCGTGCCCCGACGGGGTGGGCAGGCTCGCCTCCTTCACGGTCGAGGAGGCTCCGCGTTGCGATTAGGTGAGATGTATGATGTACTTGCGATCGCCGTCATCCGACGGCCTTTGTCGTCAACGACGCCGACCAGAAAAGGACGCGCAATGGCATCACAGCACCGACGCTCTCGTCATCTGACCCGCCTCATCGCTCTCGCAGCCACGGGAATCGCCGCCGCAGGCATGCTCTCGGCCTGCTCCGGGGGTGGCACCTCGGGAAACTCGCAGTACGGGTTCGATGCCGTCGAGCAGGACGCGACGGCCCCCATCACCGTCTGGGTCGACTCGTCGCGCGAGCCTATCGCCAACGCCTTCAAGGCCGCCAACCCCGACCTCACCGTCAACATCGAGACCTACGACGGGAACTCCGGCGGCAGCGACTCCTTCAAGACCAAGATCGCGCTGTTCGACCAGTCCGGCTCCGGCTGGCCCGACGTCGTGTTCTCCACCCAGCAGAACGACACCTCCTGGGCGAGCAAGTCGACCAACGGCGCCCAGCCGTTCGCGGCGGTGCTCAACAAGGGACTCCTCTCCGACGACTTCCTGAACGGCTTCACCAAGGGGGCCAACGACCCGATGACGGTCGACGGCAACGTCTACGGGGTCCGCAACGACCTCGCGCCCGTCGTGTACTGGTACAACGACACGCTCATGAAGCAGTTCGGCTACGAGATCCCCCAGACGTGGGAGGACTACCAGGCGCTCAGCGACAAGGTCGCCGCGGAACACCCGGGCTACATCCTCGGGTCGGTCGGCGACTCGTTCCAGGGGCCCTACATCTACTACTGGGGCGCTCAGGCTCCGATCTTCCAGGTGAGCGGTGACACGTTCACGAGCAACTTCTCCGACCCGAACTCGGAGAAGGCGACGAAGCTCATCGACCACATGCTGGCCAACAAGACGCTCGTCAACGACAGCGTCTTCGGGGCTGACTTCGTGCAGAAGTACGGCGACAAGGTCCTCGGCATGCCGGGGCCGGCGTGGTACTCCGGTGCCCTGTTCCAGAACAAGGACAGCCTGAACGCGCAGACCGGCACGATCGGCGCCTCCGACCCCCTGTACTGGGAGGGCTCGGACAAGGTCACGGGCAACGTCGGCGGCGGCGTCTGGTACGGCTCCAGCCACTCCAAGAACCTCGCCGCGGTGGCGAAGCTCCTGCAGTACGTCACGAGCTCCGACGACGCGGTCAAGCTGGCTGCCGGCCTGCCCGCCTACCAGTCCGCGGCCGATGCGTGGCTCACCGAGCAGGCGAGCTCCGGCTTCTACGTGGGCGATATCAAGTCCGCGCTGTCGACGGCCGCGGGGAGCGTCTGGAGCGGATGGGGCTACCCCTCGTTCAGCCCCGAGACCGCCTACGCTTCGATCGTGATCCCGGGCATCTCGGCCGGCAAGACCCAGGCCGACCTGGTCCCGGCGCTCCAGAAGGAGTACCAGAACCAGGCCCAGGTCCAGGGGTACACGGTCAAGTAGTTCCCGTTCCACGCGGATGCCGAGACATCCGCCGCGAGCAAAGGAAAGATCATCTCCACCTCCCTCACCGCTCCCGCCGCCGTGTCGGCCTCTTCCGAGGTCGAGCGGCGGCGGGGGCCCCGTTCCCCCGTCCGACGTCGCCCCGACCGTTCGCAGAGCAGGATCGGCTACGCCTTCATCTCGGGATACACGATCCTGCTGCTCGCGTTCGGGATCTTCCCGACGCTGTACGCCGTCTACCTCTCCTTCACCAAGGACGGCTCCTTCGCCGGCGTGCAGAACTTCGTCAAGGTCTTCGGCGACTACCGCTTCCTCCCCGCGGTCGGCCACGTGGCGATCTACCTCGTCTTCTACCTGGTGTCGCTGCTGGTCTTCGTCGTCCTGCTGGCCCTCCTCGTGCACGGCCTGGGCCGGCGCTGGCTCTCCACGAGCTACCGGTTCGTGTACTACATCCCCGGTGCGCTGGCGGGCGCGTCCAGCGTCATGCTCTGGCTGTTCCTCCTCGACCCCACGGTCAGTCCCGTCGCCTTCGTCCTGCGCTGGTTCGGCTTCGAGAACTTCGTGCAGACCGTGTCGGTCGACAACCTGCCGATCATCTTCACGATCATCGCCTTCTGGACCGGTGCGGGCGGGTGGATCGTCATCATGTACGGCGCGCTGAACAACATCTCCGAGGACGTGCTGGAGGCCGCTCGCATCGACGGTGCCGGCCCCGTGATGACGGCGCTGCACATCCAGATCCCGCTCCTGCGCAAGTGGATCTCCTACATGGCCGTCATGTCGCTGGCGGCGGGAACGCAGCTCTTCGTCGAGCCGCGCGTTCTCTCGCAGGCATCGAAGGGCGTCGTCCCGCCCGACTACTCCATCAACCAGCTCGCGTACCTGTACGCGTTCCGCCAGGGCGATTTCAACGGCTCCGCCGCGATCTCGCTCCTGCTCCTGCTCGTCGCGGGCGCATTGTCGGCGGTCTTCGTCTTCCGAGGGGGACTCTTTGAGCGCGACTAACCTCGACGTCCGCGCGCCGCGCCGTACCCGAGCCGCCGTGTCGCCGGCGCAGTGGATGAACCGGGCGCTCGTCACCGTCATCCTGATCTTCTTCGTGCTGTTCTTCGCGGTCCCGATCGTCTGGCTGCTCCTGGCGCCCACGAAGACGCCCCGCCAGCTCCTGCTCGACGGGCCGTTCAGCTTCGGCGCCTTCGACACGCTCGCCAGCAACTGGAACGAGCTGATGCAGTTCCAGGGCGGCATCGTCTGGACCTGGATCGGCAACTCGGTGCTGTACACGGGACTCGCGCTCGTGGTGACGCTCGTCGTGACCATCCCTGCCGGCTACGCGCTCGCGCTCACCGAGTTCCGCCTGCGCAAGGCGCTGCTGGTCGTCACGCTCATCGTCATGCTCATCCCGAGCACCGCGCTCGTGCTGCCGATCTTCCTCGAGATGTCGGCGCTCAAGCTCGTCGGCAGTCCGCTCGCGGTGATCCTGCCGTTCTCGTTCTTCCCGTTCGGGGTGTATCTCACCTACATCTACTTCTCCACGAGCGTGTCGAAGGACCTTTTGAACGCGGCTCGCATCGACGGTGCGGGGGAGTGGCGTGTCTTCGCCCGCATCGCGATGCCGCTGGCCACCCCGGTCATCGCGCTGGTCGGGTTCTTCAACCTCGTGGGCAACTGGAACAACTACTTCCTTCCCTTCGTGATGGCACCCGGGCGCAAGGCGCCCATCCAGGTGGGACTCGCCGAGCTCCTGTCCAACGTGCCGCTGTTCAATCCGACGAGCGGGGCGTCGATCACCATCTCGCTGCCCGTGCTGGCGCTCGCGACCCTCGTGTCCGTCGCCCCCGTGCTGGTGATCTTCCTCTTCTCGCAACGGTTCCTCGTGTCCGGCATGACGGCGGGCGGGACGAAGGAATGAGCGACGCCGCGCCCGCCGTTCGGCGCTTCGGCATGGCCGCCCGCCTGGTGCCGGAGAAGCGCGCCGAGTATCTGGAGCTGCACGCGAACGTCTGGCCGCACATCGAGGAGATGAACGCGCGGTGCGGCATCCGGAACTTCACGATCTTCGTGCTCGAGGATGTCATCCTCGGCTACTACGAGTACGTCGGGGACGACTACGAGGCCGATCAGGCGCTCATGGCCGAGGACCCGATCTGCCAGAAGTGGTGGTCCTACACGGCGCCGTGTCAGCTCCCGTTCCGCGACGGCTCTGACAGCCCGAACTGGGAGCAGTTCGCCGAGGTCTGGCACCAGGACTGAGCGAGCGGGTCGGACTCCCCCGCGGGAACGCGCACCGGCTCGTGCGCCAGGCATGCGACGGGGCGCGGTCGGCGCACCCGGGTCGGTCCGCGAAGCACGGTGTATCTGGGAAGCTGGATGGATGCGTCGTGAACTGCCCGAGGACGTGCGCGGCGTCGTCTTCGACGTCGGTGAGACCCTCGTCGACGAAACGCGCATGTGGTCCGCACGGGCCGTGGCCGTGGGGGTCACGCCCTTCACTCTCATGGGCGTTCTCGGATCGTTGATCGAGAGGGGTGAAGATCACCGCCGGCTCTGGTCGTTGCTCGACGTGGACAAGCCCGCGGACGCCCAGCCCGCGGTTCACGGGGACCTGTACCCCGATGCCCTCGCCTGTCTTCGCGCGGCCGAGCGCTGCGGGCTCGTCGTCGGCATCGCCGGCAATCAACCGGCAGGGGTCGAAGCTCAGCTCCGCGCAGCGGGGTGCTCCCCCCACTTTCTCGCGTCGTCCCACACGTGGGGTGTCGAGAAGCCCTCACCCGACTTCTTCGCGCGCGTCGTCGCGGAGTCGCGCCTGCCGGCTCACAGCATCCTCTACGTCGGCGACCGCCTCGACAACGACGTCCTGCCGGCACGCGAAGCGGGGATGCGCACCGCCTTGATCCGTCGCGGCCCCTGGGGGTTCGTCCACAGCCGCCGGCCGGAGGCCGACCTTGCAGACCTGTCGCTCAGCTCGCTCACAGAGCTGACGGAGGCGATGACGACCGCGCGACCGGCACCGGGCGAGTGAGCGGCGCGACCGTCCAGGACGGCGGATGTGTGACTGCCGCTGTGTCGCAGACCGATTGTCTCTGGGCGCCTGCGCGACATCGGCACGCCGAGGTGCGGTGCGGATGGACGGGGGCGGATCTGTCGCAGAAGAGAGCTCTCTCCTGTAGAGACCGACGGGCGTAATGTGCTGACGTGGTCAGCTGGAAGCCTGTCTCTTATCCCTCGTTGAGCCCGTATCTCATCTGTGGGGAGGCCGAAGACCTCATCACTTTTCTCGAGTCGGCGTTTGGTGGCGTGTTGCTGCGTCGGTTCGACCGGCCTGACGGGTCGCTGATGCACGCCGAAGTGAGGATCGATGACTCCGTGGTCATGATCGGCGGCGGATCGAGTGGTGTTCCCGCCGCGCCCGCGCACGTTCATCTCTATGTCGAGGACGCGGTGACGACCTTCGCGCGAGCTGTGGCGGCCGGTGGGGCTGTGGTCCGCGAGCCGGAACAGGGCGCCGACGACGATCTCCGCGGCGGAGTTCAAGACGCGTGGGGTACCACCTGGTGGATTGCCACGCAGCGGCAACGCGTCGCTCGCTCCTAGAACGATCGATCTCGCACCGAACCCCCGATAGGTCGATCCGTAGGCGCATCCCTCCGCCTGCACCGTTCGAACACCGCTCGGGTGACCGCCGCGTTCGATGAGAGAGCCGCAGTGCGGTGCGACGCCGGACCGCCGAGATCGTCCGCCGGATGGCGTCTCGCTACCCCGGGCCCGCAGCGGACGCGCGTGTGATCGATCGCGCCGGTTCCCCTGCCCGCCGCCCATCCCAGATCGCACTCTGCCGTTCCGGTGTCAGTGCCGAGCCCACGCCGCTCACGAGAACGGAACCCTGGGCCTCGATGTTCTCAGCGGGTCACGGCGCGTACTGGTCACGCGCAGAGCACGACGTCCGCACGCACCGGGACATGTGGCTCCGGGCGTTGCGCTCCGTCTGACCGAGGCGATCTCTTCGACAGGGCGATGCCGAGATGGCGAATGGGCTTCTGGGGGACGGCTCTGTCGGCCATGAGGCTGTGTCTACAGCTTCAGGATCGCCAGCGCGACGTCGATGGCTTCCGTGTCGTCGGGGGCATAAGAGGTGTCACCGTCGGGGCCGTTCTTGCCCCGATGGATCTCGACGGAGACGCCGGGAACGAAGACGGTCGTGTAACCGGTGGTGTCGGGCGAGCCGTCGGCCGTCCATCGCGCCGCCGCGCCGCCGAGTCCGCTGAGCTGCGGATTCGTGAAATAGGTGGACTGGAGCTGGAGCATCTTGGCCGCCGCCGCCGCTTCCTCCTCCGTGGGCATCGTGTTCTGACCGATGAGGATCGAGGCGTAGGGGCCACCCTCCGGGGCGGCCCACAGACACATGACCGCGTCGTCACCGACGGTCTCGCCGACGAGGTCCATGCCGTGAGTGAAATCGGGAATCGCGGCGGTCACCTGGTCGCAGCTCGTCACGTGGGGGAAGGGCACGGTCGCGCCGGCGCCGTCATCGTCGTCTTCGTCGGCGATGTCTTGGCTCGGCGGCTCCGCGGCCGTCGAGCTGCACCCGGAGAGGAGGGCAAGGCCGAGGAGCGAGGCGACCAGAGCCTCGGAACGACGCATCTTCACGCCCGGCAATCTAGCCAAAGTCGAGGGTTCACGCCTGAATCTCTCCACAGGCGGTGCCGGCCCTCCGTGGGCAGCGGCGCCGGGTGAGCGAGTACGCGACCTGCGGGCCGACGCCGCGGAGCGTGCGGGGCGCGACGGCGATGCGCGCCCGCACGCTTCAGGGCTTGCGTGCCGTGGGCTGACGGCGTCGCTGCCACGCGTCCATGATGTGCGTGCGCATCGCCGCCTCCGCCGCGCCGGGATCCTGTGCGGCGATCGCCTCGAGGATGCGACGGTGCTCGTCGAGGGTCTGCTGGAAGACATCCGGCGAGGGGTTGGTGGTGAACCGTGCCGACTCGCGCGCCCGGGAGTACAGCGTCCGCGTGATGCTCTCGGCGAGCGGGATGTGGGACTGTTCCATGACCGCGAGGTGGAAGAGCATGTCGGCGTCGTTGTACTCGTCTTCGCGGTCGATCGTCTCGACCATGTGGTCGTAGGCCGCGCGCAGCCGGTCGAGCTCCCCGTCGCTGCGCCGGGCGGCGGTGGCGGCCGCCATGGCCCCCTCCAGCGCGCTTCGGACGACGGCCAGATCGTCGAGCACGCCCAGGGACGCGTCGTTCTCGAGCATGACCTGCAGGACCACCGGGTCGAGCACGTTCCAGGACTCGCGTGTGCGCACCGTGGTGCCGCTGCCCTGGACGACCGCGACGAGCCCCTTCTCCTCGATCCGCTTGATGGACTCGCGGATCACGGTGCGACTCACGCCGAAGTGCGTGCTCAGCTCCGACTCGATCGGGAGCATGCTCCCCTCCGCGATCTCGCCGGTGACGATCGCGGTGACCAGATCGTGCACGACGACCACGCCGAGGCGGGCGACAGGCGTACGGGCGGCGCCCTGCGCGAAGATGCCGCCGCCGGCATCCGTCAGGCGTGGACGACTCATCACACCATTCTACGCGTCGACCGTGTTTCCCCGGGAGGGCTTCGCGCCGAGGCCGAGACCCGCTCGCGCGGGCCGCACGTGGGGTCCCGCCGCCTGGAGCCAGTCGCCCTCGTGGTCGCGGGAGGCGATCAGCGCCTCGTCGATCGTGACGCCCGCGCCGGGCCGGGTGCCGAGGAGGATGCCGCCGTCGACGAACTCCTCGTCGATCGTGACGCCGAACGGGCCGCGCAGATCCTGGACCTCCGCCGTCAGGTGGTTCGGAACCGCCGCGGCGGCATGGGCGACAGCGGGGTTGCTCGTGAGCCCGACGGGGCTGATGGGGAGGTCGCGGGCATGTGCGGCATGGGCGAGCCGGAGGAAGTGCGTGATGCCCCAGACGGCCCCGGTCTGCACGATGTCGACGCCGCCGAGATCGAACAGGGCGCGGAACTGCTCGAGACCGGTGAGGTTCTCCCCGGTCGCGACGGCTGCGTTGACCGACTGCGACAGGCGCGCGTGCCCGTGAGCGTCCCACCGGCGCAGCGGCTCCTCGATCCAGGTGAGGTCGAGCTCGGCTTCGATCGCCGTGACGTATCGGACGGCCTGCTTGAGATTCCACGACTCGTTGGCATCGAGCATGAGCGCCGGACGCGAGTTCCCAGCGCCGAGCGCGTCGCGCACGATGCGCAGCCGACGCAGGTCGGTCTCCACGTCTCGCCCGCCCTTGAGCTTTCCGCTCGTGAAGCCGCGGTCGGCGAACGCGCGGTACAGCTCGGCGAGCTCCTCGTCCCCGAGCGCGATGTCGAGACCGGAGGCGTAGCCGGGGACGAAGCGGTCGCCGGCGCCGAGCAGCCGCCACAGCGGCTCCCCGGCGAGCTTCGCCTTGATGTCCCACAGGGCGGCATCGAGTATCGCGATCCCGCCGAATGTCGCGCCGTTGTGGCCCGCCTTGAAGACGTGAGCGAGCATGCGGTCGTAGAGGGCGGAGACGGCTCGGGGGTCCTGGCCCTCGAGCGCGGGGAAGATCCGCGCGATGTCGTGATCGGAGCCGACGCCGATCCCTTCGACGCCCTCGTCCGTCTCGACGACCACGAGCGTCACCTCCGTGACGCCGGAGGCGATGTAGCCGTTGACGTCGCCGACCGGACGCCCCCAGTCGCGGTGGGTGCGGATCGTGCGGTAGCCCGTGATTTTCATATCGCCCTTGACACATCGATGGACTGAGAACTCAATAGAGCATACATCATATGATCCGAGGACGGATGCGCAGATGCGTCACCCCGCCGTCGACCTCGAGCGCCGTCCCGGTCGTCGACCCGGACCGCGGGCTCGCGAGGTAGAGGATCGCTCCCGCCACCTCCTCGGGCGTCACCATCCGTCCCGTCGCCTGCCGTGCATCCAGGGCCGCACGTTCCGCCGCCGGGTCGGGGAACTGCTGGAGCATCCGGTCCACGAACGGTGTCGAGACGGTGCCGGGGCTCACGCAGTTGACACGCACGCCCTCGCTCACGTGGTCGGTGGCCATGGCGTAGGTGAGGGAGAGGACGGCGCCCTTGGACGCGTTGTACACGGCTCGCTGCGGCAGCCCGTTGAGAGCGCCGATCGAGCAGACGTTCACGATCGCGGCGCACGGGGAGCTCCGCAGGTGGGGGAGGGCGGCCGCGCAGGCGCGGGCGGTGCCGCGCACGTTGATGTCGAGCACGCGGTCCCAGTCCTCCTCCGTCGCCTCCGCCACGGTTCCCACGCAGCTGACGCCCGCGCTGTTCACGAGCACGTCGATGCCGCCGAGCTCCGTGACGACCGCAGCCATCGCGCCGTCCAGTGAGGCGCGATCGGTCACGTCGGCGGGGTACCCGCGCAGGCCGTCCTCCCCGGCCGGTGCGTGCAGGTCGAGGACGGCGACGCGTGCGCCCTGTGCGGCGAACGCGCGCGCGGTCGCGAGGCCGATGCCCGAGGCGCCGCCGGTCACGACGGCCACGAGGCCGTCGAAGTCCGGCCTGCTCATGCCTGCACCAGCCGCTGGCGGGCGCGGCCGAGGCCGTCGATCTCCAGCTCGACGAGATCGCCCGCCCGGAGGTAGGGATGATCGGGCAGGCCGAGAGCGACGCCGGCGGGCGTGCCGGTGTTGATCAGGTCGCCGGGGTGCAGCACCATGAACTGCGACAGGTACCAGACGACGTGCGCGACCGGGAAGATCTGCTGCGCGGTCGAGCCGTTCTGGCGGAGCTCGCCGTTCACCCACAGTCGGAGGCCGAGCGCCTGCGGATCGTCGATCTGTGCGGCGGGCACGAGGACCGGGCCGAGCGGGTTGAACGTCTCGCAGCTCTTGCCCTTGTCCCACTGACCGCCGCGCTCGAGCTGGAACTCCCGCTCGGAGACGTCGTGCGAGAGCACGTAGCCGGCGATGTGGTCCGCGGCATCCTCGGGCGAGGAGAGGTAGCGCGCCTGCGTGCCGATGACGACGCCGAGCTCGACCTCCCAGTCCGTCTTGACCGAGCCTCGGGGGATCAGCAGATCGTCGAACGGCCCCACGATGGTCGAGGGGTCCTTCATGAACACGACCGGCTCGGCGGGGGCGGTGGCGCCCGTCTCCGCCGCGTGGTCGTGATAGTTCAGCCCGACGCACACGATCTTGCCCGGCCGGGCGATCGGCGCGCCCACACGCAGGCTCTGAGCGTCCGGAAGCTCGTCCAGGGCGCCCGCCGCGGCCGCCGCGGCGGCTCGTGCCACGCCGCCCGAGGCGAGGAATGCGCCGTCGATGTCGTCGGTGAGGGGTCGCAGGTCGTAGGCGGCGGGCCCTCGGCGGAGCACCGGGATCTCGTGACCTGGTTCACCGAGTCGCGCGAACGTCATGTCGTCTCCTGACGGGATCGGGGAAGGCCGGGGCATCAGCGGATCACCGCGTCGCGGGTGCCGGAGGAGAGCTCGGCGCGGCGCGGCGCGCCCTGCCAGTCGCCCGGGTGCAGACAGGCCCAGGCGCCGCAGCGGGTCGCGACGCGCAGCCGCTCCGCGGGCGGAGCCTCGCGGACGCGCTCCGCCAGATAGCCCGCGGCGAACGCATCGCCCGCGCCGACCGTGTCGACCGGGACGATCCGCTCGGCGGGGGCCCGGTGCGACTCACCGGCGAGGAGTGCGACACAGCCCTGCTCCCCGAGCGTCACGAGCACCTCCGCGGGACCGCGTGTGGCGATCGCCCGAGCGAGACCGCCCGGGTCGTCGGGATCCGCGTCCGGCGCGAGCAGGCGGGCCTCGTCATCGCTCGCGAAGACGATGTCGGCGCTCGCCAGCAGCTCCGCATAGACGGCCGCGGCGTGCACGTGCGACCACAGCTTGGCGCGGTGGTTGACCGCGAACGACACCAGGAGCCCGGCCGCCTTCGCCCGCGTCACCGCGTCGAGGACGGTCGAGCGGGCGGACGCCGACAGCGCGAGCGTCACACCGGTGACGTGCAGGACCCGGTACGACGGGATGTCGACGCGGTCGAGGTCGGACGGGGACAGCCGGCTCCCCGCGCTGCCCGATCGGTAGTAGTCGACCACGGTCGTGCCGGCGCGCGGCGTGGACTTCAGCATGAGACCGGTCGGGGCCGCCGCATCGACGACGGCGATGACATCGACCCCCTCCGAGCGCAGATCGCCGGCGACCCGTCGCCCGAGGGCGTCGTCGCCGACCCGGCCGAGCCACGTGACCGGCACGCCCAGCCGTGCGAGCCCCACTGCCGTGTTGCCCTCCGCGCCGCCGGTGTCGATGCGTGCGGCGGCGAGCTGCTCGAACCCGCCGACGCCGTCGCCGCGCATGAGCCCCATGCTCTCGCCCAACGTCAGCACGGAGCGCTCGCCGTTCACCGCGCGCTCCGTGCCCGGTCGCGCAGAGCGGCGCAGGCCTCGGCCAGCCGCCCGACGCTCTCGAAGTCGCCCGTGGCGATCGCGGCGCGCGGGACCATCCAGCTCCCGCTCGCCGCGAACACCTGCGGACGGGACAGATAGTCGACCAGGTTGTCGGCGGACACGCCTCCGCTCGGAAGCACGCGCAGGTCGGGGAAGGGCCCGCCGAGCGCATCGAGGTACGCCGTGCCGCCCAGCAGCCCCGCCGGGAACACCTTCACGTGCGAGAAGCCGTCGGCCATCGCGCGCTGCACCTCGGTCGGCGTCGCGACCCCGGGCACCATGGCCACTTCGCGCGCGCGGGCGCGGTCGATGACCTCCGGTGCATAGCCCGGCGACACGACGAACGCCGCGCCGGCATCGGCGACCGCATCCGCCTGTACGGGGCTCAGCACGGTTCCCGCCCCCGCGAGGAAGCCGTCGACCCGCGCGGCTCCGGCCAGCGCGCCGAGGCCGGCGGGCGTGCGAAGCGTGAACTCGGCGCATCCGATGCCCGCGTCGCGCAGCGCCTCGGCGAGCGGTGCGCCGTGATCCGGGTCGTCGACCACGACGACCGGCACGATCCCGACGTGCTCGAGGCGGGCGAGCACATCGCCGGAGGTGCTCATCGGCCCAGCCATCCCCCGTCGACGGGAAGCACGATGCCGTCGACGTAGTCGGAGGCCGCCGAGGCGAGGAAGACGGTCGCGCCGGCGAGGTCGGAGGCCTGGCCCCAGCGGCCCGCGGGGATGCGATCCAGGATCGCCGACGAGCGCTGCGGATCGGCGCGCAGGGCCTCCGTGTTGTCGGTCGCGATGTACCCGGGGGCGATCGCGTTGACGTTGACGCCGCGCGAGGACCACTCGTTCGAGAGCGCCTTGGTGAGACCCGCGATGCCGGACTTGGCGGCCGTGTAGCCCGGTACGTTGATCCCGCCCTGGAAGCTCAGCAGCGACGCCGTGAACACGACCTTGCCGCGGCCGCGCGCGAGCATCTGCTGCGCGACCGCCTGCGTGAGCGCGAACTGGCTCGTCAGGTTGATCTGCAGGACCCGGTCCCAGGCGGTCAGCGGGTGCTCGGCGGCCGGCGCCCGTTCGATCGTCCCGGCGTTGTTGATGAGGATGTCGACGTGTCGCTCGCCGAGCGTCCGGCCCAGCACCGCGACCGCATCCGGGTCGGAGAAGTCGCACGCGATGCCCTCGAAGCGACGTCCGAGGTCGGTCACGGCCCGCTCGATCTCGCTGCCCTCGGCGGTCTGGGAGGAGCTCACCCCGACGATGTCGGCACCGGCCTCGGCGAGGGCGACGGCCATGGCGAACCCGATGCCGCGCCGCGCGCCGGTGACGACGGCGGTCGTGCCGGTGAGGTCGAAGAGCCCGCTCATGCCCGGCCCGCCACATCCACCAGGATCTTCATCGCACGACCGGCTTCGAGGTCGGCGAACGCGTCGGCGGTCGCCTCGAGCGGCACGACACGGCTGATCAGCCGCTCGGCCGGGATGACGCCCTGGGCGATCAGCTCGACGGCCGTCTCGAAGTCGACCCGCTGGTACACGCGCGCCCCGAGGATCCGCAGCTCGCGCCAGAACACGCGCTGCAGGTCGACCGGGCGGGGAGTCGGGTGGATCGCGACGACGACGAGGGTGCCGCGCACCTTGGCGAGGTCGGTCGCGCCGAGCACGGCGGCCGCGGCTCCGGACACCTCGAAGACGACGTCGGCGCCGGCGCCGCCCGTCCACTCCTCGACGGCCGTCCTCTGGTCGCGCTCACGCGGGTCGAGGGTCGCGAACCCGAGCTCGGCGATCTGCGCGCGGCGCTGCTCGTCCAGCTCGATCACGAGCACCTCCGCGCCCGCGTGCCGGGCCACCGTGGCGATGAGGAGACCGATGGGGCCGCCGCCGATGACGACCGCGTGGTCGCCCTCGCCCACCTCGCTGCGGCGCACGTCGTGCACGGCGACGGCGACCGGCTCGATGAGGGCGGCATGGTCCAGCGGCGTTCCGGAGGGGATGCGCACGAGCGTCCCCGCGGGCACGTTCCAGCGCTGCTGGAGCGAGCCGGGCGAGTCGATGCCGATGAAGTCGAGGTTCTGGCAGATGTGCTGGTTCCCCGCGCGGCAGGCGGGGCACGTGCCGTCCCAGTCCAGCGGCATGACGGTGACCGAGTCGCCGATCTCCCAGCCGGTGACGCCCTCGCCGATCGCCGCGATCGTTCCGCTCATCTCGTGACCGAACACGAGCGGCGTGTGCACGCGCGCATCCATGTCGCCGTGGAAGACGTGCAGATCGGTGCCGCACAGCCCGGTGTAGGCGACGGCGATCTGCACCTCGCCCGCGGCAGGGGGCGTCTCCGGCAGGTCGACGACATCCAGCTGTCGGGGTGCGGTGTATGCGAGCCCGTTCATGCGCTCGTCCTCTCGGTGGGGTCGGGGATGCGGTAGAAGGTCGTCGCCGTGCCGGAGAACACGGCGTCGCGCTCGCCGTCCGTCCAGGACGAGGTCAGCTCGGTGAGCGCGTCGTGCACGCGGCGGTGGCCGCCCGCGAGCTCGGCGATCGGCCAGTCGCTCCCGTACATGAGCCGGTCGGCGCCGAAGATCTCCCGCGCGTCCTCCACGAAGGGGCGGACGTCCTCGAGCGTCCAGGCCCGCGCGTCGCCCGTCGGCGGGTAGAGCCCCGACAGCTTGGCGACCGTGCCCGGATGCTCGGCGGCTGCCCGTGCCAGCGCGCGCCAGGCGTCGCGTTCGCGCGGTGTGCCGCCGATGGGCGGCTTGCCGAGATGATCGATTGCGATGCGCAGACGGGGATGGCGGGCCCGTGATCCCGGGGAGCTCGCCGAGGGCGGTGGCGTCCGCGGTGACGAAGTCGAGCGTCAGCCCCGCGTCGGCCAGCAGCCCGAGCGTGGTGTCCTGCGCGGCGTGCGAGAGCCAGCCCGGCTCGCGCGTGTGGATGAGGTTGCGCACCCCGACGAGCAGGGGATCGGCGAGGAACTCCTCGATCGCCGCCGCGGCCCCCGTCGGATCGTCGAGGGGCAGCCAGCCCACGATCGCGGCGACGCGGTCGGGGTGGCGACGGGCCTCCGTCCGCATCACCGCCGTGTCGGCGGCGTTGTCGACCGCCTGCACGAGGACCACGCGGTCCACGCCGGCATGATCGAGCTCGGGAAGGACGTCCTCGAGCAGCAGCGTCCGATCGATCGGGTCCAGCGCCTCGGTCAGCCACGGGTAGGGGGCCCGCGTCGGGTCCCAGACGTGCAGGTGGGCGTCGATGCTCACACGGACTCCAGTTCTCGCCAGGCGGCCTCGGGGATCTCGGCGGCGTATCGGGCGAGAGTGCTCTCGACCTGGGCCGCGGTGCGCATTCCGACGACGACGGAGGCGACCGTCTCCTCGCGCAGCGGGTACTGCACGGCGGCCTCCGGCAGCGTCACGCCGTGGCGTGCGCAGACCTCGGCCAGGCGGCGCGCGCGGGAGATCACGTCGGCCGGAGCCGGGCCGTAGTCGTAGGTCGCGTCATCCGGAACGGTGGGCATGCTCAGCAGCCCCGAGTTGTACACGGCGGCGGCGACGACGGCCACGCCCCGCTCGCGGGCGCGGGGGAGCAACTCCTCCTGCGCCGTGCGGTCGAGGAGGGTGTGGCGGCCGGCCACCATCACGACGTCGATGTCGCACTCCTCGATGAAGCGGGTGAGCATCGGCGCCTGGTTCATCCCCGCGCCGACGGCGCGGACGACGCCCTGGTCGCGCAGCTCGATGAGGGCTCGGACCCCGGTGGTGAAGGCCGCCTCGCCGTGCTCGTCGGGGTCGTGGAGGTAGACGATGTCGATGTGGCCGAGCCCGAGCCGTTCGAGGCTGCCCTCGATCGACCGCAGGATGCCGTCCCGCGAGAAGTCCCACTCGCGGCGGTGGGTCGCCGGCGCCGCGAACCCGTTGTCGTCGTCGAGGAGGCCCGCGGCGGCGCGCTCGGGCGTGGGCACGAGCAGTCGGCCGACCTTCGTCGACACGACGAACTGCTCGCGAGGCCGGTCGCGCAGGGCTTCGCCCAGGCGGCGCTCGGAGAGCCCGACGCCGTAGTGGGGAGCCGTGTCGAAGTAGCGGATGCCGCCGTCCCAGGCGGCGTCGACGGCGGCGCGCGCGTCCGCGTCCGAGGTCGCTCGGTACAGGTTGCCGAGTTGGGCCGCGCCGAATCCGATCTCGGACACGACGATGCCGCGCAGCATCCGATCGTGCATGGGACTCCTTCGTCGTTCTTATTTGTATTACATCATATCTACCGATGCCACACCTCGTCGAGTCGTCGGGCACGCGGCCCTGTCAACCCCGCTGCGTGCGGCATCGAGGCATGGAAGGGTTCCACATTCACGGACATCGACACGAGAGGCGCCCCATGCCACGCGACCAGTACACCTTCGCCGACCCGACGACCCTGTACCCGCGCATCCAGCCGGACCGGCAGCACCAGCCCGAGCCGGGACTGGACGCGGAGCTCACCCCGCGGGCCGATCTCGGAGAGGAGACGTATCGCGGAACCGGCAGGCTCGCGGGCAGGAAGGCGCTCATCACGGGGGCCGACTCCGGGATCGGCGCGGCCACGGCGATCGCGTTCGCCCGGGAGGGCGCCGACATCGCGATGTCGTACCTGCCCGAAGAGGAGGAGGACGCCTCCCGCGTCCGCTCCCTGCTCCGCGACGCCGGCGCGACGGTGCTCACCTTCCCCGGCGACCTGCGCGATCCCGCCTACTGCCGCGAGCTCGTGCAGCGCACCGTCGAAGGACTGGGCGGTCTCGACATCCTCGTCAACAACGGCGGCAAGCAGATCTTCAACGAAGACCTCACGACCCTGCCGGACGAGCAGTTCGACGACACGCTCGCGACGAACGTCGGCGCCCTGTTCTGGATCACGAAAGCGGCACTGCCCCATCTGCCGGCCGGCGCCACGATCATCAACACGACGTCGGTGCAGGCGTACAAGCCCTCCGACATCCTGGTGGACTACGCCACCACCAAGGCGGCCATCAACGCCTTCACGAAGGCGCTCGCGCAGCAGCTCGCGCCGCGCGGCATCCGCGTCAACGCCGTGGCGCCGGGGCCGATCTGGACGCCGCTGCAGGTGACGGACGGCCAGCCGCAGGAGAAGATCGAGAGCTTCGGCGCGGAGACGCCGCTGGGGCGTGCCGGCCAGCCCGCCGAGATCGCCCCCGCGTTCGTGTTCCTCGCCTCCCCGGAGTCGAGCTACGTGCTCGGCGAGACCCTCAACGTCAACGGCGGCATGCCCACGCCCTAGCCGCGGCCTGCGCGTGTGCGCGGCGGGTTCAGATCCAGCCGCGCTCCTGGGCCCGCAGCAGCGCCTGCTGGCGCGTCTCCAGCTGCAGCTTGCCGAGGATGGCGGACACGTGGTTGCGGACCGTTCCGGGCGAGAGATGCAGGGTGTGCGCGATGGTGGCGATCGTCTGCCCCTGCGCCCCCGCGCGCAGGACGTCGAGCTCGCGGTCGGTGAGGGGACTGCGCTCGTCGGCGAGGGCGTCCGCGGCGACCTCGGGATCGACGTGACGCCGCCCGCCCGCCACCTGCCGGATGACGTCCGCGACGTCCTGCGCGGGACGGGACTTGGGCAGGAAGCCGTCGACGCCGGCCTGCAGTGCGCGCCGCAGGACCCCCGGCCGCGCATGCCGGGTGACCGCGACGACCCGTGCGCGCGTATGGCGACGAACGACGGCCGCGACGTCGATGCCGTCCATCCCCGGCATCTCCACGTCCAACAGGCAGACATCCGGCTCCAGGCGTCGCGCAGCCGCGACCGCCTGCGTGCCGTCGACGCATTCGGCGACGACCTCGATGTCGTCCTCCAGGCGGAGCAGGGCCGCGAGCGCCGTGCGGATCATGTCCTCGTCGTCCGCGATCAGGACCCGGATCACGAACGTCCCCGATCCGGCACGCGGGCGTCGAGGGTGAACAGCTCCCCGTCGCCCAGCGCCGAGAGGGTCCCGCCCGCCGCCGAGACCCGTGTCGTCATGCTCTCGATGCCCGTGCCCGGACGCGCCGTGTCATCGGCGGCGCGGTCGTTCTCGGAGCGGTAGTGCCACTGATCCCCCTCGCGGTCGAGTCGGAGGCGAGCGAAGCGTCCGCCGCCGTGCTTGAGGATGTTGGTCGTGCTCTCGCGAACGACGGGGCCGAGCGCCTCCCGAGGAGCGGCAGCCGCTCCCGTGTCGACGGCGAGCTCCACCCGCAGGCCCGCCGCGCGCAGGAGGTCGGCGGCGTTCTCGAGCTCGTCCGGCAGCGGCACGCCCCGGAAGCGCGCGGCGAGCGCCCTGGTGCCCGACCGTGCCTGATCCACCTCGCGCCGGGCATGGGCGATGTGCTCGCGCATCGCGGCCGGGTCATGGCCGAGCCGCTCGGCCAGCTCGAGCTGCAGGGCGATGACCTACCTCATCGCAGGATTCCAGAGCCTCGTCGCCGAGGTGCCGACGCTCGTGCAGCCGCTCATCGTCGCGCTCGCCGGGGCGGTGCCGTTCATCGAGGGCGAGGGGGCGGCGCTCATCGGCATCGTCGGTGGCATCCACCCGGTCGTCGCCGCGGTGAGCGCCGCGGCGGGCAACGTCGCCTGCGTGACCCTGCTCGTCCTCCTCGGCGCCGGGGTCCGACAGGCGGTGACGACCAGGCGCGTCGCGTCCGCGGGCGGAGCCGTCGCCGTGGAGCCGTCGCGTCGCCGCGAGAGGTTCCAGCGCGCGTTCGTGCGCTACGGCGTCCCGGGCGTGAGCCTGCTCGGGCCGCTGCTGCTGCCGACCCAGTTCACCTCGGTGATGCTGGCCGGCGCGGGGGTCGCCAAGGGGCGCATCCTGCTGTGGCAGACCGTCGCGATCGTGATGTGGACCACCATCGCGACGGTCGTCGTCTCCGGGGCGGGCACCCTTGCGCGTCTCTCCTAGCCGTCCGCAGGCATCACGTCTCGACGGCGGTTCTCCTCGCCGGCGTGGCCGGAGCCGTCCGTGCCGGCTGCCGTTCACCAGCGGCGGGTGAACGGCAGCGGTTTCCGCATCCGGATCAGCAGCAGCAGCGGGAAGACGATATAGGGCAGGTTGAACGCCAGGAACACCGGGATGTTCGGTGTCGCCTCGCCGGGGCCGCCGAAGAACTCGACCCCGAAGATCGGGATGCCGGTCAGGGCGATGATCATGGTCGCGTAGATGACGCTCGGCAGCTGGATCCCGTTCCAGCCGCGCACGATCGAGATGATCAGCAGCACGTAGAACACGACGTACACGAACGCCGACGTCCCGCTGATGAACCGCAGCCACAGCGGATGCGACTGGTACAGCGGGTCGAAGTTGCTCGCGTACCAGTAGTTCCACTGCACGAGCACGTTCGGCGAGTCGGCGACCTGGTCGAGACCGAGTCCCTCGACGGAGTCGCTGATGATGCACGTCACGATGAACAGCGAGAAGACCACGAGGAACACGATGTCCATGGGCCGCTGCTTGAGCGGAAGGTTCACGACCTGCGGAGGGGCGGTGACGGTCATGGCCCGAACCTACTCCTTCGCCCGGGTCGCCCGACCCGCATCCCACCGCAGCAGGACGGCGGCCAGCGTGGCGGAGACGACCGTGCCGATGAGCACCGCGGCCTTCGCGCCCGTCGTGTGCCCGCCGTCGGGGAACGAGAGCTCGGCGATCAGCAGCGACACCGTGAAGCCGATCCCGGTGAGAAGACCCACCGGCAGCAGGTCGCGCAGGCGGAGCCCCGCCGGAAGGCTCAGCGGAGCGAGTCGGGTCACGAGGGCCGTCGTGCCGAGGACGCCCACGAGCTTGCCGATGACGAGCCCGACGACGATCGCGAGCACGACCGGCTGGAGGATCACCCCGCCGTCTCCGGCGCCGACGAGGGTGACACCGGCGGCGAAGAAGGCGAACACCGGCAGCGCGAGGCCCGACGAGAACGGACGCACGGCGTGTTCGAGGTGCTCCGTGCGAGGTCGCGGCTCACCGTGCACGACGCGCGCGGGGACCGCGAACCCCAGCAGCACGCCCGCGATCGTCGAGTGGACACCGGACGCGTGCATGAACGTCCACGCGGCGATCGCGACCGGGATCAGGGCCCACCAGGGCGCCCGCCTGCCGCGCAGGATCACGGCGAACACCGCGACGCATGCGAGGGCGGCGGCGAGGGGGAGGATGCGGATCTCGCCGGTGTAGAACACGGCGATCACGATGATCGCGAGCAGATCGTCCACGACGGCGAGCGTCAGCAGGAACGTCCGCAGCGCGCGGGGCAGACCCCGGCCGAACACGGCCAGCACGGCGAGCGCGAACGCGATGTCGGTCGCCGTCGGGATCGCCCAGCCGTGCAGCGCCGCCGGGTCGCCGAAGCACACCACGACGAGCGTGAACAGGAGGGCCGGGGCGAGCATCCCTCCTGCCGCGGCGAGCACCGGAACCGCGGCCTGCCGGGGGTTGCGCAGGCTCCCCGCGACGATCTCCTGCTTCAGCTCGACGCCGACGACGAAGAAGAAGACCGCCAGCAGCCCGTCGGCCGCCCAGGTCGACAGGCTCAGGTCGAGGTGGAGCGCGGCGGGCCCGATGGTGAGCTCGGACAGCGCCGCGTATGCCTCGCGCCACGGCGAGTTCGCCCAGATCAGTGCGATCGCGGCGGCGCCGATCAGCAGCATCCCGCTCGTGGTCTCGGCCGTCACCCACCGGCGGATGCGGATGCGGGCGTCGCGGATGCGGCGGGACATGGATCAACCCCTCGGTCGGTGCGGCCCCGGCCGGGCGGGCCGAAGCGGTGTCGACCAGACTTCCCGACGCGCCCTCTCCAGTCTATCCGTCAGGTCGCGTGCGCTCAGCAGCGCCCGCTCTCGACCGCCGGGTCGAGGCCGGAGGTCGTTCCCGTGATCGAGTCGACCATGCGCACGGCGGGAGCCCAGTACGGCGCGTAATGGTCGGCATCCTGGTTGATCTGCACGCGGTGCGCGACGAGCGTGGGCGCGACCGTGTCGCGATCGGGAACCCGGTCGACCAGGGCCCGGTAGAAGAGCGTCGCCGCCGTGTACGGGTCGAGGCGCTCGTCGCGCGTGCCCCAGTTGTCCTGCTGCTGGAAGAGCCCGATCGAGGTGGTCCGGGAGCCGTCGGGGTTCGTGACGCCGCGGGTCTCCCAGTCGCCGTAGTCGAGGTTGCGCAGCGACGACTCGCCCATGGCGGTCATGACGGCGATCGTCTGGTCCCGCACCGTGAGGCCGAGGTCGCGGCCGGCCGAGACGATGGTCGTCGCGTTGGCGACCTGCTCCGTGTCGAGCTCGCTCGCGGCGATCGTGTCGATCCGGCAGGTGTCGAAGAGGGCGACGGCGTTGCCGACCAGAGCGATGACTCCGGCGATCACGAGGGTCGGCACGATCACGAGCGCGGCGACCGCGATCCGTCGCCGCCGCATCCGTCGCCGCTCCGCGATCGTGCGACGGCGGGGCCTGCGCCGCGGGGGTGTGCGGCGGGAGGATGCCGTGGCCACCATGCCGTGCATTGTGTCACGCGCAGTCGAGCGGAACCCGTGCGCCGTGCGGTCGTACGATGGCGTCATGCCTGAGGACTACGCCGCGCTCGTCGCCCACGTGCGCGACACGCAGACCATCACGATCGTGACGACCCGTAGCGACGGGACCCCGGTCGCCGCGCCGATCTGGGCGGTGGTCGTGGACGGCGTGCCGTATGTCCGTGCGGCCTACGGGGGCCGCACGTCGTGGTTCGCCCGTGCCGTGAGCGGCCGTCCGGTCACGGTCTCGCTCGCCGACGGCTCGGTCGCCGAGCGCGACCGGGAGGCCGCGCTGGAGGACCCGCAGGTGATGGTCGCCGTCCGGCACTTGGAGGCCACGGGTCCCGTGCAGGACGAGGTCACCGCCGCCTACGAGGCGAAGTACCTTCCGACCTCACCCGAGAACGTGCCGTCGGTGACCGACGAGGCGGCCGTCGCCCGCACCCTCGCCCTCCTCCCGCCGGCCGACTGACCGCCCGGTCCGTCTCGCCGCCTCAGGCCGCGGGCAGCCAGGCCTCCAGACGCGGATACACGCGCCGGGCGTTTCCCTCGAAGATCTCCGCGCGGGCGCGGAGGTCTGCGACCGCCGCCTCGATGTAGGTCTTGGTGTCGTCCCAGTGACGTCCGGTCGCGGGGTTCACGCCGCGGACGGCGCCGATCATCTCGGAGCCGAACAGGATCTGCGAGGTCGGCACGACCTCCAGGAGCAGGTCGATGCCCGGCTGGTGGTAGACGCACGTGTCGAACCACAGGTGCGACAGGGTGCCCTCGACATCCCAGCCGTTGTCCTGGGCCATGCCCTGGAAGCGTCCCCAGTGATACGGCGCGGCGCCGCCGCCGTGCGGGAGGATGAGCCGCAGGCTCTCGCGGCGGGCGAGGAACCCCGAGGTGAGGGCCTGCATGAAGGCGGTCGTGTCGGCGGCCAGGTAGTAGGCCCCGGTCGTATGGACGGCCGCCAGTGCGGAGGTGCTCACGTGCACCATGCCGGGCACGTCCAGCCGCTCCATCTCGTCCCACAGCGGCGTCCAGTAGTCGTCGCCGAGGGCGGGGCCCGACCACGACCCTCCCGTGGGATCGGGGTTCACGTTGCAGCCGATGAACCCGAGCTCCTCGACGCAGCGGCGCAGCTCGTCGACCGAGGCGCGCAGGCCGGCGCCCGGGCTCTGCGGCAGCTGTGCGACCGGGGCGAACTTTCCCGGGAACAGTGTGCACACCCGGTGCACGAGGTCGTTCTGGCGGCGCGTCCACTCGCGCGAGGTGTCGGCGTCGCCGATGTGGTGGCCCATCCAGCTCGCGCGGGGAGAGAAGATCGTGAGGTCGGTGCCGCGTTCCCGCTGCTGGGCGAGCTGGGCGCCCGAGACGGCCTCGATCAGCTCGTCGTCGGTCACGTCGTATTCGCGGGCCGCGACCGCGGCGACCGCCTCCGCCGTGTCGGCGGCCAGCTGCGCCTCCCGCCAGGCGGCGACGCCCGGGGGTGTGGTCGTGAAGTGGCCGTGGCAGTCGATGATCACGTGAACCTCCCCGCGGGCACGCTCATCGTGGCCCGGACAATGCCTACGATATTGGCGACAATATCGTCGTGACAATCCTGGCAGCGGAAGTTCGCCGGATCAGCTCCCGGCGAGGTCTTCGCGCAGGTAGCGGGCGTACCCGCCCGGCGTGCGTCCCACCTGACGCCCGCTCGTGCGCACGGGGGCGTCGTCGGAGGCGACCACGCGGGCGCCCAGACGACGTGCGGCGGCGACGACCTCGACATCCTCGTGCTCCTCGAGCGGGGCGAATCCGCCGGCCCGCAGCAGCACGGAGGCCCGCAGGCCGAGGCTCGCGCCGTGCACGTGTCCGTTCGCTCGCCCCGGCGTGTAGCGCCGCCACCAGGCCTCGATGCGGTGCACGTCGAGGTCGCGGAAGTCGGGCCGCACCGTGCCGACGAACACGTCCGCGCCGCTCGCCGCGAGCGCCAGCTGGTGGCACAGCCAGTTCGGCGGAACTACCGAGTCGCCGTCGGTGTGCGCGGTCCAGATCTCGGCCGGGTCGAGCCCCGCGAGTCCGGCGAGGGATGCCGCGACCCCCGCGCCCCGCGCCGCGCCGACGCTGCGGGCGTCGAGGTGCCGCACGTGGACGCCGGCGTCCTCGGCGATCCGGGCCGACGCGTCGGAGCAGGCGTCGAGCACGACCCAGGTCTGCGTCCTCACGGCGGGATGCCGCATCCGGGCCTCCGCCGAGGCGACCTCGAGGGCCGCCAGGCACTCGCCGAGGAGCTCCTCCTCGTCGTGCACCGGCACGATGACCGCGAGCGCGCCGATCATTCCGGCACCGCCGCATGCGCGCCGGGACGCCCGAGCACGTCGAGCACGAAGGACTCCTCGCGATGGCGCGACAGACGGCGCCAGCCGCCGCGGCGCACGACGGCGGCGTGCACGGCGTCGCCGGTGAGCGGCGCCCCCTCGATCGGCGCGCGCCAGTGGCAGAGCACCAGCACGGCGTCGTCGGTCGCGCAGGCCTCGATGCGATCGAGCGCGAGCGCGAGCCGCTCGGCGCTCCAGTAGTACCCGAGCTCCGAGAGCACCACCAGGTCGAACGTGCCCTCGGGCCACTCCTCCGGCAGCTCGCGCCGCACGAACGCGACATGGGAGGGAGCCCCGTGTGCGCGGGCGCGGGCGAGCGCGGTCTCGGCCGCGTCGACCGCGACGACGCAGGCCGCGCGCTCGGCGAGCTCGCGCGTCACGGCGCCGCTCGCGCACCCGAGCTCCAGAGCGGCGGCGAACCGCTCACGGGGGAGTGCCGCCAGCAGGAGAGCGCGTTTGCGACGCTCGTACCACCGGGACTCGAGGCCCCAGGGGTCGTCGTGCCGGGCGTGGAACTCCTCGAAGTCGGCGACCGAGGGACCCGGCTCGGACGCGCGCGCCGAAGGAGCCACGAACACCTCGACGTCGCGGGCGAAGTGCGCGAGCGTGTTCGCGTGCAGGATGGGGCCCTCGTCGTCCGTGGGCTCCCACTGGCTCGCGTACTCGGTGACGGCGCGTTCCTTGGCGATCCGCGCCGACTCCTCGGGCGCGAGGATCCGCCAGTCGCTCGGGTCCACCTCCGCCGGGCGCGCCCAGTGCCACATCCAGATCGGATAGCCGACGACCGCGACGCCGGTGTGGGCCAGCGACACGGCGATCTCCCCCAGCACGCGGTGGTCGCGGTGTCCATCGCCCCACCAGGGAGCGACGAGCATGACCCGCTCGTCGGCGTACGGGGCCAGGGCGGCGGCGACCGCATCCGTCACCTCGGCACGTGCCTCGCGGATGCCGCCGTCGGCGACGCCGAGGAAGGCGACGGCCGGATCGAGGGCCAGGCGGTGGAGGGCCCCGATGGTCTCCGCGCGGCGGCGACGCCGCACACCGGCCGGGTCGGGGGAGCCCGGGTGCGAGCCCTCCCCGTCGGTGACCACGATCACCGAGACGGGGATGCCGGCGGCCGAGGCATGGGCGATGAGACCGCCCGCGCCGAGCGTCTCGTCGTCGGGGTGCGCGGACAGCACCACGACCCGGTCCACGGCGAGATCGAGCGGGGCCGCCCCCTGCCAGGGCGCCGCCTCCCGCCACGCCTGCTCGGGCGTGCCCGGCTCACGGTGGTCGAAGCGGACGCTCATGCGGCGTCCGATCCGGCGATCCGGGCCAGTCGTGCGAGGTCGCGGTCGCCGTGGTCCTGGCGCACGTACAGCTCGAGGTCGGCGACGCGGCGTGCGTGCGCCTCGTCCGAGACGACCGGCCCGGGGCCGAGCGCGCGCCGTTCGAGCTCGAGGATGCGGCGGACGGCATCCGCGACCACCGCACGCGTGCGCGCGGCGAGGAGCCTCGCCTCGGCACCGGTCGCGCCCGCGTCGACGCGCGCGGCCGCGTGGTCGAGGGCGAGGCCGGCGGACCAGTGGAGGGCATCCGCCGTGCCGGCCGCGACCTGGGACACCTGGTCGGCGCCCTCACGCTCGGCCGCGCGCCGCAGGGCGTCGACGACCGGGGCCGCGCCGCCCCACCACACGGCGGCCACCGACATCCCGCCCCAGGAGAACCCCGGACGCCGCAGGTACCACCCGGGCTCGCCGATCGGCGCCGCCGGCGCTCCGCGGAGCTCGATCGGCGCGCTGACGACGCGCGGCAGGCCCCGCGCGTGCCACGGGCCGTCCGCGGCTGTGACCTCCGGTCTCCGCAGGTCGATCGCGAAGAGCCCGCGGTCCTCGCCCACCCAGGCGGTCACGAGCGCATGGCTGAGCACCCCCGCGAGCGAGCACCACGGCTTCACCCCGGTGAGGCGCCATGCTCCGCCATCGGCCTCGGCGCGGAGGGGTCGGTCCCCGCCCTCCGCGGCGAACACGCCCCAGGTCGCGTCCGGTCCGGCGTCCACGGCGCGCAGCGCGCCATCGGCGTCGACGCCCGCCGTCCGTGCCTGCGCGAGGATCGCGAGCGCGTCGAGGTGGGGCTCGAGCACACGGGCGAGGGCGACATCCTCCCGTGCCGTCTCGGCGAGCAGTCGCCAGAGCGCTGCCGTGTCCTCGCCGGGCAGCGGCGCCGCGGCTCCGGTCTCGACCGCCCGGGCGAGAGCGAGGCGGAGGTCGTCGTCGGGGGACATGGAGGCGATGCTACGAGCCACGCGCCGTGCGTGTCCGGGCTTGACAGCGCCGCCTCGGCCCCGTCGGCTCGGCCTAGGCGCCCTTCTCCTGGGGCTTAGGCGCCCTTCTCCTGGGGCATGGCGCCCTTCTCCTCGGTGCATGTCCCACTTTCGACCGCTGGCGGGCTGTCGCAGCGGTCGAAAGTGGGACATGGTGGGTGACAGAGTGGGACATGGGGGCGGGGGCGTCCCCGAGACCGCCGCCCGGGCTCAGTTGACGAGCCGCGGCGACCCCGGGTCGGCCCGTACGGCGCGGACCAGGATGTCGGCGACCTCGGCCGCGGCGTCCTCGGGGAGCACGGCGGTCGTGACCCGACAGTACTCGGGGCCGTACGGAGTCGCGTGGAACGGGGCGCCGGAGGCGACGGCGATCCCGTCGCGGGCCATCCGTGTCAGCGTCGCCGCGGCATCCGGAACGGGGACCCACACGTTCAGGCCGTCCGCGTCCTCGACGGGGATGCCCCGCTCCCGCAGCGCGGAGGCGAAGGCTCGGCTGCGACGGCGGTAGGTCGTGCGCGCCTCTTCCACGCTGCGCTGCGCCGTCGGCGACTCCAGGAGGTGCGCCAGCACGTGCTGCAGCGCCCTCGAGCTCCAGGCGGGTCCGAGCAGGCGCCGCTCCTCCAACCGGTCGATGATCTGCGCGGGGCCGCCCACGGCGGCGAGTCGGAGGTCGGGGGCATGCGACTTGGAGAACCCGTGGATCCGCACGACACGGTCCGGCAGATGATCGGCCAGCGACAACGCCGGCGCGTGTGCGACGGATCCCACGCTGTCGAGCTCCACGACGAGCGTGTCCGGCTGGCACCGGAGGATCTCGGCGATCGCGGCGAGCCGCTCCGGGGTGATCGACGCGCCGGTGGGGTTCTGGGCGCGAGGCTGGTACACGAACAGTCGGGGGCGCGATGCCATCGCGAGGCGGAGGCGTGTCGGGCGCGGTCCGTCGCGGTCGATGTCGACCGTGCGAGCGACGCATCGCAGGCGGCGGAGCATCTGCCACAGCGGCGGATACGTGGGCTCCTCGATGATGACCACGTCGCCCGGCGCAAGCAGCATCGACGTCAGCCGGTCGATCGCGTCCAGCGACCCGTCGACCACGGTCAGACGCTCGGGACGGTAGTCCTCGCCCCAGGCCGCGCGGATCGCCGACTCGAGCTCGGGCTCGACGACGGCGCCGTGGTAGCTGGACCGGCGGAACAGTGACGCCAGCTCGTCCCCGCTGAGGTGCACCTCGGGGAGGAGATCCGGGTCCGGCGACCCGGAGGACAGGTCACGGGCGACGACGGCGTCGCGCTGGAGCCGCCAGGAGCCCGGTGCGCCCGAGGGTGCCAGGAACGAGACGTGCGTGCCGCGACGGCCCTCGGTGTGGAGCATGCCGTTGCGGTGCAGCGTGTGCCAGGCGTCGGTGACGGTCGTGGGGCTCATCCCCGCCGCATGGGCGATGCCGCGGATGCTCGGCAGCCGCTGGCCGACGGCGAGCGAGCCGTCCGCGATCATCTCCTCGATCGCGGCGACGACCGCTCGCGCGCCGCGTCCCCTCATCCGTACGACGACCGCGGTGGCCGTGGCAGGCGGGAGGAACGCGGCGCGGCCGTCGTGCGCGACCTGCAGGGCGTCGTCTCTCATCGGTGGTCCCTCCGGCGGATGTGCCCAGGCTACGGGCGCATCGGGCGCGAGCCCCGTGGCGAGCGATGTGCCGGTACAGAACGTTACGGCCGAGAAACGCACCCGTGATCCGGGAGGTCGGCCGCCGCTTCTACCGTTGCCGGTGAGAGGAGATCCCGTCCTCGCCGCCGAACTGGAGTGCCCGTGACGACCTCGTCTGCTCACCGCGTCCCCGAGCGCGCGGCTCCGACCTTTCCCGCGCACCGGGGTCGGCGCATCCTGGTCACCGGCGGGGCGAACGGCATCGGTGCCGCCACGGTCGAGAGGCTCGTCGCCGAGGGGGCGCTCGTGGCCGTCGTGGATGTCGACGGCCCGGGCGTCGACCGGCTGCGGGCCCGGCTCGGGCAGAGCGTCGTGGGCGTCGTCGCCGACCTCGCGGATGTCGGCGGCATCCCCGGGATCGTGGCGCAGGCCGCCGCGCGGCTCGGCGGGCTGGACGGCGTCGTGGGCAACGCCGGGATCGTGCGGATCCGGCCGGCGCGCGAGCACACGGTCGAGGACTGGCACACGCAGCTCGATCTCAATCTCGTGGGCTCCTTCGAGGCGGCACGCGCGTCCGTCCCCTTCCTGCTCGCCGGCGAGCGTGAGCGGAGCATCGTCTTCGTCTCGTCCGAGTCGGGAAAGCGCGGCCACATCGACATGGTCGCCTACAACGCGTCGAAGGCGGCGATGATCAGCATGACGCGGGTGCTCGCCGAGGAATGGGCGCCCCTGGACATCAACGTGAACGGCGTGTGCCCGGGCGGAGTGCCCACCGCGATGCTGAGAGACGTCGCCGAACACTACGCGGAGGGCGACGCGGCGGCTGCCGCGTCGATGTTCGACGCCATGGTGCCCGCGCGGCTCGGCCGTCATGTCACCCCCGACGAGGTCGCGCGCGTGATCTCGTTCCTGCTGTCGCCGGCGGCGCAGGCGATCCGCGGGCAGTCGATCAACGTCGACGGCGGCGACGCGCCGTACTGAGACGGACGCCACAGACGAGCACGATCAGGGAGCAGCAGATGACACAGGGCGACAGGGGCGGCATGACCGCCGAGGACATCGCACGGGAGCTGGGACTCTCGCCGATCCCGGTGGAAGGGGGTCGTTTCGGACAGACCTGGGCGGATGAGCATTCCTCGGCGATCGTGTTCCTCGTCACGCCGGAGGACTTCTCCGGGCTGCACGTCCTCCCCTCTCCCGAAGTGTGGTTCCACCACGACGGCGCCCCCGTGCGCATGCTCCTGCTCCATCCGGGCGGGCAGGTGTCAGAGCCTGTGCTCGGCAGCGACCTCGCGTCCGGGCAGCTGCCCCAGGTGGCCGTCCCGCCCGGCGTGTGCATGGCGGCCGAGCCGCTGGGGGACTGGGCGCTGCTGGGGACCTACATGTCGCCTCCTTACGAGGAGAGCACCGTGGTGTTCCCCTCCGGTCGTGAGCTCGTCGAGCGCTATCCCGCCGCGGCGTCGCGCATCGCGCGCCTCGCGCGCGACTGAGAGACAGGACCCTCCGAGGCTCCGAGCGCGCCTTTGTACCGGCACAGAGTGTTACGGCGGTGTCACGGGCTTCCGAACCCGCCGAAACAAACGCCTCGTACGGTTCGATGCACGTTCCTTCCTCACCCGTTCTTCCTCGATCCGGGAGGCAATCCCATGCGCAGTTCCCTGTTCACACGAGCGCAGCGAGGCGTCGCGCTGCTGCTCGTGACCGTCGCCGCTCTCGCGCTCGCCGCGTGCTCCTCGGGAGGCGCCGACCCCGGCGCGACCGGCAGCGGCGGATCCGTCATCTTCGTGCACGACCAGCAGGCCGGCGACGGCTCGGTCACCGACAGCACGATCGCCGGCGTCAAGGCCTTCGCCACCCAGCAGGGCTGGACCAGCTCGGACGTCTATGTCGCCGACTCCGCGAACTACGAGTCCACGCTGCGCAACGCCGCAGACGCCGGACCCAAGATGATCGTGACGGAGTTCTACCGCATCACCGACGCGACGAACGCAGTCGCGAAGGAATACCCCGACATCAAGTTCCTCCACCTCTACGCGGACGAGGTCAAGCCCCCGATCAGCAACCTCCTCACGGTCGGATACGACACCTACAAGCTCATGTACGTGTCCGGGATCCTCGCGGCGACCTTCAGCTCCACCGGCAAGGTCGGCATGGTGATGGGTGACACGCAGCCCCTGATCGCCGCCGACTACAACGCGTTCAAGGCGGGCGCCCAGGCCGCGGCCCCCGGGATCCAGGTCAGCTACGGCGTGGTGGGCAACTACGACGACGCCGCGAAGGCGCAGGAGGTCGCCGAGCAGCTCTACGGCACCGGAGTCGACGTCATCCAGACGGACGCCGGTGGTGCGGATGCCGGCACGATCGCCGCCGCGCAGGCGGCGCCCGGGCGATACATCGTCGCCAGCAGCCTCTCCGCTCTCACGGATGCCGCGGCCGTCACGCTGGCCGTCAGCGGGCTCGAGTTCTCCGACTCGGTGCTGGAGACGGCGCCGATGCTGCTCGCGTCCGACTTCTCCGGTGGACACTACGCGACCGGCGTCGGCGACGCGCTGAAGCTCACCTACCCGAAGTCGGCGCCCAACACCGGGATCTCCGCCGCCTACGACAAGGCGCTCGCCGCGGTCAACGCCGCGCTGCCCGACATCAAGAGCGGCGCCACCGAGGTGCCCTTCGTCAACACCGTCGGATAGCGGACGCCCCCGGTGACCGCGGGTGCCTCCCGGCATCCGCGGTCACCGGGGCCCGCAGTGGTCCCCCACAGGAGACTCCCATGCCTCAGAGCCCCAGCATCGACTGCGCGGACATCACCGTCG
The DNA here is from genome assembly GCF_030818905.1 of Microbacterium sp. SORGH_AS_0888. Classification (NCBI taxonomy): domain Bacteria; kingdom Bacillati; phylum Actinomycetota; class Actinomycetes; order Micrococcales; family Microbacteriaceae; genus Microbacterium; species Microbacterium sp. SORGH_AS_0888. Next base: position 2,516,848 of record NZ_JAUTAZ010000001.1, read on the forward strand.
CGTTCGGCGACTTCCTTGCGCTCGATCGCGTCGACGTCTCCTTCGAGCCCGGCAAGATCCACGCGCTCGTGGGCCAGAACGGCGCCGGCAAGACGACGCTCGCCCGGGTCATCGCGGGCCTCGTGCCTGCGACGGCGGGGCACGTCGCCGCCGACGGCGAGGTCGTGGCCAACGGTGCCGTGCTCGCGTCCCGCGCGCACGGCATCGAGATGGTGCACCAGAGCTTCGCGCTGCCGCCGTCGATGACCGTCGCCGAGGCGCTCGAGTACGGCTCGACGAGGCGATCGGGGAAGATCTTCAGCCGACGGCGGCTCAACGCCTTCTGGCAGCGCTACCTCGACGAGTCCGGAGTCGCCGTCTCCGCCGAGGCCAAGCTCCGGAAGCTCCCGATCGAGTCGCTGCAGGCCATCGAGATCGCCCGCGCGCTCGCCGGAGACGCCCGGACCCTCATCCTCGACGAACCCACCGCCGTCCTGCCGCCCGATGCGATCTCCCGGCTGTTCGATCGGGTGCGACGGCTCCGAGACAGCGGCGTGACGGTGATCATCGTCCTGCACAAGGTGCGCGAGGTCCTCGAGATCGCCGACACCGTGACGGTGCTGCGCCGCGGGCAGCTGATCGTGCGCACGGTGCCGGTGGGCACCCTGAGCGCGGCGGACTTCGCGGCGACGATCGTCGGGACACCGGTGGAGGGTGCGGATGCGCCGTCCCTCCTCGGGGCGACGTCCCTCGCCGAGCCGGTAGCCGCCGCGCCGTCGCCCGCCGCGCCGGCCGGACCGGGCACCGCCCTGGTGCAGCTGCGAGAGGTGACGAGCGCTCCCTCGGACGGCGGCTCGCGGCTCTCGCGCGTCGACCTCGAGCTGTTCGGCGGACAGATCGTGGGCGTCGCCGGGGTCGAAGGCAACGGTCAGGTCGCCTTGGCCGAGACCATCGCGGGCATCGTCGACATCCGGTCGGGCGAGCTGCGCATCGCCGGCACGACGGCGACCGCGCTCGACCCGCTCCGGCGCCGAGCCCTCGGGCTGCGGATCATCCCGTTCGATCGCAACACGCAGGGCCTCAGCGGATCGACGCCTCTCTGGCAGAACTGGGCGGTGCCGTTGATGGTGGGCAGCCGTCGTCGCCGGGGCCCGATGCGTCCCGCCGTGCTGAAGGCCGAGGCGGACGCCGCGCTGCGCCGCTGGGACGTGCGATTCCGTTCCGTCAATCAGAAGGCCTCGGAGCTGTCCGGCGGAAACGCGCAGAAGGTCATCATGGCGAGAGAGCTCGATGCCGACGCGAAGGTCATCATCGCCGCCCAACCCACCCGGGGACTCGACCTGGGCGCCGTGGAGGGGGTCTGGCGGGCACTGCGGGACGCGCGCGACGGCGGCGCCGCCGTCCTCCTCATCTCCTCCGACCTCGATGAGCTGATCGGCATCTGCGATCGCATCATCGTGCTGCTCAGCGGCGAGATCGTGCTCGACGAGGCGGGCGGCCACGACATGCCCTACGACATGGCAGCCATCGGACGCGCGATGACGGGAGCCGCGGCATGAACGGCGCGACGCTCACGGTCCTGCGCCGGGTGGCTCCGATCGTCGCGGCCGTCGCGATCTTCGTCGTGGTGCTGCAGATCGCCGGCTTCGCCGGCGGAGACGTGGTCGGCGCCATCGTGAAGGGCTCGGTGGGAACCCCGAACGCGCTGCTGCAGTCGCTCCGGTGGTCGATCCCGCTCATCATCATGGGACTCGGCGCCGTCGTGAGCTTCCGCGCCGGGTTCTTCAACGTCGGCGGCCTCGGGCAGTTCTATCTCGGGGCGATCGGAGCCACGGCCGTCGCGGTGGGCATTCCCGCCGCGGTGCCGAGCTGGGTCGCGATCCCGTGCGCGATCGCCGCCGGCGCGCTCATGGGAATGATCTGGTCGCTGATCCCGGGCATCCTTCGTGTGTTCTTCGGCGCCGACGAGGTGGTCACCACGATCATGGCGAACTTCATCGCGCAGTACCTCCTGCTCTACCTCGTCTCCGGACCCCTGATGGACCGTTCCAGCGCCACGGCGCAGGGCGCGGCGAGCCCTCCGATCCCCGAGGCCTTCCGCATCTCGACCAGCAACGGGATCTCTCCCGTCACGATCGGCATCCTGGTCGTCGTCATCGCGGGCGTCGCCTTCCTCATCCTTCGGACGTCCTTCGGCGTGCTCAGCGGCATCGCCGGCCGCAACAGCGCGATGCTCCAGTGGCAGGGCGTGAAGGTCCGCCGCATCGGGCTTCAGGCGTTCGCCCTCTCGGGAGCGCTGGCCGGTCTCGCCGGAGCGATGGAGATCCTGGGGCCGACCGGCAAGCTCATGCAGGGGATCTCGCCGCAGGTCGGCAACAACGCCATGCTCGTCGCGCTGGTCGCGGGACTCTCCGTGGCCGGCACCGTCTTCGCGGCCTGGTTCTTCGCCATGCTCACGGCGGCCAGCCTGTTCCTGCCCATCGCGGTCTCGCTGCCGGCCTCGGCGATCGTCGTGTTGAACGGGATCATCGCGATCCTCGTGACCGCGCAGGTGAAGCTGCCCCGTCGATGGCGCCGACGCCGCGTCGCGGCGGCGGTGCCGGCGCAGGCGGAAGGGGAACGCTGATGGATGTCGTCGCGGCGGTCTGGCAGAGCTCGGTCCCCCTGGTGCTGGCGGCGCTCGCCGGCGCGCTCGCGCAGCGCGCCGGCATCTGGCACCTCGGCCTCGGCGGCCTGATGTCGTTGGGAGCCATGCTCGCGGTCGTCGTCGGAACGCGGAGCGAGAACGTCTGGATCGGCGTCCTCGCCGCGGTGATCGCCTGCGTGGCCGTGTCGGCCGTCATGTGGGCGACGATCGTGCTGCTCGGCGCGAACCCCATCATCGTCGGCATCGGCGTCAATCTCATCGGCACGGGCGGCACGGTCCTCACGGTCGTCGCGATCTACGGCAAGGAGGGCGCTGTCTACTCGGATGTGTCGCTGCCGAAGGTGTTCGCGGGAGCGCCCGGCGTCTTCGGGCAGCTGTCGCTCGTGACCGCCGTCACGCCGATCGTCGCGGTGCTCGTCTGGCTCCTGGTCTGCCGAACACGATTCGGGCTGAAGCTCACCGCCACGGGGGACTACCCCTTCGCCGCGCGCAGCGCAGGGATCTCGCTGCCGCGGATGCGGCTGTGGGCCCTCCTCCTGGGCGGCGTCCTCACCGCGCTCTCGGGGTGTCGAGCTCGCACTCGGGCCCCTGGGCGCCTTCACGCCGAACATGGAGGCCGGACGGGGGCTGATCGCGTTCGCCGCGGTGATCCTCGGGGCCGCCCATCCCCTCGGCACGGTCGCGGCGGCGGTGTTCTTCGGCGCCGTGAACTACTTCGGGATCTGGGCGCAGATCAACTGGGCCGGCATCGTCGACCCGAACTTCATGCTGATGCTGCCGTACGTCGTGACGGTCCTCGCCGTCGTGATCACGGCGCAGGTGCGTGGGTCGAAGGATGTGCAGAACCTCGTCGAGATGAGGGACGGCTGATGCGCCGCCGCATCGACGCGCGACCACGGGACGAGAGGGACACGACAGACCATGACAGCGTTCGAGCCTGAGCCGTCCACCGGTCTGGGCGGTCTCTTCCCGCCGCTCGAGCTGCGCGGCGTGCATCGGGACGGCCCCGCCCCCGGCGGGCGGCGGCGGGTGATCATCGACACCGATCCCGGCCAGGACGACGCGATCGCCATCCTGCTGGCGTTGGCGAGCGTCGAGCTGGAGGTGCTCGGACTCAGCATCGTCGCCGGCAACGTGCCGCTGGCCTCGACCGTGCAGGCGGCACGTGCCGTCGTCGAGCTGGCGGACCGCCGCGACGTCCCGATCCACGCCGGAAGCAGCCGTCCCCTCCGTCGTCAGCTGGTGACGGCGGAGCACGTGCACGGCGACACCGGGCTCGACGGACCCGAGCTCCCGCCCCCCACGGTCGCTGTCAGCGACGAGCACGCCGTCGACTTCATCGTGCGCTCGCTTCGCGGCGCGGAGCCGGGGGAGATCACGCTCGTCACCCTCGGTCCGTTGACCAACATCGCGCTGGCGTTCTCGCGCGCGCCGGAGATCATCCCCCGGGTGCGGGAGATCGTGATGGTGATCGGAAGCCTGCACGAGGGCGGCAACATCACGCCGCTCGCCGACTTCAACTGCTACGTCGACCCGGACGCGGCCGACGTCGTGCTTCGCAGCGGGGCGCCCATCGTCGCCATCCCGATGGATGCCACGCACTCGATGCGCACGACCGACGTGCGGCTGGACCGGCTCGCCGCGAACGGCAACCGGTGCTCGCTCGCCGCCGTCGAGATGCTCCGCTTCTCGCAGGTGTTCGACGTCGAGAAGTACGGCTGGGATGCGGGGCCGCTCCACGACCCGTGCGCCGTGCTCTACCTGATCCGCCCCGACCTGTTCACCGGGCGTCGCGTGAACGTCTGCGCGGTCACGGACGGCTCGGTCTCGGTCGGGATGACGATCGTCGACTGGTGGGGGGTCTCCGGGCGTCCCGCCAACGTCGACTTCATGCGTGACGTCGAGGTGCAGCCGGCCTTCGACCTGCTGACCGAGAGGCTCTCGCTGCTGCCATGACCGCGCGCCCCACCCTCGTGTTCACCGACCCCGGCCAGGACCAGGCCGCGGCGCTCTACGCCATGCTGGCGGCGCCCGAGGCGTTCGATGTCCGTGCCGTGATCGCCTCGGCCGGCAACATCGACGTCGACACGGCGGCGCGCAACGCGCGGATGCTCCTCGACGCCGCCGGGCGATCCGACATCCCGGTCCACCGGGGCAACCCGGCGCCGCTGGCCGGCAGCCTGGTCACGGCCTCGCACGTGCACGGGGCGACCGGCCTGGACGGCTACGACTTCCCGGAGCCGTCGGTGCCGCCGGACCCCGAGGACGGAGCGTCGGCCGCTGCACGGCTGCTGGCCGGCGCGGCCGTCGGCGAGTACACGGTGGTCTGCCTGTCCCCGATGACGACGCTCGCCGCCGCCATCCTCCAGGATCCCGGCGCGCGCGACGGCGTCGGCCAGATCATCGCGTTCCTGGGCGCGTACTTCGAGGGCGGCAACATCACCCCCGCCGCGGAGTTCAACTGCTTCGTCGACCCTCATGCCGCGCACGTCGTGCTGACCTCCGGCGTGCCGCTCACGCTGCTCAGCCTCGACGTGAGCCATGGGCTGCGTGCGACTCCCGAGCGGCTCCGATCCTTCGAGGGGACGGGCACGGTCTGCGGCGGCATCGTCGCCGACCTGCTGAGGTTCTCGGAGGCTTTCGACCTGCGCAAGTACGGCTGGGACGGCGCGCCCCTCCACGGTCCGAGCGTGCCCCTGGCGTTGCTGGAGCCGGGCCTGTTCTCCGGTCGCAGGGTCAGCGTGCGCGTCGAGACCACGAAGGGGCCCGCCTACGGCGCGCTGTCGGTGGACTGGTGGTCCGTCACCGACGAGTCGCCCAACGCGCTCTACCTGGCGGGCGCGGACGCCGACGGCTACTTCGCGCTGCTCACCGAGCTGTACGGGAGGCTCCCGTGACACCGTCCCGCCCGCTCAACGAGCTGATCCGGGATGTCGCGATCCTCGTCTCCGACGTCGATCGCTCGGTCGCGTTCTACCGGGACGTGCTGGGCTTCCGTCTGGAGCACCGCATGCCGGGGTTCGCCGATTTCGTCGGTCCGCAGGTTCGGCTGGCGCTGTGGGAGCGTGCCCACTTCTCCTCCCACATCGGCTTCGACCCCGGCACGGACGGCGGCGGCCCGCAGGTCATGATCGCCGTCCACCTGCCGGCTCCCTCGGACGTCGACGCCCAGCACCGGATGCTGCTCGATCGGGGAGTGGACGTCATCCGCGCGCCCGCCGACTACCGGGCGTGGAATGCGCGGGCGCTGTACTTCCGTGGCCCCGACGGCGAGGTGTGGGAGCTCTACGCCTGGTTCGACGGCGGCGAGCCGGGAGAGCTCTGACACAGACCGAGTCCCGCCTCGGAACGGAAGGAAGACGAACGATGACGACCCCCTCGAACGCCGGGCGCTTCAGCCCCCAGGCGGTGATCCGCCGCAAGCGCGACGGTGAGGAGCTGCACGCCGATGAGATCCGGCGGTTCGTCGCCGGTGTCACCGACGGGACGGTCGCCCCGGCGCAGCTGGGGGCGTTCACGATGGCGACCTACCTCAACGGGATGACGCCGGAGGAGACCATGTCGCTCGTGCTCGCGATGCGCGACTCCGGGAGCACGATCGACTGGCGCGACCACGGGGTGGACCCCCGCCTCGTGGTCGAGAAGCACTCCTCCGGCGGTGTCGGGGATGAGAAGGTGACCCTGCTCGTCGTGCCCATCCTCGCCGCGCTCGGCCTCGTGGTCCCCAACATGTCGGCGTGGGGCCTCGATTACTGCCCGGGCGAGTGCGACATGCTCGACGCGGTTCCCGGCTACGTCGCCCAGCCGCGCCTGGCCGAGTTCGCCGGCATCGTGGCGCGCACCGGCGGCGGCATCAGCGGCCCGACCCCGGATCTGGCGCCCGCGGACACCGAGATCTTCCGCGTGCGCGACGTGAGCGCGACGGTCGAGTCGGTCCCGCTGATCGCCGGGTCCATCCTCTCGAAGAAGCTGTCCGTCTCGCCCTCCGGTGTCGTCATCTCCGTCGGATGCGGCGATGGCGCGTTCATGCACACGCTCGACGAGGCCCGCTCCCTCGCGATCGCGATGCGCGACGTGCTCACGCGCGTCGGCATCCCGAGCGTCCTGCTCATCACGGATCTGGAGTCGGTGCTGGGCACGAGCGTGGGCAGCGCCGTGGAGATGCTCGAGGTGGTCGACTTCCTCACCGGGGCGGCGCGCGACCGACGGGTGCGGGAGCTCGTGGAGGCGCTCTGCGTGGAAGCGCTCGTGCTGACCGGACGGGTCGCCGATGCCGCGCGCGGCGCAGAGCTCGTCGCGGAGGCGCTCTCGTCCGGCGCCGCTGCGGCCAAGTTCGACGAGATCCTTCACGCGCAGGGCGGTCCGGCGGGCTTCACGGAGCGCGCAGCGGACATCCTTCCGGCTGCGGCGGTCGTGCGTCCCGTCCACGCGGGGAGTGACGGCTGGCTGGCGGGCATGAACACGACCGAGGTCGGGCTCACCCTCGTGCAGCTCGGCGGCGGCCGGGTCGAGCCCGGCGCGGCCATCGATGTCACCGTCGGCTTCACGGGGTTCGCGCAGATCGGTGATCCCCTGGACGAAAGCCACCCGATCTGCGTGCTCCACGCGCGTTCCGAGGAAGAATGGGAGGCAGCGGCCGCGCGTCTGCGTGCCGCGATGTCCGTCTCGGACACGTCGGTGCCGCAGGCCGGGTCGATCGTCCGCGAACGATGGGAGGGGAGCCCCGCGTGAGCATCGGGATCGCCTCGCCCCTGTTCGAGCCGCTGCGCATCGGCGCGCTCGAGGTCCCGAACCGGATCATGCAGACGGCTCACTCCAAGCAGTACTCCGACCGGGTGGAGTCCGACCGCGAGACGGCCTACTACGTGCGGCGGGCGGAGGGCGGGTGCGGCCTGTTCATCGCGGGCAACCACTTCGTGCACCCGAGCGGGTCGATCCGCAACTTCGAGGACGCCTTCCGTCCCGAGTCGGTCGAGAGCAACCTCCGGATGACGGAGGCCGTCCACGCCGCGGGCGCGCGGATCATGGTCCAGCTGAACCATCACGGGGCGCAGGCGCAGCCGGACGGCCCCGACGGTCCCCGGCCTGTCCTCGCCCCGTCGCGCCTCATCTCGCCCTCGACCCAGCACGCGACGGTGGCCGCGACGGCGGCGGACATCCGTGAGCTCGTGGCCGCGTGGGCGCGCTCGGCCGAGTACGCCCGGCTCGGCGGCTTCGACGGCGTCGAGATCCACCTCGCCCACGGGTACCTGCTGCACCAGTTCCTCTCCCCGCTCTACAACGCCCGCGTCGACGAGTACGGCGGCGGGATCGAGGGTCGGACGCGCTTCGCCCGTGAGGTGCTCGTCGCCGTCCGTCAGCGGGTCGGCGACGACTACCCCGTCGGCGTCCGGATCGTCGCCAATGAGCACCATCCCCAGGGTCTCGGGACGGCGGACATGATCGAGGTGATCGCCGCCCTGCGAGCGGAGGCCCGCATCGACTTCCTCGACCTCGCCGCGGGCGGCTACCACAACGTCCACTACGTGTTCCCGTCGTCGGCGATGCCGGCGGCCTGGCTGCGGGAGGACGTGACGGCGATCAAGCGCGCGAATCCGGACGTGCCGGTCTTCGGGGTCGGCGCGGCGCTGAGCGTGGAGCAGGCCGAGGAGGTGCTGACCGCGGGAATCGCCGACATGGTCGCGCTCACCCGCGCACAGATCGCCGACCCCGACCTCGCCCGCAAGCTCCGCGACGGTCGAACGGACGAGATCCGCCACTGCATCCGTCTCAACCAGGGGTGTCTCGGCCGGGGCAGCCGGGGGCTGCCGGTCTCGTGCACCGTCAACCCGCTCGCCGGCCGCGAGCTCGAGCGCCCGAACCGGTCGGCCTCCTCCCTCGCGCAGCGCTGGCTCGTGGTGGGCGGCGGTCCGGCCGGGATGCGTGCGGCCGTGGAGCTCGCCGAGGACGGCCACGCGGTCACTCTCGTCGAGGCCGACGACCGACTGGGAGGCCAGCTGCGTCTGGCCCGCCGCGTCCCGGGACGGGAGAGCATCGGTCTTCTGGTCTCCGATCTCGTCCGCGACCTCGACGCGGCGGGCGTGGAGGTGCGCCGAGGGCTGCGGATCGACGGTGCGCGGCTCGACGCGCTCGTGGCGGCCGAGCACTTCGACGGTGTCGTCATGGCCACCGGCGCGACCTCGCCCGAGGGCACCTCGCTCGCGCTCGGCGGCGCCTATGTGAACGGCTTCCCTCCGGCGGGGACCGTGAGCGCCTTCCGGGCGCTCGCCGACCCGGCCGCGCTCGGTCGCCGTGTGCTCGCGGTGGACGCCGACGGCACGGCCTACGCCTCCGGCGTCGTGCTGAGCCTGCTCGCGCAGGTGCCGGAGGTCGAGGTCGTGACCCCGTTCGAGGCGGTGTTCCCCCACGTCGGGCCCGGCTACGACCGTCCGCTCCTGCTCGAACGGTGCGGCGCGCATCCGGGTTTCCGCCGCACCACGGCGCACCGTGTCCTGCACATCGAAGGAGCCGCGGTGAAGATCCAGGACGTCGTGACGGGCGAGGTCTCGGAACGGGTCGGGATCGACACGATCCTCGCGATCGAGCCGCGGCAGGCCGCTCCCACGTGGCACGCCGCCGGCGTCCGTACCGTCACCATCGGGGACGCGCGGGCGCCTCGGAACATCGACGCCGCGATCTACGACGCCGTCGAGCTCGCGTACGCGGTGGCGGGCGCGTCCGTGTGAGGGGGGGCGGGCGCGAGCCCGTCGGAAGTCACGAGAGAAGGAAGGCACGAGTCGTGGACCAAGAACGTGTGGATGTCGTCGAGCTCAGCATCGCCGACATGCTCCGGGCGCTGCAGGAGGGCCGGGTCACGAGCGTCGACCTCGTGTGCGCCTATCTCAACCGCATCGCCTACTACGATCGCACCGGACTGTGCCTGCACGCGATCGCGGTGCTCAACCCGAACGCGATCGCGGAGGCCGAGGCGTCCGACCGCCGCCGGCGCGCCGGGCTCGCAGGGCCCCTGGAGGGCATCCCCTTCACCGTGAAGGACAGCTACAAGGTCGCAGGGCTCACCGTCGCGTCCGGCAGCCCCGCGCTCGCCGAGCTCGTCGCGACGGAGGACGCGGCCGGCGTCGCGCTGCTGCGCGCGGCGGGCGCCGTGCTGCTCGGAAAGACGAACATGCCGCCCATGGCCGCGGGCGGCGTCCAGCCGGGCCTGTACGACTACGCCCGGAGCCCGTACAACCCGGACTATCTGACCGCCGCCTACGGCTCCGGGTCGTCGAACGGCTCGGGCACCGCGACGGCCGCGAGCATGTGCGCGTTCGGCATGGCCGAGGAGACCGTGTCCTCCGGACGCTCGCCCGCCTCGAACAACGCGCTCGTGGCGTACACGCCCTCGCGCGGCGTGCTCTCGATCCGCGGCAACTGGCCGCTGCGCCCCACCTGCGACGTCGTGGTGCCGCACACGCGCACGGTCGACGACCTGCTCGCGCTGCTCGACGTGCTCGCCGTCGACGACCCCGAGACGACCGGCGACTTCTGGCGGCAGCAGCAGGTCGTCGAGCTGCCGGCGGCCTCGTCCGTCTTCGAGCGGCCGCTGCAGCGTGCGCGTCCCGCTCGGCTGGACGGCCTGCGCATCGGTGTGCCGCGGCTGTTCATCGGCGAGGACACCGTGCCCCTGGACCCGCCCGTGATCCGCGCGACCGTGCGCGCCCTGTGGGACCGCGCCGCCGACGACCTCCGAGAGCTCGGCGCCGAGGTCGTCGAGGTCGACTTCCCCGTCGTGTCGAACTACGAGGAGGACCGACCCGGCGCCCAGGGACTCCCGGACCGCGGTCTCGTGCCGCCGGCCTGGCGGTCCATCGAGGGCGGCCCGGTCACGGCGCTCGCGCTCGACCAGTTCCTGCGGATCAACGGGGATCCCGCTCTCCGCAGCTGGGCGGACGTCGACGGCGACACGGTGTTCCCCCTGGCCGACGCGCCCGTCCCGGTGTGGATCACGCGGGCCCGCGGCGGGTTCGACTGGCAGCGGCTCGCCGAGCTCGTCAAGCAGGGCCTTCCGGCGGCCGTCGACGACATCCCCGGCGTCCCGCAGCTGCTGCGCGGGCTGGAGGAGGCGCGCAGGCAGGACTTCGAGCAGTGGATGGTGGACGAGGGTCTCGACCTGGTCGCGTTCCCGGCGGCGGGCGACGTCGGCCGCGCCGACCTCTTCGACCGCGTCGAGAGCCTCGAGGCGGCGTCGCGCAACGGCGTGGTCTACTCGACCGGCAACCGCGTCATCCGTCACCTGGGCATCCCGACCGTGACCGTGCCGATGGGCTGCATGGCGGACACGCAGATGCCGGTGGGGCTGACCTTCGCCGGCGCGGCCTACGACGACGACCGGCTCGTCGACTGGGCGCGAGCCTATGAGCAGGCGACCCGCCGGCGCGTCCCCGCGTTCCTCACTCCCTCGATCCCGAGCAACCAGATCGCCGTCGCGGGCGACGAGACGGGAGAGGTGCCGGCGGATGCGGCCGCGCACACGACCGAGATCGTCCGGCTCGACCGCTCCTGGCGGGTGACGGTGCGCCTGGCCGGCCCCGTGGCCGACGGCGTGCGCACCGAGGTATGGGCGGACGGCCACATCCTCCGTCCCGTCGACGGCGAGCCGGGTGTCTACGCCGGCTCGATCTCGCTCGCGCGCGCACGGCTGTTCGACGAGGTCATGGTCGTCGTCAAGGTCGGTCACACCGCCGCGGCCGTCGGCTTCGCGCCGCTGCCGTCGGCGGCCTGAACCCTCAGCGCAGACCGAGCTCCTCGACGACGGCCGCGATCCTCGTGCGGGCGGCAGGGGAGAGCGGCTGGATCGGCAGCGGCAGGCAGCCGTGCGGGGCGAGGCCGAGGTGCTCGGCGATCGCCGCGACGACACGGATGCTGCCCCCGAACTCGGCGAACAGGTCCCAGAGGGGAGCGAGTCGTTCGGACTCCGCCACGGCATCCGCGACGGCTCCGCCCTGGGCCGCGCGCGTGATCGTGAGAGCGGCCTCGGGGAACAGCCCGCCGATGACCGAGTACCACGCATCGCAGCCCGCGGTGAGGCCGGACGCCGCCGACGCATCGCCGGATATCCCGATCGTGACGTCGGCGGGGATCACGGCGCGGATCGCGGCGACGTGTCCTCGGGCCGTCTCGGGATCCGCGGGCACAGGGGGGATCTTGAGGGAGGCGATGCCGGGCAGCGCCGCGACCCGCGCATAGAGCTCGTTCGTGAACGTGACATGCGTCGTGCCCGGGTTGTCGTACACGATGACCGGCAGATCCGTGTGCGCGGTGACCGTGCGGTAGAGCTCGAACACGTCGTCCGCCGTGAGGCGCTGATACGTCATCGGCGCCAGCAGCAGACCCGCGGCGCCCGCATCGCGCGCCGCCTCCGCGTTGGCGATGACGTGCGAGGTCCGCAACGCTCCGATGCCGACGAACACAGGGATGCCGGCGGCGTGCTCCACCGCGAGTCGCGCCACCGTGCGGCGCTCCTCGACCGTCAGGTAGGCAGCGGAGCCGGTGGACCCGAGCGCCGTGATCGAGTCGACGCCCGCGGATGCCAGGCGCTCGACGAGCTGGGCGAAGGCGTTCTCGTCGAGCACGTCATCGGCCAGCGGGGTGAGGGGGAAGGCGGACAGGCCCGTGACATCCACGGTCATGGCGGCTCCTGGTGAGGTCGGGGCTCGGGAGGGGGACGCGTCAGCCGTCCGCACGCAGCACGCCGGCGATCGCCGGGCCCATGGCGCGGAGCAGCTCGATGAGCGTGTCGGACTGTGTCCTGCTCAGATCCACCAGGACGCGGGACTCCGCGTGGACCAGCTCGGTCATCGCCCTCTCGGCCGCATCCGCGCCCTGGGGGGTGAGCTCCGCCAGCCGGCTGCGCGTGTCCGCACGGTTCAGCCGGCGTGTGACGTGGCCCGCACGCTCCAGACGATCGAGCCGGTTCGCGACGGTGGCCGAAGGCGCGCCCGTCATCCGCCCGAGCGCGGACGGGGTGAGGGCGCGGTCGGGCGCGACGCGCAGGCGCGACAGGATGTCGAACGCCCACGGCTCGACGCCCGCCGCCGCCAGCGCCTCCGTGCGCAGCACATCGATCGAGGCGACCAGGCGCCGCATGCGTGACATGACGTCCAGCGGTGACAGGTCGACCGCCGGCAGGGCGATCGTCCAGTGGGCGATCAGCAGGTCGACCTCGTCTTCCGTCGTCATCCGTGCTCCCTTGTCGGATCCGGCCCCGCGTCCATCCTGCCCGCCCGCGCGACCGCGCGTCAGATCGTCGCGGCGTCGATCACGAAGCGGTACCGGACATCGCTCGCCACGACCCGATCCCAGGCGGCGTCGACCTCGTCCGCCGTCACCAGCTCGATCTCGGGCGTGACACCGTGCTCGGCGCAGAAATCGAGCATCTCCTGCGTCTCACGGATGCCGCCGATCATGCTCCCGGAGACCGACAGGCGCTGCCCGGCGAGCGAGAAGGGGCTGATCCCGATCGGCTCCTCCGGGAGTCCGACGTTCACGAGCGCTCCGTCGCGACGCAGCAGCGACAGGATGCGGTCGAGGTCGCTCGGCGCGGACACCGTGCTGATGATGAGGTCCTGGCTGCGGCGCAGCTCGCGGAAGGTCTCCGGGTCGGCGGTGGACAGGTAGCGCGTCGCGCCGAAGCGCAGGCCGTCCTCCTGCTTCGAGAGCGAGTGACCGAGCACCGTGACCTCGGCCCCGAGCGCCGCGGCGAGCTTGACGCCCATGTGTCCGAGACCGCCCATCCCGATGATCGCGACCTTCTTGCCGGGGCCCGCGCCCCAGTGGCGCAGCGGCGAGTAGAGCGTGATGCCCGCGCACAGCAGCGGGGCCGCCTTGTCGAGCGGGATCGAGCCGGGGATGCGGAGCGTGTAGCCCTCGTCGACGACGATCTGGCGGCTGTAGCCGCCCTGCGTGTAGGCGCCCTCGGGGTGTCCCTCCGGGAGCGGCGCGTTGTAGGTGCCGCGCATGCCCTTGAGGCAGTACTGCTCGACGCCGGCGAGGCAGTTCTCGCACTCGCGGCACGAGTCGACGAAGCAGCCGACGCCGGCGTGGTCGCCGACGGCGAACCGGGTGACCTCGCTGCCGACCGCGCTGACGATGCCGGCGATCTCGTGGCCGACCACGAGGGGGTAGTGGGCGGCTCCCCACTCGTCGCGGGCGGTGTGGATGTCGGAGTGGCAGATGCCGGCGAACGCGATGTCGATCACGACGTCGTGCGGGCCGGGCTCGCGTCGCTCGATCGTGGTGCGCTCGAACGGTGCGCGGGCGGAGGGGGCGGCGAGGGCGGCGACAGCAGGCATGTGTCTAGTCTGCCCCCTCCGCCGACCCCCTCCGCCCGCGGGGGAGGCAGGCGGGCTATCGGACGCCCGCGGGATCGGCGAGGAGAGCGGCGAAGGCGAGCTCCGCGGGCCCGACGAGCATGAGCCGGGACCGCAGGTGGGCGCGCTCGAGTCGGATCGTGCGGCCCTCGGCGCCCAACGGGTGCACGCGGACGGCTTCGGCCAGCCGCTCGCGGCTGACCGAGAGGAGCACTCCGAGATAGCCCGAGAGCACGACCGTCTCCGGGCTGAAGGCGTTCACGAAGTTCGTGAGCGCCGTCGAGAGGACGTCGACCTGGCGGGCGACCTCGCGCAGCACGGCGGGGTCGCGCACGACGCCGAGCTCGACATCCAGCTCGTCCTCGTCGAGCTTGCGGCGCCCGAGCAGCGGCTCCAGCAGGCCGAGGCTCACCTCCGCCTCGAGACATCCCTTGCGCCCGCACACGCAGCGGCGGCCGCGGGGATCGATGACGGTGTGCCCGAGCTCGCCCGCGTAGCCGGAGGTGCCGCGCAGCAGCGTGCCGTCGATGATGAGTCCGCCGCCGATGCTGTGCAGCGCGCCGCCGAGGTAGAGGAGGTTCCGGGCGCCGCGGGCGACGCCGAATCGCGACTCCGCGAGCGCGCCGATGCTCGCGTCGTTGCCGGCGGTCACCGGCATCCCCAGCTCGTCGCTCAGACGCGCCGCCACCGGATCGCGCCGCCAGCCGAGGGTGGGGGCCACGAGCACCGAGCCGTTCGCGTTGACGAGGCCGGGGACCGCGAGCCCGGCTCCGATCACCCGGTAGTGCCGGTCCATGTCGGCGCGCATCGCCTCGACCGAGGATGCTGCGATCTGCACGAAGCGACGGGGTGTCGGGGGCCTGGAGGTGTCGTGCCGTAGGCGTGCGTGGACGGTGCCGCCCAGTCCCACGAGCGCGACCGTGACGGCCTGCGGCTCGACCCGGACGCTGAGGGCGGCCACCCGGTCGTCCGGCTGCAGATCGAGGGTCGGCCGGCCGACGCGGCCGGTCGGCGCGCCCGCGGGGAGCTCGCGGACCAGTCCGAGCTCGATCAGCTCCGCGACGAGGCCGGTGATCGTGGACCGGTTGAGCCGGGTCGAGGTTCCGAGCTGCGTCCGCGACAGCGTGCCCTCGGAATGGAGGAGCGAGAGGACCGCCGAGAGGTTCTGGCGACGGATGAGATCGTTCGTCGTGCGCGCCGTCGACGGTGGGCTGACCCCCGCGCCGTCGAAAGCAGTCGTAGACATGTCGATTCTCCTTGCCGCTCATCCTCCCATCGGATGACGCGGTGCTCGTGCCGGGGAAGGGAGGAGGCCGTGGCGGGCGCCGCGTCGGCGCGCCCCCACGGCCTCCTCGCGCACGTCGGTCAGATGCCGCCGCTGCGCTTCTTGTTGAACACGTCGAACGCGACGGCGAGCAGCAGCACGATGCCCTTGATCGCCATCTGCCAGGCGGCGTCCACGCTCAGGATCGACAGGCCCATGTTGAGCACGCCCATGACGAGACCACCGATGACGGCGCCGACCACCGTGCCGATGCCGCCCTGGACCGCCGCACCGCCGATGAAGACGGCCGCGATCGCGTCGAGCTCGTAGTTCTGACCGGCGGAGGCGACCGCGCTGCCGGCGCGTGCCGTGCTCACCACGGCCGCGAGGCCAGCCAGGACGCCCATGTTGACGAACACGAAGAAGTTGACCCACTTCGTCTTCACCCCGCTCATGACGGCGGCGAACAGGTTGCCGCCCATCGCGTAGACGTGGCGGCCGAACACGGTGCGGTTGAGCACGAACGTGTAGGCGAGCACGAGGGCCGCGAGGATGATGAGCACGATCGGCATGCCGTTGTAGTCGGCCAGCGTCCACGCCGTCGCCATGATCGCCACGACCGCGATGATGTTCTTCAGCCAGAAGGAGCCCGCCACCTCGCGAGGCAGCTCGAGACGCCGCAGCTGTGCGCGGGTGCGCAGCTGCTGGGCGATGAGCGCGAGGCACGCGATCAGGCCGATCACGAGGGTGAGGACGTCGCGGTTGGCGATGTAGCCGAACACGGGCGGCAGCCAGCCTGCGCCGATCGCGGTGAAGCCGTCGGGCAGGCCGCTGATCGTGCCGCCCGTGAGGAGCACGAGCGTCAGACCGCGGAACAGGAGCATGCCCGCCAAGGTGACGATGAAGGCGGGGATGCCGATGAACGCGACCCAGAAGCCCTGCCAGGCGCGCCGACGACCGCGCCGACCACGAGCGAGAGGATGACGGCGGCCCACCACGGGAGGCCCCAGCTGTTCATGGCGATCGCCGCGATGGCGCCCACCATGGCCACCACCGAGCCGACCGACAGGTCGATGTGACCGGCGATGATCACCACGACCATGCCGACCGCGAGGATCAGCACATACGCGTTCTGCTGGATGAGGTTGTTGACGTTTCCGGGCATCAGCAGGCGTCCGCCCGTGAGGGCCTGGAACAGCACGATGATGATGACCAGGGCGGCGAGGATGCCGTACTGCCGGAAGTTGATGCGCGAGAGCAGGCCGCGCCTCTTCTTGGCAGGTGGGGTGTCCACGGTCTGCGTGGATGCGGTGGTCATGGGACTCAGTTCCTTCCGGCGGTCATGTGCCGCATGAGCGTTTCCTGGGTCGCGTCCTCGCGGCTGACCTCGCCGCTGATGCGTCCCTCGGAGATGGTGTAGATGCGGTCGGAGAGCCCGATGACCTCGGGCAGCTCCGACGAGATGACGATGACGGCCTTGCCCTGCGCGGCGAGCTCGTTGATGATCCCGTAGATCTCGTACTTCGCCCCCACGTCGATGCCGCGGGTGGGCTCGTCGAGGATCAGGATGTCGGGGCCCGTGAACATCCACTTGGACAGCACGACCTTCTGCTGGTTGCCGCCGGAGAGCTTCCCCGTGATGGCGGCCACGCTCGGGGCCTTGATGTTCATCTTGTAGCGATACGAGTCGGCGACCTTGTACTCGCGGAAGCGGTCGACGACGCCGAGCCGCGCGAGCCGCGACAGGGCGGCGGCGGACACGTTGACCTGGATGTCTCCGATGAGGTTCAGGCCGTACCGCTTGCGGTCCTCGGTGGCGTACGCGATGCCGTTGCGGATGGCCGCGTCGACCGTGCGCACATCGATCGGCTGGCCGTTCTTGTAGGCGGTTCCGCTGATCCCGGTGCCGTACATCCGGCCGAAGATGCTCATCGCCAGCTCCGTGCGCCCGGCGCCCATGAGACCCGCGAACCCGACGATCTCGCCGGCGCGGACCATGAAGTTCGCATCCTCGATGACGACGCGCTCGGTGTCGACCGGGTGGTGCACGGTCCAGTTCTCGACGCGGAACAGCTCCTCGCCGATGTTGGGCTCGCGCGGCGGGAAGAGGCTGTTGAGGTCACGTCCCACCATCGCGCGGATGATGCGGCCCTCGTCGGTCGACGGATCGCTGCGGTCCATCGTGTCGACCGTGCGCCCGTCGCGGATCACGGTGATCCGGTCCGCGATGCGCAGCACCTCTTTCAGCTTGTGGGAGATGATGATGCAGGTGATGCCCTGGGTTCGCAGCTGTTCGATGAGCCCGAGCAGGTGGTCGGAGTCGTCGTCGTTGAGCGCCGCGGTCGGCTCATCCAGGATGAGGAGCTTGACGTCCTTGGCGAGCGCCTTCGCGATCTCCACCAGCTGCTGCTTGCCGACGCCGATCTCGTAGATCTTCGTCGCGGGGTTCTCGCGCAGGCCGACGCGCTGCAGCAGCTCGGCGGCCCTGCTGTTGGTGCGGTTCCAGTCGACGATCCCGCGGGTGGCGATCTCGTTGCCGAGGAAGATGTTCTCGGCGATCGACAGGTAAGGGCTGAGTGCCAGCTCCTGATGGATGATGACGACGCCCGCGGCCTCGCTGTCGTTGATCGAGCGGAAGGCGACATCCTTGCCCTCGAGCTGGATCCTGCCCTCGAAGCTGCCGGCGGCGTACACGCCGCTCAGCACCTTCATGAGGGTCGACTTCCCGGCGCCGTTCTCACCGCAGATCGCGTGGACCTCGCCCGGCTGGACCGAGATCGACACGTCGGAGAGGGCGGGGATGCCGTTGAACGACTTGGAGATCCCCGTCATCCGGAGGATCGGTTCTGTCATTGCTGCCTCTTCTCGTCGTCGGCGACGACGCGGTCAAGCGGCGGGCGGACACGTCGCCGTGCCCGCCCGCCACGAGTGGATCAGAGTCCGACGTCGGACGCCTTGAGGAACCCGGAGTCGATCAGCTTCGACTGGACCGTGTCCTTCGTGACCACCTCGGGGGTGAGGAGGTAGGCCGGGACGACCTTCACGCCGTTGTTGTACGTCGTGGTGTCGTTCGTCTCGGGCTGCTGGCCGTTCTTGATCGACTGGATCATCTGGAACACGCGGTCGCCGAGGGCGCGGGTGTCCTTCCAGACGGTCATCGCCTGTGTGCCGTCGAGGATCGCCTTGACGTTGGCCTTGTCGGCGTCCTGTCCGGTGATGATCGGGTAGTCCGCGCCGGCGGTGTAGCCGGCCGACTTCAGCGAGGCCTCGATGCCGATCGCCAGGCTGTCGTTGGGGGACAGCACGACGTTGACCTTCTTGCCGCCGGTGTAGAACGAGGACAGGCGGTTGTCCATCTCGGCCTGCGCCTTGTCAGAGGCCCAGCCCTGGATGCCGATGCTCGCCCAGTCGGCGTCGGAGGCCGGGGCCTTGCCGCTGGGGACGACGAGCTTGCCGCTCTGCACGTAGGGCTGCAGGACGTCCCACGCGCCGGAGAAGAAGAACTTCGCGTTGTTGTCGTCGGGGCTTCCGGCGAAGGGCTCCAGGTTGAAGGGGCCGGCGCCGGTCTTCAGGCCGAGCTGGTCCTCGATGAACTGGCCCTGGAGCTGACCGACCTTGTAGTTGTCGAACGTGGCGTAGTAGTCGACGTTCTTGCTGCCGTTGATGAGACGGTCGTAGGCGATGACGGTCGCGTTCTGCGCCTTCGCCTCGTCGAGCACCGGGCCGAGGGTCGAGCCGTCGACCGCGGCGATCACGAGGATCTTGGCGCCGCCGGCGACCTGGTTCTGGATCTGGCTGATCTGCTGGTCGGTCTTGTTGTCCGCGTACTGCAGGTCGACCGTGCAGCCGGCGTCCTTGAGCTGCTTCTGCAGCTGCTCGCCGTCGTTGATCCACCGCTCGAGGCTGCGGGTGGGCATCGAGATGCCGACGTTGCAGTCGCCCGAGGCCGCGGCACCGCTCGCGTCGCCGCCGCCCTTGGTGGACGAGCACGCGGCAAGGCTCACGGCCATGGCCGCCACGGCGATCGCCGTGATGAGCTTCTTCTTCATCGTGATCTGCGTTCCTCTCTGAATCGCAGGGACTTCGCCCAGTCCTCGCTGCGGCCCGCTTCGGACGCAGCGCTCGGGTTCGTCATCGTCCCAGCTACTGTGTGTCGCCGTCGTAATTATGACGGCTCCGTCAACATATAGCTCTGCCGTGAATTTGTCCACTGCCTCCCCATAATTCGCTGAGCCCCGCCACCGTGTCCCGCTTTCCCCACATGCATGTCCCACTTTGGGCCGCTCGGCGGTGCGCCGGGCGGCCCAAAGTGGGACTGGTGGGGGTGGGGGGATGGGGGCGCGCGCTACCTCGTCACGGTCACCGTCATCGGTGCGCTGGCGGTGGTGCCGGCCGCGTTCGTGAAGTCGACGCGGTAGGTGTAGCTGCCGGGCGCCTTCCCCGAGACGTCCAGCTGCGCGACCTGCGCGTTCGGGGAGTGGTCGGAGAGGGAGCCCTGCGCCACGACATCGCCGTCCTCGAAGAACGTGTACGAGGTCGCATTGGTGCCCCACCACAGGTTCGCCGTCACGCGGTAGCCGCCGTCGCCATCCCCGTTGTTGTTGCTGAGGACCACCGTTCCCGGGTTCGCCTGCGTGACCTGTACGGTCGTCGACCCCGTCGCGGTGGTGCCCTTGCTGTTGACGAGCTCGCCCGTGTAGACGTATGTGCCGTTGGGCCTTCCGCTGATCGGCACGGACGCCGTCTGGGCCGCGGAGCCGGCGAAGCTCAGCTGCTTCGTCGCGATCAGCGTGCCGTTCTCGTAGAGCCGGTAGAGGGAGCCGTTCTGTCCCCACCACAGGTTCATCACGACGTTGTAGGCGCCGTCGGCGAGACCCGTGTCCCAGCCGTTGTCGTTCGACAGGGTGGCCGTCGCGGGCGCCGCCGTCGCTCCGTCGGGCACGGTGACTCCGGCGCTCCAGTCGGATGCGGTGCTCTCACCGAAGGCGTTGACCGCCACCACCGAGAACCGCGCCGTGTCACCGGGCCAGATGCCCGCGATCGTCGCGGAGGTCGTGCCGCCGTCGACGCTCGCCACCGGATCGTCGACGCCGTCGCGGTACACGCGGTAGCCCGTGATGGCGGAGCCGCCGTCCGCCGGCGCGTCCCAGCTCACGGTCACGGCGTCCGCGTCGAGCGCCACCGACGGTGCGGCCGGCGCCGCCGGCGCCGTCGCGGCCGTCACCGAGAAGGAGTCGAACTGGTTGATCGCCGACTGGTTCACGTCGTGCGACGTCGAGAACATCCCGGCATCCTGCGTGGCCGCCGCCGAGGCGAGCACGACGGGGGAGCCGATCCGGACGAAGTTGGAGCCGTCGTACGAGTAGGACGCCGTGTAGGACGTCCCGGTGCGCGCGAGCTGCACCCAGATCGGCCGGAACACGTCGACATTCGCGCGTGCCTCGGCATCCAGGTAGCCGTCTCCGTTCGAGTCCCACTCGAAGACCACGCCGTTGCGCCCGGTGACCGCCACGACCGCGTATCCGGCCGAGGTGCCGGCCTGGGTCATGTCGTTGCGGACCATGACCCCCGACTTCGCCCAGGCGTTGGCGTCGTTGATCGACACGACGCGGGCGGTGACGCTCGCCTGCGCGTTGACCGATGCAGCGCGGTAGATCGATCCGAACTGATCGTCGCGCTGACCGCCTCCGCCCCACACGTCAGCCCCCTGGGCCGCGATGCCGTAGCTCTGACCGCTCTGCCCGAAGAACGAGCTCGACGCGGACGCGCCTGCCGTCCGGAGGTCCGCGGCGACGGGCGAATCGGTCGGGCAGGCCGCGAAGCCGAGCCGGTTGGCGTTGAGCGATGTGCGGTACTCCGGCGCGACGCCCGCCGCGCAGATCACGTCGATCGCGGCAGCGGGCCAGGCGGCGCCGTCGACCTTGACGTTGTTGACCAGCGTGTTGTTGTGGGCGGCCGCATTCGGCGCGGACACTCCGCCGGAGTTGTACCAGTTGTTCTGGATGACGTTGTCGCTCGTGTTGTTGCGGAGGCTGTACGCATTGGTGAACACGAAGGATCCGCCCTGCACGACGTTGTTCTCGTACGTCATCGACCGCGAGCCCTCGTCGAGGTAGAGTCCCACGCCCGAGATGTTGAACAGGTAGTTCTTCGCGACGACCGAGCCCGGGCTCGCGGAGAGGTTGTAGACCGAGCCGCCGTCGGCGAAGCGGGCTTTCGTGTTGTGCACGAGGTTGCCCTCGACGCGGTTGTCCCGGAGCGTGGTGGGCGTCGTGTAGCGCGTGTTCCAGTTGTAGTAGCCGCGGTCCAGGTAGTCGTCGGAGCCGCCGGCGTCGTTGATCCCCCACCCGTAGCCGGTGTCGATCCCGTCGTAGGGCACGTTCGAGACCTCGTTGTGCAGGATCTGCGCGTTCGTGACGTAGGTGCTGAGGATGCCGCTGTTGTCCCGGTAGTCGACCGAGACCCGGCTCACGGTGTTGTCCCGAATGAGGATGTCGCGATTGGTCATGCGCGGATCGCTCGGGTGGTGCGCGTCGGGCAGCACCCCACCGACGGCGATGCCGTGCCCGCTGTCCTCGAAGAACCGGTTGCCGATCACCTCGATGCTGCTCGCGCCGAGGCCGACGCCGCTGAGGTGGGCGTTCGCGTCGTTGCCGATGCCGAGCGCCGACTGACCGAGCCCTGTGAAGGTGTTGCCGGTGAAGGAGACGCGTGTCGCCGCGGACACCTGCACGGCCGCCGGCTCCTGGAACCAGCTCGTGCGTGCGCGCTCGAACATCTCGCAGCCGCGGGAGCAGCTCGTGAAGGCGTCGGCCGGGCGGTAGTCGTAGGCGCCCTTCAGGAAGGCGCCGTTCTGCTGGCCGGCGTAGCCGTCGGCCGAGGGGCCGAGCCATGACGTGCCGGAGAACTGGATGCCCTCGAAGGCGAGGCCGGACACGGGCTCGTCGTAGGTCCCGCCGATGCTGAGGAGCGTCGCCAGGCGGGGCAGCTCGACGTCCAGATCGTTCGGGTCCACGCCTTCCGCGGGCTTGTAGTAGAGCTTGCCGTCGTCGGGGTCGATGTACCACTGCCCGGTCTGGGTCAGGAACGCGAGGGAGTTGTCCAGGTACCAGCTCGGTCCTGCCAGGAAGGAGTTCTGAACCGTATCCCATCCCCAGGTGTTGTTGTCCCATGCCGGCTGGGCCATCGTGATCTCGGTGGCGCTGATGCTCTGGACCGGCGTGTACCGGTTGGTGAAGTCGCCGAGCGTTTCGAACTCGATGCGGCCCTGGTCGGGGAGCTCGGCGAGGTAGCTCAGCGCCGAGTTCTCGATCGTGAGGCCGGTGGCCGTCGGGGTGACGTCGGTGTTCGCGAGCCGGATGGCGGCCCGTGGCGCCAGCACGCCGTCGACGACGAGCTGGCGGGTATCGAGACCGGTGGGCGTGTCGGCGACCCAGATCCCGCGTCCGACGTCGGAGGGATGCCACCCGGTGACGGCGGAGGCGCCGCTGATGACCGGGTGCGCGCCGTCGGCCGCGGTCCAGCGGACGACGTGGTCGCCGCCGCCGTCCTGTGCGTCGAACCGCAGCGGCTCCGAGACGCGGTAGGTCCCGTCGGCCAGCTGCACTGTCACATCGCCGTCCGTCGTGTCGGCTCGGACGACCTCCTGGGCTCGTTCGATCGAGCAGGGCTGCGACGCGGTGCAGTCGCCGGTGGCGCTTCCGTCCGGCGCGGCGTAGTACACGGACGCGTCATCCGCGTGCGCGGCGGCCGGGAGGAGCAGGGATGCGACGACGGCGCTCGTGCCGAGCAGGGAGAGGACTGCGGTTCGCGTGCGGCCGGTCGCTTGCGTCGATGGATGTCGGACTGACGTCGGTGTCATGGCGTTCGCCTCCTGTGAGAGGGCATCGGTGCCCTCCCTAGGAGTATCATACGTAATATCTATGAGGCAAGGAGGTGTGCGCACCCTTGCCGTGAGCGGGGCCATGCGGCCGCGATCGTCGCAAGCCCACGCGTCGTCCGCGATGCGCGCAGACTCCGCGCGCACGGCGGACTCGGGCCGAGCGCGCGCAGATCGCCGAGGATGCGCGAAGGGCGCGAGGAGGCTCAGGCCAGCGCGGCGACCGACGCGTACCCGCGCGAGAGGATGTCGGGCGCTGCGGGATCGCCCCCGAACACGCGTGTCGTGCCGGGCGCCGACGACCATTCCCGCCACCCGGGTGCGCCGGATCGGACGAAGGCGCTCGCCGCGCCGTGGACCGCATCCGCGAGGGCGCGCGGCGGGGCATCGCCCGCGATCGCGGGGACCCCGTCGGCATCCAGGCGGTCGAACCAGAACGGCACGTCGAGGCAGTGGCACGCCCACCCGATGACGGGGGACCGCCACGAGAACCCGTAGACCCAGGTGGGGGATGCCGCCCGCGCCGCGGCGACCCGCGCGACGAGCGAGCGGAACACCCGGTCCGTGACGTAGCGGCCCAGCACGGCCGCCGTGCCCTTCTGTCGCAGCGAGCGGTTCGCCGCGAGGTAGGGGCGACGCACGGCGCGGGCGACGCCGAGGCGGGCCAGCACGAGGGCGGCGGGCACGAATCGCAGCGGCCGGCGGAACCGGTCGAGCACCATCGTGAACTCGTCGTCCGTCGCGCCGATCACGAGCGGCTTGTCGGATCCGATGCCGGCGCGGATCGCCTCGACGGTCGGCCGTTCGATGAGCTCGCCGTCGATCATCGGACCCCAGCCGAGTCCGCCCTCGAGCATGGCCTTCGCGGGGGCGAGCTTGTCGCGGGATGCCGCATGCTCCGCCTCCTGCTGCAGGTCGCGCAGCCGCAGCTCGTCGACCGAGGAGAACCCCGCCCGATCGGGGGCGACGCCCGCGAGTGCGGCGAGCCGGGCCGAGCGCTCCCTGGCCTCCGCGAGCGGGATGTCGCCGACGGCGCCGGACATCGACCACGCCGCGTGGAACAGGTGCTGTGCCGCCGGCATCCCGAGCAGCGTCAGCACGGCGCCGCCGCCGGCCGACTGCCCGGCGATCGTCACGCGTCCGGGGTCGCCGCCGAAGGCCGCGATGTTGCGCTGCACCCACTCGAGCGCGGCCAGCCAGTCGCGCACGCCGCGGTTGTGGGGTGCGCCTTCGATGTAGCCGAAGCCGTCGAAGCCCAGCCGATAGGAGACCGTGACGGTGACCACGCCGTCGCGGGCGAACGCCGCCCCGTCGTACCAGGGGCTCGCGGGGGAGCCGGAGACGAATCCGCCGCCGTGGATGTACACGAGCACCGGAAGGGCGGCCGCCGCATCCGGTGCCGGGGTGAAGACGTTGACGTTCAGCGTCGACTCGCCGGGCACGGATGGCTCCGGGATCAGCGTGATGCCGGTGTCGCCCCGCTGCGGCGTCGCCCCGAAGGCGGTCGCATCGCGCACCCCGTCCCAGGGCTCGACCGGCTCGGGGGATGCGTAGCGCAGCGCCCCGACCGGGGGCTTCGCGAACGGGATGCCGAGGAACGCGAACGATCCGGCTCGGGCGATGCCGCGCACCGCACCGGCCTCGGTCGCCACGACGGGGTCGCTCATCGGGGGCTCCTCTGCGTCTCGAGGAGGGTGAAGAACGCCTCGACGACCTCGGTCATGTCCGCCTCCTCGGGCTCGAGCATCCACTGCAGCTGCATGCCGTCGGCCACGGCCTGCAGGAGGCGGGTGATGGTCTGCGGCGGGATCGCGTCGGTGATCCTGCCCTCGCGCTGCGCCGCCTCCAGCACGTCGTCGAGCCGCTCCCGGGCGCGACGGCCCCGGTCGACGAAGAAGTCGTGCGCGGCGTGCTGCGGGTCGGTCGCGTCCACGGCGAGCTGCGAGAAGAGGTGCACGAGTCCCGGCACCTCGGTGTTGTGGCGGATGAGCCGGACGTAGGACGCGACTGCTTCGTCATAGGGGTGCGCTCCGCCGGTCCCCTCCCCGAACGTGTCCACGTCGACCTCGTCGCGCAGGCGCAGGATCTCGGTGAACAGCTCCTCCTTCGAGTCGAAGTAGTGGAGCAGCCCCGCCTGGCTGAGACCGACGGCATCCGCGATCTGCTTGACCGACGCGCCGCGGTAGCCCTCGCGGGCGACGACCTCGAGCGCGGCGCGCAGGATCTCCTCGCGTTTGGCGACGCCCTTCGCGTACGAACCCCGCTGAGCCATGAGCCGAGGATAAACCGAACGATGCTTGATTTCTAGAAACCGAGTGGAATAAGGTTTTCGCATGACCGAGCATGACGACGCTGTCTCCCCGCTGACGCTGACCGAGAAGGCCGCTCTCACCAGCGGCGCGGACTTCTGGCACACGAAGCCGATCGAGCGGGCCGGCATCCCCGGCATCATGCTGACCGACGGCCCGCACGGACTCCGCAAGCAGGCCGAGGGCGGCGACCATCTCGGCCTCGGCAACAGCGTGCCCGCCACCTGCTTCCCGCCCGCCGTCGGGCTCGGGTCGTCGTGGGATGTCGAGCTCGTCGGCCGCGTGGGCGAGGCCCTCGGCGTCGAGACCGCGATCGAGAACGTCGGCGTGCTGCTCGGCCCCGGCGTCAACATCAAGCGCTCACCCCTGTGCGGCCGCAACTTCGAGTACCTCTCCGAGGACCCGATCGTGGCCGGCGTGCTCGGCGCCGCCTACGTCAGGGGCGTGCAGTCGAAGGGCGTCGGCACCTCGCTCAAGCACTTCGCGGCGAACAACCAGGAGACCGACCGGATGCGCGCCTCCTCCGACATCGACCCGCGGCCGTTGCGCGAGATCTACCTGCGCGGCTTCCAGCGGGTCGTCGAGGACGCCCAGCCGTGGACGGTCATGTGCTCCTACAACCGGATCAACGGCGTCTATGCGTCGGAGGATCCCTGGCTGCTCACCCAGGTGCTGCGCGACGAGTGGGGCTTCGAGGGCCTCGTCGTCTCGGACTGGGGCGCGGTCAACGAGCGAGTGGCCGCCCTCGCCGCGGGTCTCGACCTGGAGATGCCCTCCTCCGACGGCCGGACGGATGCCGAGATCGTCGCGGCGATCGAGTCGGGCGCGCTCAGCGAGGACTACCTCGACATCGCCGCCGGCCGGGTCGTCGGCCTCGTGCGCAAGGTCCAGGCGGGTGCCGGGACGATCACCGGCCCGCTCGACGTCGAGGCGCACCACGCGCTCGCCCGCGAGGCCGCGGGACGCTCGATCGTGCTGCTGCGCAACGAGGGCGGCGTCCTTCCGCTCGCGACCGACACCGCGGTCGCCGTCATCGGCGCGTTCGCCGAGACCCCGCGCTACCAGGGCGCGGGCTCGTCGCTCATCAACCCGACGCGGCTCGACACGGCGCTGGAGGAGATCCGCGCGGTGGCCACGGCCGAGGTCGTCTACGCGCCGGGCTTCGGTCTCGCCGCCGAGGTGGCGGAGGACGAGACGGCGCGGCTGCGTGCCGAGGCCGTGCAGGCGGCATCCGACGCCGAGGTCGCAGTCGTGTTCCTCGGTCTGCCGGCTCGCCTCGAGTCCGAGGGCTACGACCGCGACGACATCGACCTGCCGGCCGAGCAGCTCGCGTTGCTCGACGCCGTGCTCCGAGTCCAGCCGAACACGGTCGTCGTGCTCTCCAACGGCGGCGTCGTCGCGCTTCCGTTCGCCGACCGGGTCCCCGCGATCCTGGAGGGCTGGCTGCTCGGCCAGGCCGGCGGCGGCGCGACCGCCGACGTGCTCTACGGCCGGGTCAACCCCTCCGCCAAGCTCACCGAGACGATCCCCGTCCGGCTCTCGGACACCCCCGCCTACCTCGACTTCCCGGGCGAGTTCTCGCACGTGCGCTACGGCGAGGGCCTGTTCGTCGGGTACCGCTGGTACGACGCGCGGGGACTGGAGGTCGCCTTCCCGTTCGGGCATGGACTCTCCTACACGAGCTTCGCCTACGGCGAGGCGTCGGCATCCGTCGCCGCCTCGGGCGATGTCGAGGTCCGTGTGACGGTCAGCAACACGGGCGCCGCCGCGGGCCGTGAGATCGTGCAGGTGTACACCTCGCTCCCGGGCTCCGCCGTGCAGCGTCCGGTGCGCGAGCTGAAGGCGTTCGCCTCGGTCGAGCTGCAGGCCGGCGAGAGCCGGGATGTCGTGCTGACCGTGCGCCGCGCCGACCTCGCGTACTGGGACATCCGCATCGACGGGTGGGTCGTCGAGGGCGGCACGTACACCGTGGATGTCGCCGCCTCGAGTCGCGACATCCGCTCGACGACGTCCGTGGAGGTCGCCGGCGACGCGATCGTGGTGCCGCTGGACCGCAACTCGTCGCTCGGCGAGGTCATCGCTCACCCCATCGCGGGCCCCATCGTGCAGCAGGCGCTCGCATCGGTCGCCGAGAGCATGGGCGGGCTGTCCGACATCATGCCCGAGGGCGTCTCCATGGAGAAGATGATGTACTCCTTCCCGATCGGGCGGCTCTCGATGCTCGCCGGAGAGGCCATGGGCCCCGAGGCGGTCGACCAGCTGCTCGCCGCCGCCAACGCGCCGCAGAGCTGACGCGTTCTCCGCGGCGGGGCTTCCCAACCTCCCGCTCGTTGCTCTTTTGGATCGGCGGAGAGGCGACCTGTCGTCTCTCCGCCGAGGTCACTGCTGCCTGCGGTGCACGACGTGCCAGGTGATCGGTGCGGCGACGGCGGTCAGCAGCACGCCGGCCAGCGAGGCGAGGAGAAGCGGCAGCATGCTCAGGCCGCCGTGCGGCAGGAACCACAGCAGGATGCCGAAGGTCCCCGCAGCGGAGAGCGCCGCCGGCACGAGGAGCACGACGGCGTAGACGGTTCCGCGCGGCGGCAGATTGCGGATCGCGCAGGTGACCGCCATCAGCAGGCCCGCACCGAGGATCACGGCCGCGACGGATATCGAGATCGGCAGCAGGACGCCGCCGATGTCGCCCTCGGCGCACAGGCGCGGATGGCGGGTGTCGGCGCGGTCCGTGCAACCTGCGAAGAACAGCAGTGCGAAGGCCGTGATGCCGATGCTGCCCGGGAGTACGCAGGCGACGGCCAGCCACCACCACCCCGCGGTGAGCGTGACTAGCCGTCGCATGTGCTTGCGGCGAGTTTCTCGTGCAGGACGGGGCGATGGGGCACTGTCAGCCCTGGAGGAACCCCAGGATCGCGGCGTTGACCTCGTCGCCGTGCGTCCACAGCAGGCCGTGCGGGGCGCCCTCGATCTCCACGTGCTCGGCGGACGGCAGCAACTCGCGGAAACGGCGGGCGGTCTTGTCGATCGGCAGGATGTTGTCCGCGGTGCCGTGCACGATGAGCGTGGGGACGTCGATCGAGGGGATGTCGCCGCGGAAATCGGTCGCCCACGTCAGGGGAGCCGCGACGATCGCCGCGTTGCCCGCGGTGTTCGCCGTCTGCACGCTCGCCTCCAGCGCCTCCTGCGAGATGCGGCTGCCGAGGTAGTCATCGAGGTTGTAGAAGTCGTGGAAGAAGCCGGTGAGGAACGCGTATCGGTCGGCCGCGACGGCATCCGATGTGCCGTCGAAGAACGCCTGGTCACCGGCACCATCCGGGTTGTCGTCCGTGATGAGCAGGTACGGCTCGAGCGAGCCGAGGAAGATCGCCTTCGAGACCTTCCCGCTGCCGTAGCGCGACAGGTAGCGGGCGATCTCGCCGGTGCCCATCGAGAATCCGGCGAGGACGACATCCGACAGCTCGAGCGTGTCGATCAGGGCGTGCAGGTCGGCCGCGTAGGTGTCGTAGTCATGACCGGATGCCGTCTTGGTGGAGGCGCCGAAGCCCCGGCGATCGTAGGCGATCACGCGGTAGCCGGCGTCGAGCAGCGCCTTCTGCTGCTTGCCCCAGGACTCGCCGTTCAGCGGGAAGCCGTGGATCAGCACGACCGGCTGCCCGGTTCCCTGATCCGTGTAGAACAGCTCGACATCCGCTGAGTTCTCGATCCCTACGGTCACGTACGCCACGGTGGCTCCTTCCGGTCGCGGCGCGAGGACCGCGCCCTGCGCCACGCTAGTCCGCCGGCGTGACCCGTGCACCGGGTTGACGAACCGTGACGTCGGGCCGACGCCGGGCGCGGTCGGACGTGCGCCGTCGGACCGTCCTGCGGGGATCGTGCCCGACACGCCGGGCGAGTGGCTCGTTTGTCGGTGTGTCGTGCAGGATCCCCGCTGTTGCGGATGTCGTGGGTGACGTGACGTCACGTGCCGGGCGAGTGGCTTGTTCGTCGGTGTGTCGTGCAGGATCCCCGCTGTTGCGGATGTCCTGGGTGACACGCCGGGCGAGTGGCCTGTTCGTCGGTGTGTCGTGCGGGATCCCCGCCGTTGCGGATGTCGTGGGGGCGGCTCAGTCGCGTCCGGCGCCGCGCGAGGGCGCGACCGTGAACAGGTGCGGCTCGCGGAACCCCGCTGCCGCGAAGGCGCGGCGGACGGCCTCGGATGCCGCGGGCACGAGCGCGTGCGGGACGAGCGCGATCGCGGCCCCGCCGAAGCCGCCGCCCGTCATCCGCGCCCCGATCGCGCCCGCCGTCATCGCGGCCTGGACCGCCGCATCCAGCTCGGGCGTCGAGATCTCGAAGTCGTCGCGCATCGAGGCGTGCGAGGCGAGCAGCAGGTCGCCGATCGCGAGCGGACCCTGCTCGCGCAGCACCCGCACGGTGTCCAGCACGCGCTGATTCTCGGTCACGATGTGACGCACGCGCCGGAAGGTGACGTCGTCCATGAGCTCTGCGGCGCGGCGCAGGTCGAGCACCGACAGATCGCGCAGGGCGACGACATCCATCATGCGGGCGCCGAGCTCGCACGCCGCGCGGCGCTCGGCATAGCCGCCCGTCGCGTGCGCGTGGCTCACTCGGGTGTCGACGACGAGCACCTCCAGCCCCGCCTCGGCGAACCCGAGCGGAACGATCTCGGTCTCGAGGGTGCGGCAGTCGAGGAAGATGGCCGCATCCGCCTCGCCGCGCAGCGACGCCGTCTGGTCCATGATGCCCGTGGGGGCGCCGACCGCCTCGTTCTCGGCGAGACGTCCCGCGATCGCGAGCTCGCGGCGGGTGAGCCCGAGGGCCCACAGCTCGTCGAGAGCCACCGCGACAGCGCCCTCGATCGCCGCGGACGACGACAGTCCTGCCCCGACCGGCACCTCAGAGTCGATCGCGATGTCGACGCCGGAGACCGTGGATGTCGCGCGCCGCTGCAGCGCCCACGCCACCCCGAGCGGGTACCGTGCCCACTCGGGCACCTCGTCGCGGCGGGCGGGGAACAGGTCCTCGAGCTCGTCGAGAGCGGCCTCGACCGGAGTCGGATCGAAGCTCGAGACGACGCGGACGCGCCCGTCGCGCCGCGTCGAGACCGCGGCGTGCGTGCGCTGGCCGATCGCGAACGGCAGCACGAAGCCGTCGTTGTAGTCGGTGTGCTCGCCGATGAGGTTGACGCGCCCGGGCGCGGACCAGACGCCCGCGGGCGGGGCATCGGTGAGGTCGTTCAGCAGCGACGTCGCAGCGGTCACAGCGAGACTCCTTCTATCGCGGCACGGAGGCGTTCGGCCGCCTGCTCCGGGGGGATGTCGCCGATCCAGGCGCCCATGGCGGCCTCGGACCCGGCCAGGTACTTGAGCTTGTCGGCCGCGCGGCGCGGGCTCGTGAGCTCGAGGTGCAGGCGGGCGCCGGCCCGGCCGATCCGCACCGGCGCCTGGTGCCAGGCTGCGATGTACGGGGTCGGGGTGTCGTAGAGCGCGTCCACGCCGCGGAGCAGCCGCAGGTAGAGGCCGGCGAGCTCGTCGCGCTCCTCGGTGGTCGTCTCGGCGAAGTCGGCGGCATGGCGGTGGGGCACCAGGTGGACCTCGAGCGGCCAGCGGGCGGCGAACGGCACGAACGCCGTCCAGTGCTCGCCCGTGAGCACGACGCGCTCGGAGCCCCGCTCGACGTCGAGGATGCGGTCGAACAGGTCGTCGCCCGTGCGCGTGATCGCGGTCAGCAGCCGCTGCGTGCGCGGGGTCACGTAGGGGTAGGCGTAGATCTGGCCGTGCGGGTGGCCGAGCGTGACGCCGATCTCGCGGCCGCGGTTCTCGAACGGGAAGACCTGCTCGATCCCGGGAAGCGCCGAGAGCGCGGCGGTGCGGTCGGCCCACGCTTCGATCACGGTGCGGGCGCGGGTGACCGTCTGGGTGCCGAAGGAGCCCTCGTGCTCGGGGCTGAAGCAGACGACCTCGGTCCGTCCGACGCTGGTGCGCGTGCGACCGAGTCCGTAGACGGCGAGGTCGTCGAGGCCCTGCGGCGGGTCGATCGCGGCGGGCGCGTCGTCGGTCGCGTCGGCGAGCGCGGGGCCGAACGACGGGGAGCGGTTCTCGAACACCGCGACGTCGTAGCGGGAGGGGATCTCCGAGGGATTGGTCGGGGTCTGCGGGGCCAGCGGATCGAGCTCGGCCGGCGGCAGGAAGGCGCGGTTCTGGCGTGCGGCGGCGACCGAGATCCAGTCGCCCGTGAGGACATCGAGGCGCATCGTCGCGGTCTCGGGCCGGGGGTCGAGCACGCGCGCGTCGACCGCCCGCTCGATGCCGAGAGTCGTGCCGGGGTCGTCGTAGTAGATCAGCTCGCGGCCGTCGGCGAGGCGGGTCGGGCGCTTCACGACACCGGCGCCGAGCGCGATCGCCGGGGGGGAGATCATGTTCACGATAACACGCTATCTGGAGCGGGTGATATCGTCAACAAGGAGGCCGCAGCCGGCCGGGCGAGGGGGTGCAGCAGATGGCCGGACGACCGTCGATGGCGGATGTCGCGGCGCTCGCAGGGGTGTCCGCCCAGACCGTGTCGCGCGTCGTCAACGGCAGCCCGCGGGTCGACCCCGCCACCCGCGCCCGGGTCGAGGCGGCGATGCAGCAGAGCGGGTACCGGGTGCATCGTGCGGCGCGCGCTCTGCGCACCGGGCGCAGCGGCACGATCGGCGCCGTCGTGTCGACCCTCGCGACCGTCGGCAACTCGCTCATGCTCGAGGCCGTGTCGGACGCGGCATCCGCCCGCGGCTACGACGTCGCCGTCGTGA
The DNA here is from genome assembly GCF_030818905.1 of Microbacterium sp. SORGH_AS_0888. Lineage (NCBI taxonomy): Bacteria > Bacillati > Actinomycetota > Actinomycetes > Micrococcales > Microbacteriaceae > Microbacterium > Microbacterium sp. SORGH_AS_0888. The sequence continues at coordinate 2,549,067 of NZ_JAUTAZ010000001.1, forward strand.
CGCTCGGCAGCGACGACGTCGCGTCGGCCTTCGAGCGGCTGCAGGGGCAGGGGGTCGACGGCGTCGTCGTGATCAACGAGGCCTCGGCGCTCGCGCACTCGGCCGAGCTCCCTTCCGCGTTGCGGTTCGCGGTCGTCGACTCCCCGCCCGACGACCGCTACACCGGCGTCGAGACCGACCACTTCGGCGGGGCCGCGGCCGCGACCCGGCATCTGCTCGGTCTCGGGCATCGCACGGTCGCGCACATCGCCGGTCCGGCGACGTCCTACGCCTCCGCCGAGCGCGAGCGCGGCTGGCGGGAGACGCTGGTGCGGGCGGGGCGCGAGGTGGCCGAGCCCGTGCACGGGGGCTGGACGTCCGCATCCGGATACGATGCCGCGACCGCGCTGCTGGAGTCCGGCGCGATGGGCACGGCGCTGTTCGTCGCGAACGATCAGATGGCGCTCGGCGCCCTCAGGGCGCTCTCGCAGCGCGGCGCCCGCGTGCCGGAGGACGTCAGTGTCGTCGGTTTCGACGACGTGGCGGATGCGGCGAACTACCAGCCGCCGCTCACCACCGTCCGACAGCACTTCGATCGGCTCGGCGAACAGGCCGTGACGGTGCTCCTCGATGGGGCCGAGCGTCGTCCCGGGCACCCGCAGCGCACCGTCATCCCCGCGACCCTGATCGAGCGCGCCAGCACGGCCCCGCCCCCACCCGCCTGACCCCCTGCCACCCTCCGCCGAGTCGACACTCCCGGCGCGGGTCCACGCGGAATGTGCGCGAAAGGGATGTGGACTCGGGTGGGAAGCGTTGGTTCGCCGGAGTGCGCGTCGGGCGCGGCGAGAGGGCGCGGGGAGCGTGGTGTCGCGCCGCGCGGGCGCTAGGTGTACTGACCGGACACGTCAGTCGATCTTGAGAACGGTGCTCGGTTCCCGCAGGCTGAGTGCGGGCGGTGGTGGTTGTCGTAGTGGGACATGAGCTCGACTTCTTCGATGGACGGGACGCCAACAGCGTTAGATGTGCGCGCGATCCGGCACTTCAAAGGCGAGGAGCAGCGCAACAGCGCCGAGCAGGAATCCGGTGGTTCGTCGTTGCCAGATCGCCCAGCTAGGTCGATGAGCAAGGAAACTCGCGATGGATCCTGCAGCGATGACGATGAGTGCATTGATGGTGACGCTGACGGTGATCTGGAGCAGTCCGAGGGTGAGGCCCTGCAGGAGCGGGTGACCTCGTTGAGGATCGATGAACTGCGGGATCACCGTCACGTACATGATCGCCACCTTGGGGTTGAGCAGGTTGGTGATCAGCCCCATGCGGAAGAGACGCCAGTTGCTGTCGCGGGCCAGGTCACGGATCTCGAAGACCCCTCGGCCACTGGGCCGCAGCGTTTGCCAGGCGAGGTAAGCGAGGTAGGCGACACCCGCGGCCTTCAGTCCGATGAACAGCCACGGAACGGCCACGAACACGACGGCCAGCCCCAGGTTCGCCATCAGCATGTAAGCGATGAAGCCCAGACCTGTCCCCGCCAATGAGATGAGGCCGGCCCGGCGTCCCTGGCTGATGCTGCGTGACACCAGGTAGATCATGTTCGGGCCAGGGGTGAGAACCATCGTCAGAGCCGTGAGAGCCATGGCCACGGCGGCTACCGCGGAGATGGGCGGAGCCAGTGCGATAGGAGTCATTCTCAAACCATGATGTAATGCCCTTGTGCATCTCAACCCTTACGGGCAGTACGCCGTTCTCCTCGCGCAGTCGCTCGCGAATGACTGGCCCAGCAGCCGGGCACACGTCATTGAACGAACTCGGGAGTTCGGGATGACGATGCCTTTCCCCGAACAGGCGGAGGACCACGCCCGTTGCCGCGTCGTGCTGGACACATGGCTGACAATCGTCGATGCGGCCACGCCAGACGATCGGGCGGGGATCCTGAACGAGCAGATGGCGATCGCTTCGGCGTACCCGCGCTTGACCGACCACGACGGCGAGGGTTGGCACCTGCACTATCGCGACGTCGACAACGACCTGCCGCGCGTCCTGCGAGCCGTGTTCATGGTCGGCACTGCGCTTCACCTGACCACTCGCGGCATGACTCGCCTCGGGCGTTGCGCCGCCGACCCGTGCAAGAACGTCGTCGTGGACGTTTCCCGCAACGGCACTCAACGGTACTGCTCGTCTCGGTGCGGCAGCAGAGACGCAGTCAGACGCCACAGAGCCCGACGACAACGCGTCTAAACCGACTCTCGGTCTCTTCAACCAACGTGTCCGGTCCGTACAGCTAGGAGACGGCGGTCGCCTCGATCAGGACGGCGGACTGGGGGAGCAGGACCGGAGGGCGCAGCCCGACCGAGCCGGCCGCGCGCCCGCTCATGACGACCGGCTCGTCCGCCCACTCCAGCCGAGACTGGCCCGGGAAGCCTCCCGCACCCTCGGGGAGCGCGAGCGCGATGCGGTAGCGCCGCGCCGGGTCGAGCCCCGGGAGCGTGACGGGCGCCGCGGGGTGCAGCGCGCTCGTCGTCACCTGGGTGAGCGCGTACAGCGCGCGCGCCCCGTTCGAGGCCACGATCCCGCGCAGGTCGATCGAGGGGTCGGCGACGTCCGCGTGCACGCGGCGCCCCGTCGCGATCAGCGTGCGGTTCGCCCGGTGGAGCGCGACCCAGGCGGCGATCCGGTCGAGGGTCTCGTCATCGACCCGGGTCAGGTCCCATTCGATGCCGAAGTGGCCGAACAGGGCGGTGATGGCGCTGAGATCGAGTGACACCGTGCGCCCGGTCGAGTGGACGACCGGGCTCGTCAGGTGCGCGCCCATGAGCTCCGGCGGGACCACGAGCCCCGTGTAGCGCTGGATGTCGAGACGCTCGATCGGGTCGAGGCAGTCGCTCGTCCAGATCCGGTGCGTGCGCGAGAGGATGCCGAGATCCACCCGGGCCCCGCCCGAGGCGCACGACTCGATCTCGAGTCCCGGATGGCGTTCGACCAGCTCGTCGAGCAGCCGGTAGAGCGCCTGCACGTTCTCGTGCCCGCGCGGGCGTCCGTGGGCGCCCGCGCCCGCCTCGGCGAGGTCGCGGTTGTGGTCCCACTTGAGGTAGGCGATCGGGTACTCGTCCAGCAGCGCGTGCAGGCGTCCGGCGATGTACGCGTACGCCTCCGGATGCGCCAGGTCGAGCACCTGCTGCTGGCGCCCGGGCGGCGGCAGCTCGTCGCGAGCCCGGAGGATCCAGTCGGGGTGGGCACGCGCCAGGTCGCTGTCGAGGTTGACCATCTCGGGTTCGACCCACAGGCCGAACTCCATGCCGAGTCCCCGCACGTGCTCGACGAGCGGGCCCAGCCCCTCGGGCCACACCGTCGCGTCCACCCACCAGTCGCCGAGTCCCGCGGTGTCGTCGCGCCGGGCGTGGAACCACCCGTCGTCGAGCACGAACCGTTCCGCGCCCACGCGTGCGGCACGGTCGGCCAGCGTGCGGAGGGTCGCGAGATCCTGCTGGAAGTAGACGGCCTCCCAGGTGTTGAGCGTGACGGGACGCGGGCGCGAGGGATGCTGCGGCCGCCCCCGGAGCTCTTCGTGGAACCGCGCGGCGAACGCATCCAGCCCGTCGCCCCAGGAGCCGATCGCCTCCGGCGTCTCGTACGCGCCGCCCGGGGCGAGCACGATCTCGCCGGGGGCGAGCAGCTCGCCCGCGCGCAGCACGGCGTCGCCGGTGGGGGTCCGTTCGGCCAGGATGCGGTGATCCCCCGACCACGCCAGGTGCACCCCGTGCACCCGCCCGCGCTCGAACCCGAAGCCGGGGGTGCCGGCGGCGACGACGAGGGTCGCGTCGGCGCCGGGCCGCCCGCGACGGCTCTCGCGCACGTGTCCGCCGATCGTGAAGGCGTGCCGCTCGGGGGACCGCTCGCGCAGATGGCGCCCCGTCGTCGTGAGCAGCTCCGTCGCCGTCGGCGGCACCGGGAACCCGAGGCTCAGCTCGTGCAGACGGTACGGGGTGTCGCCGAGGTTCGTGAGCGTCATCCGCTGGTGGAGGAGCCCCGTCGGGCCGACGCGCAGAGTGACCTCGACCGCGAGGCCGGCTGCGTCGTCGCGCAGGGTCAGTGTCGCTCCGCCGTGATCGAGCCGGGCGTCCGTGAGCAGCAGCCGGGTGGAGAAGTCGCGTCCGTCCCGGTCGCCCGACAGGCCCGGGGTCGTCAGCCATCCGGCCGAGAGCTGCGGCAGCACGGTGAGCCGGGCCGTCGTGTCGAGTCCGCCGGAGACCCGCTGCGGCACGGCGGCGCGGCAGATCGCGTCGAGCTCCTCCGCATCCGGTGTCCCGAGGTCCTCGCCCCAGTGCACGATGACGGGCTGATCGGCGCGGCGGAGGTCGAGCACGACGCTCGTGCCGCCTCCCTGCAGGTGGGCGTGGGCGGGAAGGGTCATGCGTCTCCGAACGGGGTGCGGGGGGCGGTCGAGCCGCGCACGACGAACGAGGTCGGCACGCGGTGCACGCCGTTCTCGACGCGCCGGCCCTCGATCTGGTCGATCACGAGCGACACGGCGAGCGATCCCGCCGCGCCGAAGTCCTGGTGCACGGTCGTCAGCGGCGGCCAGAAGTAGGCCGACTCGGCCATGTCGTCGAAGCCGACGACGCTGATCTCCTCGGGCACGCGCCGCCCGCTCTCGTGCATCGCCCGGATCGCGCCGAGGGCCATCTGGTCGTTCGCCGCGAACACGGCCGTCACCTCCGGGATCTCGAGCAGCTCGCGGCCGATCCGGTAGCCCGACTCCGGCGTCCAATCGCCCGTGAACACGGGAGGCACCGGGCGTCCGAGCTCCTCGAGCCGGCTGCGCCAGGCCGCCGTGCGCTCGGCGGCGGCCTTCGAGGCCCGCGGACCCGCGATGTGCCACACGGTGTCGTGCCCGAGCGAGACGAGGTGGTCGACCGCCTCGCGGCTGCCGGCGGTCTGGTCGGCGGTGACCGAGGGGCGGTCCGCGCTCGCACCCGACTGGATGACGACACTCGGCATGCCGGGCGGGAAGCCGACGGAGGCGACCGACATGAGGTGCGACTCGATCACGACGATGATCCCGTCCACGGCGTCCTGATCCAGGCGCGACACGGCGGAGGCGACGGCCTCGCCGTCGGTCGTGGCGGGCATCGCCTGGATCAGCTCGATCGCGTAGCCGCGGGCGGCGGCATCCGTGAGGATTCCGCCGATCGTCCCGACGTTGCCGAGGGAGTCCAGGCTGAACACCACGACGCCGATCGCGCCGAAGGCGCCGCGCCGGAGGGCGCGCGCGGCCACGTTGGGGCGGTACCCGAGCTCGGCCATCGCGGCGAGGACGCGGTCACGGGTGCGCTCGGACACGCTCGCGGAGTTGTTCGCGACGCGGGAGACCGTCTGCCCCGACACGCCGGCGAGTCGTGCGACGTCCAGCATCGACACGCCGCGGTTGCGGTCTGGTGAATGGGGCATCGGCGCCCTTCCTGGAACGGTCATCGGATCGGTCTTGACAGATGTTGACGTCAACATGTTACTCTCGCAGCACCATGTTGACGTCAACATGGTGCCGGCTCACAGAAGGTCCGACAAGGATGTCCGCACTCACCGCTCCCGCAGCGACCGCACCCCGCGCGACCAACGCGCCGGGCAGGCGGCGCGCGCACCGCACCGACCGCCAGTGGGCGGGCCTGGGGTTCGTCACCCCGTTCCTGATCGTCTTCGCGCTCACGTTCCTCGCGCCGCTCGCCTACTCGATCTACCTGAGCCTGTTCCGCACCAAGCTCATCGGCGGCACGTCGTTCGTCGGCTTCGACAACTACCTGCAGGCCTTCGGTGACGCGCAGTTCTGGTCCGGCTTCCTGAACGTGTTCCTGGTCCTCGTCATTCAGGTTCCGATCATGCTGATCCTCGCCCTCATCGCCGCCCTCGCGCTCGACTCGAAGCGGCTGGGCGCCAGCTCCCTCTTCCGGATCGGCATGTTCCTGCCCTACGCCGTCCCCGGCGTCGTCGCGGTGCTCATGTGGGGCTTCATGTACTCCGACCGCCTGGGGCTGGCGGGCAACATCAACAACCTCGTCGGCTTCGACCTCGTGACGCCCTTCACCCAGCAGTGGATCCTGGTGGCGATCGGCAACATCATCACCTGGGAGTTCGTCGGCTACAACATGCTGATCTTCTACTCCGCGCTCCGGGCGATCCCCGAGGACCTCTACGAGGCCGCCGCCCTCGACGGCGCCGGGCAGTTCCGCATCATCCGCGCGATCAAGATCCCGGCGCTCCGCGGCGCGATCGTCATCGCCACCATCTTCTCGATCATCGGCAGCTTCCAGCTGTTCAACGAGCCCAACATCCTCCGCACGCTCGTCCCCAACCTGCTGACGACCTACTTCACCCCGAACATGTACGCCTACAACCTCAGCTTCATCGGTCAGCAGGTCAACTACGCGGCGACGATCGCGATCATCATGGGCATCGTCACGGCGATCATCGCCTACGTCGTGCAGCTGCGCGGCTCCCGGAAGGAAAGTCTCTGATGGCCGGTATCGCCTTCGACCGCACGGGTTCGCCGACGGGGACACCGCGCCGCCGCCGTCGCAACGGCACGACCGACAGCGGCCCGCGGAAGTCGCCGCTGCTCACGATCGTCATGGCGATCTTCCTGATCTACTCGTTCCTGCCGCTGCTGTGGCTCGTGATCAGCTCCACCAAGACGCAGCAGTCGCTGTTCGGCTCGTTCGGCCTCTGGTTCTCCGGCCCCTTCGCCCTGTTCGACAACATCGCCCAGGTCGTGACCTACGACGACGGCATCTTCCTGCGCTGGTTCCTCAACACGATCATCTACGTCGTCATCGGAGCCGGGGGCGCGACCCTGCTCGCGACCCTCGCGGGCTACGGGCTGGCGAAGTACAGCTTCCCGGGCAAGAAGATCGTCTTCGCGGTCATCCTGGGGGCGATCGCGGTGCCCGGCACGGCCCTCGCCGTGCCCACCTTCCTCCTGTTCAGCCAGCTTGGGCTCACCAACACGATGTGGGCGATCATCATCCCGTCGCTCATCTCGCCGTTCGGCCTCTACCTGATCTGGGTCTACGCGGTCGACTCCGTCCCCACCGAGCTGCTGGAGGCGGCCCGCGTCGACGGCTCCGGCGAGCTGCGCACCTTCTTCACGATCTCGCTCCGGCTGCTCGCCCCCGGAATCGTGACGGTCGCCCTGTTCGCGATCGTGGCGACCTGGAACAACTACTTCCTGCCGCTGATCATGCTGAACGACCCGTCGCTGTTCCCGCTGACGATCGGTCTGCAGCAGTGGAACCTGCAGGCCGTGGGCGTGAGCTCGCAGCCCATCTTCAACCTGGTCATCACCGGTTCCCTCCTCACGATCGTCCCGATCGTCATCGCCTTCCTCCTGCTCCAGCGCTTCTGGCAGTCCGGGCTCAGCGCAGGAAGCGTCAAGCAGTAGCGGGGACACTGCGCGACGTCCATCCACACACCCCATCCCCACACATCCGACGAAGAAGCGGAAGGAAATCACAGCATGAACAAGCGAACGATCGCTCGTGCGGTCGCCATCGGGGCGTCCGCGCTCATGATCGGCGCGGGCCTGGCGGCCTGCTCCGGCGGCTCGACCTCCTCGAACGGCGGCGGCGGCGACGCCGCCTCCATCGACGACGCGCTGAAGGCCGGGGGCGAGATCACCTACTGGACGTGGACCCCCTCCGCCGAGGACCAGGTCGCGGCCTTCGAGAAGGCCTACCCCAACGTCAAGGTCAACCTCGTGAACACGGGCGGCGCCAACGACAACAACACCAAGCTGCAGAACGCGATCTCGGCCGGCTCGGGCATCCCCGACGTCGTGCAGATCGAGTATCAGTCGCTGCCCCAGTACGTGCTGGCCGGCTCCCTGACCGATCTCACCTCCTTCGGCTTCGGTGACCTCAAGGACGACTACACCGCCTCCACCTGGGGCGCCGTGTCGCAGGACAACGGCATCTGGGGCCTCCCGCAGGACTCGGGCCCCATGGCGCTGTTCTACAACAAGAAGGTCTTCGACCAGTACGGCATCGCCGTGCCCACCACGTGGGACGAGTACGCGGAGGCCGGCAAGAAGCTGCACGCCGCCGACCCGACGAAATACATCACCAACGACCCGGGCACGGACGCCGGCTTCGGCACCTCGATGCTCTGGCAGGCGGGCAGCCGTCCGTTCCAGACCGACGGCGAGAAGGTCACGATCAACCTCGCCGACGACGGCGCGAAGAAGTGGACGGCCGTCTGGAGCAAGATGCTCGCCGACGGCTCGCTCGGCAACATCCCGGGCTGGAGCGACGAGTGGTTCACGGCCCTCGGCGACGGCACGATCGCCTCGCTCCCCATCGGCGCGTGGATGCCGGGCGTGCTCGAGGCCAACGTGCCGCAGGCCAAGGGCGACTGGGCCGTCGCGCCCATGCCGACCTACGACGGCGGCAAGGCCGTGTCGGCCGAGAACGGCGGCTCCTCCGAGGTCGTCATGAAGGGCTCGAAGAACCAGGCGCTCGCCGCCGGCTTCCTGAAGTGGCTCAACAACTCGCAGGACTCGATCGACGTGTTCCTGAAGTCGGGCGGCTTCCCCGCCACGACGGCCGACCTCAACGCCGACTCGTTCCTGAACCTCCAGTCCGACTACTTCGGCGGGCAGAAGATCAACCAGGTCCTCGTGGACGCCGGCACCTCCGTCGGCACCGGCTGGCAGTACCTGCCGTGGCAGGCCTACGCGAACAGCATCTACGCCGACACCGTCGGCCAGGCCTACCTGAACAAGACCTCGATCCTCGACGGTCTGGCGGCGTGGCAGCAGAAGAACGTGTCGTACGGCAACGACCAGGGCTTCTCCGTCAACAAGTGACATCCGCCGGGTGGGGCAGCCGTCGCGGCTGTCCCACCCGGTCCCCCGGCAATCCCGGGCACGACGGCGCGGCCGTCGTGCCCTTCCTCTGACAGGCGCACCCATGGCACACGGCACCTTCCACATCGGCGAGAGCGACTTCCTCCTCGACGGACGGCCTTTCCGGGTGCTCGCCGGTGCGCTGCACTACTTCCGGGTGCACCCCGACCAGTGGCGTGACCGCATCCGGGCGGCCCGCCTCATGGGCCTCAACACGATCGAGACCTACGTCCCCTGGAACGAGCACGAGCCCACCCAGGGCGAGTTCTCCGCCGAGGGCCGGCTCGACCTGGCGCGCTTCCTCGACCTCGTCGCCGAGGAGGGCATGCGCGCGATCGTACGCCCCGGCCCCTACATCTGCGCCGAGTGGGACGGCGGCGGGCTTCCCGCATGGCTCTTCCGCGATGGCGCGTCCGGCGTGCGCACCGCGGATCCCCGCTTCCTCGACCCCGTGAGCGCGTTCCTGCGCCGCGTCCTGGAGATCGTCGTCCCGCGTCAGATCGAGCGCGGCGGCCCCGTCGTCCTGATGCAGGTCGAGAACGAGTACGGCGCCTACGGCGACATCCCGCGTCCCGAGCGGGAGCGCTATCTGCGGGCGCTCGTCGAGATCTACCGCGGTGCGGGCGTGACCGTGCCGCTCGTCACGGTCGACCAGCCCACCGACGAGATGCTCGCGCAGGGCAGCCTGCCCGAGCTCCACCGGACGGGCTCGTTCGGCGGTCAGGTGGCCGACCGGCTGCGCACCCTGCGTGCGCACCAGCCCACCGGGCCGCTCATGTGCTCCGAGTTCTGGTGCGGCTGGTTCGACTACTGGGGGTCGTTCCACCGGACGACCGCGCTCGCCCCGGCCGTCGAGGCGCTCGACGCGCTGCTGGCCGCGGGCGCATCCGTGAACGTCTACATGTTCCACGGCGGCACGAACTTCGCCCTCACCAACGGCACGAACGACAAGGGCGTCTTCGAGCCGACCGTCACGAGCTACGACTACGGCGCCCCGCTGGACGAGGCCGGCCGCCCCACGGAGAAGTTCTGGGCCTTCCGCGAGGTCATCTCGCGCTACGCCGAGGTGCCCGAGATCGCCGACGGCGACCTTCTCGCACCGCTCGCCGCGGCTCCCGCCGATGTGCCGCTCGTGCCCGTCGCGGCCCTCGACGACCTGCTCGACCCCCTGGCCGCGACCGACACCGCGCGCGTTCCCACGATGGACGAGCTGGGCATGGCACGCGGGTTCGTGCGGCACACGACCCGGCTCGCCGCGGGCTCCGAGCCCGTCGTCCTCGACGTGGGCGAGGTCCGTGACCGCGCCTGGGTGAGCCTGGACGGCCGGCCGGTGGGCGTGCTGTCGCGGGATCGCCGCGAGCACACCCTCGTGCTGCCCTCGGGCGAGGGCGAGCTGCGGATCCTCGTCGAGGACCAGGGACGCGTCAACTACGGCTTCCGCATCGGCGAGCACAAAGGGCTCCTCGGCCCGGTCACGGTCGACGGCGGGGAGGTGACCGGCTGGCGGAGCGTCGTCGTGCCGTGGGAGGACCTTCCGGCGCGCATCTCCGACCGGGCGGATGCGGCATCCCGCCCGGTCGCCGGCGCCACCGTGCTGCGCGCCCGCGTGGAGCTCGACGCGCCCCGTGACCTCGTGATCGACACGACGGACCTCGGCAAGGGGCTCGTCTGGTTCGGCGACGCCTGCCTCGGCCGCTTCTGGCGCACCGGCCCGCAGCACTCGCTGTTCGTCCCCGCGCCGCTCACCCGCGCGGGCGAGAACCTCCTCACGGTGCTCGACCTCGAGCCCACCGGCGCCCAGCGACTGCGCTTCGCCGACACCCTGCTGCTCGGCCCGATCGAGTACTGACCCGCCATCCGCCCGACCCGAGAGGACACCATGTCATCCCGCATCCGCTTCGGCGGCGACTACAACCCCGAGCAGTGGCCCGAAGAGATCTGGGACGAGGACGTCGAGATCATGCGCGCCGCGGGCGTCACGACCGCGACTGTCGGCGTCTTCTCCTGGTCGCTGCTGGAGCCGGCGCCCGGGGAGTACGACTTCGGCTGGCTGGACCGGGTGCTCGACCGCCTGCACGCCGGCGGGATCGGGGTCGTGCTCGCCACCGCGACGGCGAGCCCGCCCGCGTGGCTCGCGCGACGGCATCCCGAGTCGCTCCCCGTGACGATCGACGGGGTGCGGCTCGCGTTCGGCTCCCGGCAGCAGTTCAGCCCGAGCTCCTCCGCCTACCGCGAGCACGCCCTGCGTCTCGTGCGCCGGATGGCGCAGCGCTACGGCTCCCACCCGGCGCTGGAGATGTGGCACATCGGCAACGAGTACGGCGCGCACGTGCCCCGCAGCTACGACGAGGAGTCTGCGGCCGCGTTCCGGGCCTGGCTCGTCGCGCGCTACGGCACGATCGAGGAGCTCAACCGTGCGTGGGGAACCGCGTTCTGGTCGCAGCACTACGCCTCCTTCGACGAGGTGGGGGTGCCCTCGCGCACGCCCACGTTCCCCAACCCGACGATGGTGCTCGACTTCGACCGGTTCAGCTCCGATGCGATGCTCGCGCTGCACCGGGCCGAGGCCGACATCCTCCGGGAGCTCACCCCGGACGTGCCGATCACGACCAACTTCATGGGCCCGTTCAAGGACGCGGACTACTGGCAGTGGGCCGAGCACGTCGACATCGTCAGCGACGACCTGTACCCGGACCCTGCCGACCCGCGCCATCACGTGCTCGCCGCGGCCGCGCGCGACCTCATGCGCTCCCTCGGCGGCGGCAAGCCGTGGCTGCTCATGGAGCAGGCGCCCTCCGCGGTCAACTGGCGGCCCCGCAACGCGCCCAAGCCCGCGGGCTACTACCGTGCGCTGTCGCTGCAGGCGCTCACCCGCGGAGCCGACGGCATCCTCCACTTCCAGTGGCGCCAGTCGAAGGCCGGGGCCGAGAAGTTCCACTCGGCGATGCTGCCGCACGGCGGCACCGGCACCCGCGTGCACCGCGAGGTGCGGGCCCTCGGAGCCGAGCTCGCCGAGCTGGGCGACCTGGCCGGCGCCCCCGTGCCGGCGCAGGTCGGCATCCTGTTCGACTGGGACAGCTGGCGCGCGGTCGAGCAGGACGCCGTGCCCGCCGAGCGGGACTACCTCGCGACCGTGCTGGACTGGTACGCAGGCTTCCTGCGTCGCGGGGTCACGGTGGACTTCGTGCGCGCAGGCGCCGACACCTCGGGCTACCGGCTCGTCGTGGCGCCCCTGTTCCACGTGGCCGATGACGCGGCCGTCGCCGAGCTCGCCTCGGTGCCCGCGCGCGGCGACGTGCTCGTGGTCGGCGCCTTCTCCGCCGTCCTGGACGAGAACCTCCACGTGCGCCTCGGCGGGTACCTGGGCGGAGCCGAGGGGCCGCTGCAGGCGGCGCTCGGGGTGACGGTGGACGAGTTCGCACCCCTCGCCGCCGCCGACACGGAGACCGCGATCGGGGGCACCGTCACCGGCGTCGCCCGTGACTGGCAGGAGCTCGTCGTCGTGCACGATGCGGCCGTGCTCGGCAGCTTCGGTGACGGGTTCGCGGCCGGCGGCGCGGCCATCACGCGGCGCGCCGACGAGAGCGGCGGCGCGGGCTGGTACGTCGCGACCGAGCCCGGCGAGGCCCTGCGGGACGACCTCGTCGCGCGCTGGCTCGTGGACGCCGGCATCGAGCCCGGCTTCACCCGCCCGGAGGCGTTCGCCGAGACGGTCGTCCGCGCCGGGCGGCGGCTCGTCGTCAACCACGACGACGTGACGCGAGAGCTCGCGCTGACCGGCGGCACCGTCACGGTCGAGGCGCGCCAGGCCGTGATTCTGCCGGCCGCCGGCGACGATACGGTGTCCTGATGAGCACAGTGCGCCTTCGCGCCGACCGTTCCGTCGGCCCCATCGACTCCCGGCTGTTCGGCGGCTTCGTCGAGCACCTCGGCCGCCACGTCTACGACGGCATCTTCGAGCCCGGGCACCCGGCGGCGGATGCCGAGGGCTTCCGGGAGGACGTCATCGCGCTCGTGCGCGAGCTCGGGGTGACGACGATCCGCTATCCGGGCGGGAACTTCGTCTCCGGGTACCGCTGGGAGGACGGCATCGGCCCGGCCGAGGAGCGTCCCCGCCGACTCGACCTCGCCTGGCGCTCGACCGAGACCAACCGGGTGGGGCTGCACGAGTTCTCGTCCTGGCTCGACAAGGTGGGCAGCGACCTGATGCTCGCGGTCAACCTCGGGACGCGCGGCGTCGCGGAGGCGCTCGACCTGCTCGAGTACGCCAACTCCGCCGCCGACACCGCATGGACCCGTCGCCGGGCCGAGAACGGTCACCCGCAGCCGTTCGGGGTGCGGATGTGGTGCCTCGGCAACGAGATGGACGGGCCGTGGCAGGTCGGCCACCGCAACGCCGAGGACTACGGCAAGCTCGCGTCCCGCACGGCCAAGGCCATGCGCATGCTCGACTCGAGCGTCGAGCTGGTCGCGTGCGGGTCGTCCGCCCGCGACATGCCGACCTTCGGCTCGTGGGAGCGCGAGGTGCTGCGGCACACGTTCGACGACGTCGACTTCATCTCGTGCCACGCGTACTACCAGGAGCGCCACGGCAAGGCGCAGGAGTTCCTCGTCTCCGCGGTCGACACCGACCTGTTCGTCCGCGAGGTGATCGCGGCGGCCGACGAGATCGCCGCCGAGCGCGGCTCGGACAAGCGCATCATGCTCTCGTTCGACGAGTGGAACGTCTGGTACCAGTTCGCCGACGACGGCACCAAGTCGGGCGACCTGGTCTCCGACGACTGGCCCGAGGCGCCGCGCCTGCTGGAGGACGTCTACAACGTCATGGATGCGGTCGTCGTCGGCGATGTGCTCATCACGCTGCTGCAGCACGCGGACCGGGTGCGCTCGGCATCCCTCGCGCAGCTCGTGAACGTGATCGCGCCCATCATGACGGAGCCCGGCGGACCGGCATGGCGCCAGACGACGTTCTTCCCGTTCTCCCTCACCTCGCGGCTCGGCCGCGGGGAGGCGCAGCGGCTCGACCTCGGGGACGTCCCGAGCATCGCGACCGAGCGCTTCGGCGACGTCGCGGCCGTGAACGCCGTCGCGACGACGGATGCCGAGGGCACGAGCGTGTTCCTCGTGAACCGCTCCGCCGGGGAGCCGGCCGATATCGAGATCGACCTGGCCGCGATCGCCGGGGCCGCGGGTCGCACGGTCGCGGAGGCATGGCTCGTGGCCGACGACGACATCCGCGCTCGAAACACACTCGCCGAGCCCGAGCGCGTCGCGCCCGTCGCGCTGGCGGCCGCCCGCGAGGGCGACACGCTGCGCGTCTCGCTGCCCCCCGTGGCCTGGGCGGTCGTCCGCCTGGCGTAGCCCGCGCCCCGGATGCGGGCGGGGCCTTGTGTTACAGGCATGAGTCGGAGACCTCACGCGACCCTCGATCGCGCATGACCACAACGTTCCCTGCGGGTAACGGAGGGGAAATCGTGCTGCGTGCACGCGGTGATTTCCTGAGGACACCCTCATCCTCGAAAGGACATCATGGCACTCGATTTCACACTCAGCGCCGAGCAGCTGGGACTGCGTGAGCAGGCCCGTGCGTTCGCCGAGGGGGTGCTCAGCCAGGTGGCCGACACGGTCGCACCCATCCCCGACCCGCTTGGCCGGTTCCGCGCCCTCAAGCCCTTCTACCAGCAGATGGTCGACGCCGGGTTCGTCAAGGGCCTGATCCCGGAGGAGTACGGCGGCAACCTGTTCAGCAACCTCCAGTTCGCCCTCGCCTGCGAGGAGCTGGCCCGCGTCGATGTCAACGTCGCGTCCGCGATCCTCGGGACCGGACTCGGCGTCTACCCGGTCCTCAAGGGCGGCACGCCGGAGCAGAAGGAGCGGTTCCTGCGCCCCTTCACCGGCTCGGAGCCCCGGCTGGCCGCGATCGCCTACTCGGAGGCCGCGGGAGCCGCGAACTTCGACTTCCCGGACCCGAAGTTCGGCGTGCAGACCTTCGCGGTCCGCGACGGCGACTCCTGGGTGATCAACGGCCTGAAGGCGTGGACCACCAACGCCTCGGGCTGGGACGACGAGGGCGCCGACCTCATCGCCGTCGTCTGTCGCACCGATCCGGAACTTCCGCCGCAGGAGTCGCTCGCGGTCATCATGGTCGAGAAGGGCACGCCCGGCGTCGAGATCATCGGCATCATCGACACGATGGGCCACGTCGCGGCCAACTCCCCGGTCGTCCGCTTCACCGACGTCCGCGTGCCGATCGACAACCTCATCGGCACCCCGGGCGCGGTCGGCATGAACCTCGTGAAGGAGTCGTTCTCGTGGACGTGCTCCAGCATCGGCGCCGCCGCGGTCGGCCGGATGCGGGCCGCCTTCGAGATCGCCTACGAGTTCACCTCGACCGAGAAGCGGGGCGCGTCGCATCCCGTCCTCGAGTTCCAGAACGCGGGATACATGCTCGCCGACATCAAGACGAGGATCGAGGCCGGGCGCTACTTCGCCTGGAAGGCCGCCGACCACTTCGACAAGACCGGCGGCGCGGACCGCGAGCTGTCGAACATGGTCAAGATCTACAACTCCGAGCTGTCGGTGCAGGTGGTCTACGACGCGATGCGCCTGGTCGGGGTGGACTCCTACGGCGACCGTACGAAGCTCGCCCCCATCATGGAGGACGTGCTCTGCTTCCCGGTGTACGACGGGGGCAACATGGGCGTGCGTCGCCGGCACCTGCACGAGATGCTGCTGAACCCGTCCTACGACCCGCTCGCCTCCGCCGAGAACCGGGTCGCGCTGATGCCCACCGGTCGCTGACCGGTGCACGAGAAGCCGGGCACGGGGACCGTTGCGGCTCCCGTGCCCGGCTCTTCGCGGGCGGATCTGCTCGGTCCGCCCGAAGAGGTGGGTGCGCTCAGTCCGTCCGAAGGCGGTAGCCGCGCTTCACGACCGTCTGGATGACGTCGGCGTTGCCCATGGTCTTGCGCAGACGGCTGATCGCGGTGTCGACGCCGTGGTCGTCGAGGACCTCGGGCGTCGCGGCCGACAGCCGTGCGCGCGTCACGGTGCCGCCGTCGGCATCCATCAGCGTCCGCACCAGCGACAGCGCCGTCGGTCCCAGGAGCGCCGTCGTGTCCTGCAGCTCGAGACGGCGCCCCCGCAGCCTCAGCGTGCCGAGCTCCGTCCTGACGCTCCGCTCGCGGCGGAGCAGCTCGTCGCACACGCACCGGATGAGCGCGCCCATCCGGAACCGCTCGGGCACCAGCGGGTCGATGTCGTGCTCCCGCAGCGGCTCGGCCGTGACCGGCCCGACCGCGGCGGCCAGGACCGGGACCGCGCCGGGGACGCCGCGGAAGGCGTCGACGACCGCGGGCAGGCTGTCCGCCGCCGCGGCGGCGTGCAGGAACGCCTCCGCGGCCGGGGCGCTCGTGAAGGTCACGGCGTCCACGCCGCCCTTGGCGACCGCCTGGACGAGCCGGTTCACGCGCGCCTGATCCTCGTGCGTCACCCAGGTGTACGGGCGCGCGCTGAGCACGACAGCGCCGGCCCGTTCGAGCCGGTCGAGCTGGGCCATGTCGGCCACGCCATGGAGCTGGACCGCGATCGTGAGGCCCGCGACGTCCTCGCGCAGCAGCAGGTCGACGAGCGACTCCGTGGTCTCCTGCTCGCCCATCCCGTCGTCGTCCAGACCGGCCGCCCGGATCGCCCCCCGCGCCTTCGGGCCCCGGACGAGGATCCGCGCCCGGTGGCACGTGTCGACGAGGTCGGGGCCGATGCCCGCGGCATCCGCCGCCTCGAACCACCGCCGGATGCCGTAGGAGGTCGTCGCCAGGAGCACGTCGGGTCGAGCCGCGATGATCGCCGCGGTCTCGGCCTCCAGACGCCCGAGGTCCTCGGTGCCGCGCATCCGGATCGTCGGGGCGTGGATGACCTCCGCCCCCCGCCGCTCGAAAGCGGCGATCAGGTCCTCGGAGCGGCGATCGCTCGTGACCCCGACGCGGTAGCCGTCGAGCCGGTCAATGGCCACGGTGCCGCGCAGCAGCTGATCCTGGGTCATCGTCCTCCCGCTTCCCGCGCGGCTTCGAGCACCGCTGCCGCGGGTGCCACTCGCACGACCTCGCCGATGACGATGACAGCCGGCGACTGAGGCCGCTCGCGGGCGAGGTCGAGGGATGCGGATCCCACGGTCGTGACCAGAGTACGCTGCTGCGGCGAGAAGCCGCGCTCCACGACGGCGAGCGGCATCGCGTCGTCCATGCCGTGCCGGCGCAGGCCCGTGACGAGACCGTGCAGGCCGTTGACGCCCATGAGCACGACGATCGTGCCGCCGAGGGCGACGAGCGCGGACAGCTGCGCCTCCTCGAGCGGCACGTGCCCGCTGATGACCGTGAAGCTGCGGGACACCTCCCGATGGGTGACGGGGATGCCGGCCGCGGCGGGGACCGCGATCGCGCTGGAGACGCCCGGCACGACGCGGACCTCGATCCCGGCCTCGTGGCAGGCGGCGGCCTCCTCGCCGCCGCGGCCGAAGACGAACGCGTCGCCGCCCTTCAGGCGCACCACGCGGCGCCCCTCGCGGGCGTGGTGCACGAGCATGTCGTTGATGCGGTCCTGCGGGACGGCGTGGTGCCCCGGGGTCTTCCCGACATCGATCAGCAGCGCCGCCGGGGCGAGCGACGGCAACCGGTCGCGCGGTCCGAGCCGGTCGTACAGCACGACGTCCGCCTCCTGCAGCGCGGCGGCGCCGGCGAGGGTGAGCAGATCCGGGTCCCCCGGGCCGCCGCCGACGAGCGTCACGCTGCCGATCATCGGCCACGCACCGGGATGCGCGTGCCGCTGAGGATCAGACGCTCCGACTCGGTCGCGGGGCGGTGCTGGCCGCGGCCGTCGGGCACGTGCACGACCTCCGGGTCGGGGGCGTCGACGGCGTTGACGAAGGACTGGAAGCGCCGCAGCCGCTCCGGATCGGCGAGCGTGGCCGCCCACTCGTCCTCGTAGTCCTCGACGTGCTGGGCCATGGCCTCTTCCAGTTCTGCGGCGATCCCCAGCGAGTCCTCGCAGACCACCTGGCGGACGTGCTCGAGGCCTCCGGGCAGCTGCTCCTGCCACCGCGCGGTGCGCTGGAGGCGGTCGGCCGTGCGGATGTAGTACATCATGTAGCGGTCGATGTAGCGGATCAGGGTGTCGTCGTCGAGGTTCTGGGCGAGCAGCTCTGCGTGCACCGGGGTCATCCCGCCGTTGCCGCCGACGTACAGGTTCCAGCCGTCCGAGGTGGCGATGACGCCGATGTCCTTCGACCGCGCCTCGGCGCACTCGCGCGCGCAGCCGCTGACGCCGAGCTTGATCTTGTGCGGTGAGCGCAGCCCCCGGTAGCGCAGCTCCAGCCGCACGGCCATCCCGACCGAGTCGAGCACGCCGTATCGGCACCAGGTCGAGCCGACGCAGCTCTTCACCGTGCGCAGGCTCTTGCCGTAGGCCTGGCCCGACTCCATGCCCGCATCGACGAGGCGCTTCCAGATCAGCGGCAGCTGCTCGAGCCGGGCTCCGAACATGTCGATGCGCTGAGCGCCCGTGATCTTCGTGTAGAGGCCGAACTCGGTGGCCACCTCGGCGATGACCGCGAGCTTCTCGGGGGAGATCTCGCCGGCTGGGACGCGGGGGACGACCGAGTACGTCCCGTCCTTCTGGAGGTTCGCGAGCGCGCGGTCGTTCGTGTCCTGGAAGCCGGCCGCGCCGTCGTCGAGGGGGTGCGCGTGCGTCTGGGTCGCCACGATCGAGGCGATGACGGGCTTGCAGATGTCGCATCCGACGCCCCCGTCCACGAACCGCTCCACGATCGTGCCCACGGTCGAGAGCCCGAGAGCACGCACCGACTCGAACAGCTCGACGCGGCTGAGAGTGACGTGCTCGCAGAGCGCCTTGGACACCTCGATGCCGCGGCTGCGCAGCTCCTCGTCCAGCACGGTCTTCACGAGCGGGACGCAGGATCCGCACTGGGTTCCCGCCCGCGAGCACGACTTCAGCCCGGTCAGGTCGTGGCAGCCGTCGGCGACGTGCGCGCGCAGCGCTCCGGCCGTGACGGCATGGCACGTGCAGACCGTGGCCGCATCCGGGATCGCGACCTCCGGCGCGTCGGCGCCCGCCGCCGCGAGGAACGCCGCGGGCTCCGCGGGGAGAGCGTCGCCGACGAACGCGCGCAGGGTCGCGAAGGGCGAGGCGTCGCCGACGAACGCGCCGCCGCGGAGCGTGAGCGCGTCGTCGCCGACGATGAGCTTCTGGTAGATGCCGGCGGCGGCGTTCGCGTAGACGACCTCGAGGTCGTCCACGCCGGGGGTGGGCGATCCCAGCACGGCGACCTGCACGCCGGCGAGCTTGAGCGAGGTCGACTCGTCGGGCGCCGCGTAGACGGCGTCGCCCCCGGTGAGGCGGTCCGCGACGGTCTCGGCCATCGCATTGCCGGGCGCGGCGAGACCGACTGTGCGCCCGTCGAAGGCCGCCACCTCGCCGATCGCCCAGATGCGTGGGACGCTCGTCGCGCACGACGCGTCGATCACGACCCCGCCCTTCGGGTCGATCCGCAGGCCCGCGGCGCGGGCGAGCTCGTCACGGGGCTGGATGCCGATCGCGAAGACCACGAGGTCTGCGTGGAGCTGGGTGCCGTCGGTGAGCGAGACCCCCGTCACGGCCCCGGACGGGCCCACGAGCACCTCGGTCGGGCGCGCGCCGAGCGCCAGCGCGATCGCCTGCGCCCGCAGCAGCTGCTCGAGGATCCGCCCGCCCGCCTCGTCCAGCTGGGCGCTGAGAGGCCAGCGTCCGGAGTGCACCACCGTCACCCGGCACCCCGCATCCGCGACGGATCCGGCCGCCTCGATCCCCAGGAGCCCGCCGCCCACCACGACGACGTTCGGGTCCCGGCCGTGGCGGCGGCGCAGCGTGACGATCTCGTCGCACAGCCCGTCCACGTCCTCGAGGGTGCGCAGCACCCGGCCGCGGTCGGCGTGGGGGATCTCGGGCACGCGCGCGCGTGAGCCGGTGGCGAGCACGAGGTCGTCGAAGGGGATGTGCTCGCCCGCGGTCGTGGTGACGGTGCGGGCGTCGGCGTCGATGGCCGTGACGAGTGTGCCGGGTGCCAGGCGCACGCCCGGCGCGGCCCAGACCGAGCCGTCGCCGAGCGTCAGGTCGACGCCGGCTCCCTCGAAACGCTTGGCGAGGTTGACGCGGTCGTAGGGGGCGTGCGGCTCGTCGCCGAGGACGAGCACGTCGAGGCCGCGTTCCGCCGCGTCCGAGGCGGCGAGCCGGGTGACCAGGTGGTGCGCGGCCGGCCCCGCGCCGACCACGACGACACGGCGGCCCACGGTGGCGGAGATCATGCGGCCCACGCTAGGCGGCGTTCCCGTCTCCGCGGTTACCCGTCGATTTCGGCTCGGTCACGGGGGCCTCACACGCGCGATCGGGCGGTGTGAGGAAAACGTGACGGTGCGGAAACAGAACCTGTCGCGCTGCGGAAACAGCCTCTTCCTAGCCTGGTCACACGATGTCCGAACCGACCACGCTTCCGCAACCCCCGACGTCCGATCCGAGGGCGAGGCGCATGGCCTCCGCGTGGCAGGAGGTCTGCGATCTCGCGGTCCTCGAGCCCGGATGGGGTCGGGCGGCGCTGGTCGGGACGGAGCAGGTCGCCCTCTTCCGTTCCGACGGGGACCAGGTGCTGGCCGTGTCCAACCGCGACCCCAAGACCGGCGCGATGGTCATCTCCCGCGGCATCGTCGGCCGGCGCACGGTCGCCGGCGAGGCGCGCGACACCATCGCGTCGCCGCTGCACAAGGACGTCTTCGACCTGCGGACCGGCGCCTGCTACACGTCGTCCGACTACGTGTTGCCGGTCTGGCGCGCCCGGGTCCATGAGGGGCGCGTGCAGATCGCGCCGCCGGCCGAGCTCGTGCTGGCCTCGCACGGCACCCGCAGCGCCGAGGGTGCGGCGGCGATCTCCGCGCTCACCCGGGCGGTGCGGGCGGAGCTGGCCGGACACGCCGTGCACGACTGCTTCGTCGATGTGCAGGACCCGGATGTGCCGACCGTGCTCGAGGGCGTGGATGCCGACGCCGTCGTCGTGCCGCTGCTGCTGTCCGCGGGGTACCACGTGCACGTCGATCTGGCCGACGCCGCCTCCGGCCACGGCGCGGCTGTCGTGACGCGGGCGCTCGGACCCGACGCCGCCCTGGTCGACGTGCTCGTGCGCCGGCTGCGCGAAGCGGGCTGGGAGGCGACCGACGCGGTCGTGCTCGCCGCCGCGGGCTCCTCGGATCCGCGGGCGGTCGAGGACTGCCGCCGCGCCGCCGCGATGCTGGGCGAGGCGCTCGGCACGGACGTGCTCACCGGGTTCGTGTCGGGGTCCCTGCCGCGGCTCGGCACCGCGATCGCCGAGGCCCGCTCCGGTGGGTCGCGCGTGGCCCTCGCGAGCTATCTCCTGGCGCCGGGAACGTTCCACGGGGAGCTCCTGGCGAGCGGGGCCGACGTCGTGTCGGCGCCGCTGCTGGCGGACGACGAGCCGCCCGCCGAGCTCGTACGGCTGGTGCGGCAGCGCCATGCGGAGGGGCTCGCATCCCTCACCCCCGGGTCGTTCGCCCGGTGAGACGCGGCCTTCGACACGAGACGCGGTGTGTGGACGCGTCTCGTGTCGAAGCCGTTCAGTGTGGTGGTGGTGTTCGGGGTCAGTGTGCGTTTTGGCGGGCTTGCCAGCCGGTGCGGACCATGTCGTCGAGGGTGTGGCGCATTTTCCAGTCGAGGTCGCGGGTGGCGAGGTCGCCGGTGGCGACGATGCGGTCGGGGTCGCCGGGGCGGCGGGGTCCGATCTTGGGGGTGAAGGGGATGCCGGTGACGCGGGCCATGGCGTCCATGATCTCGCGGACGCTGAGGCCGTTTTGGGAGCCGAGGTTGTAGGCGGCTTCGATGGGTGCGCCGGATTGGAGGCGTTGTGCGGCGACGACGTGGGCGGCGGCGATGTCGCCGACGTGGACGTAGTCGCGGACGTTGGTGCCGTCGGGGGTGTTGTAGTCGTCGCCGTTGATCTGGGGGGTTTCGCCGGCGAGGAGTTTCTCGAACACGATGGGGAACAGGTTGTGGGGGCTGGTGTCGTAGACGGTGGGGTCGGCGGAGCCGACGACGTTGAAGTAGCGCAGGGATGTGTGGCGTAGCGGGTGGGGGGTGTCGGTGGTGGCGGTTGCTTGGTCGCGGATGAGCCATTCGCCGATGAGTTTGGATTCGCCGTAGGGGGAGGCGGGTCGTTTGGGGAGGTCTTCGGTGACGAGGGGGACGTCGGGGGTGCCGTAGACGGCGGCGGAGGAGGAGAAGACGATGTTGTGCACTCCGGTCTCGGCCATGGCGGCGAGCACGGTGCGTGTGCCTTCGACGTTCTGTTCGTAGGTGTGGAGGGGGCGTTGTACGGAGACGCCGGCGTATTTGAAGCCGGCGACGTGGATGACGCCGGTGACGTCGTGGTCGCGGAGGGTGGTGGTGAGCAGGTCGCGGTCCAGGATCGTGCCGTGGGTGAAGGGGACGCCGTCGGGGACGAAGTTGGCGTGGCCGCTGGAGAGGTCGTCGATGACGACCGGGGGAAGGCCCGCCGAAGCGAGGGCCCGGACGATGTGCGCACCGATGTAGCCGGCACCGCCGGTGACAAGCCAGGTCATGCCTACATCCTCCCAGGTTCGAGAGGGCTGCCCGTGCCCCGTCGTGCCGGGGTTGTGTGCCGTCGTGCGGGGATCGTGTCCGACACGCCGCCGCACGGGCAGGGAACACGGCGTGTCGGCGACGATCCCCGCGGGAGCGGATATCGACGATCCCCGCGGGAGCGGATATCGACGATCCCCGCGGGAGCGGATGTCGGCGAACGGCCGGATGCGGTGGGCCTACGCTCGGGGCATGCGTCGTGTCGTGCTCGCCCCCGACAGCTTCAAGGGGTCGATCCGAGCGGCGGATGCCGCATCCGCCCTCGCGACGGGCTGGCGGGAGGTCGACCCGACCGCCGACCTCGTGCTGCGTCCGATGGCGGACGGCGGCGAGGGCACGCTCGACGCGTTCGCCGCGGCTGTTCCGGGCGCGCGGCGCATGCCGGTCGTCGTCTCGCCGCCCTGGGGGGACTCGCGCGACGGCGTCGACGCGGCGTGGCTGCTCCTGCCGCCGACGCCCGACGCGCCGCGGGGGACGGGTGTGGTCGAGCTGGCCTCGACATCCGGGATCGAGCTCTTCGGGGACCGGCGTGAGCCGTGGCATGCCTCGACCGTGGGGTTCGGGGAGGCCATCGATGCCGCGCTGACCGCCGGGGTCTCACGCCTCGTGCTCGCGATCGGGTCGAGTGCATCGACCGATGGCGGGGCGGGGATGCTGGCGGCCTTGGGCGCGCGATTCACGACCGAGGGGGACGTCCCCGCGTCGCTGCGGTCGGGCGCGGTCGGGCTGCGGCGGATGACGGGCGTCGATCTGTCGGGACTGCGTCCGCTGCCCCCGGGCGGCGCGACGGTGCTCACGGATGTCGCGGCGCCGCTGTGCGGTCCCGCGGGGGCGGCGGCGGTCTTCGGGCCGCAGAAGGGGTTCGGGCGCGTCGACATCCCGGAGATCGATGCGATCCTCGCCCGTTACGCGGCTCTCTTCGAGGTCGATCCCGCGACGCCCGGCGCGGGGGCCGCGGGCGGCACGGGGTTCGGGCTGCTGGCCTGGGGGGCGTCCCTCGTGCCCGGGGCGGCCGAGGTCGCGCGGCTCATCGGGCTCGCGGATGCCGTCGCCGCGGCCTCCCTCGTCGTCACCGGGGAGGGGGCCTTCGACGGACAGTCCGCCGCAGGCAAGGCTCCGGCCTATGTGTCGGCCGTCGCGGCCGCGCTCGGTGTCCCGGCGGCGCTCGTCGCCGGGAGGATCGACCCGCGTGCCGACACGACGGCGTTTGCGGCATCCGTCTCGCTCACCGAGCTCGCGCGCGCCGCCCTGCCCGGGTCAGCCGGCGCGCCGCCCGGCCCGGCCTCGATCGCGCCCGCGCTCGGGCCGGCCGAGGCCGCGCTGGCCGACCCCGCCCGCTGGCTGCGCGCCGCCGGAGCCGCTCTCGCCCGCGCCCTCAGCTGACCCGCCCCGCCGACCACCGGCTGACCCGCCCCAGCATGTCCCACTTCTAACCGGGTGATGTCCCACTTTCGACCGGATGGGGCGTTCCCCAGCGGTTGAAAGTGGGACATGGTGGGTGGGGGTGGGACATGGGGGGGTGAGGGGGAGGAGGGGTCAGGCGCCGCCGAGAGCCGCGCTCACGACCTCGCGCGCCTGCTCCTGAACCTGGCGCAGGTGCCCTTCGCCGCGCAGCGACTCCGCGTACAGCTTGTACACGTCCTCGGTGCCCGAAGGGCGCGCGGCGAACCACGCATCGGCGGTGACGACCTTGAGCCCGCCGATCGCCGCGCCGTTGCCCGGGGCGTGCGACAGCTTCGCCGTGATCTCCTCGCCGGCGAGCTCCGTCGCGGTCACGGCCTCCGGCGAGAGCTTCGCGAGCGCCGCCTTCTGGGCCGGGGACGCGGGTGCGTCGACGCGCTGATAGACCGAGGCGCCGTAGGTGTCCTCGAGCTCCGCGTAACGCTGCGAGGGCGTCTTGCCGGTGACCGCGAGGATCTCTGCCGCGAGCAGGCACAGCAGGATGCCGTCCTTGTCGGTGGTCCACACCGAGCCGTCCATGCGCAGGAACGATGCCCCCGCCGACTCCTCGCCGCCGAACGCGACGGACCCGTCGAGCAGCCCGGGCACGAACCACTTGAAGCCGACCGGGACCTCGTAGAGCGGGCGTCCGAGAGCCTCGACCACGCGGTCGATGATCATCGACGACACGAGCGTCTTGCCGACGGCGGCGTCGGCGGGCCAGCCCTCGCGGTGCGAGAAGAGGTAGTCGATCGCGACCGCGAGATAGTGGTTCGGGTTCATGAGTCCGGCATCCGGGGTCACGATTCCGTGGCGGTCGGCATCCGCGTCGTTGCCGGTGAGGATGTCGTACTCGTCGCGGCGCGCGACGAGCGCGGCCATCGCGGAGGGCGAGGACGGGTCCATGCGGATCTTCTCGTCCCAGTCGAGCGTCATGAAACGCCAGGTGGGGTCGACATCCGGGTTCACGACCGTGAGATCGAGTCCGTAGTGCTCCGCGATGAGCGCCCAGTACTCGACCGACGCCCCGCCCAGCGGGTCGGCGCCGATGCGGATGCCCGCCTTCTTGATCGCGGCGATGTTGATGATCGAGTCGAGGTCGCGCACGTACGCCTCGCGGAAGTCGTACTCGCCGAGCGCATCGCCGTCGATGTCGGCGTAGCGGGTGCGGGCGACGCCCTCGAGGCCGCCGGCGATGAGCGCGTTGGCGCGGTCCGCGATCCATGAGGTGGCGTCGGTGTCGGCCGGTCCGCCGTGCGGCGGGTTGTACTTGAAGCCGCCGTCGCGGGGCGGGTTGTGCGATGGGGTCACGACGATGCCGTCCGCGCGTCCGGGGTCGGTGGTGTCGCGGTCACGGTTGTAGGTGAGGATCGCGTGGCTGAGCGCGGGGGTGGGCACCCACGAGTCGCGCGCGTCGACGCGCACGTCGACGCCGTTCGCGACGAGCACCTCGATCGCGGTGCGCTCGGCGGGCAGCGACAGGCCGTGAGTGTCGCGGCCGAGGAAGAGGGGACCGGCGATGCCCTGGGCATTGCGGTAGTCGACGATCGCCTGGGTGGTGGCGAGGATGTGGTCCTCGTTGAAGCTCGTGGACAGCGACGAGCCGCGGTGGCCGCTCGTGCCGAACACCACCCGCTGCTCCGGCACGGCCGCATCCGGTTTGCGGTCGTAGTAGGCGGCGATGAGGTCGTCGATGTCGATGAGATCGGATGCTTCGGCGGGCTGTCCTGCGCGGCTCATGCGCCTAGTCTGCCCTGCCGCGGGGAATCTTTCCCGCCCGAGGGCGCATCCCCGCCGATCAACGGCTGCTCTCGGTGCCCTCGTGCTCTCGGAGGCCCGGGTTCGACCGGGGCAGGACCCGGACAATCGATGCGCGAGCCCTCGATCTCCTCGTGCTCCGGCGGCCGCCGTCGCCAGGTGCCCGGGCCTACCCATATCTGTGTTTCTGCTCCCTCGCCCGGCAGCGACCCGGTCTAGGCTGAGTGCCCGTGAGCACACCCGACGCCGCCCGCCGCACCTACAGCTACCTGGGGCCGGCGGGGACCTTCACCGAGGCGGCGCTCGCGCAGGTGCCCGAGGCGCGTGACCAGGTCTGGAAGCCCGTCAACAACGTCGCCGAGGCGTTGACCGATGTCGTCGAGGGGCGCTCGGATGCGGCGATGATCGCGATCGAGAACTCGGTCGACGGAGGCGTGTCCACCGCGCAGGACGCGCTGGCGACCATGCCGGGTCTGCGGATCGTGGGCGAGTACCTGGTCCCTGTGAGCTTCGTGCTCGTCGCCCGGCCCGGTACGACGCTCGCCGACGTGAACCTCGTCGCCGCACACCCCGTCGCGTACGCGCAGTGCCTGCGGTGGCTCTCGCGTGAGCTTCCCGGCCACGCGCACCTGCCCGCCTCGAGCAACGTGGCGAGCGCGGTCGGCCTGCTGGACGGCACGAGCGATGCGGATGCCGCGATCGCGCCCCCCGGCATCCTCGAGCATCACGATCTGCGGCTGCTCGCCTCGGACATCGGCGACAACAAGCACGCGGTCACGCGGTTCGTGCTGGTCGAGCGCACCGTCGCGCCGCCGCCGCCGACCGGGGCCGACAAGACCTCCCTCATCGTCGAGCTGCCGAGCGAGAACCCGGGCGCGCTGCTGGAGATGCTCGAGCAGTTCGCGACGCGCGGCATCAACCTGTCCCTGCTCGCGTCGCGTCCGATCGGCGACGCGCTCGGTCGTTACCGCTTCGTGGTGGATGCCGACGGCCACATCCGTGACGAGCGGATGGCGGACGCGCTCATGGGGCTGCGCCGGTTCAGCCCGAAGGTGATCTTCCTCGGCTCGTACCCGCGCGCCGACCGGGCTATCGTGCGCTACAACGACCGCTACAGCGACGACGTGTTCGTCGAGGCGCGCGACTGGCTGCGCGGCCTGCTGAGCGGCGAGCCCGAGACCTGACCCTCCGCTCGCCGGGTGCTTGACCGCGAGACCAGTCTCGCGCGCCGAGACCAGTGGGTTACTCGCCGGTCTCGGCGCCCCGGACTGGTCTCGCGGTCAGGCGGCGGGGGAGAGCGCGGCGGCGAGGAGGGCGAGCGTCTGGGTGCGGCCCGGCGAGGACGACAGCGGCTCATCGGCGTAGGACGCGGCCACCGGCGCGATCATGATCTCGTCGACGCCGTGCCGGGTGGCGAACTCCCGCAGCCGTGAGGCCGTCTCATCGGGTGCGCCGACGAACCACCGCTCGCGCGCCCATGCGGCCATCGGCCCGCCCAGCCCGTCGTCGGCTTCCGCCTCACGCGCCTGCTCGACCGTCTCGAGCGGCACGAGCGGGCGATTGCCGCGCAGCCGCGCCATCATCCGGATCTGCGGCAGCGCGCGCTCCTCAGCCTCTTCACGGGTCGGTGCGGCGACCGCGTTCGCGGTGAGGAAGGTCACCGGCTCCGGATGGGCGGGGCTCGGCCGGTACTGCTCGCGATAGAGCGCGAGCGCCCGTTCCAGCCCGTCCCCGGAGAAGTGGTTCGCGAAAACATAGGGCAACCCGAGGGATGCCGCGAGCTGCGCCGAGTAGTCGCTCGAGCCGAGCAGCCAGACTTCCGGGGCGGGCCCGGGCGCCGGCGTCGCATGCACCTCGTAGGTGCCGCCGGAGGTGAACCGCACGGTCGCTCCCTCGTTCGAGCCGAGCGCGATGATGTCCTGCACGTGGTCCGGGAAGCGGCTCACGTCGCTCGTCGCGCCGGTGCGGTGCAGCAGCTGCGTGATCACGGGGTCGCTGCCGGGTGCGCGTCCGATGCCGAGGTCGATGCGGCCCGGGGCGATGGCCTCGAGGGCTGCGAACTGCTCCGCGACGATGAGCGGCGCGTGGTTGGGCAGCATGACTCCGCCGGATCCCACTCGGATGCGGGAGGTCCGGGTGGCCGCCGCGGCGATCAGCACGGGCGGGGTCGTGGAGGCGACGGCGGGCATGTTGTGGTGCTCGGCGAACCAGTACCGCCGGTAGCCCAGTTCGTCGGCGCGCTGCGCGAGGTCGAGGGATGCCGCGACCGCCTCGGCGCTGGTCTGCGCGGTGCGCACGGGCACGAGGTCGAGGACGGAGAGGGCGGGGGAGGTGCTCATCCTCTTCGGCAACCGTGCGAGCTGTGGATTGATTCCCGTGGCATCGCGCGGTCTTACGTAGGGTGGTGAGTTCTAGGAGGGGGGACTGATGCGTTGGTTCGGTGTGCTTGTGGCGGTGGTGACCGTGGTGGGGGTGATGGTGCTGGGGTTCGTGCCGACGTCGGCGGGCTTGTCCAACAATGTCGGTGCGTTGGAGTGTCGGGCCGTGCTCGCACCGATCGAGAGCGCAAGCCTGATCGGTGACACGCGCGATCAAGACCTCGTCGAGCGTTGGCTCGTCGGTGTCGGCTACAACGATCCGGGCGAGTTGCCCACGGTGGAGCAGATGACGCGTGTCGACGCGACCATCAGCGCCGTGTGCGCCGAAGCGCAGCAGACGAGATCGACGTGGATGGTGCTGATCGCGGTCTTCGGTACGGGGCTTGCGCTGGCCGCCGGGCTGCGGTCCTCCCCGAGGGGAGCGACGGGGGCAGTCCGAGAGGGAGAAGGCTGAGCATGGTCGGGTATGGCGATCTCGGAGATCTGATCCCCCGTTTCAAGCGTGCCGCGATCGACGCCTACATGCGCACGAGCCCGTCGGGCTGGCAGATCAACGGCGACACCTATGAGATCAACTCCTCCGGCGCGCACTACAAAGTGAGCCGGCCGGGCGCCGACGGTGAGGGTGGGGGGGATTGGTCCAGTGACAACTTCATCGCCAACATCTTCGTCGGGGGCGCGAAGGACGACGAGTTCCGCGAGGCGTTCGACTCCATCCGTGCGCGCATCGACACTGCGCTCAGCCCGTGGCGTTCGCTACCCGAGCCTTCCGAGGTCGAGGCCGAGGTCGAGGCGGTACGCCAGGTCACGCGGCGGCTGTCGGGCGCGGCCGCGGCGTCCGAGGGCGGGCAGGTGGGCTCCGGCGTGATCCCGGGCAATCTAGCGTTGATACTCGAGAACAGTGATGCGATGGCTGGAACGGCGATCGCCGCGTTCAAGTCGAAGTTCGTCGCGCAGTTGGGGCCTGTGATCGGTGGACTTCACGGCCTCTCGGTCGTCCTCGGCAGCGCGGTCGCTGCGGAGAAGGGGCTGTGGGAGGCCGCGCGCCAAAACGTGGCCGAGATCGTGGAGGCGGGGCGCGCCGCATCGCAATCCCTGGCTGATTCAGGAGCGACCGGCCAGCTCAAGGTGGCACTGCAGGTCGCGGGATGGGCGGCGAAGGGAGCGAAGATCTTCGTCCCCGGTGCGGCGCAGGTGTTCGAGGTCGTCGGCCTCGGGATCGAGGTTGTTCAAGGCGCTGCAACCGACAACAAGACAGAGACGATCGAGGGCGCCGACGCCGTCGGCGTGCTCTCGGCGTTCGAGGGCGCTCTTGAAGCGCTCAACGGCGAGATCCGCGCCGAAGAGGCCCTGCTGCAAGACAACCTGACGAAGAACCTCGCGAACGTCCGGGCCGACCGGTCGTCCTACGATCTGTCGGTTCCTCCGGTACGCAACGACCCGGGAACGTCATCCGACGTCATCGCCTATCAGCCTGCCCTGATTCAGGAGATCACGCGGACGTATCTGCCGGCGATTGCTTCGGAGTTGACCGAGACAGGGAGCACACTGTTGAGTGCATCGCTCGGATGCATCATGCGCGATGGTGCACTCGGCATTGATGCTCGGGGTCCCGGTGCTGCCTGGAGCGAGATGCGATGGCTCCTCAACGAGCTCTTGCGGAACCTCTCGTGGGATGTCACGAAGGGGGCGGAGAACCTCGACCTGGTGCTGCAGGATCTGCAGTCGCACGAGCAGCAGGTCGCCGACGACATCGCAAAGGTCCTCGCAGAGCTCGACGCGGGGAATCCGACCGACCCGTGGAACTGAGGCTCACCGCGACCGTTTGACGACGTCGTACGCGTCCAGCGCGGCCTTGCGGGAGGCGGCGAGATCGACGATCGGCTCTATCCGCTCCGAGTCGGGGGCCCACTGCGACACGTAGAGCCCCTGCGGGTCGAACTTCTTCGCCTGCAGCAGCGGGTTGAAGATGCGGAAGTAGGGCGCCGCATCCGCCCCGGAACCCGCGACCCACTGCCAGTTGAAGGGGTTGTTCGCCGCATCCGCGTCGACGAGCGTGTCCCAGAACCACTGCTCGCCCCGGCGCCAGTCGATCAGGAGGTTCTTCACGAGCAGGGATGCCGCGGCCATCCGCACGCGATTGTGCATGTACCCGGTGGTCCACAGCTCGCGCATGCCCGCGTCGACCAGAGGGAACCCGGTGCGCCCCCGCTGCCAGGCGCGCAGGAGCGAGGGCCGCGGCCGAGGCCACGGGAAAGCGTCGAACTCGCGCCGCAGGTTCGCGGTCGCGAGGTCGGGGTGGTGGAACAGCACGTGCCAGGCGAACTCGCGCCATCCGAGCTCGGAAAGGAAGCGCCCCGCATCCGCGCCATCGGCGAGGGCCGTGTGCCACACCGTGTACGGGCTCAGCTCGCCCCAGCGCAGACGGGGGGAGAGGAGGGATGTCGCGCCCGCGGCCGGCTCGTCGCGCGCCCGGTCGTAGTGGTCGACGTCGTCCGCGAGGAACTCGTGCAGCCGCCGGCGCGCGGCCGGCTCGCCGGGCTCCCAACGCTCGCGCAGACCGCCCGCCCAGTCGGGGCGCGTAGGCAGCAGTCCCCAGTCGCCGAGCGACTCGGACGCGGGCGCGCGCCTCGGGCCGGGGATGCGCCGCGGTTCGGGCAGCGGCTGGCGCGGCGCGGGAAGGTGGAGGCAGGCGCGCCAGAACGGGGTGTACACCGAGAAGGGGGTGCCCGCTCCCGTGCGCACGTTCCACGGCTCGAACAGCAGCGAGCCGGCGAAGGATCGCGCCTCGACGCCGTCGGCGGCGAACCGCTCCTTCAGCGCGCGGTCGATCTCGCGCTCGGGGCCGCCGTAGCGGCGGTTCCAGCTGACGGCCGTGGCTCCGGCATCCACCACGGCCTGCGGCACGACGTCGGCCGCGCGGCCTCGCCGCAGCATGAGGCGGGAGCCGCGTTCCCGCAGGCGCTCGCCGAGGGAGTCGAGCGAGTGGTGCAGCCACCACCGGGCGGTGCCGCCGAGCGGGCGCACCCCGGGGGAGACCTCGTCGAGCACGTACAGCCCGACCACCGGCTCGTCGCGCTCGATCGCCGCGCGCAGCGCCGGGTTGTCGGCGAGTCGCAGGTCGTCGCGGAACCAGACGAGGGTGGTCATGCTCCGACGCTACGGCTCGGGCCGCCGTCCGCATCCGGCTTGACAGCGGACCGTGCGCACAACTCAGGCAGAATCGCGTCCCACGGGCGCCGCGGCACCCTGAACGCCGATTCTGCCTGAGTTGTGAACGGCGGCGCGGGGCGTCAGAGCCGCGACACGGGGTGCCCCGGCGGCAGCGACACGAGCAGGCCGCCCTCGACGACCCGGCAGTGCATGCGCACCGCCTCGCCGAAGGCGTCGCCGTCGAGCTGAACCGCCTGCGGCGGCGTCGCACCCGCCTCGGTGGCGACCCCCTGCAGGTACCGCACCGACTGGTCCCGGCGGTGCTCGAGCACGAGGCGGCCGGCCTTGAAGCGGCGCAGCACCGAGTTGTCCCACCACACGCGCCGCCAGACGGCGAGCCAGCCCCACCAGCCGCGTGGCTTGATGAGGACGACATCCATCGCGCCGTCGATGATCGACGCGTCGGGGATCAGCGCGATCCCGGCCGGCAGCGCACCGCAGATCGCGAACAGGATGCTGTAGACCCGCGTCGTATGGATGCGCTCGTCGTCGAGCTGGTACATGAGCCGGAAGGGGCGGGCCTTGGGCAGCGAGCGCGCCGCCCCGTCGACGTACGCGACCCAGCCGACCGCCTTCTTCAGCGTGGGACGGGTGTTGGCGATCATCGCCGCATCCAGCCCCATGCCCGCCATCACGACGAACGCGGCCTCCGTGCGCGTGCCGTCGGGGCGGGAGATCTGCGCGATGCCGATGTCGATGGGCTGGCGATCGCCGTCGAAGGCTGCGGCGATGACCCGCTCCGGGTCGTCGAGCGGGAGCCGCAGGTTGCGGGCGAGGAGATTCCCGGTGCCGCTGGGCACGATCGTGAGCGGCACGTCCGTGCCGGCGATCGCCTCGGCGACGGCTCGGACGGTCCCGTCGCCGCCGGCGACGAGCACCGACGCCGCCCCGCCTTCCAGCGCCTCGCGCACGCGCCCCTGCCCGGGGTCGTCGACGGACGTCTCGAAGAACCGCGGCGGATCCCACCCCGCGCGGCGCGACAGGTGCACGACCTGCTCGCGGAGACGCGCGGCGTCCACCTTGATCGGGTTGTACACGAGCGCGGCGTGGCGGGAAGGCGCCGCGTGCGTCATGGTCACACGATAGCCCGCCCTGCCCCGCTCTAGACTTGACCCGTGATCGATCCGACTCTCCTCCGCGAAGATCCCGAGCTCGTCAAGCGTTCGCAGGCGGCGCGCGGCGAGTCCGCCGAGACGGTGGATGCGGCACTGTCGGCCGATCGCGACCGTCGCCAGGCGATCACGGTGTTCGAAGAGCTGCGTGCCCGCCAGAACGCCCACGGCAAGCTCGTCGCGCAGGCATCCAAAGACGAGAAGCCCGCGCTCGTGGCGGCGGCCAAGGAGCTGAGCGACCAGGTCAAGGCGGCCCAGCAGGCCGTGAACGACGCCGAGCAGGCCGCATCCGAGGCTCTCGAGAAGATCGAGAACATCGTGATCGACGGCGTTCCCGAGGGCGGCGAGGACGACTTCGTCACCCTGCGCACGCACGGCGAGCTGCCGACGTTCGACTTCGAGCCGCGCGACCACCTCGAGATCGGCGAGCTGCTCGGGGCGATCGACATGGAACGCGGCACGAAGGTCTCCGGCAGCCGCTTCTACTTCCTCACCGGCGTCGGGGCGCGACTGGAGCTGGCGATCATGACGCTCGCGCTCGATCGTGCGCTCGCCGCGGGGTTCACCCCGATGATCCCGCCGACGCTCGTGCGGCCCGAGGTCATGTACGGGACGGGCTTCCTCGGAAAGCACTCCGCCGAGGTGTACCACCTCGAGGAGCAGGACCTGTACCTCGTCGGCACGAGCGAGGTGCCGCTGGCCGGGTACCACATGGGTGAGATCCTCGACCTGTCGCGAGGCCCCAAGCGCTACGCGGGCTGGTCGACCTGTTACCGCAGCGAGGCGGGCTCGTACGGCAAGGACACCCGCGGCATCATCCGCGTGCACCAGTTCAACAAGCTCGAGATGTTCGTGTACGCCGACCCGGAGATCGCCGAGGCCGAGCACGAGCGACTCGTGGCGATGCAGGAGGGGATGCTGCAGGACCTCGGGCTCGCGTACCGCGTGATCGATGTCGCGGCGGGCGACCTCGGCTCCTCGGCCGCGCGCAAGTTCGACGTCGAGGCGTGGGTGCCGACCCAGGGCGCCTACCGCGAGCTGACGAGCACCTCGAACTGCACGACCTACCAGGCCCGGCGTCTCGACATCCGCCACCGTCCCGACGGCGGCCGCACGGCTCACGTGGCGACCCTCAACGGGACGCTGGCCACGACGCGCTGGATCGTGGCGCTGCTGGAGACCCATCAGCGGGCGGACGGCTCGGTGACGGTGCCCGAGGTGCTGCGCCCCTACCTCGGTGGCCTCGAGGTGCTGGAGCCGATCGCGTGACCGAGGCCCGGCTGCCCGAGACCGGCGAGGTCGAGGTCGCGACGGCCGCGGAGGCGGCGGAGCTCGTCGAGGAGATCGCCGAGGGCGCCGCCCCTGCCGTCTCCCCGATGCTGATCGTGCTCGACATCGACGGCACGGTGCTGCTCGAGGATGAGACGCTCAGCCCCGGCATCGTCGAGGCGGTGGAGCATGCCCACCGCGCGGGGCACGAGGTCATGCTCGCGACCGGCCGGAGCTGGGAGGCGACTCGGGGCATCCAGCACGTGCTGGAGATCCAGCCCGAGTACGCCGTGTGCTCGAACGGGGCCGTGATCATGCAGCGGGTGGCCGGCGCCGAGGCGCACTACGAGCGCTGCCACGTCGAGACGTTCGACCCCGCCGATGTGCTCAGGGTGCTGCGCGAGCACCTGCCCGACGCCCGGTATCTGGTGGAGCTGCCGGACGGCGCGCGCGAGTACACCGAGTACCTCGACGACTGGAACCTGCACCAGGCGACGCGGGTGTCGTTCGAGGAGCTCTCGCGCCGACCCGTGACGCGCGTCGTCGTGGTCTCGCCCGAGCACGGCGAGCAGGACTTCGTCGACCTCGTCGCGACGCTGGGCCTGAACCAGGTGTCGTACGCCGTCGGCTGGACGGCGTGGCTCGACATCGCGCCCAAGGGCGTCGACAAGGGGTCCGCGCTCGCGCTCGTGCGCGAATGGCTCGACGTGGCCCCCCGACCGGGTGCTCGTGATGGGCGACGGTCGGAACGACCTCGGCATGTTCGCGTGGGCGCGTGAGAACGGTGGTCGCGCGGTGGCCATGGGTCAGGGCCCGCAGGAGGTGCGGGATGCCGCGGGCGAGGTGACCGCATCCGTCGTCGAAGGCGGGGTCGCCGCGATCCTCCGTGCGTTGTAGCCGCGGGGCGCTCGTCTAGACTCGCTTCGGATGTGTCGACATCCCCCTGGGAGAGTTGTCCGAGCGGCCGAAGGATCCGGTCTTGAAAACCGGTGGGCAGCAATGCCCCGTGGGTTCGAATCCCACACTCTCCGCCCTTCCCTGACCGCGAGACCAGTCCGTCGCGCCGAGACCGGTGGCTTTCTCGCCGGTCTCGGCGCGCGGGACTGGTCTCGCGGTCTTGACGGGGGCGCGGGGCGGGGCGGGGCGCTCAGCCGATCGTCGTCCCGAACAGCGTGCCGACGAGGTAGGTCGCGCCGAGGGCGAGCGCGCCGCCGATCACGGTGCGCAGCACGGCGCGACCGCGACGCGCCCCGCCGATCCACGCGGCGAGGTACCCCGTGACCGCGAGTGCGACGAGCACGGCGACGAAGGTCGCGGCGACCCGCACGGGTGCGGGCAGGAGCAGGATCGTCGCCAGAGGCAGCAGTGCCCCGATCGTGAAGGCGATGGCAGAGGCCAACGCGGCGTGCCATGGGCTCACGATGTCGTCGGGGTCGATGTTCAGCTCGGCCGAGAGATGGGCGGCGAGGGCGTCGCGCTGGGTGAGCTCGGTCGCGACCTGTGTCGCGGTGGCGGTCGAGAGGCCTTGGGCCTCGTAGAGGCCGACGAGCTCGGTGAACTCGTCCTCGGGACTCTCGGCGAGCTCGCGTCGCTCCTTCGCGATGAGCGCGGTCTCGGAGTCACTCTGGCTGGAGACGGAGACGTACTCGCCGAGCGCCATCGAGATCGCCCCTCCGACGAGGGCCGCGGCGCCGGCCAGGAACACCGGCGCGACCTCGGATGTGGCTCCGGCCACGCCGACGGCGACGGCGGCCGTCGACACGATGCCGTCGTTGGCGCCGAGGACGCCCGCCCGCAGCCAGTTCAGGCGCTGCGCGAGGCCGGCACGGTGCGGCTCGTCCGGGTGTGCGTAAGCGGGGCTGGTCATGGCGGCAGGCTATTCCGCGAGGCGGACTGCGCGCCACGAAGGTGAGACATCCCTTCGCCGGAGCGGTAGCGGCCGGGTGCGGGGGTTTCCCAGCGGGAGCGGGTAGATTCATGACAAAGTGCCCGTGACCGGGGTGCTTTCGATCGCGAGAACGACCAGAAGGACCCGAGTGAGCCCGTCACATCGCAACGGTCGCCGCCAGACGGTGGCGCGCCACGGCCAGCTCCGCTCCCCGCATCCGGTGTCCCAGATCTTCACGGTGCTCGCGGTGGCTGTCGCGGTCGTGCTGGTCGCCGGAGTCGGGGTCGTCGGCTACAACTTCTGGAGCGCGGCATCCACGCTGGCGAGCAACTCGGTCGAGCTCGAGGGGCAGACCGCCGCGCCGCCGAACATCGGCGCGATCGAGGGGGACTTCAACATCCTGCTCGTCGGCACGGATGCGTGCGAGCCGGCGTACGCGCACTATTTCCCCGGACGCTGCGACGGGCCGGACGCCGAGGGCGAGCTCAACGACGTCAACATCATGATCCATGTGTCCGACAACCCGCGTCGGGTCACGGCGGTCTCGTTCCCGCGGGATCTCATGATCCCGATCCCGTCGTGCACGCGGGAGGACGGCTCCACGTCCTCGGCGGCGAGCAAGCAGCAGCTCAACGTGTCGTACGGCTACGGCGGCCTGTCGTGCGTCGCGAAGACCATCTCGAAGCTCACCGGGCAGAACATCGACTACGCCGCGAAGATCACCTGGGGCGGTGTGATCGAGATCACGAACGCGATCGGCGGCGTGAACGTCTGCGTCGCGAACGGCATCTACGACCCCGACAACACGGGTCTCGATCTCGCACCGGGCGAGCACACGCTGAAGGGTGTCGAGGCGCTCGAGTTCCTGCGCACGCGGCACGGCGTGGGTGACGGCTCCGACCTCGGGCGTATCTCGAACCAGCAGCTCTACATGTCGAACCTCGTGAAGAAGATCGTGAGCGACGACACCCTCTCGAACGTCGGCACGGTGTACTCGCTTGCGAACACGATCGTCGACAACGTGACGCCGAGCTCGAACCTCGCGAACCCGCTCACGCTCGTGCAGCTCGCGCTCACGATGAAGGGCGTGTCGTTCAGCGACATCGTCTTCGTGCAGTACCCGACCGGCACCGACCCGGACAACGCGGCGAAGGTCGTGCCCAACACGAGTGCGGCATCCGAGCTCTTCGACGCGCTCGAGGCGAACCAGCAGCTCATCCTCACCGGCGGCACGAGCCCCAACAGCTCCAGCGCGGGCACCATCGTGATCGACCCGACGCCCGCTCCGACGGATGCGCCCACCCCCTCGACACCCACGGATACGGCGACTCCGACGGACGCGGCGACCCTCCCGTCGTCGATCACCGGACAGACGGCCGCAGAGCAGACCTGCTCCAACGGCAACGCCGGCTGACCGGTTCTCGCGCTCGCGCGGCAACAGGTATGCTTGGCGGGTGTGCGCTTATCGCGCACCTGGAGACGTCGCATAGTCAGGCCTAGTGCACCACCCTGCTAAGGTGGAGTCCCCGTAAGGGGACCGAGGGTTCAAATCCCTCCGTCTCCGCCACTTCTTGTTCGTGTGAGCCGCGAGAAGCCGTCGCGATGTGATGGCTCTTCGCCTTCAGCGTGCCGGCCGTCGGGATCGGGTGGGTACGCCCCCCCATATGCAGACGGTGCGTGGTGGGGGATCGCGACGTCAGCGGGGTGAGGCGGGCCGTTTCTCGTGGGGGTCGTGCTCGTCTGGCGTCGCTCGTTCCACGATGCGCAGGGGCAGGCGATGCTGCTCACGGAATGCAGCAGCGGCCCTTTCGCCGTCGCCGTCGCGTATGGCATCCTGCATCCGCCGGTAGCAGGCGATTCGCTCGGGGTCCGCGCCGAGTATGGGTCTGATGTGCCGTATGCTTCTCAGCACGATGAATCGCATGTCGGCGATCGCCCGCTGCAACATCACGTTGCCGCACCGATCGGTCATGAACTTCACGAAGTCGCGTCCGGCTTGAAAGGACGTCGCTGGGTCCGGGGCGTCGATGAGCGCTTGCACGAGATCGATCGCGTGGATCCGGTCAGACTCCGACAACCTCGGCACGGCCATGGCGACAACCATGGATGATTGGATCCCGCTGAACTCGAGGATTTGAACGATGAGATCGTCGTCGACCGGGGCCACCTTCGTGCCTACCTGGGGTGTTGCGTCTACCAGACCTAGTTGCTGCAGTCGCTGCAAGGCCTCTCGGACCGGCGTGCGTGAGACGCCGAACGCCGCAGCGAGCTGGTGATCGTTGAGCGGCTCGTTCTCCGCGAGCTCGCCGGCGACGATGGCATCCGAGAGCCGTGTGAACACTTGATCGGCCAGCAGCCCATCGCTCCGTGAAAGCGGGCTCGCAGATATGGGCACGCAACTGATTATGCTGCTCGATCAACCTGGACCGGCAGCTCAAGAGTTCACATCTTTTTGATTCTCGACTGATATATTAGCACCCTCGACTGATATATTAGTAATCCAGGAAAGTTTCGACCAACGGCGGACGCATCTCCTGCTGGAGCGCACCGTCGTGCACCACTCGCGATAGGGGCTTCGATGACCAGAAATCCAGAGCAGAGCACGGTGAGCACCGGCCGAAGAAGGCGCTTGGTTGCGGCCGTGATCGCGTTCGCCATGGCGACCAGCGCTCTTGTCGGGCTGCAGTCGGCGCTGGCTCCGGCTGCGCACGCGGCCGCCGGCGCAGCCTTCGATCCCGCCGAGCCGGCGATCTTCATCTCGACGGGAGCGCCGACACAGCTCAAGATCGGACGTGCGAACGCCAACGGCGGTACCGACTACGAAGACGTCGGTCCCGTCGCGCCCGTGCAGTACAACGGTCTGGCATACAACACAGCCGACAACTACCTGTACGCTTCGGTCGGCGGGGGCGGCACTGCGGAGTATCCACAGGGCTCGTTCATCCGTATCGGTGCCCAGGGCGGCATCGAACTGGTGGGCAACCCCGGCAGCTACTTCATCGTGGGCGACTTCGGTCCCGGTGGGAACTACTACGGCACTTCGTTCCTCGAGCCGAACCAGATGCGTGTGGTGAACCCGGCGAACGGTCAGGTCATCGGCACCATCACGCTGACGCAAGCCGCGATCGGCAACGACTTCACCTATGCCTACGGCTACTTCTGGGCCAGCAGCGGCACGTCGATCCAGCGGATCGACCCGGCGACGGGTGCCTCAGACGTGTTCGCCGGACCGCTGCCTGCGGGCTCCTACGGCGCCGCATGGACGTACGGCAACGGCGCGCTCGGCTTCGGCAACAACGACACCGGCGAGCTGTACCAGGTCCAGGTCACCAACCCGGACTCTGCGAATCCGACTTTCGCGCAGGTCTACTCTTCGAGCGGCACGGCGACGACGAACAACGACGGCGCCTCGTCGCCAGGCCTGCCCGTCGACCTCGGCATCGTGAAGACCGGACCCGCCACCGTCGTCGCCGGTCAGACGGTCACATGGACGCTGACCGTGACGAACTACGGCCGGGGCGTCTCGTCGCGCTCGCTCATGACCGACACGATTCCCGCGGGCTTCACCAACGTCCGGGCGCCCGACGGCGGGTGCACCATCATCGGCAGCAATGTCACCTGCCTCGGCGGGCGCCTCGGCATCAACGAGACGCGCACGTACACGATCCAGGCGACGGCGACCGCCGACCTCACCGCTGCGACGTCGAACACGGCGAACATCCGCGGCGACGAGGAGGACCCCAACCCGTCGAACGACTCCTCCACGGTGCCCATCGCGCCGGTCGGCCTGTCGCTCGTGAAGTCCGTCGCTGCCGTCAACGACGTCAACGGCAACGGCATCACCGATGCAGGCGACACGATCCGGTACGCCTTCGCCGTCACCAACACCGGAGCTGCGACCGTCAACGGCATCACGATCAACGACGCGCGCATCACCGGTGCGACGTGTGCACCGACGAGCATCGCTCCCGGCCAGGTGTCGAACTGCACGGCGAACTCGCTGTACACGATCAACCCGGGCGACGTGAACAACGGTCAGGTCGTCAACACGGCCACCGCCTCGGGCACCACGGACAACGGCACACCCGTCACGAGCTACGAGTCCTCGACCACGACGCCCACGCAGGCGCCCGCGCCCGGTCTCAGTCTCGTGAAGTCTGTGTCCGCGCAGGGCGATCCGCTCGTCGCAGGCTCGGCGGTCACGTACACCTTCGCGGTCACGAACACCGGCAACGTGCCGCTCGACGGCATCGTCATCAACGAGACCTCGTTCAGCGGAACCGGAGAGCTCTCCGCGATCTCGTGCCCTGCTGGGCGTCTCGCGGTCAACGCGCAGACGGAGTGCACGGCCTCGTACACGCTGACGCAGGCGGACGTCGACGCCGGCACCGTGACCAACGCGGCCACGTCGACCGGAACCCCGCCGGGCGGCCCGCCCGTCACCTCGAACGAGGATGACGCGAACCTCACTGTTCCCCCGGCTCCGTCGCTGCTGCTGACGAAGTCGGCCGATCCCCAGTCGGTCACTGCCGCCGGTCAGGGCATCACCTACTCGTTCCGCGTCCAGAACACCGGCAACGTGACCGTCAGCGCGCTGACGATCGGCGAGGTCGCGTTCTCCGGAACTGGCGAGCTGTCGGCGATCGACTGCCCCGTCACCACGCTCGCACCGGGGGCGATCACGACCTGCACGGCCGACTACGTCGCAACGCAGGCCGACATCGATGCGGGCACGATCACGAACACGGCCGTCGCCACCGGAAACACGCCTGCCGGACCGCCGGTGAGCTCGAACGAGTCGGATGCCGTCATCGATGCGCCTCGCACGCCGGGTCTGGCGCTCGTGAAGGAGGCTGATGTGACGCAGCCCAAGGTGGGTGACACCATCACCTACACGTTCACGCTCACCAACACCGGCAACGTCACGATCACGAACCCGAGCATCAGCGAGACCGAGTTCTCCGGTACGGGCGATGCTCCCGTGATCGAGTGCGCCGCGACCACCTCGCTCGCTCCCGGCGAGAGCCTCGTGTGCACGGCGACGTACGTCGTCACGCAGGCCGACGTCGACGCGGGCGG
Organism: Microbacterium sp. SORGH_AS_0888; assembly: GCF_030818905.1. Taxonomy (NCBI): domain Bacteria; kingdom Bacillati; phylum Actinomycetota; class Actinomycetes; order Micrococcales; family Microbacteriaceae; genus Microbacterium; species Microbacterium sp. SORGH_AS_0888. Next base: position 2,589,786 of record NZ_JAUTAZ010000001.1, read on the forward strand.
TGTGACGAACGTGGCGACGGGCACGGGTGAGCCGCCGACCGGCGTCGACCCGCCCGAGGACCCGAGCTCGAGCGTCGAGGTGCCCATCACCCCGGCTCCCGGTCTGTCGATCGTGAAGACCGCCAGCGTCGACACCGTCACCCAGGTCGGTCAGGTCGTCGACTACACCTTCCTGATCACGAACACCGGCAACGTCACGTTGACCGACATCGCGGTGCAGGAGGGGTCGTTCAGTGGCGCCGGGCAGCTCTCGGCCGTCACCTGTCCGGCCGAGGCGGCTCGCCTCGCCCCCGGGGACTCGGTCACGTGCTCCGCGACGTATCGAGTCGTGCTGGCGGACCTCAACTCGGGTGAGCTGTCGAACACCGCCTCGGCGATCGGCACTCCGCCGTCCGGCCCGCCCACGGGGTCGAACGACTCGACCGTGAACATCCCGGCGATCTCGCCGACCGGGAACCTGCCGCCCACGGGTGTCGAGCTGCCCGCGATGCTGCCGTGGATCGCGCTCGCCCTGCTGCTGATCGGGGCAGCGACGGTGACTGTCACGGTGCGCCGCAAGAACAAGGCAGCCGACGCAGAGCTCTAGACGGCGCTGCAGGGGCTGTGGGACGTCGACGCAGCGGCGTGGGGCCGCTCTCTCTCAGGGGAGGGCGGCCCCACCCTCTCCTGAGAGAGGCAGGGGGGACGACACGTATGTCCACACCGGCCGGCCGAGCACAGCACGCGGCGGCGCGGGACCTCGAACGGGAGCAGCGCGAGGCCGTCTCTGCGATGCGCGGGATCCTGATCGGTCTCGGTGCCGCGCTCGGGCTCTGGGCCGCGGTCGGCGCCGGCCTGGCCGTGTGGGTGCTGACCCGCTGAGCCGGCGTCTTGGTCGCGGGAGGGCGTCCGGGGCCGCTCGAGGGACTCACGATCCGAGAACGAGAAGTGCTGGCACTGATGGCAGACGCCCGATCCAACGCCGACATCGCCCGCGCGCTCACGGTCACGGATGCCGCGGTGAGCAAGCACGTCGGCGACATCGTCATGAAGCTCGGCCTCAGCGTCTCGTCTCGGCCGGCTGCGTGAAGCTCGTCGAACACGCCGTGCCGTCTACTCCCAGGGCAGGTATCCGCCGGGTGTGGGCGCGATCCACACGATCATCAGCACCAGCGGGATGCCGACGGCGACCGTCACCGGGACGACCCACCAGCGCAGGGTCAGCAGGCTCCTCAGGAGCCAGAGCGTATCGGTGCACAGGAGCGGGATGGCGCACGTCACAGCCATCACGCGAGTCATCAGCCGGATGTCCGACGCGCCGGCGAACGCCGCGCCGACGATCAGGACCACGCAGAAGGCGATGGCTGCTCCGGCGAACAGGACGAGGAAACGCAGCGCGGTGTCGAGGTGTGTCGCGACACGCCATCGCCATCGCCGATCGTCCGGGGTTCCGGAGAAGAGGAGATCGTCGACGTCCTCGGGCAGCGACATCCCCGACGGGAGCATCATCAGCGTCCGGACGCGGTCGCGCGGAGCACCTCGGAGCGTGCGGGCAAGGACCGCTCGCTCCGTGCGGGTGAGCCACCCGGGGAGGGCGGCGCCCCAGCGGGCGGCTTGGTCGGAGTAGCCGAGCGAGCGGTACATCTCAGCGAGATGCTCCCGCGCGGGCAGGTCGGCCGGGTCGTTCGCGACAGCGCTCTTCAGGCGGTCGAGCAGGGGGCGGTGGCGCGCGGCTGCGACGTCAGCGCGGGCTCGTCCGCCCGCATCCCCCGGACACATGTCGACATTATGCCGGGTCGTGATCGCCCCCGACGCGCCGGCCGTACGCTTGGCACGGTCGGCGCGTCGGCTTAGACCGCGGCGCGCGCGGAGACGGCATCCGCGACCACGCGGGCAAAGCCTGCGGGGTCGGACAGAAGACACCCGGGACGTCGCCGAGCCCCGCGACGTGCTGGTGCAGGAAGGTGAGGCCGTCGAAGACGTGATCTGTCGCGAACCAGATGAACTTGGCGGTCGCGTACTCGAAACTCACGCCGAGCGTGTCCTCGCCGACCGCCTGACGTGTGCGTGAGTTGGCGCCGTCGGCAGCCACCACGATGTCGTAGTCGCCGAGATCGGCGAGCTCGATCGGGTGATGGAAGTGCAGGTTCGCCCCGGCGTCGCGTGCACCCTGCTGCAGCTCGGCGAGCAGGTCTTTGCGGAGCACCGCGCCCATGCCGTTGCCGGCGAACGCGTGCTCCTCGCCCTTGAGGCGCACCGCGATGGCGTCCCAACGCACACCGTGAGTGTCGAGCGTGGTACGCAGCGCGCTGTCGGCGCTGTCGACCCCGCGCTGGGTGGCGTCGGAGAAGACGACGCCGAACCCGAACGCCTCGTCGGCGCCGTTGCGCTCGAAGAGGTCGACCGTCGACCCTGGAAGCTCCCGCGCGACGATTGTGGCGAACAGCAGGCCTGCAGGCCCCGCTCCGATGACGGCGATCCGCATGATCCCAGCCTCCTTGCTGAAGTGACGATTCGATTATGAAACATTTTTACGATGTGCGCCACATTTTCGTCACATATCTTTGCGCCGGTGCTGCGTTGCCGCCCCGGTAGCGTGGGGACATGCGCCCTCGCTCCCTTGTATTCACGCTGTACGGGGACTATTTCCGCTACTGCGCCGATGGCGCCGCGCCTCTGGCCGGCCTCAGCGACGTCATGGAGCTCTTCGGCGTCGAGCGCGCGACGACGCGTATGGTGATGTCGCGGCTGCGCGCGGACGGCTGGTTCGACGCCGTTCGCGACGGTCGGCGTACGACTTATCGTCTCGCCTCACGCGGGTGGGGGTTGCTGGATGCCGGGCGTGAGCGCATCTTCCGTCATGATTCCGAGTCGGGGGACGGGCAATGGACGCTGGTGCTCACACGCACGGCCGACCGAGCAGCGCGTGACGAGTTCCGCAAGAACTTGGCGTGGCTCGGGTTCGGGTCGCTGCAGCCGGCGACCTGGATCGCTCCCGGTGACCGCCGCGCGAGCGCGCAGCGCGCGCTCGACGAGCAGCCCGCCGGTGACGGCGACGTCTTCCTCACCCGCACCGATGATCTCGTCAAGGACCGTGAGATCGCCGCGCGCGCCTGGGATCTCCAGGCACTCGACGACCAGTACCGCCGCTTCGTGGAGCGCCACGAAGGCACAGGGGAGGGGGCGTTGGAGGAGCTGAGCGATGACGAGGCGCTGGTGCGCCGTGTGCGGCTCACCGACGACTACCGTCGCTTCCCCTACGCTGACCCCGACCTCCCCGCCCGCCTTCTCCCCGACCAGTGGGCGGGCGCGGTGGCGCATGCGCTGTTCGCGGAGCGCCACGAGGCGCTCCGCGAGGCCGCGGTGCGAGCCATCGAGGCGCACACCGGCCTGCATGTCACCGATCCCCATCGCGTCGTGTTCGACGGCGCCCGCGTCACCTACTCCGTCACAGCCTGACCCGGCCGGGTGTGCGCGGTCGGTGCGTGACGTCCGTGTTGGTGGGGGCGTGAGGGAGGGGGACTCGGGGTCCTCCGTCGGTGACGGCATCCGCTCCAGGACAGCCCTCGGCACGTCGTCGGCGTGGCGTGCCGCGGGCGCGGGTACCATCGTCGGAGCCGTGCGTCGGACCCTCCGGGTGGGTGCCGCCGAGGCGTCGAAGGGGTGATCACGGTGGCGGAGCCGTCTTCCGCGGCAGCGCGCGCCGACGCATCCGGACTGCGGCGCCTCCCTGGTCTCGACGGGCTGCGGGCGATCGCCGTGATGGTCGTCATGGCGTTCCACTTCTTCCCCCGTGCGCTTCCCGGCGGGTTCATCGGCGTCGACATCTTCTTCGTCATCAGCGGCTTCCTCATCACGACGCTGCTCGTGCGCGATGTCACGCGTCAGGGCACCGTGCGGCTGCGACGGTTCTGGACCCGCCGGGCGCGCCGCCTGCTGCCGGCGCTGTTCGTCCTCCTCCTCGTGTGCAGCTCGGCCACGTTGCTCGTGGGCAAGGACACGGGACTGTCGCTCGGCCGTCAGCTGCTGGGCGCGCTCACCTTCTCCAGCAACTGGGTCGCGATCGGCGCAGGCAGCAGCTACTTCGCTCACGACGCGCCCGAGCTCTTCCGCAACCTCTGGTCGCTCGCGGTCGAGGAGCAGTTCTACGTCGTCTGGCCGTTCGTCGTGTGGCTGCTCGCCCGCTTCCTCCGCCCGCGGGCGAGCGCGCTCGTCTGCGCGGGGATGGCGGCCCTCTCCGCCGTCCTGATGGCGCTGCTGTCCCAGGGCGGCGACCTCACACGCGTCTACTTCGGCACCGACACGCACAGCTTCGGCCTCATGATCGGCGCGTGCCTCGCGTTCGCGTTGATCCATCGGCGCCGCGATCCGGTGACGAGCCTCCGCGCCGAGCTGCGCCGTCCGGGCCTCTGGACGGGCGCTGCCGCCCTCGTCCTGCTCGGGCTGGCCTGCCTCCTGCTCGGCGAGGCGGATGCCGTCACCTATCGCGGCGGTCTCGTCGCCGTCAGCGTGCTGACCGCCGTCGTGATCTGGAGCGTGATCGCCTCGCCCCGGCTCGGACGACTGCTGGATGTCGCGCCGCTGCGCGCGATCGGCCGGCGCTCCTACGGGCTGTACCTGTGGCACTGGCCGGTGTTCGTGCTGATCGCCGCCGCGGTCCCGCCGAGCGCCGGCCCCTCCCGCGTGGTCGTGGTGGGTCTCGGCGCCGCCGTCGCGAGCGTCGGAGCGGCCTGGCTCTCCTACGCGGCGATCGAGCGTCCCTTCCTCACCGGTGTACTTCCGATGCGGTGGCGGCCGGCCGGCGAGCGCCGGGCATGGCGCGTCGCGGTGGGCCTGGCCGCCGCGAGCGTCCTCGCGATCACGACGGCCGCCGCGGTTGCGGCCGCCCCCCACGCCTCGCAGGCGGAGCAGGCCATCCAGCGCGGGCGGGACGTCCTCGCCACCCCGGCGCCGACGGACCCGAGCGCCCCCGCCCCGACGAGCCCGGCCCCGACGAGCGCGGCCTCCTCGCCGTCCGGGACGCCTGCGGCGACGACATCCATCGTGGGCACCGACGTCACGGCGGTCGGCGACTCGGTCATGCTCGCCTCGGCCCCCGAGCTGGCGGCGGCGCTGCCGGGCATCCTCATCGACGCCGAGGTCTCGAGGCAGCCGCGGACCGCGCCGCAGCTGCTGGCCGACCTGGATGCGGCGGGCGATCTGCGTCGTGTCGTCGTGCTGGCGCTCGGCACGAACGGATACTGGGGCGCCGGGACGCTGGACGGCGTGATGCAGGTGATCGGCCCCGATCGCAAGCTCGTGCTCGTGACCGCCTATGCGCCCCGCGAGTGGACCGAGTCGGTCAACGGCGGCGACGCGCAGCTGGCGGCAGCCCATCCGGATCAGGTGAGCGTGGCCGACTGGGCGGCGGCCGCCGCGGCGCGGCCGGACCTGCTCGGCCCGGACGGCATCCACCCGGGGGACGAGGGCGGCGCCCTCTACGCCCGCACGATCCTGGCCGCTCTCCCGCCCTCCCCGTGACCCCGCGCTCCCTTGACCGCGAGACCAGTCCCGCGCGCCGAGACCGGCGAGAAAACCACCGGTCTCGGCGCCGCGGACTGGTCTCGCGGTAGGGGAGGGGGCGTCAGGGTGCGAGCAGCTCGGTCGTGAGCCGGTAGCCGACCCCGCGCACGGTCTCGATGTACCGCGGGTTCGTGGGATTGTCGGCGAGCTTGCGGCGGAGGTTCGTCATGTGCGCCTCGACCGCCCGCTTGTCGGCCTCGCCGACGTAGTAGGACGTGACGTAGGACTCGCCGCGCAGCACGAGCGTGAGATCTGCCTTGCTGCGCACCCGGCGCTTCGACTCGAGCAGGGTCGCGAGCAGGTCGAACTCGGTGCGCGTGAGCTCGACCTCCTGGCCGGCGATGAGCACGATGCGCGTCTCCGGGTTCAGCTGCAGATCGCGGTGGGTCACCCAGTACCCGCCGCCGGGCACGGCCACCCGCGACCCCGACGGCACGGCGACCTCGGAGCCGGTGGATGCCGCGGGCACGATGATCGGCGTCGCCTCGGCGGGAGCAGGGGCGACCGCGGGCTGCTGCGCCGGGTACGCCGGCTGCTGTGCCGGGTACCCCGGCTGCGGCGGCGCGTATCCGGGCGCGATCGCCGGGTACGTGGGCTGCGCCGGCGGATTCGGCATGGCCGGCTCGGCGGGGAAGTCACGGGGCGCGGGGAAGGCATCGCCGCCCGGCAGGGTCTCGCCGGGCTGCCGCGCGCCGGGGAACGAGGGTCCGACGGCGCCCTGCCTCGGCTGGGTGCCGTTGCCCGCCACGGGCCGCGGCCGGCGCAGGAGGGCCTCCACGCGAGCGCGGAACTCGCGGGGCCGGAACGGCTTGACGATGTACTCGTCGGCGCCCGCGCCGAGACCGAGCACCACGTCCGCCTCGTCGGCGAGCCCCGTCAGCATGATGATGAACGTGTTGCTCTTCTCGCGGATCCGGCGGGCGGCCTCGAAGCCGTCGATGCCGGGCATGTTGACGTCGAGCGTCGTGATCAGCGGCTGGTAGGCGAGGACGGCGCGCACCCCGTCGATGCCGTTGCCGACGGAGACGGTCGAGAAGCCCGCCGCCTCCAGCACCTCGACGAGGAGGTGCCGCACGTCCGGGTCGTCCTCGACGATGACTGCTGTCTTCTGTGCCTCGGGAGCATCGGTCATGTGATCAGGGCCTCGACTTCACGAGTACGTGTGCGGCGCAACGTCCCCCACGGAGAGCGCGTGCCGCCATTGTTCCACATCGGGGGGAGGGGGTCGTCTTCTGCGTTCGCACGGCTCAGCCGATCGCGTTCCTGGTGAGCTCGACGGATGCGGGCGGCCACCAGTCTCCCGCGGCCGGGCCGCCGTTGCACTCGCCGTCGCTCTCGCCCGGAGGCTTGATCCACAGGTTGGTGTCGACGACGTCGTCGCCGAACGTGCCGCCGCGATCGCCCACGAGCCGGTCCGGCGGGTTGCACCAGACGCTCCCGTCGGGACCCGCGCCGTTGCGGGAGGTGTCGATGAGCGCATGGCCGCCGCCCAGGGCTCGCGCGACGTCATGCGCGTAGGCGAACTCATCGGCCGTCGAGTTGAAGTTCGAGACGTTGAGCGCGAAGCCGCGCACCGTGTCGAGCACGCCGACCTTCTGGATGAGCGCCGCCATGTCGGATGCGGACCGCCAGTTCGAGTGGCCGCCGTCGAGGTAGATCCACGTGTCGATCCCCGAGAGCCGGCCGACGGCGTCGTGCAGCTGTGCCGCGCGCGCGTCGATGTTGCCGCACTCGGGGGCGAGGGCGAGGCTGTCGGGCTCGAGCACGACGATCTTGCGCACGTCCTTGATGCTCGACAGCGCCTGTCCGATCTGGGTCGTCCACGTCGTGTAGTCGGCGTCGTCGAGTCCGCCCGCCGAGTGCTCCGCGCTGCAGTCGCGCTCGGGCAGGCCGTAGACGACGACCGCGAGCGAGGCCTTCTGCTCGCGCGCCTCCTGCGCGAGGGTGAGCACGCGTCCGCCGACCTCGCCGATCGGATCGATCTCGGGGGTGAGCCAGTAGGCCGTGGGCTGGGCGGCCAGGTACTCGGCGGCCGTCTGCTCGGTGCCGGTCAGCGAGCCGGATGCGGCGGCCTTGGCCGCCTTGGACTCCGCGGGCGCGACGATCGTGGTCCCGACCCCGGGCGGCTGCGCGGAGATCAGCTGCAGCCCCGCGGTGACGAACCACCCGACCGTGCCGATGATGGTCACCACGACGACCATCGCCGCCGCGATCAGGACGATCGCGAGCCAGCGCGGAGTGCGCCGCCGGGGTCGCCGCGAGCGAGACATCACTTGAGGACTCTATCGCCGTCCGCGGGGGCGGGTTAACCTGCGTGGACCTGTCCGCCCGCGCCCCGCGCGCTAGCCTGGCAGGGAGCGACCTGAGGGGTGCACCATGGCAGACACGATCATCGTCGGAGTGACGGATGCGGCGGCCTCCCGCCGTGCGCTCGACTGGGCCGCGCGGCGTGCCCGTGATCTCGGGCGCCGGATCGTCCTGTTCTCGGTCGTTGGCGGCGCCGTGGGCGCGGTCGGCGAGGACGACATCGTCGCGCAGGTCGTGGATGCGACCGCCGCCCGGCTCCAGGCGGTCGCCGCGGAGCTCGCGGCATCCGGTCTCGACGTCGCCGCCGAGGTCGCCAACGGCGACCCGGTCGCGCTCCTGGTGGCGGCGTCCTCGGACGCCGAGCTGCTCGTGATCGGCGGTGAGCCGCGCGGGCGTGGACACCGCGGCCAGCACGGTGCGCGGATCGCGGCGGGTGCGCACTGCCCGGTCGTCGTGGTGCCCGAGCCGGGGGATGCCCCTCGCCGGGGTGTCGTGGTCGGCGTCGACGGCTCCGAGACCTCGAGCGCGGCGATCGCGTTCGCCGCGACGGAGGCCGAGCGCCTCGGCGAGCCGCTCACGGTGCTCGCGGCCTGGCTGCCGGTGGCGGTGCCCGGCGACTTCGGGGTGTATCCGGATGTCTACCTCACCGACCTCGAGGGCATCACCCGTGCCGGTGCCGAACGCGTCGCCGCCGAGGTCACGGAACGGCACCCGGGCCTCGAGGTCCTGACGGACGTGAGCGAGGGAGACCCCGCGCAGGTCATCGGCGACAGCGCGGAGTCGGCGTCGCTGGTCGTGGTCGGCTCGCACGGTCGCAGCGGCTTCGCCCGGTTCCTCCTCGGATCCGTCAGCGAAGAGGTCGTCGCCCACCTCGCCGCGCCGACGGCGGTCGTTCGCTGATCCGACCCGTGCGGTCGTATCGCATCGCCTGACACGGGGAAGACATCCGCGCACGAGCGCCCGGAGGTCACGCAATGGCTTTCGAACCCGTCGCGGGAGACGAAGCGTCTTCTGGAGTGGGCCACGAAGCGGGACGGCGAGCGCGGGCGCTGATCTTCCCCCACTCACTCCCGCTGCGTGAGTAACCGAGAACTTTGGAGGTGCCAGAGACGGTGAGTTGGCTGCCGGGATGAAATAAACGAGGACCCAGCGTGTGGAGGCGACAGGACTGACTATGAGCAGTCCGCCCGCGAGGATACCAACTCATTGCTGGCGGGGAAGACGGAATCGACCAAGCCGATCGAAGCGGCCAAGAGTACGATGAGCCGGATATGTATACACGGCACGTCAATGCGGCAGAGCCGGACGATACGCTAAACGGCCGTCGAGCTGGTCTCCCTGTGGCCGTCGATCGATGTACCCGCTCATATCCGTGAATTCTGGGCGATCGCGCATCCTGCTCTGACGAGCGGCTGAGCCCACCGATCATGCGGTGTCATAGCCGGCAGAGATCAGCAGACTGAGAAACCGCGAAAAACACCGTCCGACGATACTGAACCGAGCCGTTCGGGTTTCCACCGCGCTGCGGTTGTGCAACGAACATTCGTGGAACCGGAAGCATCACACGCCGAGATCATTTCGGAGTATCACTGTGCATCGTCTGCGGGGTGCTTCGTTCGCGCTCCCAGAAACTGTATGCCCAGGTTGCCCCGCCTGTGAGCACCACGGCGGCAAACGTGGAGATGAGGAAGACCGTGCCGTATCCGTGTTCGGCCATAGGAGCGATCGTTGACGTCGCTAGTGCGGCGCCGGCAAACAGCGCGAAAACGAAAAGCGAGACGGTTGTCGCGCGCGCTTGCGGCGCGACCTCAGTTGCCCATGTCTGTACAGCCGCGTGGAAGAAAGCATTGCTGAGTCCGATAAGTGCCGATGCGGCGGCGAGGGCGGGGGTCGCACCCGGTCGCCGCGAGCGCATATGCAAGCACGAGCGCTATGCCACCGAGGAACATGGTCCTCGTCCGCGGCCAGAGTTGTATGAGGCGCCTGTTGATCTGCGCGCCCACGATGATCGCAATGCCGTAGCTTGCGGTGAAGATGCCGGCGAGAGCGGGAGCGACGCCACCCGCGGTTATGGCCGGCGCGATGAAACTGAACACTCCGAGCAATACCGCACCGTCCAACACGCCGATGACGTAGAGAACGAGTGTCCACCGACTGAATGCGGCGCGCGATGCGGTCAGCGTGGCGCGCCGTGCAGACTCGTGGAGCGGTCGCACCGCCCACAACGTGAGGGCAAATCCGGCGGCGGCCACGGCGGGGACTACTCGCCAGCTCGCTAGGGAAGCGACGGCCGCTGCGAGAACAGTGGCGGCCGTTGTGCCGAGCGCGGTTGTTGTCTGCAACGCAGATACCTCCCGGCTGCGTTCTGGCCCTTCGCGAACTGTGTCACCAGTGATGGTCATGATCGTCGGGAACAATCCGCCCACGAAGATGCCCGCCAAGATACGCGCGGCGAACACCAAGGGCATGGGGTCCAGCACCACGCTGAGGACGGATGCAACGAGGGATCCGCACAGGGCGAGGCGCAGAGCGAAGATCCGGCCGACCCGGTCGCCGAGTGCCCCCCAGAGAGGTTGCCCGAGCGCGTACGCGAAGCTGTAGCCAGCCAGGAGCGCTGCGGCCGTGGCGAGAGGCGCACCCTCCTGAGACGCGAAGACCACCATCATGGGCGCTGCCGAGAAGCGGTCGAAGAAGGAGAGAAATCCTATGGCGCGGTACATCCAGCGCGATGACGAGGAGGGCGTGCGGCGAGCAATGGTCACCTGTCGAGTGTTCGAGATGGACAGAGATACGTCAAAGACATATTTGGCAAGATTCCGATAGCCTCTCGTTATGGATATTCGTACGTTGTCCTACGTGATCGCGATCGCAGAGAACGACTCGTTCACGGCGGCCGCCGAGGAGTGCGGTATCGCTCAGCCTTCGCTGAGCCGCAGCATCGCAGCGCTGGAGCGAGAGATCGGCGAAACACTCTTCGTACGGGGACGCGGGGGTGCGGTCCCGACCGAGGCGGGGCTGACTCTTCTCCCCTATGCGCGGGCTGCTGTAGCAGCGATCGAACGCGCTCGCGAGGCGTTCTCGGATCGGGCTGGCCTTCTCACAGGAACGCTTCGTGTCGGCGCGGTGACAGGGCTCGTCGACACGGTGCTCCCCGCAGCCGTCGCCGAACTCTCCCAGGACCATCCGAGTCTTGCTATCCAGCTGGTCGGCGGACCCGGAGCGGAGCTGGTCGAGGCCGTGCACGTCGGTTCTCTGGACGCGGCCGCGCTGGGTATGGGCGATACAACGCACCTGCCCGGCGGGCTCACGTCCCAGAACCTCCTCGCAGAGGAGGTCGTCACGGTGTCTCGCCCCGGCATCTTGCCACCGGCCGCGACCACTCGCCTGGCTGATCTCAGCGCGCTCCCCATCGTGACTTACAGCACGCGGTCAGAGTTGGGACAACTCCTCGAATCCCGCCTCGGAGCGCTCATGCGCAATGCCTTGTGTCTCGCAGACGACCAGTCGTTACACATCGCTCTTGCTGCCGCCGGCGCCGGCGTCGCTATCACCGCGGGGTCGAGCACCGTCCGAGCGCAAGGCCCGCTTCTGGACGTTCGACCACTTGAGCCCGGGATCTCGTTCAGCAAGTGCTTCGTCTGGCGCGAGGACACACACGATAGTCCCGCCCTGGCCGCGCTGCGGCGGAACCTGGCGAAGCGCCTAGGAGGATCACCACGCCAACGTCCGGATCGCGGATAGCGTCGCACCGATCACAGCTCAAGCCCCTCCCCGCCCGACGTTGTGGCAGCGGTAGCGGATCCACTGCGCGTCACCGAAGTCGTTGGGTCGTCCCGGCTTTGTGCGGTGGTGGGCAATCTGGTCGTCACGCTCCGGGACCGTCGCGGCGATCCCGCGCTCGCGCAGCCAGACTCGGCTCTCCTTCGACGGGTAGCCCTTGTCCACGAGCACCCGATCCGTCCTCGACCGTGGCCTGCCTCTCGCGCCCGGGACGCTGATCTTGAGGGATCAGGCGGCCTGCGGCCGGCTATCGCCGGGGACGTACTCGATGGCGAGGTCTCCTCCGACGGCCTCGAGGTACTTGCCGACCGTGCTGTTCCTCGCGCTGTCGAAATCGCCGTTCTCGATCTTCGAGACCTGGCGCTGACCAACGCCGATCCGCTGCGCGAGCTGCTCCTAAGTCAGTCCGAGCTGCTCGCGGAGTTCGCGCAGCCGGTACGCCCGCACCTCTCCGAGCATCCGCTCCTTGTGCGCGTCGACGCGCGCACGGTTCACAGGACGCTTCTCGAGCAGCTGCTCCGGGGTAAGAGCCATCGTGATCACTTCCCTTTCGCCTTGTCGCTCTTCACGGGTGAGCGCGTCGTCGAGGCGCGCCGGTTGGTTCGCGAAGAGGCGTCGAGGTCTTCCCGGATAGAGGTCTTCTCCTGCCCACCCGCCGGAAGATCTCGACGCCTGTGCGGACATCGACGTGCTCAGCCACATACCCGCGCATGATGTCGGCGCCGTTCGAGAAGCGCAGCCGCTCCCACGAGATTCTGATCACGAGATCAGCTGGCGGCGCGTCGCTCAACGACGAGCAGCCCGGAGGACAGCCCGATGACATGTTCCCAGCGATGCCTGGGCAAGTTTCTGCGAGGTCTCGTGATCAAGATCAACGCACAGGCCGAAGCTGCGCGCACCGATCCCGGATCGCTCTCTCATCGCGGCCTGTCGCGCCTGTGGGTGGGACGACGATTGCGTCAACAACCGAACGCGGCATACCGTTTACGCGTACTCATGCCGACCGAACAGCAGGACCGGAAAGACTTCTGGTCTTCGCACAATGAGGTTCACTTACGCCGCGCTGCGACGTCGATGTCGCCACGTCGAGCTTCCCGCCTCGCCCCTGAACGACGGGCCCCGCCCGAACCTGGGTTCGGGCGGGGCCCGTCTTAGAGCGGAGGCCACGCAATGGCTTTCGAACCCGTCGTGGGAGACGAAGCGGCTGTTGGAGTGGATCGCGAAGCGTAGGACGCGCTCTTAGTCTGTTCACGCCCCGAGTGATGAGCTCCTGCGTCTCGATGAGAGTCGTGTAGTGCACACGGAGGAGTCGCCGACGTGGCTCCCAAGCCAAACGCTCAGTCGCGGCACCGCCAGTCGCAAGCCGCGCACATCATGCTTTTGATGAAGACGAAATGGACGCGGGCTTCTCGTCGGCCCTCCGCAAAGTTGGCGGAGAAGCCAAAGCGTCGAGTTTCGGCGCGACTCTTGCTGCACTGCGACAAATGCGCACCCAATGCAGGTCGGCCACATACCGCGGCGAAGCACACGACAGCCGACCCGTGCGGCTAGTCTCATCGAAGTAGCGTTTTAGCGAAGACTCCCAGAGACGGATGAACTATCGCGTGGTCGCAGAGCTGAGGGTGTTGGGGAAGATCGGTGATGCAGTTGAGCTACGCAACGCCGCGGTTGCGGCAGCAGTTCCTCGACCCGCGCGACGGGGACTGGCCCTCACCCGAACACCTCCTCGACATGCGACAACAGGTCGCTGACATGACAGCGGCAGACTCGCTCCTTGAGGTTCCGCTCGGCGTGCCCCCGCTGGCTAGCGTCAACGTAGCGGGATTTGAGATTGTTGCTGGCACTAATGTCGTTCTACGCTGCCGGGTTGATCATCACTCCTTTCGGGTCACCGCCGGGGGAAAACCCGCATGGTCACAGATCAACCGGCTCATGATCAACGGGTGGCAGGAGGCATGACTGTGACGCTTCAGGTTAAGGAAGACGCACCACGGTGGGCATCAGCCCCCGGCGACACGATTCGCCGCCTTCTTGAGACCAAGGGTCTCTCTACAGACGACCTCGCGGATGCGCTGGGCATCAGCGATCCCGAAGCACGCCGACTCATGCTTGGAGAGATGGTGCTGACGAGCGAACTGGCAGCGGGCCTCGCCAGCGTGCTCGGCTCAACACCAGAGTTCTGGTGCCGTAGAGACGCTCAGTATCGAGAGTCTCTGAACTGGCTGAGGGTCGATGACCTTGTCCGCCGGTCCCCGATTGCAGAGCTAAGACATCGCGGCTGGCTCGCAGACGACCGTGGCACCTGGCAGCACGAGGCGGCAACGCTGCTTGACTACTTTGGCGTCGAAGATGCGCAGCAATGGGCTGACGTCTGGACGTCGAGACTCGCCGATGCGCATTACAGGACCTCGGCGAGCTTTGAGTCGGACGAGCTAGCTGTCGCCGCATGGTTGCGTCGTGCCGAGGTCGAAGCCGCGCTACGCGAAGTGGCGAGCTGGTCGCCTGCTCAGCTACGCGCCAGCATTCCGCAACTCAGGTCGCTGAGCAAGATCGGGGATCCTCAGAAATTTCTGCCCCAGCTCAGCGATCTGCTAGCTCGCGTTGGTGTGGCGTTGGTAGTTGTCCAACCCACGAAAGAGTGTCGTGTCAGCGGCGCCGCCTTCCGTGTGAACGAGCACGCACGAGCGATCGCGCTCTCAGCCCGCTATCTGGCCGAGGACCACCTGTGGTTCACACTGTTTCATGAGATCGGGCATCTCCTGCTTCACGGTTCTGACGGCGAGTTCCTCGATGAGATCGACGTAACGGACGGTTCAGAGTCTGCGACAGAGGGGGAAGCAAATGAGTTTGCGCGTTCCGCGTTGCTTCCCGCTGGTGTCGACGAGCTTCGAAACCTACGCGCAAAGGGACCGACCGCCCGCGAAATCACCCGTTTCGCCGCACGACATGGGGTCGCCCCCGGAGTAGTAGTCGGTCGTCTTCACTTCGATGGCGTACTCGATTTCCGCCAGCAGAACAAGCTGATCCGCCGTTACAGGTGGAGCGAACAGACTCTCACCCAGAAAACTTGACGTATTTGTCCGGCTGCTTTTGCCAGTTGCATATCGCGTCTTCCAGCACATCAGGGCGAATGCCAGTCAAATTGCCGAACTGAGCAAGCTCTGCTTGCAGTTCTCGACCCGTGCCATCAGTAGGGTCTCCGCGCAGCAGAAGCGCTGCCCCCCGGCGCGGACCCGTTGCGTTCACAACATATGAGTGGGGCGGCAGCAGCTCGACAAGCCCGAGCTTGCCTAGCATCGTTAGGTAGTCGAACCGAGCCGTGCGCCCAAACCTGATCACAGCATCGAGAGAACGGTAAGCCGAGTCAAAGCTCTCCTCAGGCGTACCGCCGCTGAAGGATGCGAAACGTTCCGCATGATCCCCGCCGGCTGCCAGGACCCACGTGACGTAACTTGCGATCGCGGCACCCGTCCCGGCATCCTTCCACGCATCTAGACTCTCGTACTTACGGTGATTTCCGAATCCATGACGTCCTTCGTCACGATGGAAATCGTCCTGGTGCTCGGCAAGCCACAGCCGAAAGGCGAATGGGTCAGCGGCAGTGCGCGCCCAAGTCCACCAGCCTGATGGCCCCTCGCCGAACGCGCCATACACGTACCGGATGTAGCGCCACCCCGCGTGCCGGTGCTTCCCAAAATGGACGAACAGGTAAACCAGCCAGATTGCTTCGTCAAGATCACCGGCCCGAGCGTTGAGGATTGCAGCGCGAATGGGATCAAATCCCGGATCGCGTGGATCGCCGGCCTTCGGATCCAGCGCCCTGCCCCGAAGACGGTCGGTGTACCGCACACGTTGTTCGCTGTCAATCAGCTGCTCAATGAGAGCTTCTCGATGACCCGGCTGCGCTAGTCCCGGAAGCGCTCCATGTCGTGACTCATAGTCAGCGAGGACCCTGTCTAGTCGCAGTGAGTCCTGCTCGTAGTTCCTACGCATCTGGTAACTCTCCTTCCAAGATGTGATCACGATCGCTTAAGTAGAGGTCGTACACCGTCCCCCGCAATTGATCGCGAGCCAGTGTGAGGGCCGCACTATCCTTCCGCCGGTACGCATGGTAGCCCGACAGCAACTGGCCGAGTTCCAGCCAATAGGGCGCCAGCGAATCAGGAGGTTCGAAACCTCGCTGCGCCCGCAACGCGGCCTCCCACTCGATGATGACCTCGACATTTGGCCACGGGTCACCAGGAGGCATCAGCGGCATCGGGTATGGCGTTTGCGCGCCTTCCCGCAGGAACGTCTCGCCCTTTTCTCGGTCTTCTTCATATATATGAAGACTGCCCACAAAGTGCGTGTACGTGCCGACATCTGCCCCGATCGCACGCGCAACCAGCTCCTGGATGAACGTGAAGGAGAAGAGGTCGTGCCTGAGGCCGGTAATGACGTCGTTGGACCTCATGAAGACAATCAAGTCAACGCGGCCGCCACGCAGAAGGAACTGAAGCGTACAAGTGCAAGGAACATCTCGTGGATCCGCTTCAAGGTCACGGCGCTCGAAGAGTTCGACCACGGCTTGCCGCGTTGTGGAGCCAGCAGCGAGCTGCTGAACAACTCTTTGAATCTGGGCATAGTCCCCCGTACCGAAGAGGCGCGGACCATAAACACCGGTCCCTTCACCAATCAGACCTTTGTATCCCGAAACGTAGAACGAAATATGGTCAAGGCTGTCGTCTCCTGTCAGGTACCAAATCGTCTCCGCGAGTGCGCTGAACATGTGAGGTAGGGCCGATGTACGACTTACTCTGGCTCGTGGATTAGAGAGCTGAAGCCGAGCGCCACGAGTCTCCAGCGTCTGGCCGCGTGATGTGGACACCGGCTCACCCGAGCTGAGGAGATATTGAACCGATGCAAACAGCAGGTCATCAAGAGTGCTCTCTTCCACGACGAGCGACATCGATCCCCCCGGGTATTGCAGCGCCCCAACCTTCTCGCCAAGCTAGCCCCAGACGGCCTTGGGTGCGAGTCGGCGCGCGGGAATAGCTGTCGTCGGATGAGGAACCCCATGATCGTGGTACTTGAAGGGCCAGACTTTGCAGGGAAGTCCACAGTGGCCGAGGCGTTGGCTCGTCAGTTTGGCGGCAGCATCGTCGCCAACGGCCCCCCGCCGCCCGATGTGATCCTCCGGGATCACTATCTCGACCAGGTGTACGCGGCGGCCGCGGCCGACCATCTCATCATCTTTGATCGCCTGCACGTGGGAGAGCTAATCTATGGGCCGATCTATCGCGGGGCGTCACGGCTCTCAGAGGACGACGTGATGTCCATCGAACATGCGCTGAACGCAATCGACGCCCTGAAGGTGCACGTCGATGCGTCTGATGACGTTCTACTGGAGCGACTTCACGGTCCAAGAGGCGACGACATGGTTCGTCATGACGAACAGCTTCTAAGCATCGCCCATCAGTACCGAGCGCTGCTCGCTACTGATGGGCTTTTGCCCGACTGGGAGTCCATTTCGACCGGAGATAGCGCTTCAGTCATCGCCCGAGAAGTACAACGGCGGAAGACGATTAGGGACAATCCCGATCGAGGATGATCCGTCCCGGGTCCACAACTGAGCTGCAGGCGGCGACGTCGCGGCTCCGTGGTGAACGCAGCCAATCTCAACGCAGTTTCACAACGGCTGAGCCGAGCATGCGAAATCGAGGTCTTGTTCGCGGCTGCGTTGTCGTGAGACTCGTTCATCACGACCAGCGTGCGCGAAGTCACACGGCTGAGGCGCGATGAGAGCACGAAACGTTCCCAAGACCGCCCAGCCGAACTTCCAGACTCGCACGGGCCGCCTATATGCGACAGCAGAATATGCCCCGTCACTCTTCGTCCGCACTGAACGGCCCGTCGCTTCCCCATCATGAGAAGGAGTGCGAGGGCCGAGAAACCATCTCGGCCCTCGCACTCCCCAGTGAACAAGCTACGACTCGCGGGCCTCAGGCGGCCAGATCGCGATCCTCATTGCGCTCGAACTTCGCAGCAACAAAGGACTTGAAGTAAGCGATCAGGTTCTCGTCTCGCTCAAGTGCCTTCAATGTCAGACGGACGTTCGTGCCGCGCCCCCGGCCGAGGCCGACCTGCTTCATCAGCTTCTCCTTGGGAGTCTTGATGAGCTTGCCGTTGGAGCCGACCACCGCCTGTTCGAGCTGCGCAAAGTCAAGCACAGCCTTCTCGTAGAAACGAGTAGCTGACATCAGCAGGTTACGTCGCGTCCAGGCCACCGGGACAAGAAGGAGCGGCTTCCCATCAGCCACCGGGAGAGTGAACTCCTCCTCCGCCCAATTCAGAACGTCAGGATCCCAGACCTGGCAGGGCACCTTGCGCACTCCGTGCCCCGCCGTCGTGAACTCCGGATAGGTTGCGACCATCGCCTCAGTGAACCGTGCCAGCGGCGCGAACATGATCCGAGTCGTCACATCGGAGGTAATGTCACGATCAACCCCGTCAACGAACAACGGCAGTTCCTCGAGATGTTCAAGCACGCCGACGCGAACGAGCGCCATCAGATCCGTAACCAGTGCGTTCCAGATCCACGTGCCCACGTCATCGGCTCCACCATGACCATAGAAGCCATTGGATGACATCCCAAGGCGCGTCTGCCACGGCTCCTTGAAACGCTGAAGCAGAGACTCCCCACGGCGGAAGAGAACAGGGTTCCCCGAGATCACACAGCGCACGATCTCACCGAGGAAGCTGTCCGTGGCGCGGATGGCCTCACTTGCGAACGGCTCGGGAGACCCTGTCAGCCGCACAGCGTGTGGGTCCAAGAACAGTCGGTTGTCGCACGACACATCGATGTCGGCGAACGGAACGGGACCCGTGATCCCGTAGTAATCAGTGATAAGAGGCACAGGCCTCTCCTCTCTCGTCAAGGAGAACCAGGCGGTCCCCCGGTGAAGGCCCGAGAGGAGAGACGGTGACCCGTTGTCACCGAAACTTCGATACGCTGTAAAGGACTCACAGTCGCTTACCGCGCCTCTTGGGCCGGTTCTGGCCTGAGGCTGTTGGCGCAGCCTCAGGCCAAACTTCTATAGCTCGTCTGAGTCGTCCTCCTGTTTCGAACGGTTCCCGATGACCTCGATGCTCGGGCCCTTCAGATCGATGCACAGCAAGCCATCTTGCTCGTAGGGCTTGTACCGACGACTAACGTCCGTGTCGACGTCGTAGTACTGAGTGAAGGCCGTGGCTGACAGAATCACCTGCCCGGTTCCACTCGCCGTTTGGGGGCGAATGGCATACGCGTGCGGTTCACTGGACGGCTTCATGGCGATGATCCGGGCGTCACGGTCGAACAGAAGCTCAACCGTGTCGGGCGCGCCGATCAAGTTGTGCGCCGCACGGTTGATCGAGAAGATCCCCCTCTTCTGTATCGTCACGCTGGGCGCTTTGGCTAGCGGCGCCATGCGCTTGTCGAAGACTTCGAAACCCATCGGTACACTCCCTTCACTGGACTCATCATCCAGGATACACCCCACCACCGACACAAAGTTTTCTAAGTTTCCTATCCGGCGTTTCGCCGATCGAGTCTTGGACAGCGTTGCGCCAAGCCGCGCGACAAGCAGATGATCATCGCGTGGTCACGATCGCCGTCCACACTCGCCACGGACGCGCACTCAAGTGCTTCGCCAAGGCAGCCACGGCACCTCAAAGTACCTGGGGTCGGAGACGTCCGCGGGATGACACATTGCCTCACACGGCAGGTCGCCGGTCACAAGTCCGATCCCACGACCGCCGCGTCGCCCCCCCCCGAAATAGAGCCGAAGCGGTGCAGGCACGCCGTGCCATTGCGTTCGCAAGTGTGTCCGCCATTCGAATGTTCACGATCGGAATCGACGTCGGCGATAGCTCAGCACTCAAACCGACAGAGCCACGATGACACCATCCAGCGCCACCCGCTCCGCACGAACGACAGCGCGTTGTCGACAATCGTCACCGTCGGATCGAGCCCCAGATCACAGTGAACTAGACACTCTGTGGATGCCCAGAGCCTCCGGGGTGGTCATCGGCGGCCATGTCGGGGATCGAAAGTGCCTCACCGATTGGTCACCACTAGGTCTTGACGTCTGGGCCAGTTCCTCGTCCGCTACGCTCCCCCACCCACGTTCCCACCGAGGGAAACAGAGGTGAGGGAGATAGGTGTGACATCGCGGGCTGATCTGGAAGAGTCCCCCGACAGAGGTGGCTGTCCCGCGTGGTGCGTTGCTGACCACGAGAGCCATACCGCTCCCGAGGATCAGTGGCACGAAAGCACCATCGTCGGGGTAGCCGTTGTCGAGTACTGGAGCTACTTCACTGGGGACATATGGCGTCACGACGTCGACGTACTAGAACTGAACGTGCTCCTCGAACAGCACGTCACATCGAGCACACCATGGATCACGTTCGGCCCTGGTGAAGACCGCGAGCGTGGCTTTCGCCTCAGCCCTGAGAGCATCCGTCAGCTGATGACGGCCTTAGACACGGTCTTGAAACTCATCACGCCATAACAAGAGAAGAGCCGGCCCCTCGTAAGTGGAGGGGTCAGCTCTTCTTGCAGTGACAAACGTGGCAGGCGTTTCGCGGTCGATCCATTCAGGCCCTGACGGGTGCGGGCTCCTTGAGAGAGAACGTAACTGACAGGATTCCCCCGACCAGCCCAATGATCGACAGCAGCGCGACGAACGGCGCGAACAGCACGAACGGGAATGAGCCGACGAGCGCTATCGGAAACGACACCAGCGCCAGCGCTGCGAAGAGCGCGAAGGCCACGCCCGCCCACCCGAAGATGGACACCAGGAGCCGACGCCGACGGCTCCCGCGCACGATGCCCACGATCGAGAGCACGAGAGCAGCGAGGCTGAACAGTCCACAGATCACGACGAGCAGCATCCAAGCGGGGTCGGCATGGAAGCTCACCGAGCCTTCTTCGGCCGCGTAGGCGATCACGACTGCCGAGCCTGGCGGCGACGAATCAGCAGCAGTAGAGCGATTCCGGCGCTGAGCAGCAGCAGTCCACTGCCACCCCCGATGCTGGCAGCAACCGGATCGAAGCCCGTGACAGCCAGTTGGTCGACGACGGTGAGGTCGAGCCAGAGCGACCCACTCGTAGCACCGCGGACCTCGATCTGGTGCTTGCCGATGTCGATGCCGGTCGGGATGGTGACGGTCTGCGTCAGCGTGCCATCTGCGTTCACGGCGCCTGCCCACAGCTTGATCGGCGTGGAGTGCAGCCAGAGTTCAACGGATTCGCTCGGTGCCAGGCCGCTGGCGGTGACGGTGACGCGGCCATCCGGGGCGACGCTGGTGGTCGAGAGCGACGCGGTCGGCGTTGCCGTCCGGCTCGGAGTTGGCGTCGGGGTCGGCGTGGAGCAGCTGTCGGCCGAGATGGTGAACTCGTCCAGGATGTAGTCGTTCGAGTCGATGTACCACTGGAAGCTTCCAACCGGAACCGGGCCCGTGAAGGTGTAGGTGCCGGGTGAGATGTTGTACACGATCGGCTTGTCGGCCTGCAGAGGCTGGTAGTTCAGCACGTCGTAAACACCGATATCCCAGCCGCCATTCACAGAGTTGCGCGTGGCGACGGAGGGGACCGAGGCGACAGTGAGAGTCACGGTTGCGACCGGTGAACCTTCAACACAGGCAACGTTGACACTCGGTGTCACAGCCGGAGTTGAGTCGGGCTGCGAGGGGCCGGTGATGGTGAAGTGGTAGTTGTCGGCGATCGGGAGTTCGCCGTTGCAGTCTCCCCCGCACTCGACGTTACCGATGACGCGAAGCGTGTAGTCACCGGGGGCAAGGTCAAGCGTGTGCGCGTAGTCCTGGTCACCGGGTGTCGTGAGGTGGAGGGTGTCCGTGAAGAGATAGCCACCGTGGTCGACATCGGTGCCCGGGTAGACGTAGGGGTAGACCCAGCCATCCGTGAAGCCGTCGCGGAGGGCGTATTTGAAGGAGACTGTCGTGTCCCCGTCTGCGCCGGTGGACGCCGCCAGGTTCCACGCCGTGGTGGTCAGGCCCTGAACCGGCGTCGAGCTTGGCGATGGCGCTACATCCTCGCCACTGGCAGCAAGGGCAGTTGATGAGGCAGAGAGTACGCCCGCTCCGGCGAGCAGAGCGGCAACAAGAAGGGCGGATATACGGCGGAGGCGACGGCGAGGTCGGGTCATGACAGGATCTCCAGAGACACAAGCGGGGGTGGAGCGTTCAGGAAGCCGTCAGCGGATACGGAGGCAGCTCTAAGATGCTTCAGGCACGATCCATTATGCATAAATTATCATCCACCGCGAGTTCAGCGACGCAGACCGTGGAGGGATGGCCAAGCGCGTTCCCCCTCCCGAGTGGGCTCCCTACGTCCGCAAGCTCGGTCTAGAGCTACACCGCCGCCGTATCGAGGCGGGCCTGAGTCAGGAGCAACTGGCAGCCGCAGCAGGCATCACGAGGGCAACGTACGCGCAGCTTGAGAAGGGGCTGTCACGACCAGAGGTGACGGCGAACCCGTCGCTCTACACGTTGGTGGCACTGAGCAACGTGCTGCACGTCGAGGTAACGGAGCTGATACCGGCGGGGGCGCCGGATGTGTCAGCTTGGCGGTGAGTCCGAGAGAGGCCACGGCCACAGCATGCCTTCCAATTGTTCGCCAGATAACTCAATGACCTCTTGAATTCGCGAAACAGCTGCCTCCGTCGAGAGCTCAGGCCTTGGCTCGAACCACCATGAACCATCCGCCTTCTGGATTTTCTTCGTCAGCGAGATCACATCGCGAAGGAAGGAATCTTCTGGCCGAGTCGGAGTGCCCAGAATCTCCTTCGCCAAGAAGGCTGACGTAGCTACCAACCCAAGCAATTCAAGCCTAAGAGCACTCGACCGACGTAATCTCGCCCACGAATTTCTCGCGCCCACGAGTCCGGTTGCAAAGACTTCATTCGCCCAAAGGCGTTCGATGATATCAAAATCAGCTTGATGCTTTGCACTCGACTTGAATTGCAGGAAGCTATCGACTGAATCTCCAATCCTCCGCAGAACTGCCGCTTCGCCTAGCGTATCCGGCCACAGGGACTCGATACGTGTCCAAAGCTCCCGCAGCCGAAATGTAGCACTCGAAGTGTCTTCGGAGACGCACTTCGTTCCATGAATCCACCATACGATCCGGGCAAAATGAACTAGAGCTTCCCCGCGCCATTCACGATTCTGGTTCAACCTTCGAAGCGCCCGACGGTGTTGCTCAAGTTGCCAGACTTGACCATAAGACCATGTGAATTCTATCGAGTTGTGGACCGAGACAACCACGAGCTCGAAGGCCGTGAGGATCTTCGCTAGCTCCCGTTGGTGCATATAGACAAGAACGAGAGCATCACGACGTTTGTCACTTGCAAAACGGGGAATGAAAACTTCTTCGTCGATGGCCCGTGGCACATAGCCCTCCTCATCCCCAATATCAGGAGCGTCTTGCTCGGCGCCAAATTCGCTCGCTCGTTGCCGAACGAGCGCGATCAGTTCAGCCGCAAATTCGTCCAGAAGGGGTGTTATACCACTCGAAGGCTTGCGATCCTCACGAAGATTTGCGACTGACGTAAGGCCAAAGATCGGAAGTACGTAGGCGCGGCGCAGATCAATGCTTCTCGAGAATGAAGCCTTTGTGTTCTTGAGTTCTTTGCTTCGGAGCTTGGCTAGCGTGAAACCTTGCGGGTGCCCCGGCACCGGGTCGTCTTCGCGCGGAGCCATACTGTAGCCAAGAAGCACTTTCGCGGCCCAAACTCCCGGTCGCGCAGTTTCCAGGTCGTCAACCGATTCTACCAATTGCTCAATGGCATTGAAGGTCGATGCGGTTGTCCACGTGATGCCGGAAACGGCCTGTGCGGCAACCTCCGCGACGACACGATTGAGTTCAGGCAGGTCTTCGACTCTCGTACCGCCGAGGAGGCTACGTACGTCAATGCGGCACGCTTCGATCAGTTCCGCGTCTTCCGCCCGGCCCATAGGTGAAGTGTAGCGCCGCGATGCTATTGACAATGATTATCGTTATGTTATAATACGCACTGGAGGTGGCTCCTCATCGAAAGGAGCCCACCTTGGCTCACATGAAGGATTACCGACTGGCCTACCAGTCGGATTGGGACCCAGCCAAGTGGTTCATCTACTGGCTGACAGCAGAAGACGGCAAGGAAATCGCGAACACCGTCATCGGACGGGAACTGCAGGCGGGCAAGCAGCCCACCTGCATCCTGGACTACCTGCTCGGCTGGCTGATCGAAGGTAACGCCGTGTTGTCCTGCCCGACGTACGAGACCTGGCTCCTCGCAGTCATCAGCATCGCCGACCAACTCCGACGTGATCGCTTCGGACGCGACTACGCGGACGAGAACGGCGACTGGACCCAGGACGAGATCAAGAACTACACCAAGGGACTGGTCGACCTATCGGTCCCGTTGCTGGACGACGAGCTGGAACTCAGTCACCCGGCACTCGACAGGAACACCTACGACCGAGCACGTGCTGCCACTTTGAGGTAACACCGGCTTCGGTCAGCAGCAAGAAGAACGACATTCATCCATCTGAGCCACCGCTCCGTTCCGGACATCCGGAACGGAGCTTTTCCTTTTCAGACGTCATTTCGACTGTCATCTGCGCACAAATTCACGTCATCTGGACGTCATCTTGTCATTGCTTGGAGCATCACCCACACGGCGAGTACGTCTTGTATCAGTTGATCAGCTCCGAGCCGCCCGGGCGGCACCACCGCACCACAAAGCTCCGTATTGAGGCCGACATGTTGATTTTCGATTTTGACGATGAACGCGATGCCATCACCGCCATTCTACGCAAGTACGGCGTGACCGAAGAGGCGATTAAGGACTTCTTCGAGCCGTACCCGAACTAACCACCCGGGGTCGGCTCGACGGCACAGAACCGGGTCGACCCCTCTCAAAGAGAGGAAACACCAATGTCAGACATCATGCGCTCCCTCGGCGGCAACCAGCTTCCAATGTGGTCGAACAGTCCGAACGCCCGCCTTGCTCGTCGTGAAATCGAACGGATCACGTTGAACAGCATCGTGACCGCGGCGGCGATCCAGCAGGACGCCAACCTCGTTCGCATCGGCATGAATGAAGCAGCACGGCTGCTCGTTGAAGCCGAAGGGCACGCCACGCGAAACCCTAGCGGAGCAGCGCTGTTCGGCCGGATGCTCACCGCGTTCGGGGAGCGAACGATGTCCCGCCTCGATCAAGGGCTGTAGTCGTGTCTCCCTGGCTGATAGTTGGACCGCTAATCGGCGCATCGCCGTTCTTTGTAGTCCTCGGCTTCCATTTCGTGAACTGGCTCGAAAGGTTACCGGAGTCAAGGCGCGAGCAACTGCAAAAGCGGTTGGACCTGGAACTGCGTGGCGTTGAGATGCGGGCAGCCCGGATCGCCGATGCTATCCGAATGGACGCCCAGCAGGTCAGCGAGCAAATGGAACGTCAGGCCCGGAAGCTTCGGGAGTAGGTGAACCATGACTGACAACTCGCCAGGGCTGGCGAAGCGGTTGTTCTTGCTGGCCCTGGCGGTGTTGTTTCTGGCCTGGGCCATCAACACCGCCATCGAACTCATCGCTGCCGTCTGGTGGCAGCTGAGCATCATCGCCGCCGTCATCTTCGTGATCATTGTTGTATTTATCACACTCCGGAATCGGTGGCGCTAAACCAGGTCATGATCGGGTGCAGGGCGATGTTCCAGTCGCTGTTGTGAAGTTTTCTACAGTACCGATCGGACAGTTTACGCCGAGGGAACTCTTGCCCATACTGTGCCTCGAATTCACAGCGCCTTTTTAGCTGCGGCGCGTGAATCGGGCGTCTCGTTCGCCCCGTAGATCAACTAATCCATTCGTCTCCTCATCGGCCCCATGGGTCTCGTGAGGCAGTATTCGCGCGCTCCTTGATCGGAGCATCGACGTTTCATCGGCGAGGAAGGGAGGGCACATGAAAGAGAAAGAAGAACCAAGGGTTCGTGTACTTGGAACCGAGGATCGACCACCGCGAGACGACATGGCTCTCCGGAAAGTGGCCCGTGCCGTACTCGCCATCGCCGCACGACAACTCCGTGAGGAGCCAGCAATGTCCGTGGAGACCGACACCGACGCGGAGGATGAGCAATGAGAACCCCACCTCCACTCGTGTGGCGGCAACTCATCGTCAAGCGACCTCTCGACGAGGCAACGGCCCTCGAAATGGTTCGGCGGGTCGTCCACGAGGCCACACACGCACACCTGGTCTTTGAACTTCGAGGTGACCCGCAGGGTATCCATCTACTGCTCCACGCTCGTGCTGATGTCGTGCACGCCACGACTCGTCTACTTGACGCAGCGGCTGTTGAGGCTCCTGACCGCCACCCTGCCAGCCATGCACAGGCGGTCACCGTTCGCCCCGCGAATCGGGCGTTCGTCCCCGATGCGCTCACACTCTCGACCAGGGAGTTGTACCGAGCCCTCAGCGACGTAAAGAACGGGGAGTTCCTTGCACTGCAAGTCGTCGTTGGCCCTCGGCTTCGCGGCGTCACCTTTTCGAAGGATCTCCAGCCCGTCGGCCTCCTCGATACCCTTCTGGATCGCTCACCGGTTCATCCCGAGCCACTCGTTGCGGAACAGCTTCGAGTGAAGCAGCACGAACCCGGCTTCGCAGCCACCGTCCGGCTCGGAGCTACTGCTGATTCGCCGGAACGAACAAGAGTGCTCCTCCGTCATCTCCACGCCGCTCTTCGCCGCCTGGAAGCGCCAGGCGTACACCTCAGAGTTCACGGGTCGTCTCCGCGGTCGTTCGATGACGCAACCCGCCCGCTCCTGTGGCCACTCCGGCTAACCGTTCGCGAGGCAGCAGCTCTTAGCGGCCTTCCCATAGGGGATGAACTTCCAGGGCTTCCCCCACTGCACCCTGTTCAGCTCGCGCCGACGATCACTATGCCGACGGGGAAGAACAGGCTCGTGCTTGCGCACTCAACCGCACCGGGCCACTCCGAGCCGATCACACTCGGTGACGACGCGGTGCTACGGGGTATCGCCCTCCTAGGGCCGGTCGGCGTCGGGAAGTCCGACGCCGCCGCTCAGCTCGTCGTCCAGTGGGTGAATCAGGGCAAAGCCGCCCTGGTGCTGGAACCAAAGGTCGATTTGTGCACCTCTATCGCCGCCAGAATCGAGCCGGAGCAGCGTGACCGACTGGTATACCTCGACCTCTTCTCGGAGGACGGCATCATCGGCCTCAACCCACTGCGTCTGAACGGACGATCCCCGGAAGTCGTCGTTGACGGGCTCGTAAGCATCTTCAGCTCCGTGCTCTCCGACGTGATCGGCATCACCACGAGGGATCTGCTCAATGCCGCGCTACTCTCCCTTGTCCACTACCCGGGGGCGACGCTGCTCATGCTGCCGCTGCTCCTGTCCGACCCGAAGTTCCGCCGCAAGGTGGTGGCTAACGCGTCGGGCGACGTCTTCCTCCAGGCGTACTGGGCGGAGTTCGAAGCCAGGAGCGAACAGGCACGGGCGCAACTGGTGGCACCCGTACTCGTGCGACTTCGCCAGCTCCTCCTGCGGCCTTCGTTCCGCCGTTGCCTCGGCCAAGCCGAGCCGAAGTTCGATGTCCGGCAGGTGTTCGGCAAGGAGAAGAAGGTGCTCCTGGCTCCGCTGCCCAAGGCGCAGCTCGGTACGCAGGGGGTGGCGCTGCTCGGCTCACTCCTCCTACATGAGGCCTTCGGGGCGATCAACGAGCGGGCCGTGGTTCCGGCGGAGAAGCGGCACCCGGTCATGGTGACGGTCGACGAGTGGCACCACTTCACCCACGGCACGCAGGACTTCGCCGAAGCCTTGACGTTGTTCCGCGGCTACGGCGCCGGGTTCGTTCTGGCTAATCAGGTCATGGCACAGCTCACTAAAGAGCTTCGCGAGGTGGTCACCGGCTCCGTCCGCAGCCGGGTGTACTTCCAGCTCGGAGCCGACGATGCCGTCAGCCTTTCCCGACACTCCCCCGAGCTTGAGGCTATCGATCTCATGAGCCTGGAGCAGTTCCACATCTACGCCGCCCTCTACGAACAGGGAAAGACCCAGACGTTCGTTTCAGGCCGCACGATCAAGCTGCCTGATCCGCTCGGCGATGCGTCGGAAATCGCGGCCGAGAGCCACCGCCGCTACGGGATCGCCCCAGAGGAAGTTGACCGCGCCGTCGCGGAACTCTACGACGCCGGTGATGTCACGCCAGGCGATGACGGCAGACCACCACCAGGGATCGGTCGCCGCCCACGTCCCACCAACAACCTCTAAACAGGAGACCCCTTCACCGTGACCATGAACTCAGAACTAGAACAAGAAGATCAACCGGAAGCGAGAAACGGATCAGCCGATCGCTCTACCGATCGGCTCCCCCTCGACCTCAGTCGACCCCGCTCAAATACTGCCGAACCAGCCGATCAAGGGATCGACAGTCATGCCTTCGGCATGACGGCAACAGCCCAAGCAGGCCGCGTCGGCAAACTGCGGCTCGACGAAATCCGCATGAGCCTGACGGCACGGGACTTCCGCATCATCGCCACCTTGAAACAGCACCGCTTCCTCAGCACCAGACACATCGAACGATGGCACTTCGCCGACCACGCGACGCCGCTAAGTGGTGCCCGTAGTGCACGCCGCGTCCTCGCGAAACTGAGGAGCTACGGCATCCTGAGCGCCCTCCCCCGGAACCTCGGCGGCGTCAGCGGTGGATCGTCGCAGCACGTCTGGCACCTGACGCCCGTTGGCGAACGCCTGGTATCGAGCGGCGAGCCGGACCGACGAGTGCGCGTCCCGTCGACGGCGTTCCTCGAGCACGAACTCGGCATCGCTGACATCCATCTCGACCTCATCGAAGCCGAGCGGGCCGGAACGCTGCGCCTCATCGACTTCACAACGGAGCCCCGCTGCTGGCGTCCGTTCCCCGGCATCGGCGGGCAGCTCATCACCCTCAAGCCCGACTTCTTCGCGGTCGTCGCCGCGCACGTGGACTGGGAGACGTTGATCTTCGGGGAGTATGACCGCGCGACGGAGTCGCTCAAGACTATCGTCAAGAAGGCCGGCGTCTACGAGTCCTACTGGCGAACCGGCATCGAGGAGAAGCGCTCGGGCGGCTTCCCCCAGGTGCTCTGGCTCGCGTCGAGCGAGAGCCGACTCAGTCGCATCCAGAAGCAGTTGGGACGCACGGCCCGAGTAACGATGGCGCTCCATGCCTTCTCGACGCCCCAGAAGCTCGTCAAGACCCTCACCGCAGAGAGCGGGGTAGATCATGCCTAGTGAGGATCCACGGCTTCTGATCGGCGATGCCGCCTCGACGCTCAGGACGCTCCCACCCGAGTCCGTCGACATGGTGCTCACCAGCCCTCCGTACGCCAACGCCCTGCGCGACTACGGCATGGCTGACCAGCTCGGCAACGAGGGGAACGTTCAGGGCTGGGTCGACAACATGCTCCGGGTCGTCGAGCCACTGAAGGATGTGCTGAAGCCCTCGGGGACGCTCTGGCTCAACGTCGGAGACAGCTACTCTCGAACCCCCGGCAACGGCGCCCCGAAGAAGAGCCTGCTGCTCGGACCAGAGCGACTCGCGATCGCAATGGTCGAATCGGGCTGGGTACTACGGAACAAGGTCATCTGGGCGAAGCCGAACGGCCTCCCGACCGCGGTCAACGATCGTCTGCGTAATCAGTGGGAAGTCGTCTACGTCTTCACCAAGTCGCCCACGTACTTCTTCGACCTCGACGCCGTACGTGTGCCGCACCTCACCCGGCCACCCAAGCGACGAGACACACTCCCCGGACGCACTGGCCCAGACTCGTGGCAAGGCAAGCACGGTGACCGCGGTGACGGCTTGAAGCGCAACCGCGCACTCGGCAAGGTCGGGCATGACCTCGGTAAGAATCCGGGCGACGTCTGGATGATCCCGGTCAGTGCGTGGAAGGGGGACCACCATGCCACCTTCCCCATCACTCTTGCGGAGCAGTGTGTTCGTGCCGGATGTCCTGAGGGGATCTGCGCACTGTGTGGATCCCCATGGAAACGAGGCCTGATCCGAAAGCTCGGTGCTGCTGCTGTTCGCGGGGCCCTACGTCAGACGTGCGAATGTCCGGACGCGCTTCCTCAACAGGGAGTCGTGCTCGACCCATTCATGGGCTCCGGCACGACCGCCATCGCCGCAGAGAACCTTGGCCGTGACTGGCAGGGCATCGAGCTGAACCCCGACTACGCCAAGCTCGCCCTCGCACGCATCGACGGGGCACGCTCTCTTCGGCTTGAGAAGTCTCCCAAAAGGGGTGCTCACTGAACGAAAATTCCATTCACTTGCATATAAATGCGTTTCGTGGTCCACTGACCACGGCACCAGCCGGAAAGGAGTCAGCCATAGGAACCAATACAACTAACGAGACCAACCACGGGCCGAGGGGCGACCTGCTATGGTCCCGTGATTTCGAGGATGCATCGACAAGTGAGGAAGCGCACATCATGGGCGACGAGGACAGCACCGGCGCCGGGCCTTCCTACGATGCGGACCACCAAGGGGTCTCCGCGGACCCCGGACCAGTCTTCCCTCGAAAGAAGGAGCGACGCTCACTCTACGTCGGCGCACACACCGACCTCGTACAGCGCCTCCGAGACGGCGAGACGCCTACTGCCGCACCGATCTTGACGCCACGTGCGCAAGCTCTGAAGAGCAGACGCGGCCGCGCCGCCGTGTATGCCCGCGTGTCTACGGAGGAGCAGGCCCGGATGGGCGGTGGCCAAGACGGCTTCTCGATCCCCTACCAGCGCGAGGCCTGTGAGCGGTACGCGCGAGAACACGACCTCGAGATCGTGGACGTCTACATCGACCCCGGAAAGAGCGGCACGACGACGAATCGGAAACGGTTCAAGGAGATGCTCACCGACCTCGCCGAACGTAACATCACGCACATCATCGTGCACAAGCTCGACCGACTCAGCCGCTCCCCCAAAGTCGATTACGTCGTCGACGAGGCGCGGGAAGCAACGAAGACGACGTTGGTGTCGGTCACCGAGTACATCGACGAGACGCCACAGGGGCTCCTCAACCTCCAGTTCATGCGCGGCGTCGCCGCCTACTACTCGAACAACCTCGCCGCCGAGGTGCACAAGGGCATCACCACCAAGCTCAAAGAGGGCGGCACCCCGGGGCTGGCACCTCTCGGCTACGTGAACAAGCAGCGCAAGGAAGGACGCGCCGACATACGTTGGATCGAGATCGACGAAGAACGGGCTCCCCACATCCGATGGGCATTCGAGGAGTACGCAACCGGCAACTGGAGCCTCCAACGGCTCGTCGTGGCTCTGGAAGCACGAGGGCTTCGCAACCGGGGACGACAAGACCGTCCGAGTCGACCCATCACGGCCCCGACGCTCCACCGACTGCTCTCCAGCCCGTACTACGTCGGCATCGTCGTCTACAACGGCGGCTACTACGAGGGCTCGCACCCTCCGCTCATCGCCAGGAACCTCTGGCTGCGGGTTCAAGACATTCTGGCGGCGCACAACACCGCTGGGGAGAAGGACCGCAAGCATCCGCACTACCTCAAGGGGACCATCTACTGCGGGGAGTGCGGCAACCGACTGATCTACAGCCAGAACAGGGGCAAGGGCGGCATCTACGAGTACTTCTTCTGCATCGGTCGCCGAGCAAAGGCTGCGCCCTGCACGAGAAAGTACGTCAGCCTCCCCCGGATTGAGGATGGGGTTGAGGACTTCTACCGCAGCCTCCACTTCTCCGCCGAGCGGGTCGACGCCATCCGCCACGTCGTCCGCGACGAGCTAGAGAAGAGCCAAGCCGACGCCACGTTCACTCTTGGTGAGGCTCGGAGACGGCACGCTGTATTGAAAAACGAGCAGGCCTCCTTGCTGCAGGCGCACTACGCCGGAGCGGTGCCTCTGGACCTGCTGAAGCAGGAGATGGATCGCACGACCCGAGAAGTGGATGCGGCTGCTCGACAGATCGCTACCGCCGAGCAAGCCCTCGAACAGCTCGACGAACAACTGGAACGCGCCCTCGAAGTCGCTCGACTCTGCGGCGAGCAGTACAGCCGCGCACTGGCGTCCGAGCGCAGACTCCTCAACCAGGGGCTGTTCAAGAAGCTGTTCATCGGGGAAGACGGCTCAGTAGAGCATGCAGAAGTACAGGAGCTGTTCGCGGGCATCCTGTCGAGGGATGCATCGATTACCACCGAGGTGCGCGAGGTCGCGATGCTCATGCCACCGAAGCAGCACGAGGTGTTCGGCGCGCCGCTTGCGGCCACCGGCACCGATGAACACCTCGTCCCCGTCGAAGAGTGGGGCAACCGTCCTGAGCGGCGCTGGAACCCTGAGGCCGCCCTGCTGAGCTTCCAGACACGTCAGAACGGCACATATGTGAGAACCCCGCCCAAACTTTCATTTGGGCGGGGTTCGAATAACACACATGTGGCGGATGTCGTATGCTCATGCGCCAAGAGCACCACCACACCTGCACCACTCATCGAGCACCGTGGACAAGGGAGTCCTCATGTTTCGTGGCGTACAGATCCTCGTCGTCTCTCTCGCGACAGTCGGCCTCGTGCTCCTGTCGGCGTGGGGCGCCGCCCTCGTGGTCGGCGCCGATGCCTTCGGCGCCGAGACCGTCCGTGCCGTCGGCGTCGGGCTGTTCCTGGCGGTGACGGCGTCGTTCATGACCGTGATCGCCGTCGTCGCGCTCCGCACGCGGGAGTGATCCGCTCCCCGCGGGGGGAGTGATCCCCGCCGGGAGCCGTGCCGTCGAAAGCGGAAGCGGCCTCCGGCGCAGGGGGTGGATGCCGGAGGCCGCGGGCGCCGCCAGCCCGGGCACGATGCGGGACGCACCATGCCGAGGCCCAGGGTTTGGCGGATCTACCGCTGAGACTGTACCGCGCCGACGCCCCTGGTGCACAGCAGAGGTCCCCCTCCGGCTGGGGGACCGGAGAGGGACCTCGTGCGTGGGGCTCGCGCCTCGCCACGCCTTCGCTCGCTTGGAGTGACCCGAACACTCTCGGCATGCGGTGTTGCTGGCTCAAGTATCCGGCTCGCTCCGGACTGCTGCAGGGGCCTTGACACGGCTCGTCGAGGTGAGTATGACCCGCGCGAAACGCGCGGTTCACGGTTTCCCGCTAGCATGCTCCGCATGACCCGAGACGGTATCCCGGACCCGAACCGGCCCCGCGGAAGGTGGCTCGTCTACATCGGCGTGGCCTTGCTCGCGATCGGCGTCGGACTCCTCGTCTTCGCGGCGATCGTCAGCTACCTGAACGCGATCCTCTGACCTCAGTTCCTGTGCGGTCGGGTGCGCACGTAACCGTTTCGTGGTGGGCGGCGCTCCTCCTCGAGATCCTGGACGAGGTCGCACAGCTGGCTGACCGCGTCCTGCAGCGCGTCGAGTGCGAGCACGACGGGGCCATCCGGGTACATGCCGCGGGCGTCCTCGATCTGCGCCAGGGCGGAGCTCAGCGCCTGGCGGACGGGATACATCCGCTTGTCCACAAGCCAACTATTCCGTATCCGCCCGGCCTCGATCGTCGCGCGGGCCGGAGATAATCACTCCGCAGGCGTCGGGTCGCGGAAGACGACGCTCGCCGTGAGACCGCCGCCCGGAAGGGACTCCAGCAGGATCGCGCCTTCGTTGCGTGCCATCAGCCGCTCCGCGATCGGGAGGCCGAGTCCGGTCCCCGGCGCGTTGGCGATCGCCGCCTCCGCCCCGCGATAGAACCGGTCGAACGCGTGCGCGAGCGTCGCGGGCGACATCCCGGGTCCGGTGTCCGTGATCCGCAGCGCGATCCGCCCGTCCTCGGTGTCCGACCAGATACGGACCGTGCCGCCGGGCGGGGTGAACGTCACGGCGTTGGCGACGAGGTTGCCCACGGCCCGGCGAAGGTCGGCGGCCGGTCCGTGCACGATGAGCGCCGGGTCCGTCTCGACGCGCAGGGAGAGCCCCTTGGCCTCGGCGGCCGAGCGGTGCGCCTCGACCGAGCGCGTCGCGAGCTCGGTCAGTGTCACCGCGCGGATGTCGCTGGCCGATGCGTCCGAGGCGTTGCCGAGCGTCAGGAGGTCTTCGACGAGCTCGGAGAGCCGTTCCGTGTTGCGCCCGACGATCTCGACCCAGGATCGTTCCTGCGCGGAGAGACGGTCCGACTCCTGCAGCAGCTCGGTGTAGCCGGCGATGCTCGTGATGGGCGTCCGCAGCTCGTGGCTGGTGGTGGCGATCAGGTCGTCGCGCTGCCGCTCCAGCTCGGCGAGGGCGGTGCGGGCCGCGGCGCGCGCCTGCTCCGCCGCCTCGCGTGCGCGCGTCATCCGCACGCTCGCGGTGACATCGACGAGCTGGGTGGAGAACCGGCCGCCCTGATCGGGGATCGGGTGGGCGAGGACGCTGATGACGCCGCCCTCGGGCTTCTCGTACACCGTCTGCACGTGCTCGGTCATCGAGGCCACCGCGTTCCTCGCGAGCGGACCGGACCACGTGCGATCCTCGCTCAGCTCGTCGTTCAGCATGTGGAACGCGGACCGGTTCGCCCAGACGATGATGATGCCGTCCGCCTCCTGCTGCGCGATCACCAGCCCGACCTGGGAGTCGACGAGACCGCCCGAGAGCAGCTGCGACGCGCTCGTCGCGGTCGCCATCGCCGCCCGCGCCTCGTAGCGGGTCGTGACCAGCATGATCGTGAACACCGCGATCGTGATCATGTAGGCCTCGATGACGAGCGCCATCTCCCGCGCGTCGAGGATCGAGATGTAGCTCGGCGGGCCGAGGATCGCCGTGAGCAGCAGTGAGGCGCTCGCGAGGAAGAGCGCCTCGCCGAGGGCGAGTGCCGCCGGCAGTCGGGCCGCACCCCACACGATGAACGCGAACGGCAGTGTTGCGAGCGGCAGGAAGCTGCCCGGCAGGAACGCGAGCGGGATCGATGCGACCAGGACGGTGGCCTGCGCGAGCGACTCGACCCGGGGCAGGCGATCGAGAGAGCCGGGCGGAAGCGCCGCCAAGGGCGTGATCAGCAGGAGCGCCGCGAGGTGCGCGGCGAACGTGTTGACGAGCGTCTGGCCGAACTCGGTGCCTTTCAGGAGCAGCGTCGTCGTGCTGATGAGCGCTCCGGTGATCAGTGCGGCCGTGAGAGCGGCGACCACGAGCCGCGACGCGTCGCGGGTCGTCCGCAGGCGGAACCCCTGCGCCCCCGGGCGGAGCACGAGGATGACGACGGCGACCTCGACAGCGCTGATGAGACCATAGGGGACGGCGAGGGGCGCTCCCCGGCCGCCGGCGAGCTCGGCCACGAGCGTGCAGAGTCCGATGACCGCGAGCGCGGCCGGCAGGCGGCGTCGCTCTGCTCTGAGGGCGAAGCACACGCCGAGCCCCGCCGCCGGCCACCACAGGGAGACGCTGGCATCGGGGCCGGAGAGCAGGACGCTGGCGTAGGCGACGGCCACCAGGACGAGCGCGATGAGAGGCCACGACCAGAGCGGCGCGATCCGTTGCCGTTGCTCCGCGGACGCGAGGTCCGCGTGCACCAGGGGGATGTGCATGAGATGACCGTAGTGCGTCCAGGTTCCGGCGACGTATGCACAAGGGGGCAGAGGAGACCGCCGCGGACCGGTACGGTCGATCACAAGGGGGTCGGCGCGTTCAGGGAGACGGATGATGGCGAGCATTCTCGTGGTGGAGGACGATGCGGATGTCGCGGGGCTGATCAGCTTCCGCCTGTCGGCGTCGGGGCATGATGTGGTCGTCGCGCCCGACGGTCAGGCCGGTGTCGCGGCCGCGCATGAGCGGGCGCCCGACGTCATCATCCTCGACTGGATGATGCCGGTGAAGACCGGTATCGAGGTGTGCGAGGAGCTCCGGGCGCACGCGGCGTTCGCCGGCACGAAGATCATGATGCTCACCGCCCGTGCCCGCGACGCCGACGTCGAGCGCGCCCGCGCCGCGGGGGCGGACGATTACATGACCAAGCCGTTCTCGCCCCGCGACCTGCTCGCCCGTGTGGAGCGCCTCATCGCCTGAGGCGGGTCACGCGTGGCTCGAGGGCTCCTCGCGTCGTGCGTCTCGACGGGTCTTGGCCAGGCTCGCGACGGTGGCGATCGCGATCGTCGCGCCGATGAACAGCAGGGAGAACCAGATCGGGATCTCCGGCGCCCAGGCGACACCCTGACCGCCGTTGATGAAGGGGACCTCGTTCACGTGCAGCGCGTGGAGGAGGAGCTTCACGCCGATGAACGCGAGGATGACCGCGAGCCCCTGGGCGAGGTAGACGAGCCGCTCCAGGAGCCCCCCGACCAGGAAGAACAGCTGGCGCAGGCCCATGAGCGCGAAGGCGTTCGCCGTGAAGACGATGTACGCCTCGCTGGTCAGGCCGTAGATCGCGGGGATCGAGTCGAACGCGAAGACCAGGTCGATGAACCCGATCGCGACGATCGTGAGCAGCATCGGCGTGAAGAACCGCTTGCCGTCGATGCGGGTCGAGAGACGGTCGCCGTGGTAGTCGTCGGTGATGGGCAGGATGCGGCGCGCCGCCCGCACGAACAGGTTCCGCGTGGGGTCGGGCTCCTTGCCGTGGCTGGCGACCTGACGCCAGGCGAGCACCAGCAGCAGCGCGCCGAAGATGTAGAAGATCCACGCGTAGTTCTCGATCAGCGCGGCCCCGAGAGCGATGAACACGCCGCGCATGATGAGCGCGATCACGATCCCGATGAGCAGGACCTTCTGCTGGTAGGCCTTGGGGACGGCGAAGCCGGTCATGACGATGAGGAAGACGAAGAGGTTGTCGATCGACAGCGCCTTCTCGGTCAGGTAGCCCGCGAAGTACTCGCCGCCGTAGGTCCAGCCGCTGACGAGGCCGATCCCGACGCCGAACAGCAGCGCGAGGCCGATGTAGAACGCGGACCAGCGAGCCGACTCGCCGACGCTCGGCTCATGGGGCTTGCGGACGTGCGCGAAGAACTCGTAGACGAAGAACACGATCGTGACGGCGATCGTGATGATCCAGACGAGCGGGGTGACATGCATGGGAGCTCCGGAAGGGTCGACAACACAGGGACCCAAGGTCTCCTCCACCCGGATCGGGCTGGTGGGCCGGGATGCTTCTTGGCACCCGTACTGACGGCGTCACCACGTGGGAGTACTCCCCTTGCGTGTACCAGGGTACGGCATCGGCGCGCTTCGCGGCGCCGATGCCGTCAGGCCGCGGTGGCCCGCGGGAGCGGCTGTGCGCTCGAGGCCGCGATAGCGGCGTCCGCAGCGCTGATCGGCAGATTGCCGGACATGCTCGCGACGTGCGCGAGGCGGGAGACCAGCTCGGGGTCGAGGGTCTCGGGCTCGGGTGTGCTGAACACGAAGCGGAGCGGGATGGACTGGTGCACCCAGATCGACTCGCGACCGACCGGGCTCGTCCAACTCACCGTGAAGCTCTCGCCGCGGCGCAGCTTCGTCGCCATGACCACCTTCACGTGCGCGAGAAGCCGGTCGGGGATCTCGATCGGGGACTCGGAGGTCCCGTAATGCAGCTGGCCCATCATTTCTCCTCGCTCGTATTCCTGAGAAGAAACTACTAGCAAAGCTAGCTAAACAACAAGAGGAATAAGTGTCTTCCGACCTACTCGCTAAGGTAGGGATCGCAGGGACGAACGGAGAACGAGGCGCGACGACACCATGTGGATCGAGATCGAGGCACGCGCCGATGCACACGCGGAGGATCGCGGGCTGCGCGTCATGGACACGCTGAACCGCGTCCAGCGGGCGGAGCGCGACCTGCGCGCACGCAGTGCGCGGGTGATGGGCGTGACGGAGAGCGAGGTGCACGCGCTCCGATTCGTGGTTCGCGCGCAGGGGGCCGGGGACGCCGTGACCCCGACCGACCTCGCGAACTATCTCGGCGCCCGCTCCACCGCCGTCACCCTCATGGTCGACCACCTGGAAGCGGCGGGACACCTCGTGCGTCTGCCGCATCCCTCCGACCGCCGCAGCGTCGTGCTCGTCGCGACCGAGGAGGCCGTGGCTAGGGTGACCGAGATCTTCGGCGACGTCTACGAGACGATGATGTCCCTCGCCGGCGGGCTGGACGACGATGCGGCCGATCGTGTCGTCGACTTCCTCTCCCGGCTGGCGGAGACGCTCGACTCCTTCGCCGCGGAGGACGCCGAGAGCTAGTCGTCGCCGGAGGGATTCAGCGTGCGCCGAGGTGCTCGCTGATGTCGCGGAGGCGGCGCGGGATGTCGACGCGGTAGGCGTCGACGTGGGCTCGGGTCTCGTCGGTGTGATCGAGGAAGCGGTTCAGGGATGCCGCTGTCGGGTGCCTGCCGGCGCGAGAAGATCGAGCAGGGGGTCGACGTCGTCGGCGTCGAGAGGGCGTTCGGTGGCGAGCAGCCGGTACCAGATCACGCCGAAGACGACATCCGCGAGCAGCTCGGTCGGCTGCTCGCCGGGGGCGTCTCCGCGCACCCGGCCGCGGCGGACGATCTCGATGAGGGCGCTCCGTCGCCGGTTCAAGAACCCCTCGCGGAAGCGTGCCGCGAAGTCGGGATCGAGCTGAGCCTCGGCCATCAGGCTGCGCAGGAGTCCGGCCAGTCCCGGGAAGGCCGCGAGCGTGAAGGAGTCGTGCAGGAACCGTTCCAGATCGCGACGGTAGGAGCCCTGGTCGGCGGTCGACACGCGCAGATCCGCTTTCGCCGCAGCGGCCTCCAGGAGCACGTCCGCCTTGGTCGGCCACCACCGGTAAACCGTCTGCTTGCCCACCCCGGCCCGAGCGGCGATGCCTTCGATGGTGAGGCCTCGATAGCCGGCCTCCTGGGTCAGCTCGAACGCGGCGGTGAGGATCGCCAACCTCGACTCCTCGCTGCGCTTCGGGCCGCGGCGGGCGGGCGCTGTCTGGGTCATGCCGCTCAGCCTAGCAAATGCGAGACGCCGAGGTTCGTATTTCTGCTACCGTAAATGCGAACCGCAACGTCTCGCGAAAGGAGACAGTCATGCCCACCACTCTCGTCATCGGCGGCAGCTCCGGGATCGGACTGGCCACCGCCGTCCGGCTTGCCGCCCTGGGGGATATCGTTCACATCGCCGGCCGCCGCGCCGAGATCCTCGAGTCGGCGACCCAGACGCATCCCGAGCTGCAGCCGCATGTCCTCGATGCAGCCGAGGCACGTGCCGTGGAAGAGCTCTGCGTCGAGCTCGGCGAGATCGACCGTCTCGTCATCACGCTCAGCGGCAACAAGGGGGCGGGGCCGCTGGCCGACCTCGATCTCGACGTGCTGCGCAGCGCCTTCGAAGAGAAGCTCTGGCCCACCGTCACGGCGCTCAAGGCCGCACTCCCGTGCCTCGGGCCATCCAGCTCGATCACCCTCGTCGGGGCCGTCACCGCTCGTACGGGCATGCCCGGGACGGCGGGAATCGGCGCGCTCAACGCTGCGATCGAGGGACTCGTCGCGCCGCTCGCCGCAGAACTGGCGCCCATCCGCGTGAACGCCGTCTCACCGGGATACGTGGAGACGCCCTGGTGGAGCATGGTTCCGGAGTCCGACCGCGCAGGGCTGTTCGCTCAGATCGCGGCGGGTCTGCCCACCGGAAGGATCGCTAGCGCGGACGACATCGCGCAGGTCCTCGTCCTGCTCGCCACGAATCCCAACATCACCGGAAGCGTGATCGAGTCCGACGGCGGCGCGCACCTGGCCGTGTAGTCCGCGAGGCTCTCGAGGGGAAGCCGGCCACGTCCGCGACGCCGTCGCGGACGTGGCGAGCTAGTCCTGAGGGGCGGAGGGGTCGCCCGCCTCGTCGCCCGGCTCCTCGTCGGGCGCGGCGACGCCGTCGGGGCGGATGAGCTCGCGCACCTCCGCCATGAAGCTCGTGAGCTGCTGCTGCTGCCAGCGGAGCTGGCGCGTGCGGTCCTCGGCGTCCCGGAGCACCCCGGTCGTGTGACCCGTGACGCTGTCGACGATCTTCTGCGCCTTGACGCGGGCGCGGTCCAGCGTCTCGCGGGCGCGCACCTGCGCGTCGGCTTCGATCTGCGCCGCCTGCGCGCGCATCAGGCGCTCGTAGTCGTCGGCCTTCGCGGAGATGCGCTGGGCGTGCTCCAGGGACGACGCGACCTGCTCGTTGGCGTCGGCGGTGATCCGCTCGGCGTGCGCGACCGCCTGGTTGTGCAGCACGAGGAACTCCTGCTGCGCGTCGTCCTGCCGGCGCGTCAGCGTCTCCTCGAACTCCAGCACGCGGGCGTTCATCTCGCGGACGTCGCGCTCGGCATCCGCCCGGAGCTGCGTCGTCTCGCGCGTGACCATCGCCCGGAGCGCCGCCGCGCCCTTCTCGGCCTCGGTGCGGATCGTCGCCGCCTCCTGCTCGGCCTGGGCGACCTTCTCGGCGGCGTGGGCGGACTCGCGCTGGATGCGGGCCTCGTGCGCCGTGAACTCGGTCTCCATCCGCAGCCGCAGCTGGTCGGCGTCGTGCTGGGCCTGCGAGGCGATCCGCGCGACATCCGCGTCCACCTCGGCGCGTCGGGTCGCCGCCTCTTCGCGCGCGGCCTCGAGCAGTCGCTCGGCCTGCACCGCCGCGTTCTGGATCAGGACGTTGGCCTGCTCCTCGGCCACCCGCAGCACGGCCTCGAACTGCTGGCGCGAAGCCGGTTCCTCACCGTCCTCCCTCGCCGGCGCGTCGACCAGCTGGGCGCTGAGCGCCGCGATCTGCTGCTCCGCCTCGGACGCCTGCGCCCGAGCGGCCGCGAGATCCGCGCCCAGGCGTTCGAGCGCCTCGTCGTTCTCCGCCCGGAGCGCATCGATCGTGGCGTGCTGCTCCGAGCGCAGCCGGTCGATCTCGTCGCGGTAGGTGTCGTCCAGGCTCGCGACCTGGGCGCTGGCCTGCTGCAGGCGGGCGCTGAGGTCGGCGATCGCCGCATCCACCTCGTGGCGCTCGTACCCGCGGAAGGCCACCGTGAAGGTCGCCGCCTCCCCGGGGGACTGCTGCATGAGCTCGTCGAAGGGCGAGCCGTCGCGGGCGGGAGGGTTCGGATCGGTCATGACAGCGCCTTACTGCGGGGCAAGCGGGAAGAAGAGCGAGGGAACACGACCAGCATGTCGTACCTATCGTATGCATCGGCAGGGAGCGCGTGAATGCCGTAGGCGTCCCCCGTCGACCTGCGCTGATGGGGGTTAGCACAGGCCGGTGCGCCGCGAAAGGGGGAGGGGATGCCGCACCGGCGCGATCACGATGGAGTCATGATCGGAATCGCAGTCCTGTTGGTCATCGTCGGTATCGTGCTGCTGCTGCTCGGCGTCTTCGTGGAGGCCGTCAAGTTCCTGCTCTGGATCGGCATCATCCTCCTCGTGATCGGTGTCATCGCGGGCCTCATGAGGTTCATCCGACGACAGGTGTAGCGGAAGGCGGCACAATCGAGGGGTGAGCAGCCCGCTTCCCGAACTGACCCGGGTCCCCGACCCCGTCTACGTCATGGCGCCCGACGGGGTGCGCATCGCGACCTACTGCTGGGGCGACGACTCCGAGCCGACCGTGGTGGCGGTGCACGGCTTCGCCTCGAGCACTCGCGACAACTGGGTGAGCACGGGGTGGGTGCGCGACCTGACCCGCGCCGGCTACCGGGTCCTGGCGCTCGACCAGCGCGGTCACGGCCGCAGCGACAAGCCGCACGAGCCGGCCGCCTACGCCCTGTCGGCGTTCGTCGCCGACGTCGAGGCCGTGCTCGACACGTATCTCGTGGATGAGGCGTTCTACGTCGGCTACTCGCTCGGCGCGCGGGTGGGCTGGGAGGTCGCCGCCGAGCTGACGCCGCGCATCGAGCGGGTCGTGCTGGGCGGCGTGCCGGACGGCGTGCCGCTCAACCGCCTCGACCTCGACCAGGCCCGCGCCTTCGTGACGGAGGGCACGCCGGTCACCGACACCGTCACGCAGAACTACGTGCGCCTGATCGAGCGCGTCGGCGGCAACGACCTCCGCGCTCTCCTCGCCATCGCGGAGGGGATGCGGACGCAGGGCGCCGCGGACCCCGATCCCTCGCATGCCCCCTCACAGCCGATCCTGTTCGCGACCGGCACGGAGGACGCGATCATCGAGGGATCGCGGGCGCTCGCCGCGGCGTGCCCCCAGGGGCGTTTCGTCGAGATCCCCGGGCGCCACCACTTCAACGCACCCGGCTCCCGCGAGTTCCGACGGGCCGCCCTCGATTTCCTCAGCGAGGGGTGACCCGGCGGCGCTCTCACTCCGCCGTGAAGGTGACGAACTCCGCCGGGCCGTGACGCCCGGTCGCGGGATCGATGTACCGGATGCCGATCGTGACCGCGCCCCGGTCGGGCACCGTGAAGGTCTGGGAGAACCCGCCGTCGGCGTTCAACACCATCGGGGTCGGCCGGCACGGTGACGGATCCGGGAGCTTGATGCGCTGCACGGATGCCGAGGGCTCGCCCTGGATGGAGAGGGTGAAGCCCCTGCCGTCGACGGTCGACCCGTTCTCGGGCGAGAGGAGCGTGGGCGGCTCCGCGACCGTGATGGCCACCGGTGCGCTGGGATCGGAGGTCTGGCCGCCGATCGTCTGCGTCGCCCGGAGCACGTGCGCGCCGGCGGGAAGATATGCGCTCGCGTCCGTGGTGCACGCGCTCCCCGACAGGTCGTCGACGCTCCAGGAGCCCTCGCCGTCCGCGACCGTCTGCGCGAAGCGCGCGCCGTTCTCGTCGCGGATCTCGATCACGGCACCGGCGAGCGCGCCCGTTCCGCTGAGCAGCGGATAGACCCTGGGCCCCGCGCTCGTGTCCGCGACGACGGCCGGCGCCGGGGGCACGTCGGGGACGGGAATCGTCGGGGTCGGTGTCGGCGTCGGGGTGGGGGTTGGTGTGGGTGTCGGGGTTGGTGTGGGTGTCGGTGTCGGGGTGGGTGTCTGCGAGGGGGTCGGGGTGGGGGCCTCTGCCGGGCTCGGGCTGGGCGCCGGCGTGGGCCGAGGCGTGCGAGACGGTGACGGGGTGGGAATCGGCGTCACCTGCGGCGTCGGCGACGCCGTGGCGACGGGGGTCGGGGTTGCGGAGGGGACGGCGACGGGATCGTGCTCACCGGGCCCGGGCTGTGCGCCCCCGGCGTTCAGATCGACGGGGACCTCGGCGATATCGACCTGTGTCGCAGGACCCGGTGCGCCGATCGCGGCCCATGCGATCCCCCCGACCGCGACCACGGCGGCGACGGCCGCCGCCATCAACGCCGCTTGCTTCGCCGTCGGGCGTCGCAGCCGCACGACGCGGCCGAGTACGGCGGGACCGGGCGCGGGCGCGGCGGGGCCACCGCCTGCGCCAGCGGCCCCGAGCGCGACGACCCCGCTCTGCGCGGCGCCCGACTGTGCCCACGCCGCGTAGCACGCCGTCGCCGACACCCCGACGACGAGCGGCAGCAGCACGAGCGCCAGGCGGGACGACACGTCCTGTGCCTCCGCCCAGGCCAGCGCGCAACCCGTGCAGGTCTCCAGGTGGGCCTCGACGCGCCGGGCGTCTCGCCTGGCGAGTCCGCCCCGCGTGTGTGCGCCCAGCAGGGCGAGCGTGTCGGTGCACTCCGGGCTCGTCGCATCCTTCAGCTGCATCGCGATCCACGCGTCTCGGAAGCCCGTCCGCGCCCGCACGAGCAGTGCCGATGCCGCGTTCGGGGCGAGTCCCAGCAGCGGCGCGAAGTGACGGGGTTTGAGCCCGTCCACCTCGGCGTACCAGAGCACCTCCTGCCAGCGGGTGGGCAGCGTGCGGAAGGCGCGGGCCGTCGCTCCGCGTTCCAGCGCGTTCTCGGTCTCGCGCGCCACGTCGTCGTCCGCCGCCTGCTCGGCCAGGTCGGTCGCGTCGACGCGGCCCTCCCGCGTGCCCCACTCGCGGGCGACGTTGCGGACCGAGGTCAGCAGGTACGGGCGGAAGCCCATCGTGGGCCCGCCGCCGCGTCCGATCGCCGCGAGGATGCGCGCGAACGCCTCGGCGACCAGGTCGTCGGGGTCCAGGCTCGAGAACGACCGCGCGACGGCGTGAGCTGCGACCGAGTGGCGCAGCCACAGCTCGCCGTACGCCGAACGGTCGCCCGCGCGCACGCGGGCGACGAGGTCGTCATCGGAAAGCGGTGGTGAGGAAGTCATTCGTCGCGGATTCTACCCCCGCCCGCTCCGGCTCGATCTCGGCCAGAGTGTGGGCGATGGCGGTCAGATTGCGGATGCGGCGGCGGAGCGCCGCGAAGCCGATGGGGCAGAACAGATCGCAGTCGAGGACGACGGTGTCGTGCCCGTCCTCGACGAGGATCGCCTGCCAGGGACCGCGATCGCCGAACACGGCACCGGCCGGCGGGAGCACGAACCGCGCCTCCGCCCGGCGCCACCGTCGGTGCGTATGACCGGAGCCGCTCACGACGTGCACGCAG
Organism: Microbacterium sp. SORGH_AS_0888; assembly: GCF_030818905.1. NCBI lineage: Bacteria > Bacillati > Actinomycetota > Actinomycetes > Micrococcales > Microbacteriaceae > Microbacterium > Microbacterium sp. SORGH_AS_0888. The sequence goes on from NZ_JAUTAZ010000001.1 coordinate 2,633,819, forward strand.
TCGCCGCGGAAGACCATGGCGCGCACCACCACGGCGGGCACCGCCGGTTTCCGGGCGCGGCTGCTTCTCGGGCGGCGATCCGCCCAGATGACGGCATCCCCCGCACGCAGCGGGATCCGGTCTCGCGCCAGCCGGCGTCGCAGCAGTCGTTCCTTCATATTCGCGAGATGTCAACAGGTCGAGATCGTGACGCGGGTACTCGGCGGAGATCTTTTTTCGAAACCTGCGTCACGATTCCGGGCCGAGGGCGTCTCTTCCTTCGTGACGAGGGCGAGGGCGAGGTCAGGGCGGATGTCGGAGTATGCAGAGGCGGCAACCGCCATCCGGGTGAGGTTGAGTGCGGTCGCCTACGAGGCGGCGCGGGAACTGGCGGAGGCCGAACGGGCACGACTGCGACGACGGATGCCTTCGCAGGCCGATGCGCTCGACGACGTGACGGATGCTGCCAGGGCCGACCTGTGGACCGCGATCGCGGAGGCCGAGTTCTACTCCGGGAGGTTGCGTGCGGCGTCGGAGGCCGCGCGCGCCGCGATCGAGGTCGGCGGCAGCCGCGGTCACATCGGTCATCGCGCCCAGGCGATGCTCGCCGTGGCGTACGCCCTCAACGGTGAGACGAGCCGCGCGCGGCGGGCGATCTGGCTCTCCGGGAGGGTCGAGCGCGGCTGCCCGGCCCTCGCGCTGGCGATCGCGGAGGCGTCCGTGTCGCTCGTCGAGGGCGACCTCGAGTCGGTCGAGGAGATCGGGAACCGACTCTTCCAGATCGAAGGCGCCGCGTGGGCTCCTGCGGCCGGAGCGATCTGCTCTTCTCTCGTGCGTCTGCTGAGGGGCGACGCGAGCGGCGCTCTCGCCGAAGCTGCCGCGCTCACCTCCGGCATCGACGTCGCTCGCCTGCCACCGATCCTGCGCATGAGTGCCGTCCAGGTGCTCGCCGCTTCCCACCTCGTTCGCGGCGACCGTGTACGCGTGCTCTCCGTCCTCGGTCCGGATCACGGCGACGACCCGACCCACCTGCTCTGCCGCTGTGGCTTCGCCGGCGCCGCGATGCTGCCGGACGCGCTCATGGCGCTCCGTGCCACGGATGTGTGCCTGCGTGTGGGCGCCGAGCACAGCTTGAGCACCTTGCCTCGGACGCTGCTGGTGCGCGCGCTCGCGTACCGGCAGCTGGGCGACCTCGGGCAGGCCCGGATGGCCGCGGAGGAGGCGGTCAGCCTTGCCGCCGTCGGCGGCGGCTGCTCGCCGTCGGCCCTCATCGGACTCGACGGTGAAGAGGTCCTCGAGATGCTGAACGAGGTCTTCGGCCCGCGGGAGCAGTGGGCGCCCGAGGTCGCCGACGTCGCGGATGTCGTGGCGCGGCTTCCGCGGCCCACGGCCCCGGCGGCACCGACGCTGCCGCATCTGACGCCGCGGGAGCGTGTCGTGGCCGCGGAGCTGCGCACGGACGCGACGATCCCCGAGATCGCGGCAACCCTGCGGGTGTCGTTCAACACCGTGAAGACGCAGACGCGCTCCCTCTACCTCAAGCTCGGGGTCTCCAGCAGGGAGCAGGCGATCGAGCGTCTGGAGCTCGCCGGCTTCTTCCTCGGCGAGTCCTGCTGAGCGGCGCCCCTCACGCGGCCGGGCGGCGCCGGCGGACGCTCAGCTCCCGTAGCCCCTGCCGGTCGAGATGCCGCTCTGGATCATCGTCAGCATGGAGTCCATGGCGAGCCACATGATCACGCCGGTGACGATGAAGGAGACCGCCATCGTCGCGCCGAGGCCCCACAGCGGGGCGGCGCCGCGCCCCGTGCGACGCCGGACGACGACCGTACGGCCGATCACGTACACGATGCTGAGGAACTGCCAGGGCCAGGGGAACGGCTGGTCGATCCCCCGCGCGACGAGCGTGCGGTGGTCGAGGTAGGCGAACCACGCGTTGAGGCCGTAGATGACGAAGCCGACCAGGGTCGCTGCCCAGTAGAGCGGTTCGGTGTAGATGCGCAGCGACGCCTCCACACCGCGGCTCGGGTCCGTCAGGATCCCGCGGTAGTCGAAGACCTCGCCCCACGGGACGAACAGCAGGAGGAGGGCGGGGACGACCGGCAGCAGCACGATGAGCCAGATCCAGACGGTGTTCGTATCGGCCCCGGGCGAGCGCCGCGGCGCCGCCGCGGCAGCGGGAGCCGCGGGCTGCTGGTGGGTCGTCCACGCCGTGCCGTCCCAGTACCGGACCGTGCCCGGTGCGGACGGGTCGGGATACCAGCCTGCGGGAGTGGGGAGCTGCGGTGCCGTCATGAGGCGAGCCTAGCGACCCGCCGCGGGCTTCATCCCGACGGTGTGGATGGTGTGGTCGGATGTGTCATCTGCTGAGGATCGCCGCGACGGCGATGACGGCCACCCCGAGAGCCAGGAGGACGACACCCAGGTAGACGCTCCAGTGGGTGCCGTACTTCACGGGTGGCTTACGCGAGCTCGAACGACGGCGCTTGCCGCGGCGTGAACGTGAAGTCGTCATGATGAGAACTTTCTCATCATCGTGTGAACGACTGTTTACAATCCCTGATGAGGGCATGAATACGGGACGCGGCCCGGGCGTGGTCAGCGGCGCTCGCGCGCGAGGAACGGCCGTGGCCACGCTCCGAGGGCGAGGACGGCGAGCACCGTCTGGGCCAGCCCGGTCGCGAAGTAGAGGCCGTGCAGGGGCGACCACACCAGCATGAGCGCCACCTCGGCGAAGATCCAGATCATCATGACCAGGCCGGCCGCGGCCTGCATGCCCGCGGCGAGCCGGAAGCGGCGGTACTGGGCGACGAGCGCGAGCGCCTGTGTGCCGCCCACCACGACGCCGAGGATGACTCCCGGCCACACGTAGCTGCGGAAGATGGTGCCCTCCAGCCATTCCAGCGGGATGCCGAGGCCGCCGCCGACGGTGAGTCCGACCATGCCGATGAGCGCCGACACCGCGTTGAACCACGCGATGACGTACAGGGCGATGCGCAGAGCGCGGGATGTCGGCGCGTCGGAGGTCATGGCGCTCACGCTAGGGCTCGGGCGGCCGCCGCGATGGGGCCGCTATCAGGCGATGAGAACGTCGGGTCACCGCGTCCAGTGCCGGGGCGACGAGGAGCGCCGGGGCCGAGCGGGTGAGCTCCGCCTCGCGTCCGACCCACGGCGGCGTGCTGCCGGCGAGGACGTTGCCGACGACGACACCGATGACGAGCGCGACGGTGCCGGGCACCATGAGCACGCGGGTGAGCGTCATGCGGGTCACGACGGCGGTGCGCCGCTTCGCGCCGTGGCGTAGTTTCGGGGGTGTGGCGACGGGGGCGGACTGGCGGGCGGAGCTGAGCGCGCGGGCGCCGGCGGACTGGCCCGCGTATCTGGACGCGAACTCGGGGCTTCCGGGGCCTCGCGCGAACCTGACGCTCGTGCAGGCGGTGGCGATCGCCGCGGACGCCGAGGCGATCGAGGTCCTGCTGGCCGACGGCGGCGAGTACGCCGTGCTGTGCGCGGCGGCCGCGATCGGCGCGCGGGCGGATGAGGCGGCACGCGAGCCCGCGGCGCGTGCGCTGGCCGTGGACGAGCGCTGGCGCGTGCGGGAGGGGGTGGCGCTCGGTCTGCAGCTGCTCGGCGACCGCGACCCCGCCGGTCTCATCGAGATCGTGCGGCGGTGGGTCGACGATCCCGACCCGCTCGTGGAGCGTGCGGCGGTGGCGGCGATCTGCGAGCCGCGCTTGCTGCGCTCGCCGGATGCGGCGGCCGCGGCGATCGAGGTGTGCCGGCGCGCGACGCGGAACCTCGTCGCCCTGCCGCCGGAGCGGAGGAAGCGGGCGGATGCGCGCACGCTGCGGCAGGCGCTCGGCTACTGCTGGAGCGTGGCGGTCGCGGCCGATCCCGCCGCCGGGCTCGACGTGTTCCTGGCCCTGGATGCGTCCGATCCCGATGTCGCGTGGATCGTGGACCAGAACCGGCGCAAGAAGCGCCTGGCATCCCTGCTGCCGTGAGGCGGGGCGTCGCGTCGAGCCCGTGCGGTCAGGCGCGGTCGTGGAGCGTGATCTGGTAGCCGTCGGGGTCGGCGAAGGTGAACGTGCGGCCGAACGGTCCGTCGATCGGGGCCGCGACGATCGTGTGGCCGTCGGCGACGAGTGCGTCGTGGATCTCCTGGACGCCCGTCGCGTGGAGCCAGATCGCGGCGCCGACGCCCGGCTGGGGGATCGCGTCGAGGTCGGTGCCGGGGGACGACATCCCGCACCGCGAAGGCCACGGGCGTGGTGTCGAAGACGACGGCGTGCGGCGGGCCGGCGGGGGAGCGGACGAGCCCGAGGTAGGTCTCGTAGAAGGTCTGCGAGACATCGAGGTCGCGCACCTGGAGGGAGATGAAGTCGGGGCCGGTGACGGGCATGGGGTGTTCCTTCCTTTTTGTCAGTTATCTGACATAGCGACTGTATGTCAGAATACTGACATGAGTCAAGCCGGCATCGACCTGGACACCTCGATCGGCTACTTGCTGAAGGAGGCATCGAGCGTGCTGCGTGCGGCGATGGAGGACGTGCTGCGCCCGCTCGGGATGACGGTGACGCACTACTCGTGCCTGGAGCTGCTGGCGCAGCGTCCCGGTCTGTCGAACTCGGAGCTCGCGCGGGGCACGTTCGTGACTCGGCAGTCGATGAACGTGCTGCTGCAGTCGCTGGAGCGCGCCGGCGAGGTGTCGCGGCCGGCGGAGGCCCCGGTGGGGCGGGCGCTGCCGGCGCGGCTCACACCGCATGGGCGCCGGCGGCTCGAGAAGGCGTCGGCGGCGGTGCGGTCGGTGGAGGTGCGGATGCTGGCGGAGCTGAGCGAGGCGGATCGGGCGGCGGCGCTCCGCATCCTGCGCAGCATCGTGAACTCGCTGCGGGACGCCAACGCCCAGGAGCCCGACACATCGCGGGAGTAGCGTTGTCGGCGTGACGGAATCCCAGTGGCACCCTTCTGAGGACGGCATCAACTTCCACACGCGCAAGTGGGTGAAGCCCGAGGACCTGAATGCGAACGGCACCCTGTTCGGGGGCAGCCTGCTGCGGTGGATCGATGAGGAAGCGGCGATCTACGCCATCATCCAGCTCGGCAACTACCGCGTGGTCACGAAGCTGATCTCGGAGATCAACTTCGAGGCGTCGGCGCTGCAGGGCGATCTGATCGAGATGGGCCTGACGGCGACGCGCTTCGGGCGCACCTCGCTGACGATGCGCGCCGTGGTGCGCAACATGATCACGCGCAAGCGCATCCTCACGATCGAGCGGCTCGTGTTCGTGAGCGTCGATGAGAACGGACAGCCGACGCCGCACGGCTACGACGAGATCACCTACAACCGCGACCGGATGCCGCGGGAGCACCCCGCGACGGGCAGCATCCGCATCGACTGACGTTCGGCTTCGGGCCGGGTCGGGGTCGTGCGCCCGGCGTCGGATCCGGACCCTCGCGTGTAGCCCACCGCGGACGTCACCGTTCTCGCGCGGGCCGTGACAAAACTTCTGGCGCTGGATCTTTCGCGTATCGAAACACCGTCGAAACGACACAGGCGGAATCTGATTGCCACCGGAACAACTCTTTCGCGGAACCGACGGCACTCGGAGGACGCATGAGCGGCGCAGCAGGCGTCAGTCGCGGGTCCGTCCGCGCCTCCTCGGGTCACTCACGCAGAGCGTATGAGCTCGTGCGGGCGCGGATCCGGTCGGGCTGGGTCCCCGCGAACGGTGTCCTGATCGAGAACGAGCTGATCCACTTGACGGGCCTGCCGCGGGCGAGCATCCGCCAGGCGCTGAACCGGCTCGCGGACGAGGGGCTGATCGCCCGGCAACGTCATTCCGGCACCCGCGTGCTCGGCGAGCAGTACCGGATCCCGGTCGACGACATCCTGCCGTCCCACACCCCGCCCGGCTTCATGTATCGCAAGCTCTCGGACCGGGTGGTCCCCATGATCCCGCTCGTGCAAGCGGCGCTCGAGTGCGACGAGGCCGAGGTCGGAGTGGTCGAGCAGGTGTTCGAGCACGTGACGGCGGATGGTGCGGAACCGGTCGGGGTGCGCACGGCCTACTACCGGCCGGGCATCCACCAGCCGGAGTCGTGGCCGACCTGCCCCAGCCTGGAGTTCGCGTTCCGATACGTGTTCGGCGTCGCGCTCGGCGATGTCGAGACCGTGATCGGCGCCGTCGCGGCGGATGACGACGCCGCCGCCCTCCTGCACATCCCGGTGGGCATGCCCCTGCTGGTGAGGGAGCAGCGGTTCATCGACGTCGCCGGCGTCGTGCAGGAGTACAGCTTCTCGCACTATCGCGCAGACCGTGTCTCCTTCCCGCTGCGGGACCGGACGGGGCGATTCTCCGGCGTGCTCGCGGCCGAGCCGGGCACACCCGAGCTCGTCGCCTACCGGGAACGCGCGCTGTCGGTCCAGTGACGCGTGCGCGGCGGCGCGGTCGCCGACGCGCACCGTACCGCCGGCTTCTCGGCGTTATTGCTGCGTGATCCCTGTCTTTCCGCGGCTTCGCGGGGCGAAAACGCGGCGTAAAAGCGGAGCAATTCCGGCGATTTCTCCGTCGGACACACTGACTGCACACCGCAACCGCGCAAGACGGAAGGAGGGATCCGATGTTTCATCTCGGCTGGTTTCTCGGCAACGGCTTCGGCATTCAGCCCTGGCACACGACCTTCTCGGGTCGGGGCATGACCGAGTGGATGAAGCCCGACCTCTACCGCGACCTGACCAGCTCGCTCGAACGCGGCGGGTACGACTACGTCTTCATCGAGGACACGTCCATGGTGGAGGACACCTACGGCGGCTCGGCGGAGACGACTCTGCGGCGGGGGTTCATGGCGCCGAAGAACGATCCCATGCCGCTCGTGCCCCTGATGGTCCAGCACTCCCGGCACATCGGCGTGATCGCCACGCTCTCGACGACGCAGTACCCGCCGTATCTCGCCGCCCGTCAGGGCGTCACCCTCGATCACCTGACCGAGGGGCGTTTCGGGATGAACATCGTCACGAGCGTCACGCACCGCGTGGGGCAGAACTTCGGGCTCGACAAGCTGCCCCCTCACGACGAGCGCTACGCGCGGGCCGCCGAGTGGATGGATGTCGTCGGCAAGCTGTGGAGCTCGTGGGGCGAGGATGCCCTGGTCCTCGACCCGGCGGTGCCTCGTTACGCCGACCACACGAAGGTCGCCCCGATCGACCACCGGGGCGAGCACTTCTCCGTCCGCGGTCCGCTCAACACCGTGCCGGGTCCGCAGCGACGGCCGGTGATCGCGCAGGCGGGCAACTCCGTGCCGGGTCGTGAGCTGGCGGCCGCGTACGCCGACACGATGCTGGCGATGGGCCGCGACGTCGCGCAGATGAAGGCGTTCCGCCAGGACATGCGGGCCCGCGCCGCCGCCCACGGGCGGAACCCCGACGACCTCAAGGTCATGTTCCTCGTCACGCCCATGCTGGGCGAGACCGACGCCCACGCGCGCGAACGCGAGGAGGAGCGCGTGCGGTACATGAGCTCGGACGCCGCGATCGAGCGCGCGCTGTGGGAGCTGTCGTACATCTCCGGCGGCGAGGTCGACTTCGCGTCCTTCGATCTCGACGCGAAGATGCCCGACATCATCGGCAACGGCGAGCAGAGCTCGATGCGCCAGTACGTCACCGGCAACGAGGACAAGACGCTGCGGGATGTCGTGACCTCGGTGCGCCAGATCGGCGACCTCGGGCTGATCGGCTCCCCGGACACCGTCGCCGCGATGATGGGCGAGCTCATGGCCGAGGTCGGGGGCGACGGCTTCCTCTTCTACCCCGAGGTCACCCGTCGCACGATCGCGGAGTACGCGGACGGTCTGAGTCCCGCCCTCCGTCGCCGCGGGCTGATCCGCGACGGCTACGACCACGCGACGCTGCGCGAGAACCTGCGGGCGTTCTGATGACCACGTTCACCGCTCCGCCCTCGGGGATCCGGGACCCTGCCGCGGGCCTCGTGCTCGAGAACCTGACGGTGTCGTACGACGGCCACGCGGCGGTGGAGAACGCCTCGCTGCGGATCGGGCCCGGGGAGCGCTGCGCGATCATCGGCGAGTCCGGCTCGGGCAAGACGACGGTGTGCATGGCCGCATCCGGGTTCCTGCCCCGCACCGCCACGATCGTCGCGGCGCGCCGGGAGTTCGAGGGGCAGCCGATCGGCGCGGTGAAGCAGAAGACCCTGATCGCTCCCCGCGTGCCCGGGATCGTGACGATCTTCCAGGACGCGATGGCCTCGCTCGACCCGGTCAGCACCGTGGGGCACCAGTTCCGCTCGGTGCTTCGCGGTGTGGAGCGACAGCGGCGCGCGGCGATGAAGCGCCGCGCCCGCGAGCTGCTGATATCGGTCGGCCTGACGGACCTGGACCGCATCTGGGCGTCGCGGCCGGGGAACCTGTCGGGCGGCATGCGGCAGCGGGTCATGATCGCGCTCGCGCTGGCGGCGGAGCCGCGGCTGGTGATCGCCGACGAGCCCACGAGCGCGCTCGACGCCTCCGTGGCGCGCGAGACGATGGAGGTGCTGAGCCGGCTCACCGCGTCCACCGGCGCGAGCCTGCTCATCGTCTCGCACGACATCGCGCTGTGCGCCCGGTACGTCGACCGGCTGATCGTGATGCGCGGCGGAGCGATCGTCGACCGGCTCACGCCGAAGGAGCTGCGGGAGCGGCCGGTGGGCGAGTCGTACGCGCGGGGGCTGCTCGACAGCATTCCCCACGATGGACAACTGGGATGTCGGGCGTCTGGCCTCGATCGAAGGGCGGTCGGTCGATGCTTGAGCTCGTCGATGTCCGTCGGGTCTTCCGCGTCGGGATCGAGTCGCACGTGGCTCTGGCGGACGTCTCGTTCGAGGTCGGCGCGGGCGAACGCGTGGGGATCATCGGCGAGTCCGGGTCCGGGAAGTCGACGCTCGTGCGTCTCGCGCTGGGGCTGGACCGCCCGGACGGCGGAGTCGTGCGGTACGAGGGGACGTCGGTGGCCGAGATGGGCCGGCGGGACCTGCTCGCGTACCGGCGCGCCGTGCAGTGGATCGGGCAGGACACGGGAGGCGCGTTCAACCCGCGGTGGACCGTGCGCCAGACCATGATGCGGGTGAACTCGCGGCTCTGCGGGCTGAGCCGGGAGGAGGCGACGTCGCGCATCGAGGGGCTGACGGCGCGGATGGGGCTGGATCCGGCCCTGCTGGATCGTCGGCCCGGCGCGCTCTCCGGCGGACAGCGTCAGCGCTTCGCGATCGTCCGTGCCGTGCTGCCGCGGCCCCGGCTGCTGCTCGCCGACGAGGCCGTCTCCGCGCTGGACGTGTCGGTGCAGGCCGTGGTCCTCAATCTGCTCCGGGAGTACTGCGAGGACGAGGGGTGCGCCCTGTTGTTCGTCTCGCACGGGCTGCCCGCCACCGCGTTCATGACGACGCGGATCCTCGTCATGCGCGCCGGCCGCGTCGTCGAGTCCGGGCCCACGGCCCAGGTGCTCAGAGACCCCCAGCACGACTACGCCCGAGCCCTCGTGGACGCCTACACCTATTCGGAGGACGCATGAGCATCGCCGACGCCGCCGTTCACGCATGGCGGTCGCAGCTGTGGTGGCTTCGCCGGCTCGTGATGATCCCGGTCTACCTGTTCCTGTTCTGCGTCGTGCTCTTCTTTCTCGTCCGCGCGATCCCGGGCGACCCCGTGACCAATGCCACGGGCGGGCAGAACATCACCCAGGAGCAGTACGCGCGGATGCAGGAGGCGATGGGCCTGGGCGGCTCGCTCTGGGACCAGCTGCTCGCCTATCTCGGGCGTCTGGTGACGGGCGATCTGGGCACGTCTTTCAGCACGGGCGCGCTGGTCTCCGACGACCTCGCCCGGGTGATCCCCGGAACCGTGCAGAACGCGCTGCTCGCGGCGGTGGGCATTGTCCTGCTCGGCGTCGCGGCGGGAACGATCGTGCTCTGGCGCCCTTCGAGCGTGGCTGGCCGGGTGGTGACGTTCGTCGCCCGCGCGGCCGGCGCCGTGCCCGACTTCGTGCTCGGGATCTTCGGCATCCTCGTGTTCTTCGTGATCCTGCGGGTGGCTCCGGCGCCCATCGGGCTGTTCGACGTCGTGCTCCTGCCGCCGCCGACGATCACCGGGTTCAGTCTCATCGACTCCGCGCTCGCCGGACGGTGGGACGTCTGGCTCTCGATCGTGAACCATCTGTGGCTGCCGACGCTGACGCTCGTGCTCGCGTACGGTCCGATGCTCCTCAAGGTGCTCCTGCCCGGCCTGACAGAGAGCGCGGAGGCGGCACCGACGAAGTTCGCGGTCGCGACGGGTCAGCATCCGGCGGCCGTGATCTGGTCGGTGTGGCGGCGGGCGGCGCCGGCCGCGCTGGCCATGTTCGGCACGCTGTTCGGATTCCTGCTCGGCGGCGCCGTGATCATCGAGCAGCTGTTCGCCCTGCAGGGGAGCGCCCAGTACGCCGTGAACGCCGTCAAGCGCAGCGACTACGCCGCGCTGCAGGGGATCCTGCTGGCGATCGCCCTCATCTCGCTCCTCGTCTTCCTCGCGGTGGACATCGTCACCGGCATCCTCGATCCGCGCCGGCGGACCGTCGTCACGAACTGAACCGATCGTCCCAGGAGGCAGAGGTCATGAGCGCTCTCGATATCGCAGACGGGCCCGCGGTGCGCGCGCGCCGCATGCGCAGGCTTCCGAGCGCCGGCACGGTGGTCGTCGTCGCGGGGCTCCTGCTGGTGCTGGTGCTCTGCGTCGTGGGGGACTCCCTGAGCCCGTGGCCGGCCACGAAGGTGATCGCGGCGCCGTACCTGCCGCCCGATGCGCAGCACCTCTTCGGCACGGACTCGGCGGGGATGGACGTCTTCGCCCGCACGGTCGCCGGGCTCCGCATCGACGTCGCGATCGGGGTGGCGACGGCGGTCGTGAGCACCGTGCTCGGCCTGCTGATCGGGCTGTGCGGCGGACTGGTCGAACGGTCGCGCAGCAGGATGCTCCGATTCGTCGGTCAGGTGATCTTCCGTGCGCTCGATCTGCTGCAGGCGCTCCCGGCCATCATCATCGGACTCGTGCTGGTCGCCTTCTTCGGGATCAGCCCGGTGACGCTGATCGCCGCCATGGTCGTCGCGCTCACCCCCAACCAGGCCCGCCTGGTGCGGGCCGAGGTGCTCCGCGTCTCCGGCGAGGTCTACATCGAGAACGCGCGGGTCTCGGGCGAGTCGGTCCTGTCGACCGCGTTCCGCTACGTGCTGCCGAACTCGGCGTGGCCCGCGCTGGAGAACTCCACGCTCGTGTTCGCCTCCACGGTCGCGCTCGTCGCCGGGCTCGGTTTCCTCGGCGTCGGGCTGGCCCCGCCGACGCCCGAGTGGGGCGCCATGATCTCGACGGAAGTCTCCGGTGTGCTCACCGGGTACTGGTGGCCCGTGCTGTTCCCCGCGGTCGCGATGATGCTCACCACCGTCCTCGTCGTCGCGCTCAACCGCCGGCTGGTCCGCGTGTCCTCTCCGTGACGCGCTCGCCGGTCCGCTTCCTCCCGACTCGCACCGCTCCGCCCCTCAGCTGCACCCCCACCCACTAAAGGAGTCTCGTCATGCCCGAAATGTCAGATCCGCACGCGCCCAGGCGGCGCCTGCGTCGCAGTTCCCTCGCCCTGGTCCTCGCGGCCGCCTTCGCCCTCAGCGCGTGCGCCGCGGGAGGCAGCGGCACGAGCTCGTCGGCCGACGCGGGGAGCACGATCACGATCGTCCAGCCCGACAACAACATGGGCTGGTCGCTCGACTACACGTTCAGCGGGATGGAGCAGTCCATCAACACCCAGGCGACGCTGCTGCGCAAGCCGTACGTCGACACGGACCAGGCCGGTGTCCAGGCGCAGAACCTGGCCTCCTTCCAGCCGTACCTCGCGGAGTCGATGGATGTCAGCTCCGACGGCCTCGTGTACACGTTCCACCTGCGCAAGGGCGTCGTCAGCGCGCACGGCAACCCACTGACGGCGGAGGACGTGCGGTGGTCGTTCGAGCGCAAGTTCAAGACGGCGACATCCGTGTCCTACCCGGCCGCGGGCCCGGTCTGGTACGACCCGGCGAAGCAGATCAGCGTGGTCGACGACATGACCGTGTCGTTCACGTTGACCGACGCGGGATACGGCTCGGAGTTCCAGGCTCTGCTCTCGGACGTGCTGGGCGAGGTGTACGACTCGGTCTGGCTGAAGCAGAACGCGACCGCCGAGGACCCGTACGCTGTCGCCTTCTCGGCGAAGAACCCGAACTTCGGGTTCGGCCCGTACGAGGTCACGCAGTGGGATCCCTCGACCGGGGCGACCCTCGTCGCGCGTGACGATGCCGGCCTTCCGATCACGCCCGCCGTCAAGACGATCATCGTGCGCATCGTCCCGGACAGCGGCGCACGCGTCACGGCCGTGCAGAGCGGGAGCGCCGACATCGCCGAGAACGTGGATCCCGCGGCACTGGCCGATCTGAGCAAGAACCCGAGTGTCACGGTTCCCGCGGTGGACAACTCCAACCAGCACGTGATGATCCCGCTCCTGACGAACAAGGCGCCGTTCGACAACCAGCTCGTGCGTCAGGCGTTCGCGTACGCGGTGCCGTACCAGCAGATCATCGACAACGTGTTCCACGGTCGAGCGGTGCGCAACGGCTCCGGATTCCTCGACACGAAGGCGCCCGGGTACTCGGACGCCGGGCTGCCGGACTACACGTACGATCCGGCGAAGGCGAAGTCGCTGCTGGCTCAGGCCGGTGTCAGCGCCCCCGTCGCGTTCTCGCTCGTGGTCAGCGCCTCCGACCCCGACCTGAACAACGCCGCGATCCAGATCAAGTCGGCGGCGGCGGATGCCGGGTTCGACGTCACGATCGACAAGCAGGACCAGTCGGCGTTCAACGCCCAGCGGGTGGATCACTCCAGCCAGGCGTTCATCCTGCGCGACTACGCCATCACGATGACGCCCGGGTACGAGCTGAACGTCTACACGGCCAAGGGCTCGGGCAACAACCTCGCCGACTGGGAGGACGACACCTTCTACTCGCTCAAGGCGGCCGGCTACGCCTTCCCCGACGCGTTCTCCTCGGAGGCGGGCGCGGCGTGGGCGGCGGCGCAGGCCTACTGGATCACGGCATCCCCCATTGTGTTCGTCGCGCAGACGCAGCCGCCCGTGCTGCTGAGCTCGAAGGTCACGGGCTACGCGACGCGATCCGACCAGTGGATGGACTACTCGAACCTCAGCGTCACCCGCTGACCACACCCGGATGCCGAGGGGCGGGGGACTACCCCCCCCACCCCCGCCCCTCGGCGCCCGTTCTCACCCCAGAAAGGCTTCACCCCATGTTTCAGCTCGGCTGGTTCGGCAACCTGACGGCTCCCGAGTGGGCGCCTTCGCCCACCTCCCCGTACGTCACCGATGATGCGACCACCTGGATGGACGGCCGGTTCTACATCGACCAGGCACGCAACCTCGAACGTGCGGGCTTCGACTTCCTCATGCTGGAGGACTCGCTGATGGTGCCCGACATGTACCGGGGCACGTCGGAGATGGCGTTGAAGCACGCCCGGTACGCGCCCAAGCTCGACCCGGTGGTCGCGGCATCCATGCTCGCCTACGCCACGGAGCACATCGGCATCATCTGCACGGCCTCGACGACCTTCTACAACCCGTATCAGCTGGCACGTCAGTTCGCGACGCTGGACCATCTGACGAGGGGACGCATCGGGTGGAACATGGTCACGAGCTCCGAGGACCGCGCCGCGCAGAACTTCGGGATGGAACGCTTGCCCGAGCACGACCTCCGCTACGAGATGGCGGACGAGTTCAAGCGGTGCGTGGAGGCGCTGTGGATGTCGTGGGACGAGGACGCGATCGTCGCCGACCCCGACACGGGCTACTACGCCGACTTCACCAAGGTGCATCGCGCCGACTTCGAGGGTCGCTTCTACTCGTCGCGCGGCCCGTTGAACGTTCCCCGCAGCCCGCAGGGCACCCCGGTCTACTGCCAGGCGGGGGGCTCCCCGAAGGGGCGCGACTTCGCGGCGAAGCACACGGACCTGATCCTCAACATCCCGATCGGCGTGGAGGGGATGAAGGAGTTCCGCAACGACATCCGCCGGCGGGCGGAGGGCTTCGGGCGCAACCCCGACGACATCAAGGTGTTCTGGGTCGTGCTGCCGATCATCGGCGAGACGGAAGCCGAGGCGAAGGCGATCGAGCAGGCATGGGCCGACGCGAAGGACTACAACTTCGAGATCAACATGGCGCACTTCGAGGCGACGCAGGAGATCGACATGTCCCAGTTCGATCCCGACAAGCCGCTTCCGGACGACGTCACCACGAACGGTCACCAGTCCACGCTGGCCAACACGAAGAAGGCGTGGGGCGACAAGACCATTCGGGAGGCGGCGTCGGAGAGCAGCCGCATCACGTCGATCCCGCTCGTGGGGACGGCGGACCAGGTGGCGGAGCGCATGGGCGAGGTCGCGGAGGAGGTGGGCGGCGACGGCTTCCTCATCTACAACCAGCCGATGAGCCGCCATTACATCGCGTCGATCACAGACGGCCTGGCTCCCGCGCTGCGCCGGCGCGGACTGATCCGCACGGGCTTCAAGCACCAGCACCTGCGCGACAACCTGCGCGACTTCGCGTGAGGCGGCCGAGATGACCACGATGGAGGTGGCGTGATGCTCGCACCCTACGATTCGGACACCCGAGCCCTGCGCGACGCGTTCGCGGCGTTTCCCTGCGGCGTCGCGGCGCTCGCGGCGACGGTGGACGGCGACCGGCAGATCCTGGTGGCGTCGTCGTTCACGGTGGGGGTGTCGCAGGAGCCGCCGCTCGTGATGTTCGCCGTGCAGCGCTCGTCGACGACGTGGCCGGTGCTCGCGCGGGCGCAGGCGCTCGGGGTGTCGATCCTGGGCGAGTCGCACGCCGAGAAGACGCGGCAGCTCGCGTCGCGCGAGAAGGCGGCACGGTTCGTGGGGATCGACACGTACACGTCCGAGCGCGGTGCCCTGTTCCTGGAGGGCGCGGCGGTGTGGATGGAGTGCGTCGTGGAGGACACGCATGCGGCGGGCGACCACGAGATCGTCGTGCTGCGGGTGCTCGGGCTGCGGACCGAGGCGCATCGGCCGCTCGTGTGGCATCGTTCGTCGTTCACCCGCCTGGCGTCGTGACCGGCCCGGGGCCGCGGCCGGGCCTCGGCACCTGGCAGCTCGGCGGATCCACGGCCGTGACGGTCGTCGGGGACGCGCTGCGGCTCGGGTACCGGACGATCGACACCGCCGCGGCCTACGGGAACGAGGCGGAGGTCGGCCGGGCGCTCGCCGCATCCGCCGTCGACCTCGAGCAGATCACCGTGATCACGAAGGTCTGGCCGAGCGACTACGAGCGCGTGGCGGCGGCGGTGGACGAGAGCAGGTTGAGACTGGGTCTCGACGTGATCGGAACGGTGCTGCTGCACTGGCCGGTGCCCCGAGACTTTGAGCGCACGGTCCGCGCGTTCGCTGCGCTGTTGGAGGCGAGGGAACGCGGACGGCTCCGCTCTGCCGGGGTCTCGAACTTCCTGCCGGAGCATCTCGCCCGGTTGCACGAGGCGATCGGCGTGGTGCCCGAGGTGAACCAGGTCGAGCTGCATCCCTACCTTGCCGGTCCTGTGCGTGCGCCGCGGTCGGAGCGGCTCGCGCTGCAGGCGCACTCGCCCTTCGGTGGGCAGGTCCCCGCGGGTGGGGCGCCGGTGGACGATCCGGAGATCCGCGAGATCGCCGCGGAGGTCGGTGCGACGCCCGCCCAGGTCGTGCTCGCGTGGCTTCGGGAGCACGGGGTGACCGCGCTGCCGAAGACGACCTCCGCCGGGCGCCTGTCCGAGAACCTTGCGTCGACGGACGTCGTCTTGACCGCGGCGCACATGGCGCGCATCGACGGGCTGGACCGCGGAGCCCGGCGCGGCCCCGACCCACGCGAGGTGCACGACACGACCTTCGGCTGAGGCGTGTCGGCCGCCATTTTGGGCCGGGCCGCGGGGTCGTCGGGATACGACGGTCCGCAGAACGGGCTTATCGCCGGCGGCCCCGTGGTTCAGGCGAGCAGGTAGCTGAGTGCGAGGGCGATCGCCCCCAGCATCGAGGCGACCGCCCCACCGATGAGAGGCACGTAGAACGCCGCGCGTCGTTTCACGAGCAGGAGCACGCTGACGATCCAGGTTGCGGCGAACACGAGCGTGAGAGCCCAGGCGATGCCGGTGAGCGCGTAGCCGGCCGTCTCGGTCAGGCCGAACCGGCTCGATGCCTCGCCTGGGCCAGCTAACGCGAACATCAGCGGCGTGGGCGGAACGATCAAGAGGATGCCGTAGCCCACGACTGAGAGCCCCAGAAGAATCCAGGTGAGAGCTCGCTGGCCGCTGCGGTGTCCGAGGGGAGATGCAGGGCGTTCAGCGGTCGCAGGGCGCTGTTGCGGTGTGAAGTAACCGCTCGGATCGGGTGGCCCGTACGTCATGGTGCTGAGTGTGGCAGCGGCCGGGTCGCCGGGCAACGAGACTGATCGTGCTTCACGGGCAGGGGGTCGCCCAGGCCTTCACGAACGCAGTCGTCTGATAGGCGTACTGGTAGATCCAGTCGGTCAACGACAGGTGTTCATCGACGCCGACGACGGTGACGTCGCCCGCGTAGCACTTGGCGAAGATGTAGCGGGTGCGCGCGACATGCGGGGTGAAGGTGATCACGACGGTCTTGCCGACCTTGTGCGTCTTGGCGTACTCGGTGAGCATCTTCGCTTCGCCCTTGGTCGTGAAGGGGGCCGGTGTCTCGCACGTCACGCCGTGCTCTTGGCAGAAATCGAGTGAGGATGCGTCGAACGTCGCATCGCCGCGTTTGTCGTCGGAGCTGGACACCGAGACCAGTGCGTGCAGCGAGGGGTCGTCGTCGCGCAACTTCTCGGCGAGATCGATCCGCTGCTCGCGCGGCGGTCCTATGACGTAGACGAGGTCCGCCCCATCGGCATCGCCCTGCGGTGGAAACACGTAGAGCGGAAGCCCGGCGATGATCGCCGTCGCGACGAGCGCGACCACGGCGATCAACACCACCCGGATCGGCCGGATACGGCGCCGTCGTCCCCCGGGGGCGACACGCTGCGGGCCGGTGCCCGTCGCACCCGGGGAGGCTGTCGTGGTCACACGAGCGATGCTACTTGCGCGGCGTGAACGCCGCGTTTCCTCCTCGCGCTGACATGACGCCGGATGAATCCGGGTATGAATCGAGTGTGAAAGTGCCTCGTTGACAGGGATTCTCCCCCAATGCCGTGACAGTCTCGGATTGGCCCGTAGGGGGTCAGGGTCCCGGCCGCCGCGCCCCCAGCTGTAGGCGGCCGGGACTCCTCCCCTGGGGGGATCAGAGCCGTTCGGCGAGTTCCTTGACCCAGGCGCTGAGGTCGGGGCCGAGATCGTCTCGGTCGAGTGCGAGAAGCACGTTCGACTTGATGTAGTCGAGACGGTCGCCGGTGTCGTAGCGGCGACCACGGAACACGACGCCGAGCACAGGACCTGCGATCTCCTCGTCGGCGGCGAGGGCTTCGAGCGCGTCGGTCAGCTGGATCTCACCGCCCTTGCCGGGCTCGGTCTTCTCGAGGACGTCGAAGATCTCCGGCTTGAGCACGTAGCGGCCGATGACGGCGAGGTTGCTCGGCGCATCGGCGGCGGCGGGCTTCTCGACGAGGTACTTGACCTTCACGACGTCGTCCTCACCGGTTGCGTCGACAGCTGCGCATCCGTACATGTGGATGTGCGAGGGGTCGACCTCCATGAGCGCGATGACTGTGGCCGACTGCGTGCGCGACACCTCGATCATGCGCGAGAGCAGCACGTCGCGGGCGTCGATCAGGTCGTCGCCGAGCAGCACGGCGAAGGTCTCGTTGCCGACGTGCTTGCGGGCACGGAGCACCGCGTGACCGAGGCCGAGCGGGTCACCCTGGCGCACGAAGTGCACGTCGGCGAGTCGGCTGGCGGCCATCACCTTTTCGAGCTTGGAGTCGTCACCCTTCTGCGCGAGCGTGTGCTCGAGCTCGGTGACGCGGTCGAAGTGGTTGGCGAGGGCGTTCTTGTTGCGGCCGACGACGACGAGCACGTCGTCACTTCCGGCGGCGACCGCCTCTTCAACGACGTATTGGATCGCCGGCTTGTCGACGACGGGCAGCATCTCCTTCGGCATGGCTTTGGTGGCGGGCAGGAAGCGAGTCCCCAGACCGGCCGCGGGGATGACGGCCTTGATCGATGTACGAGTCACAGGGGTAACCTAGGGATGACGTATGAACGGATCGTTTCCCGTTGCGCTCAAGAAGATGCAGCGACCGACCCTCTTGCCTGCGAAGAAGGCGCGGATTGCGCTCAGTCGGCCTCGCTGAACGCTCCTACCGGTTGCCATCCGGCCTCGATCTGTTCGGCAGAGATGCCCGGAGTGAGGTCGACGAAGGCGTCGATCCGTGGATCGATCGCGAGGACTCGAGGCGAGTCGCGAGGGACCAGGGACATGCTCGTGGCTGCAATCCTCGCGTTCTGGTCGAAAAGCCCGTCGATCCCGAACCCGCTGCCGTCTCTAGCAACGCTGACATCGAACGACGACTCGTTGATAGGAGACACAGGTATCCACTGTCGATTCCAGGGGGAGTGGCATATGCGAAGAGCATCTGCAACTTTCGCGCGAGGTCGGGTCTCGCCGCTAGTGCTTCCCGCCTAGTTCATCGAACACTCGCTGATACGCCTCATCCAATGTGCCCACGAACGTTGCGCTGTAGTCGGCAGTCTCCAGAGCGAAGAAGTCCCTGCGTCCCGAAGGGCAGAGAATCTCATATAGCCCGCCCCCTACGGGGACAATGTTGAACGGGAGTCCTGTCAGATCGTTGCGGCCGGCTGCTAGATATGTGATCGCATTCGCGGCATCCTTAATCGTCATTGTCGGCTGCAAGTTCCATGCGCGTCCCATCTCGCTCGGAACGAGATCCCGCGTCCTCGTCCCTGGAGCGAGCGTCGGCGAGCGCGGCCAGTCGCTGTTCCCGCATGCGGCGTCGTTCGTCAAAGACTCGCTGATACGCCTCATCTAGTGTCCCTATGAAGGGCTTGCTGTAGTCGCTGGTCTCCATGTGTGAGAAACCACCTCTATCACCTGGCACGAGGATCTCATGCAGCCCGCCGCCGACGGGAACGAAGTTGTAGGGGAGGCCTGTCAGATCGTCACGACTCGCAGCTAAACGGATCAAACCCGCCGCCGGATCCTCAACATTTGGATTGAGAGCGCGAATTGCTTCGTTGAATTCTTTGCGATTCATTTCAACTCCTTCGGGTAACCCTGATCAACATATTTTTGACTTTGTTCGCTTCGTCGATCAAAACGGTGACCCGCTGCCCGCGGGCTCCCTCACGACGATCCACGTGAAAACCGCGACCGGCGACATCGACGACATCATCTTTGAGGGGGCCGTGGCGTACATGAAAGACAAGTATGGGAGATGTTTCGATGACATGCTCATCGCCGCGGCCGGCGTTCCGACCACGATGCGGCAGGACGGCGATAGTCTGTCTAGTGGCGGTCGCTTCGACTGGGGTTGCGCGGCCGCCGGCGGTTACCTGACGCGCTGGCGTGCCGAGGCTGGGTCGGGAGGGTATGTATCCACTTGGGGGACCGACCAGGGCGCTGCGGGTGCGATTCTTCTGGCGCTGAAGAACTCGGGCCCGGGTGAGTGGATCGCGATGAACCCCTCGCATTCCGGTCCGGGGCTCGTTATCGATGACTGTGCACGGAGCGGGAACATCCCACTGCTGGTGAACATCCATGAGGGTACGTCGCCAGTCAGCATCCGATCCGCCCGAGGCGTAGGGTTCCCCGACGGTGTGACGTCCACCTCTGGCGACGGTAAGACGTTCACATCGGCGACTGCGAACTTCACCGCTGCGGATGTGGGGCAGATCATCGCGCAGACCCCGAGCCGCGGTGAGGGCTTCGTCATCCCGCCCGGCACGACCATCGCCGCACGACTGTCCACGACCGCTGTGACCTTGTCGCAAGCGGTCACCGGGTCAGCGGTCGGGATCAACTTCTCCATCGCGAACCACCCCCAGCGGACGGGTCGGTGCTGCTGGATCTCCAGAACAACGACGGCCTGGCGCGCATCCGCTTCCGCAACAAGGCCGACGACAGCTGGTAGGGGAAAGGCTTCGAGATCGTCCAGCATCTCGGCTCGAACCAGCACAGGGCGGTGAACCGATACGACGGCGCCCGGTTCTGCCAGTACTACTCGGGCGGCTCCACCTACAACGTGAAAGCGATCCCGACCTCCAATGTCGGGACTGTGCAGTTCATCGGCTACGACAACACGACAACGCCCGGGAGCGAGTCGGGCGGCGCTGTCGCGTGCGAGTTCAAGAAGGGCGCGATCGGCTTCCTCGGTGCGACGCCCTCAGCGAAAGCCACGATCACCGGCAGTCGGGGCGGGAATCCTGCCCTGGCTGCGCTTCTGACCGAGCTTGCCTCGGGGGCTTCATCACAGACGGGACAACCGCATGACCATGGATGGCCTTCTCTATCTTCTCGATCGTGTCGGACGCCTTCTCGCCGAAAGCGACCAGCGCGCCGCCGTCGCCGCGCAGCGCCTCCACGAGATCAACGAGGAAGGCCGACGTCGCCAAGCGGACGCCGCGCAGGCACGTGACATGGCCGCAGGCGACGCGGCGGCGTAAAGGGCATGAGCCCTCTCTTTGAGGCTGTACTCTCATGCCCATGGGGAGAACTCAGGGTGTGTGGCTGACTGTGGTCGCCGGTGTGGTTGCCGTACTTGGGACCTGGGCGCTGCTATCTAACGTCACTCAATCCTGGTTGGTCATTGCGGCGTTGGCCGGTTTTGGCTTACTCATGTGGCGCCCGGTCGAGGTTCTTGTTTTTGCGCTTGTGGTGGCGCAAGAGATCAAGGATCCTGCCGACTTTTGGACCAGCAATCAGTGGCTCGTATTCGGCAACTGGTTGTACTTCACTAAGGTTGGATCCGTACCCCTCGTTGCAATTCTCGTTCTCTCTGCTGCGGCGATTCATCTTGTGAAGATGCGTCGACGAGCACGGTCAGATACATTCTGGATTGTTTGGATTATACTCGCGATCTGGGTGCTTTCGATCGGGGCGATCCAGTCTGGTCAGACTCAGGTGGTGAATGCCTTCCTGGGATCGTCGCTTCAGATGGTCCCTCTCATTCTTTTTGGGGGTTGGATACTTAATAGGTTCAATTTCCGATGAGCGCTCCATCGCCGGGATCTATGTGGCTGCCGCTGCGGGCCTTGGAGTTAACGTGCTGATCGCTTTATTGGCGGCGTCGAGTGGGCCGCTCGCGCCGATCGACTACGGTGGCGTTCAGATCAAGATTTTCCACGACACTGCTACGTCGGCACTGTTCCTTACTATGTTCCTGCTCCTGCTGTTCACGAGGAGAAAGTGGACCATCGGTCACGTCATACTTCTTTCTATCTCCGCGGTGGTGGTAATTCTCTGCTTCCGCCGAAGTGTTTGGTTCGCAGCAATTGTAACCGCTGCGTTGGTTGTGATGTTGGCGCGTGGAGGGCGGGGATTGCGCCGGTTCCTGTTCATCGCCATACCCGTTTCTGCGGTAGGTGTTCTTCTTGTTCCAGGGGTTTTGGACGATGTTTGGCAGCAAGCTGGGCAGGTGTTCGAAGCGATTTCAAGCGCACCGGCGGAGCAGACATCAGCCGGTCTTCACGTCTCTGATCTAGAGGTTGGGTGGGCGGCGGCGCTTGCATCACCGCTCATGGGGGTTGGAATTTTCTCGTCACAAGTCGGGGGATTTGCGGCTGGCGGCACATCACTATACGTCCATAACGAGTTCCTCCAGGTCTGGCTGCGGTGGGGTTTATTGGGGTTGGTTTTGTTCACGATCCTGTTGGTTATCGCGGTGGTAGCAGGCTTCCGCGTTGTTCGGTCGCGACTGGCCCCTGATGCCGTCCGCGCTGCAGGTTTCTTTCTGGCCATCCTTCCTGTTCCGGTGATAACCGCACCGTTTGTTTCGATGACTGCCCGGTGGTCAACGCTGGTTGGTATCGCAGCAGGACTGTGTATCGCCTGGCTTCGTCGAGAGCGCGAAACATTTCCCGCTGTCACGAAAGTGTCCGAGATTCGAGTGACTAGTCGGGTCGCATCCGCTGCTTCGAGAAGAATGGTGTTCAGGAGCGCCGAGGGAAGAGGTCGGTTATCGTAAGCCTTTCAACCGATTTCGACATCCCACCGGCGTCCAGAGATGTGTAGCGACCATCGCAACGCTTCGGGCGGTAGCGTCTGGGCATGGCTATAGACCAGTGGATCGTGGCGGATGGCCCTCTTGCGGGCAGCACTTATACTCTCGACGCGGAGGGCGGCCAGATTCTTGATCTCACCGATCAAGAGTGCACGTCCGTGACGTACTGCGCAAGCGCGAGAAGACTGTATGGCTCCTCGAACCAGCTCCTGTTCGTGGGTCACAAGCCGCCGATCGCGTGACTCCGCAGCATCGTGGCGTCGTCCCGACGGCCGCTGCTGATCGTCTCGCTCGCGGGCAGCAGCTCGCCGCGGCCGCGGATGCGCTGCTTCGCGACGCGGTGGTCCTCGCGCTCGCGGATGGCGCCTCCTTCCGGGAGGTGTCCGCGTTGACGGGGACCTGATCGCCAGGTGGGTGCGGGAGTCGGATGGTCCGCCGCCAGCGGGCCGTGCGCGCGCCGTACAGCAGCATCAAATGCGGCAGGCGGGGGAGGAGCGGCTTCGGCTCGCGGACGCCGACCGTGCGCGTCTCAGCGCCGAATCGGAGCGGTGATCGCCGCGCCTCCCATCCGCACCGAGGCGAGCGGTATTACGGTCGCTAACGGATTCATCAAGAATTCACGGGATCGCTGCGCTGGCAGCGAGAATGACGACCTTGATCGATTCACTAAGGGTTAAATCTAGGGTTACGTTTAAACGGACTATTTCTTGTTGAGTTCGATGGCGCTCTAGCGTGGTGAGACATGGCTCATTCGTCTTTACCGAACCCACCTACTGCGCCAGCGCGCTTCATCCCGGGGCTGCCCTCACCACGGTGGATGGGCGCGGCGGCCGCGGTCCTGCTCGCCACCGGCGTACTCGGTCTCGTCTGGATCGGCGTGCAGATCCCCGTATCAGTCGTCGGCTGGAACGATGCCGGTCCCGCGGTCGTCGCAATCAGTCGTGGGCTCCTGGCGCCGGGCGCAGTTCTGATTCCGTTCCTGGCGAGCAGTATCCTGATTCTGCGCATCACACACGCGCTCGCCGATCGTCGGCGTACGCCGCTCGCAAAGGATGTCGAGGCTCGCTCAGACCTGGTGGGCTGGGTGTGCGCCGTGATGGCAGGGGTCTGGGCGGGCGCTATGCAGCCGGGAGCCTGGAGTCGGCCCGAAGACCATGGATGGGGACTCTTCGCGATCACGGTAGGTCTGCTTGCCGTCACCTTCCAGTTCTTCATCGGCACCATGGTGGTTCCCGATGCGCGCGATCAGCTCACAATCGCGCAGAAGGCCCTTCGCGCTGAGTCGAAGTTTCTCGATGAGTCACAAGCGGCGAGTCTCCCGTCGGTGAGGAGCGCCGTGCGGATCGTCGCTATCGACGCGGGGCTACTGCTCGTGTTCGTACCCGTGACGCTGGGCCTCATCGAAGGCATCGCAAGGAACTCCCTGGAGAGCGGGGTACGCACCGGCGGGCTTGCGTTGTCGCTGGCGTTCATGAGCGTGTACTCGGTTCTGCTGGGTCAGCTGGCTGCGCCGTTCTCGACAAAGGCGGCCAGGCGTACGTTCACGACAGTGGCGACCGTGATCGGCGCGGTCGGTTGGGTCGCAGTGACCATTTTCGAGATCTACGGCTTCTTCGCTGTGGGCGGCGTTGGTTGGCTGCTCTGGGGCACGGGGAGCTGAACCCGGTTCGGTGGACACGGTTGTTGGTTGATTATGCCGCGATGGCGGCGTGATGGGTGTTCTCGAACTCGAGCGGTGAGACGTCGCCGATGCCGGAGTGGCGGCGTTTCGGGTTGTACCAGGCCTCGATCCATTCGAAGATCGCTTGCCCGAGCTCGTCTCGGCTCTGCCAGACGTGCTGGTCGAGGAGTTCGCGTTGCATCGTGGACCAGAACGACTCCATGAGTCCGTTGTCGACGCTGGACGCGACCCTGCCCATCGATCCGAGCAGTCCAGCTTGGCGGAGCCGATGCCCGAACACCCAGGACGTGTATTGGGATCCGCGGTCCGAATGCACCACGGTTCCCGGCTCCGGGTTCCGCCGCCACCGAGCCATGTCGAGGGCGTCGACAACGAGCTCCGCGCGGATGTGATCGGCGATCGCCCACCCAACAACGCGACGGGAGAAGACGTCTACGACGGCCGCGCAGTAGACCTTCCCGGTCCGCGTCGGATGTTCCGTGATATCGGTGACCCAGAGTTTGTCCGGGCCGTCCGCGACAAACTGACGTTTCACGAGATCCTCATGCGGCGCCGGCAGCGGGCGGACCTTGCCACGTTTGCGACGGTGACTGATCCCCGCGATCCCGGCCAGGCGCATCAGCCGAGCCACCCGCTTCTTCCCGCATCGGATCTGCAACCCGAGCCGCAACTCCGCATGCACCCGCCTCGCACCGTAGCTGGTTCGGGAGTCGCGGTGAATGCGGACGATCGTGACCGTCAGGTCCGCATCCGTTCGAGAACGATGCGAGGGCGGTCGCTTCTTCCACGCGTAATACCCGGAACGAGAGACCCGCAGTACCCGACAGGCCAGGGACGCATCGATCCCGGTGGTGACGAGGCGGTCGATCACCGGGAAGACCCTTTTGGGCCGACCACCTCCCGAGCGAAATACGCTGACGCCTGCCGAAGGATCTCGATCTCCGCAGCTTGAACCCGGTTCTCGCGACGCAAGCGAACCAGCTCGGCGCGCTCGTCCGAGGTCACGCCTTCCTGGACGCCCTCGTCGACATCAGCGATCTTCATCCACCGGCGCAGACAGGACTCGCTGATCCCGAGATCAGTCGCGAGCTGCGCGATCGGCTTCTCCTTCGACCGCGCGAGCGCGACCGCCCTCCGACGAAACTCCACCGGGTGAGCTGCAGGCATGTTGACTCCTTCACGAACGACTCTCGCCGCTCAGATCAGGTGTCCACAAGACCGGGTTCAGCTCCCACGCTGCGCTCCTTGGTGCAGGGGCCGTAGCTCCTAGGTGTACTGACCCGGATCGTTGTTGACGTAGGAGAGACCTCCGGGGTCGAGTTGGAGTTGTCTAGGTTCCCTCGAGTCCACGGAGGTCTCTCGTGTCCCACGCTAACGCCCGGCTGACGCCGGCTGGCAGGTTGATCATGGTCCAGCGCATCCAATCTGGGCGCCCGGTCTCGCATGTTGCGGCGGAGATGGGGATCTCTCGCACGGCGGCGTGGCGGTGGTGGCGCCGCTTCCGGGAGGACGGACCGGCGGGGCTGATCGATCGGTCCAGCGTGGCCGCGTCGCATCCTCGTCGCACGGCCCCATGTGTGGAGACGCGGGTGTTGATCATTCGGCATCTCAGCCGTCGTGGCCCGGTGTTCATCGCGGGCAGACTCGGCATGCACGCGTCGACGGTGGGGCGGGTGCTGCACCGCCACCGAGTCCCGTTGATTCGCGAGCTGGATCCCGTCACGGGCAGAATCATCCGCGCGAGGCGGGCCACTGCGGCGCGCTACGAGCACGACCACCCCGGCTCGCTGATCCATGTCGACGTGAAGAAGCTCGGCAGGATCCCGGACGGCGGCGGGTGGTGCGCGGATCCGACCCAGACCGTCGCTGTTCATCGGACGTCGCATCTGAAGAGCGGATACGACTACGTCCACACCGCCATCGATGACCATTCCCGGGTCGCTTACGCCGAGGTCCACGACGACGAGAAGGGTGTCACCGCCGCGGGGTTCTTAGATCGCGCTGTCGCGTTCTACGCCGCCCTCGGAGTGAGGGTCGAGCGGGTCATCAGCGACAACGCGTTCGCCTACCGTCACTCCACCGCATTCCGCGGCGTGATCAACGCGCACGGAATCACTCAGAAGTTCATCCGCCCGCACTGCCCCTGGACCAACGGGAAAGTGGAACGCCTCAACCGAACCCTCGCGACCGAGTGGGCCTACGCCCGACCATGGAACTCGAACACCGACCGCACCGCAGCCTTGCCCACCTGGCTCGATCACTACAACCTAGACAGACACCACCTCGGCATCGGCGGCATCCCCATCGACCGAATCAACAACGGTCGAGGTCAATACACCTAGCCCGCTCGCGGACCGGTTAGGTGGTGCCTAGACGGCAGACTCACGGCCTCCCCATGCCGTAGTACGTCCAGCCAGCGGCGCGCCAGGCGGCGGCGTCGAGCCCGTTCCGGCCGTCCACGATCACTCGTCCTTCGGTGAGGGTCGAGGCGTGCTCGGGGCTGAGTTCACGACGGTATTCGTCCCACTCGGTGACCATGATCACGGCGTCGGCGCCTCGCAGTGCTTCGTCGCGGTCTTCGACGTAGTTGAGCTGGGGGTGGACCCGGCGAGCGTTCTCGATCGCTGCCGGATCGGTGATCGTGACCCATGCACCGAGGCCGTGGAGGCGAACGGCGACGTCGAGGGCGGGGGAGTCGCGGATGTCGTCGCTGTGCGGCTTGAACGCTGCGCCGAGCACGGTGATGTTCTTCTTGAAGGCTGATCCACCCAGCCCATCGACGACGAGCTGCACGGCCCGGTCGCGGCGGCGCAGGTTGATCTCGTCCATCTGGCGGAGGAACGCGACCGACTCGCCGCGACCGAGCTCCTCGGCACGAGCCGAGAACGCGCGGATGTCCTTCGGCAGGCATCCGCCTCCGAAGCCGATCCCCGCACCCAGGAAGCGGCGCCCGATCCGGGCATCGTACCCGATCGCATCGGCGAGCTTAGTGACGTCGGCACCGGTGACCTCGGCGATCTCAGCCATGGCGTTGATGAAGGAGATCTTGGTGGCGAGGAACGCGTTGGCAGAAACTTTGACGAGCTCAGCGGTTGCGTAGTCGGTCACGATGAACGGTGTCCCCTTGGCGACAGAAGGGTGGTAGACCTCGCGCAGGATGGATGCCGCACGCTCGCCCTCGTCCCCGGCAGGTACCCCGGCGACTAGTCGATCTGGGTCAACCGTGTCCTGCACAGCGAATCCTTCGCGCAAGAACTCTGGGTTCCAGACGAGCGTCGCACCGGTCTCGGAGATTCGTGGAGCGAGCCCCGCTGCGGTACCGACGGGGACGGTGGACTTGCCTGCGACGAGGTCGCCCTCGGACAAGTAGGGCAGCAGGCCATCGATCGCGGCGTTGACGTAGGTGAGGTCGGCTGCATAGCCGTCCTTCTGCTGCGGAGTGCCGACGCCGACGAAATGTACGGCGGCGCCCGCGGCCTCGGCCATGTCGGTCGTGAACCGCAGCTTGCCCGAGGTGATGCCCTCGGTCAGGATCTCCTGCAGTCCGGGTTCGAAGAACGGTGCCTCGCCTTTCGACAGTGCGTCGATCTTGCGCTGGTCGACGTCGATACCGACGACCTCATGGCCGATGGACGCCATGGCGGCCGCGTGGACGGCACCGAGGTACCCGCATCCGATGACAGAAAGCTTCATGGAACTCCTTGTGCGTGGGGTCTGCATCGTTGGTATCAGACCTGCATGACGATTGCGTATCGGAGAAGGATCAGCCCGCACATAGCGAGCTCGATCTCGCTTCGATCAGCTGGACAGATAGTGCGAGAGCAAGTCCTGCCAGGGATGGGGTGTGTATCCGGTGTTGGTGATTTTGGTGGTGTTGAGCAGGCTGTTGGTGGGTCGGGGGGCGATGGGTGTGGTGGTGTTTGCGTAGTAGTCGGTGGTGGTGGTGGGGGTGACGCGGTTGGGGTCGTGTCCGGTGAGGTGGTAGACGGTGCGGGCGATGTCGTACCAGGTGGTGGGTTGGCCGGTGTTGGTGATGTTGTAGGTGCCGTGGGGGGCGTGGGTGGTGAGGAGGTGGTGGATGGCTTCGGCGATGGTGGGGGTGAAGGTGAGGCGTCCGGTTTGGTCGTTGACGACGGTGGGGTTGATGCCGCGGTTTGCGAGGTTTGCCATGGTGCGGACGAAGTTGTTGCCGTCTCCGATGACCCAGCTGGTGCGGAGGATGTAGTGGTTTGGGACGGTGGTGATGATGGTGTCGGCGGCGGCTTTGGTTTGGTCCGTAGACGCCGAGGGGTGAGACGGGGTCGGTTTCGGTGTATTCGTCGGGTTTGGTGCCGTCGTAGACGTAGTCGCTGGAGATGTGGACGAGGGTGATGCCGTGGGCGGTGGCGATGCGGGCGAGCGTGGCGGCGGCTGTCGCGTTGGCGGCCCAGGCGTCTTGGCGGCCTTGGGGGGTTTCGGCGGTGTCGACGGCGGTGTAGGCGGCGGCGTTGATGATGGTGGCGTAGTCCCGCCACCGGCGGGCGGTGGCGAGGTCTGGGTGGGTGAGGTCGAGGGTCTCGCGGGTGGTGTATTCGATCCAGGGGTGGGTGCCGAGTTCGTGTTGGAGGGCGCGGCCGAGTTGTCCGTTCGCTCCGGTGACGAGGATCTTCTTCGGCGGAATGGGGGTCACATCTTCGAGGCGGGGGTGGTTTTTGTCTTTGTCGCTGATCTGGGCCTGATCCAGCGGGATGGGCCAGGGGATATTGGTGGTTTCGTCGGCGAGGTTGAGGAAGCTGTAGGCGGCGGTGGGGGACCAGTGGTCGTTGACGAGGTAGGTGTAGGCGGTGTCGGGTTCGAGGGTTTGGTAGGAGTTGCCGACGCCGCGGGGGACGTAGATCGCGCGGGAGGGGTCGAGTTCGGTGGTGTACACGGCGCCGAAGGTGGGGCCTTCGCGCAGGTCGACCCAGGCGCCGAAGATGCGTCCGGTGGCAACGGACACGTATTTGTCCCAGGGTTCGGCGTGGATCCCGCGGGTGGTGCCGGTGGCGTCGTTGAAGGAGATGTTGTTCTGCACGGGCCCGAAATCGGGCAGCCCGGCCGGGATCATCTTCTCCCGCTGCCAGTTCTCCTTGAACCAGCCGCGACTGTCGCCGTGGACGGGCAGGTCGAACACCACCAACCCCGGAATCGGGGTCTGTGTCACACCCAACGCTTTGCCGTACTCGGTCACAACCATGCTCCCATCCCCGCCCCCGAGGGTCTGCGGGGGCATCCTGTTCCTACACAACACTTCCTGCACGTCGTGGCCCGCCCGGGGGCTGCCCCCGAGGGGCCACGACGTGCACGGATCTCACGGCTGGCTATTGGCCTTTGGTGGCGTAGAAGGCTTCGACGCCGTCTTTGGTGGGTGCCCACCAGGCCTCGTTCTGCTGGTACCAGTGGATGGTCGCGGCAAGGCCTGCTTCGAAGTCGCGGTATTGGGGGGTCCAGCCCAGCTCGGTGCGGAGTTTGGTGGAATCGATCGCGTACCGCAGGTCGTGACCGGCACGGTCGGTGACATGGTCATACGCGTCCGCGGGCTGACCCATCAGGCTCAGGATCAGTTCGACCACGTCCTTGTTGTTGCGTTCCCCGTCCGCGCCGATCAGATACGTCTGACCGATCTCCCCCTTCTCCAGAATCGTGAGCACCGCACTGGAGTGGTCGTCCGCGTGGATCCAGTCCCGCACGTTCTCCCCGGCCCCGTACAGTTTGGGTCGGATACCGCGGATCACGTTCGTGATCTGCCGGGGGATGAACTTCTCCACATGCTGGTACGGGCCGTAGTTGTTCGAACAGTTGCTGATCGTTGCCCGCACCCCGAACGAGCGCACCCACGCCCGCACCAGCAGATCACTGCCGGCCTTCGTGGACGAGTACGGGGAGGACGGGTTGTACGGGGTGTTCTCGGTGAACCGGGCCGGATCATCCAACTCCAGATCCCCATACACCTCGTCCGTGGAGATGTGATGGAACCGGGTCCCGTGCCGCCGTGCGGCTTCGAGCAGCGTGTACGTGCCGACGATGTTCGTATCCAGGAACGGCCGCGGATCATTCAGACTGTTGTCGTTATGGGACTCCGCCGCGTAATGCACCACCGCATCCACCCCCGCGAACAACTCATCCACCAACCCCGCGTCCGCGATATCCCCCTCCACAAACCGGAACCGGTCCCCCGGCAACCCCGCAAGCGACGCCACATTCCCCGCATAGGTGAGCTTGTCCAACACCGTCACATGATCACCCGTGCGCTCAAGCACATGATGAACAAAATTCGACCCAATAAAACCCGCACCACCAGTCACCAACAAACGTCGCATTGTCATCGCCCCCGCTTCAGCTGTTCGAGTAGGTAGGTTCCGTAGCCGGACTTGACGAGCCCGCTCGCTCGCTCTTCGAGTTCGGCGTCGGAGAGGAAGCCCTGTCGCCACGCGACCTCTTCGGGGACGCCGATCTTCATGCCGGTGCGGCGCTCCATGGTGCGCACGTACTCACCCGCGTCGAGCATCTGGTCGAACGTGCCGGTGTCGAGCCACGCCGTTCCGCGAGGGAGGACCTCGACCTGCAGTTTGCCGCGTTCGAGGTAGGCGCTGTTGATGTCAGTGATCTCATACTCACCGCGTGGGCTGGGCTTGAGATCGCGTGCGATCGCGACCACTTCGTTGTCGTAGAAGTAGAGGCCGGGAACCGCGTAGTTCGACTTGGGGTTCGCGGGCTTCTCCTCGAGCGAGACCGCCTGGCCGGCGTCGTCGAACTCAACGACGCCGTACGCCTGTGGCTCGGCGACCCAGTACGCAAAAACAGCGCCCCCGTCGACGTTGCTGAACTTCTGCAACTGGGTCCCGAGCCCCGGTCCATAGAGCAGGTTGTCGCCCAGCACGAGAGCGACCTTCTCGGAACCTATGTGATCTGCGCCGAGCGTGAAGGCTTGTGCAAGACCATCGGGGCTGGGCTGAACCTTGTAGCTTAGGCTCACGCCAAACTGGGAGCCGTCTCCGAGAAGGCGCTCAAAGTGCTCCGCATCGTGGGGCGTCGTAATGATGAGGATGTCGCGGATACCTGCGAGCATCAACGTCGACAACGGGTAGTAGACCATCGGCTTTTCGTACACAGGGATGAGTTGCTTGGAAACTCCCTTTGTTATAGGCCAGAGGCGCGATCCTGATCCGCCGGCTAAAATCACTCCGCGCATTATGCATACTCCGAAATAAACGTGACAACGAACGCAGCCAAACTGGGCGACATGCGCAAAAACGCGACATGATCAACTGTCGTCGGCCAAGTGGAAAAATCTGGATAGCCAAGCTTCGAGATGGTCATGTAAACGCGTCGACAATAGCGTTTGCGAATCTCAGTTAAGCTACCCCATCCGTACCCATTGAGATTATGTTCTCTTGAAATCCATTTAGGTGGCCGAGGTCTCAGGCATTCGCATGCGAAGGACGCGGGCTGGGATCCCCCCAATTACCGAACCAGGGGGAAAGCTGCTACGAACGACACTCCCAGCGGCCACGACTGACCCAGTCGATATTCTTACGCCTGCCAAGATGGTTACCCTTGCCCCGATCCAAACATCTGACTCAATCACCACGCTCTCTTCGGTCGTGCCTTGCTGTCGGATTGCAAGTTGAGTATCGCCAAAATTATGCTCTTGCGAATGGAACGTCGCGAACGGGCCGACGATAACGTCTTCCCCTATATAAACTCCGCCAGAACAGCCGACATGTGCGAAATCCCCCAGGCCGCTTCGCTCGCCCAGCGAGAAACCTTGGCCGACCCTGCTGAGATGGCTTGTTCCCGAAATTGTGCAGTAACGGCCGATTTTTGCTCCCGCGCCCAGCGTCACGCCGCGTTGAGTTCTTCCATCGATGTACGAACCTTCACCAACGGCGCTAAGCTTCCCGAACTGGATCTTTCGCTTACCGCGCAGCTTTACGCGGCGATCGATGAATATGAGATTCCTAGTTCTGAAAACTCCACGAACTAGCTGAAATCCCCGAATCAGCACTTCGCTTAACAAGTCCAGCGAAGACAGTCCCGGGTCGATCTTATAGCTTCGCCCTGCCCGCCTTAAGACGAACTCAATCAATTTGCGTGTCACTAGAAAGTACCTCTCTTAGAAGACGCCAAGGACAGGTTGACGGTACTACGGGGCCGGGTCTGACCATTAATTGAAGGTGCTACTAGACCCAGGATCAGTGCAAAAGCGACCAGACTCGCCGTCTCGTAGAATAAATAGTCCACGAAGCCTTGAATGGCGAAACCAGCTATGGCCATAGATACGCCCAGGGTTGGCGGATACCCTTGCCGAAGAGAGCGACGAACGCCCGCGCCTAGGATGAACGCCAGCATAAGAAACACACCAACAGTGCCAAAAATGCGAACTTCAGCGACGAGAGCAGTAAGCAAGTAGCGATGGTGCGCAAGATCAGCGAGCGCTCCAAAGCTGCCATGCTGCAAAATCACTACTGAAAATTGGCCTAGCCCAACGCCGAAGGGGTATTCTCCGGCGATGGCCCAGCCTGCCGACTGCATCGAGCCGCGAAAATTGTCTTCACCCTGTGTCGTTGTCAATCTCTGCATCAGAGTGCTGAGCGAATCGGGCGGCGCAAACGTAAAAACAATCCACAGCGCCAACACTCCAAAGATAAGCACACCAATACCGCGACGACGAGATGATACAGGCGCGATCGCTACGTATAGTGCGCCACCAACAGCCAAAATGCCAAGAGCAACATATGGAAAGGTAAAAGTGGTCACGAATAAGGTGGCAAAGAGTGTTGCAAAAACGATTGCGGATGAGCTTGGTCCGGTAACGATCGCATCGGTAATTGGGCTCGCGGCAAGCGTCATCATCAATATGATTAGGATTGTAGGAGTCACGCGAGCGAGAGGCGACGTTGTGGGTGCGCCATCTTGGCTTGGGTGGGTATCCTTTTCGGGTCGCATCCTTGCGTTCGGTCCCGTTTTATCATGTTTGCTAGTCATCTATCTCGCCCGTCTGGCGTTGCACGATGCTCTTCGTGTCTACAAATGGCTCGAGAATAATTTTCGACCATCTTTTGCGTCATAGATTGTGGCGAACCTATGACTTCCCATCGTGCAGCTGCGCTTTCCGTTAGATTCTCCCGTACTTCGGGGTTCGAAAGCCGTTCTAATGCGGAAGGAATATCCTCTTCGGACGTAATTTCAATATAGCTCACGTCGGGATCGAGCCCCAGGCCTTCGACGGCTAATGCCGTGCCCACGATAGGGAACCCGCCATGCCATCGCCTCAAGAGCCTTGAGGCGAACGCCGCCGCCATGGTTGAGTGGCATAAGTGCAGCGATAGCCGTGTCATAGTAGCTCTTGAGCTCCGGAGCATCGGAAACGATCTGAACTTTGGTGTTCGACGTCTCACCTAGAACTGATGCTCTGCGTCCAACAATGTATAGCGGCGGGAGGTGGACGCCCTCCTTATCCCAAAGACGCACCAAGCGTTGTGCCGCGTCTCGATTCGGGCCATAGTCGATAGAGCCCACGAAGAGCGCATGCTCTGGAGGCGCCTGGGGGCTTCGATCGGCGATCGTCGCTGGATGGCCAATCTCCACGATCGATATGTCGTCGTCGGAAATATGATGCGCTGCTGTCAAGCGGTCGAACTCCTGGTTGCTGAAAACGACGATAACGTCACCATCGCGCAACGCTTTACTCTCGTATCTATTGCGGACGCGGCGCTGCGCCCGTGATCGAGAGTCAAAGCTTGGATTAGCTAGAACATTATGGACCGTGACGACCGTTGGCGCGGCTACGTCTATATGCCAGTAGGAGTGTTGGACATCGACAACGTCGGGCATTAGCTCCGCGACGACTTTTCCCAGTGAGGATCGCAGGTGACCAGAGTGGTGCAGAGCATTAGGGTCGTATAGCCGTCGAAGGGCAAGCGACGCACGCCAGATGACCTTCGCGAAGCCGGTGCGACTTTGTCCAACAAGGTACTCATCCCCAACAAGCTTTACGTCGCCGCGCATGACATCCCAGGACGGAGCCACAATGGCCACGTTGTGGCCGAGCGTGCGCAGCTCGTCTGCTAACGCGCGAGTCCTCGCGCGATCTCCGCTATTAGCGCCGCCGATAGAGTGGGGCATGACTATCGTGATCTTCAGCGAACGCGGCCTATCACTCACGATCTCACCTGACCCTCTCGCACGACTGAAGTCCACTTCTTTCCGAAAGATTCTAACGAATTGCGTGACATAACTAGCTGTTGAGCATCAGCCACGGCTCTCCATAGGTCCTTGTCGCCGCCCTTGAGACGCACTAGCACACTTGCGATAGCAGCCGGGCTTTCCGCGGGAATGAGGAGCTTCGAGTAGGCTGGCACTGCCTTCTCAAGATCTCTTATCCAGCCCACTCGCGTAGTTATAACAGGACAGCCGTGTGATATGGCTTCGAGGATAGCTAGGCTACAGGCTTCGTACTTTGTAGGAAGTATCAATGCCACAGATTTTCTAAGAGCAGCCGCTACTTCCGGCTCCGTAAGAAGACCCAAATCGTTCGTTCGCTCGTCATGGCCGGGCCCTGCGACCGAAAGCATGCTTCCGGCTATGCTGGCCGCACGAACTGCGGTTTCGTATCCTTTTCTGCTTTCACGTCTTCCCACAAAGAGTACGAGCTCCCGGGGAACAGAGTCCGGTCTAGGACTCGCTATCCGAACGCCGTTCTCGATCACGATGGGTCGGCGGAAACGGTAATGACGTCGTACTTCATCGGCGGCTGAGTTTGAAACCGCGACGCGGGTCGCTCCGACACCAGACAGGAACTCGCAAAGGCCGCCACCAATAGCACCGGAAACCAGCCAGTCGCGCCATCGCCGTCCTGCGCGATCAGCGAATGAGTGCGAAGGAAGGGTTCCGTGGTACACATGGATGTGCTGCCAGGGGCCTCCTCCTACTGCTCCGAGTGCTCCGTTAGTAATGAGAATGTCAGGACTCATGCTCTTCAGTGCTATACGGGACCGGCGAGCACGCATAATTGCAGTTAATCCAAACCTCCGCGCCCACTTGCTTTCGACGGGCGGAGCCTCATGTAGAACGACTTCAAAATTCTCCGAAAGCTGCTCAACGAGGAGGCTAGCGAATCTCTCGACTCCGCCGGCGCTCCGATTCGAGGTCGGCGTCAAGATCACAATCAGTCTCTTACTGTGCCCACGTGGAGCTGTTTCAGGAAGCATCACGGTACCAACCCTTGCGTGTCTGGAAAAATAGAGCGATGAGCAAACCCGTGAAGTGAACGACTTCAACCGAAACGACGGCGTAGCCTGCGACTTCTGGGCCACCTAGCCAAGCGGATGCGGTAACAGCGCAGAATCCGAGAACTGCGATGGCTGCGGAAACAAAAGCTATCAGCCGCTCACGGTTAAGCGCTATAAGAGAACTCGTCAGTACGTAGGCGCCCGCGATGAACGGGAAAGCGCAAAAGGCAATCGACAAGTACGTGGGTGCGGTCGAATATTTTGGCCCTAGCAATACAGTTGCAATGAAGTCCGAGAAGAGAAGGACTGTAACTGACACAAATACACTTGCCGTCATCGTGAAAGCAAAATACTGCATAAAAAGACGAGCGGGCGCCGCGTTCGAACGAAGTGCATTCACCAGTCTGGGTAACAGGACCGAGATTATTGTTGCTGGCAGTACTTGGGCCGCGTCCAAGAGCCTGAATGCGGCTAGGTAAGACGCGCCGTCTTCCGGTGCAGAGAAGCTAAATACGGCAAGTTGTGAACCTCGATAATACGCCGTCACAGCAAGTGAGGACCACACCAGCGGCCAAGCCTCTCTGATCAGATCCCTTGCTGTTACTCGGTTCGGGCCGAAGGCGCCGTCGTCAGGTGCAATCAGACGAGCCGTCAGCCACGAGAGTATAGCTTGCACCGCGCAAGCTGCCACGCTCATAAATGCAAGTGTGGTGACGTCCAAGTTTGTTGCAACCGCGACTAGAACCAAAGCGAGCCAGGCGATGTTTTGGGAAGCGAGAAGAACGCCAACTAGCAGCGGCTTAACGGTAGCTTCTGCGACAGCCCTATACGACGTGTAGGCGTAAGGGACAGTGCTTAAAGCGCAAACAAGTAATATCAAGCTGCTGTCGTTTCCAGCGACAACGGCCACTGCGACAACAAGGGGAGATATCACTGCAAGCATGATGAGGCGAGACCGCGTCATCATCTTGGCCACATGTAGTGGAGGTGCTCCGCCCGATATTCGTCTTACGCCCAGCGGAAAAATTCCCGAGTCCATGACACCGTAGGCGAGTGACGCTAATGTCAAACCGGCAGTCAAAGAGCCATACTGTGCTGGCCCGAGGTAGCGAGCCAACACAATTACGACCACTAATGATGTTCCCAGTCCTAATATGCGCAACCCGAGTTGACCGAATTGTGCCAGAAGATTAGCCCGGGACATTTGTTGCCGTCAATTTCAAGGATCGGACGCCACGTGAAATCGTATCGGAAAGCGCGGCATCATACTCCGAGGAAATTTTCCCCCAAGAAAACTGTTGAACCGCGCGATCGTAAGCGCGTAGTGACAGCTCATCGCGCAATTCCTTGTCCTTTATCACCCGCTCGATCGCTGTTGCGATCGAGGCCGGGTCGCGTGCGGTAAGCCACCCCGAGTTTCCCAGCACTTCGGAATTAAAAGGTGTTTCTACTGCGACGATGGGAACCCCAAGCGCCATGGCTTGAACAAGCGCTGGATTGGTTCCCCCGACCGTATGCCCGTGGAAGTAAACGCCGGCGTGCTGCCACAATGAAAACAAAAGACCGTCGTCGTGGACATGTCCGAGCCATACAGCATTCTCTCGTGACTCGACAAACAACTTGACGGAATTCTCGAGATCGCCTCCTGCGCCCGACGAACCTACAAAGACCACCGGGGTGTCTGGAAGAGTGGTGACAGCCGAGAGAAACTCCCGAACAGAGTTCTCAGGCACAAAGCGCGCGACGAGTAGTGCATACTCTCCGGACGGGACGCCATCCGGCGGAGCAATTTTTGAGTGAGTGTCGCCTCCGTACGCAATGTAATAACCGCTCCGGTTGTAGCGGTTCTCCCAAATGCGTGAAATCTCTCTTGCGTCATAGATTAAACCGGTGGCAAACCACTTCGTGAATTGCGCGCCAAGCTTAAATATAGCTCGAGCGACTGTTCCCCACTTGCCTCGCTCCCACTCGATTCCGTCCACATGAACCAATGTGGGGATCCGCATCAGCCAGAGTAGAGGTATCCAGATCCCGTTCGCTACATTCATAATGAGAACAACCGATGGGCGAGAGAATGCTGAAAGAACTGTCGCCGACAGGCTGAAGGTCAGTGTGGACAATGCGCGAGTGCTTATGCCCCAGCTCGTGCGGCTTCGAATTCGATCATCGCGGTTCGCATCATCGACTTTCACCCAACCGGGGCGTCCGTATACAGTGACATCCCACCCCCTGTCAGCTAGATACGGCGCAATCTTTCGGACTGCCGTCTCGAATCCTCCGTAGTAGCTGGGGTATCCGCGAGTGCCGACTATGGCTACGGACTTGATCTTGCCGAAACGACGAGTCGTCACTAGCGGTCCCCTTCTGTTAGGGCGTCGCCGTCGGCGATGGCAACATGGCGACTGATTACCTCACGTGCAAAAGCGCGCGTGTAAGGGTTTAGCTTGTCATGGTCGATCGTGGCTTGTGCAAGGCTGCTCAGCACGTCTACGGACAGTGACGTGGAGGCTGTTACGGTCCCGGCGAGCGTGCTAGCTGGCATTCCCTCGAAGGCGGCTTGTGTGCCTAGAACCGGTCGGCCATAAAGAAGCGACTCAAGCACCTTGACTTTGATGCCGCCGCCGAGCCGGATTGGAGCGAGCGAAATGTCGATCATGCTGTAAAACTCCCCAACATCTTGAACTTCTCCCACGATGGTTACATGCTGACGAGGTGCAAGCTTTTCTGTGTGACGACCCGCGACCAAAATTCTGTATCCTGCTGCGACGAGCACAGGAAGCCAGTCTTCCACTAACACGTTGTAGGCGTCGACATTGGGCCAAAAATCGAAGTTTCCGATAAGTCCCGCTACGGGTGTTTCTCGACCGGAGGGCAATAGTGGCGATACCTCGCCTAGCCAAGTCGGGAGCCACGTCACTTGCGGGCCGACACTTAACTGGGTCAGAAATCCTGCGTCTGCAAAACCCGCCGCGGTTGCGATAGACGACTTCGCGAGAAGGTTGGACTCCGCCCTAGCGAGTAGCTTTGCTTGTAGCTTCGCTGTCAACTTGGCGAGGCCGCGCCGCGTGGTCGCCTCGCGAAGGCCAAACTGACTCCAGACATCCATAAAGTCGACCCAAATGGGACAAGCGGCAGCGGCGGCAAACGGAGCCAGTGAAAGCGCGCTGACGATAACGAGGTCTGGTTTATGCAATCGGACGTTGGCCGTGAGGTCCGGGTCCACTGCGCCCCACTTAGTTGGCATAGGTAAATAGTGCCGCTTGAGAGCGCTAATTCTCCCAACCGGAGAGAATCGACGACGCGAGGTTTCCGACTTTTGGCGCGCACGCTCCCCGAGCGCGTTGCGTGGGAAAACGACCTCTACTTCGTGCCCAAGCTCGCGGAGTATCGAGCGGAACGCGCGAGTTCGAATGGTGCCTCCGTGTGACGCACTGTCTGGGTCGGACAAGCTAATGATTAGAACACGCACTTAGAGGCCTCCTTCCTGCACGATCTCAAGCGCCTCTTGGACGTTACGTGCATATGCTTGTGCCGAGAGACTTTCGTTTACGAATAGCCAACCTGAGGCGGCGAGTGAACGCGCTACCGACGGGTTTTGGTGAAGATAAGAAATCTTCGCCGCAAGATCTATTGGATCTCCAGCCGAAAAAGTGAGGCCTGTTACCCCGTTCTCTACCACCTCCACTAGACCGTCGACCGCCGAGACGATGACAGGGCGCTTCGCGGCCATCGCCTCGGCGGCCACCGTGCCAAACGGCTCCGTCCGTGAAGGCACCAAAACTATGTCTGCGTCTTCGAGAACTGACGAAGGGTCTTCTACGAAACCTATGAAGCGACAGTCAGTCCCCGCGGGTAGTGCGGCAGCCGCAAGTTGCAGTTGATCGCGGTACCATTCGTATCCGGGAAAGACTTCGCCCGCCAACGTAAGTTGCGTAGCAATACCTTTCTTATGCAAATCGTTCATTGCCTGCAACACCACGTCTTGTCCTTTGCGTGGGCTTAATCGGCCCACCAAAAGCAGCCGCAAGGGCGAGCGGAAATCCGGCGCCTCAGAACGGAAATATCTATCCCACTCCTTGCCGTTATAGATCACTTTGTAAGTTCTCTTGCGAGCGCGGAAGTGAGACATGTTTTGCCTCACGAAGTCCTGAGTGGACTTACTATTGCTTACGACTAGGCTCGCTAATGCTAACGGAGCAATCAAGAGCCTCTGGACCAGTCTTGAAGCGCTGTGCTCGCTTTCGCGAACATGTACGACTAGCGGAATCCGGCAGAACCATGCGGCGAACATCCATGAGGGCTGTGTAATTGTGTTCACCCAGACCGCTTCCGGACGCATGGCACGCAGTAGCTTTAAAATCCGAGGCATAGTGAGCAGTGTACGCAGCGTTAAGCGAACAACTCCCTTAAGCGACATGAATTCTTTGCGCAGCACGGGGACGTCAATTGCTTCGACAATCGCGCCGGCACTCTCGGCCAGCGGCTTTAGGGGTCCGTTATCGGGTATCACGAGGTGAGCTTCGGCTCCGGCGGCCACGGCTGCTCGAATTGTTTCGACAATCATCCTGTCGCTGCCATAAAGTTCAGAACCCGGGTGCGCGAATAGGATTGTCATGAATGTTCCTTCTTTAGTCCGTCAAGACAAAGCAAATTCGACACGAGCGTACTAGGTAGGCGTATCTCACGTGCGTGACAATCGCCGCTGCCAAAAGTTAGGGTAATGCTATTTTCGCTTACCAGTATCCCTGCGCAGAACTCTATGCCTCTTTTTTGAAAGAAAAATGGCCGAGATAAGTGCAACTTCGACAGGCTGGCGTCTATGTAAGCGAATCTATGAAAGTAGATCCTTGATGGTAGGCCAAGTAGTCGTCTGGGGCGTTGTATTGATGTGTGCGTTACTCCTATGTAGCCGCCATCTTTTCCCCAGCGCACAAACTGTGAGGATCCCGATAGTCGGTCGGTCCCGTCTCGGTCTTCGTTGGGTTCGTTGTGTAATTCCAACTCTTGCCCGGTCCATCGATAAACTTCCAGGCTGTTTAAGTCGTATATAAAGTAAAGATCGTCGCCGCGGATAAGAGGTGCCCAGTTTTTTTCTTTTCGAGATCCGTGAGGTGACGGCATCTCAATCGTCCTTATGATCTCGTCGCCGCTAATTCGCGCAAGAATCATTTTGCTTGCTAAGAAGTCGTCCTCCCATGTGGCGGCACTGAATACGGCCCAGAGTTCATTTCGCCAGGCGAACACGCGTGCATCCTCCAGGCCCATCGGATATTTCGACCGATCCTTATGGTGTAATGCTCTGAAGGCGGGCTTCTCGCGTTCGGGTGAAATCTGTGTGATCCAAGTTCGCGATGATAGCGGCTCGCCGTTCGTGACATATTTCCCGGTCCAGGGGCTGATCCGATAGTTCACCTCTCGAATCGTCCGAAACGTGTATTCTCCCAGAGTGCAGATGCTCGGGTTTGTGAAATTGCCTTCTGTGGGAGGGGGTATTTCTGATAGCACAGTGTCGTCTGCGCCCGAAAGGCGCTTGTATCTGTTGGGGGCGAGGAGCGCGGAGAGATAAGACTTTACGCTGGGCCGTGTCGTCATAGTGATAACTCTCGGGTTGGGGAGCTGAGGTCGGCCGAATCGTAGCGCAACGCGTCGGCGTGCGCTATCGTTTTCTTGTGACGTTGAATGTTTTGAGTATCTTGCAAGCTCGCTTTTTGCTCGGTATGCGTGGCGTTTCTGCCATCGGTAAGACGAGATTTGTTGGGCGTCCGCCGATACTCTCGATAAGTGGTCGACTTGTTCTGGGGCGGTCTGTGGTTTTTCGGGGAGTGCAACATCGAGCCCAGATTTCCGTAGCAAAAGGTGCGACCCTCACGGTCGGAGACTATGCGTTCATTAATCAGGGTGTTAACATCTCTGCTGTTCAGGAGATTTACATCGGAAAGTTTGCGAAGATCGGCGACGGCGTAGCGATCAGTGACAGTAATTTTCATCCTGTGGGACCCGGAGATGAAGTCGAGGTCGCTCCCGTTGTAATCGGCGATAACGTGTGGATCGGTCGCGGTGCAATGATCATGCCGGGTGTGACGTTGGGTGACAATGTAGTGGTGGGGGCTGCTTCTGTAGTCACTAAGAGTGTTCCAACCAACGCCGTCGTTGTCGGCGTACCCGCGAAGATCGTTCGTGTTCTCGATGATGTTGACGGGAAATGGACAAGGAAATAGTTGCTGGCCAGAGCAGTTACTGTGATGCGCTTGCGTGCGATGGTCTGTCAATGCGCGGACTCTCCGGGAGCCAAGGCGGCCTTCGCGGTTTTGGCAAGTATCGCTAGGTCGGTGAGGACCGTCCAGTTCTCGACGTACGAAAGGTCGAGGCGCACGGTGTCTTCCCACGAAAGAGTGGACCGGCCGCTCACCTGCCAGAGCCCCGTGATGCCGGGCTTCACGAGAAAGCGGCGGTGTACGTGCGTTGCGTACTGCTCGACCTCCGTGGGCAGGGGTGGGCGAGGGCCGACGAGTGACATCGAGCCGCCGATCACATTGAAGAGCTGCGGCAGCTCGTCGAGGCTGTACTTCCGCATGATGCGTCCGATCGGCGTGACCCGCGGGTCGTTCTTCATCTTGAAGAGGATCTCATTGCCCGAGTCGATGCCCTCTTCCTGCCGCTGTCGCTGGAGGTTCTCGAGAAGCTCCTCGGCGTTCGTCACCATCGAGCGGAACTTCAACATGGTGAATTCTCGACCACCGCGGCCGATGCGCACCTGACGGAAGAGGACAGGGCCATCAGACGAGAGGCGGATGCTCATCGCCAGGAAAGCGAGGACGGGGCTGAGGAGGACGACGCCCACGCTGCTCGCGCAGATGTCGAGGGTCCGCTTGAGGAAGAGCTGCCCCTTGCTGAACCGCGGAGTCTCGACGTGGATCAGTGGAAGGCCCGCGACGGGACGGGTGTGCAGACGAGGACCGGCGATGTCGACGATGCTCGGTGCGAGAACCAGATGCTGACGCCCGGCCTGCAGGTTCCACGAGATCTGCTTCACCTTGTCCGGCGGCAGCTCGTCCGTGCTCGTGACGGCGACGGTATCCGCACCCGTCAGCTGCATCGCCCGCTCGATGGCGTTGACGCTGCCCATCATCGGGATCTCGGTGCCGGGCACCGTGTCACCGATCTTGCCGCTCGGGCTGCATGCTCCCACGACCAGATAGCCGGCTTCGACGTTGCGCCCGAGCTCCCGCGCGATCTGCGCAACGGAATTCACCGAGCCGACCAGCAGCACACGAGCCGAGTACGTGCCGCGCTGACGCATCGCGATGAGCCACTGCCGCCACAGCCACCGCGTGGTCAACAGCACGACGATGCCAAGAGGCAGGCTGATCAGAAGAAAGCCGCGCGCGAGGTCGATCTTCGCCAAGAAGGCCACGATTGCGATCGCTCCGAAGACGCGCAGGCTCGCGTCGGCGACGCGCAAGTACTCGCTCGGGCCCGCGCCGATCACGCGGTAGCTGCGAGAGTCGCTCCACGACAACGCGCCCATCCACAAGACGATGAGCCCGATTGAGAAGAACCAGTACGAGACCGCGGAGAAGCGCGAATCCTCGATGATTGACAGCTGCGCATTGCCGAGTCCGAACCAGGCGATCTGCGTGCCGAACACGACCCAGACCAGGGCGATGAAATCGCTGATCCACAACCGTCGCTGGTACGAGCGGCGCCAGTTGCGCGGCGCTGAGGGGCGTGGTGCAGACGTGTCGGGCGTACGATCAGCCGAGGCGGATGTGGTGATGCTGGCAGCTTTCGCGTGAGAAGCCGGAAGCTCCGAAGAAGGGGTTTTGGTCGAGTCCTTCAGCGACTCCGTCGTCGCATCGACCTGAGTATCGGTCGACACAATGTCCCCTTCTTCTACGTCCGGCGGGTGAGGTATTCGGATGCCGCACGGTCGCCGATTTTCCCGGCGCGAGATCCCCTGCGGCTCCTCTGACGTCATCGTGTGGATGCCTTGCCGAAAGAGTAGCGGGTGAAAAGGCGGGTGAAACGCCCTGTGAACCGCAAAGACTCGGGGTTGTGGCGAGTTTTCGCGGCTTGTCCCCCGAAAAGGGGACGCCAGCCACCCGAACTTTTACCTTGCCGTAACGTCTCCGTCTAGCGCCGTAGCGGTCCGGGCCAGGGAGGGTCAGGTTCGCGGCTTCGCTACGGCTGCGGCACCCGACCCGCGTACCCCGTGAAGAACGCGAGCATGAGGTCCGTGGCCGAGATCGTCTGCGTCACCGCGCCGGGGCCGCTCGGCTTCGCGGCTCCGGGCCACGTGTGGCCGCCACCCTCGATCGCGTAGGCGACGACATCCCCGCCCGGCGCGCAGCCCGTCCACGTCGTCCGCGACACATCCGGCGGGATGCTGGCCTGTTCCTGACCCGTGCAGCCGTTGACCTGCGCCGTCTTGGCGAGCCAGTCGGGCGTCGACGAATACGCCGCACCGTGGCTCATGCCGCCGTTGTAGTCGATCACCGGATCCGCCGTGCCGTGGAACTCGATCACCGGCACCGGCTGCGTGCGCCGGCAGGGCGCACTCGCGGGATAGACCGCCCCCGCGACCACCGCGAACGCGTCGATCGTGTCCGGCAGCGCGCACATGAGCAGCGACACCAGCCCGCCCCCGTTCGAGATCCCGGTCGCGAACACCCCGCGCACGCAGTACTGGTGCGTGAGCATCTCGATCAGCTCCTGCGCGAACGACACGTCGTCGGCGCCATCCGCATAGGGCGCGCTCTGCCACGCCGCCTGGCCGTCGTACACCGTCCCCTGCGGATACGCCACGATCGCGTCCGACTCGTCCAGCCCGCTGAACTCCTCCAGCTGCTCCGGCGAGCTGCCGTGCCCGTGGAAGGCGAGGATGAGCGGCACGGGCCGCTTCGACGTGTAGTCGTCCGGCACGTGCAGCAGGAACGTGCGCGGGATGGTGCCCACCGTGACCGTGCGCTCGGGCCGGTCCGGCGGGGGAGGAGGCGTGGCACGCGGGTCGCACGCCGTCGTCGGCGAGGGAGACGCGGACGCGGCCTGTGATGTCGTGTGACTCGCGGGCGCGCAGCCGGCGAGGCCGAGCGCTGCGACCACCAGCGCCGCCACACCGAGAATCAGTTTGGATCGCACGTTCGGGCCATCTCTCTGCGGACTGCGGGACCGTTCCAGCTTCGCACGACCCCGGCCAAGAGAACCTGAAGGAGTGGGGAGACCTCAGCGGGATGCCGCGCGCACATGCCCGAGCAGGAGCGCGGCGTCCGTGTCCCGCTGCGCCGCCGAGGGC
The DNA here is from genome assembly GCF_030818905.1 of Microbacterium sp. SORGH_AS_0888. Classification (NCBI taxonomy): domain Bacteria; kingdom Bacillati; phylum Actinomycetota; class Actinomycetes; order Micrococcales; family Microbacteriaceae; genus Microbacterium; species Microbacterium sp. SORGH_AS_0888. Next base: position 2,678,305 of record NZ_JAUTAZ010000001.1, read on the forward strand.
GCGCCCAGGATCACCCCGAACACCCTGCGGTTCGACCCGGCATCCAGCGGGGCGGTGAACAGCGTCGTGTAGCCCGCGGGATCCGTGTGCCCCGTCTTGAGACCGTCGACCCCGAACCGCCCGAGCAACGAGTTCGTGCTGCGCAGCTGCTCCGAGCCGAGGCGCGCATCCTTCGTCACCGCCGGCATCACGACGATCGACGCGATCGTCGTGTCAGCCATCGCCAGCCGCCCCAGGGACAGCAGGTCGCGCGAACTCGCCGCATTCGCCGCCCCCATGCCCGCGGCATCCACCATCGTCACCTCGCCGAGCCCCCGCGCCTCGAGCCACACCCGCGCACGGGAGATGAACGTCGCCTCGTCCCCGAACACGTGCCGCGCGAGCGACCGCGCCGCGTCGTTCGCCGACGCGACGAGCATCAGCTCCAACAGATGCCGCTCGGTCGCGGGCGTCCCCGCCGGCAACGCGGCCGACACGCCATCCGCCGACTGCTCCTGCGCGGTGATGGCGGCATCCATCGCGTCGAGCACGTACACCGGCCCGTCCTCGCCCGCCGTCAGGGGCGCCGCATCCAGCACCACGAGCGCCGTCACCAGCTTCGTGAGGCTCGCCATGGGCCGTGCCGCCTCGGCGTCGGGGCCGAACGCCTCACGGTCGTCGACCGCGATCGCGGCGACCCCGGCGTCCGGCCACGGCATATCGGCCTCGCCCGGCACGCTGCCCGCGGTGCGCGCGACGGCGACACCGACGCCGACCCCCGCAGCGACCACCACGGCCGCCGCGATCCCCGCCGCGAGCGCGCGCCGCCGGCGCCGAACGAGCCGCTGCGCGCGGCGATCCCCATCCCCCACGCGGGCCAGCATAGGGGGATGGGCGGAGAACGTTTGGCTCGGCGACATCGCGTGCGATAGGAAGAGCGTGCCGGTGGGGGTTGCCGGCCCCGGCGGCTACGTCGGGCACATCATCTTCTGGGGGACAGATGAACCGTCGGCCGACCGACCGCGCACGGCACCGGACAAGCACTCTTCGCCGCAGCCGCTTCTGGCTCGTCACGCTCCTCGCCTCGGCGCTGGTGGTCGGAGGCACGAGCTCCGCCGCGTTCGCCGAGACCGACGCCACCACCCCGAGCGCGCCGCCGGCGACGGCCTCGATCTCCGGAACTGTCACCGACGGCACCGACCCCGTCCTGGGGGCGACCGTCATCGCCCTCGACGCCGACGGCGCCATCGCGACCGAGACCACCACGACGAGCACCGGCGGCTTCACCCTCGCCGAGCTCGCCCCCGGCTCCTACTACGTCTCCGTCATGGCCTCCGAGCACGAGACGCGCTTCTGGCCCAGTGCGGCATCGCTCGCCGACGCCGAGACCGTGACCATCGGCGCCGCCGAGATCCGCACCGGCGTGGATGTCGTCATCCCGCCGTCGACGACGGTCGACCCGCCGTCGCCACAGGACCCGGATGTCGTCCAGCCCGAGGCTCCGCCCTCGCCCACCTATCCGCCGGTCGACACCTCGACGCTGCCGGAGACGGGCGAGATGTCGAGCCCGTCGCCGTTGCCCCCGGGCTCGGTGCCCGGAGGCAGCTCGCCGTCTCCGTCGTACTCGCCGTCTCCGTCGTACTCGCCGTCGCCGTCGTACAGTCCGTCTCCGTCGTACTCGCCGTCTCCGTCGTACTCGCCGTCGCCGTCGTACTCGCCGTCGCCGTCGTACTCGCCGTCGCCGTCGTACAGTCCGTCTCCGTCGTACTCGCCGTCTCCGTCGCCCTCCGGGACCTCGCTGACCTACTCGATCTCGGGCCGCGTCGTCGACACGAGCAACGCGCCCGTCGCCGGCATCCAGGTCTACGCGTACGGCACGACGCGCGGCTTCGGCTCGGCGGTCACCGACACCGACGGCGGCTACGTCATCCGTGGGCTCGTCCCCAACGGCTACGTCGTGCAGTTCTCGGGCAGCTCCACCTACGTCACGCAGTACTACGGCGGCGTCATCAACAGCGTGCCGCCGAAGGTCTTCGTCTCAGACGCCGACCTTTCGCACATCGACACCACGCTGTTGCGATACGCCACCATCACCGGCCGCCTCACCGGAGTCGACGGCGAGAGCGTGACGGCGATGTACGGCGTCCGCGCGCTCGACGCGTCCACCTCCGCGTCTGCGTGGGGGCAGACCGACACGACGCCAGACGGCGGCTATTCGATCAAGCTCCCGCCGGGCAGCTACTACATCTACCTCCCGGGCGGGAACTCGCTACCCTGGGCCGACACTTTCGCGCCCTCCACGTTGACGGTCTCGGAAGCGACCCGCGTCTCCCTCGCCGAAGGGCAGACGGTCTCGGGCATCGACATCCGTGCGAAGACCGGCCACTCGATCAGCGGCCGTATCACGACACCGCTGCGCGCCGGAACGGCCCTCGTCTACCCGTCCGACCACCGCGGCTACTACATGACCCCCGTCGGCAGCGACGGCTCGTTCACCATCTCCCACCTCGCCAACGGCGACTACGAGCTGCAGGCGAACGGCACCACCCCGGACGGTGCCAACGTCGCGGGCTACTACGGCGGCGCTCTGGAAGCGAACGCTCAACCCGTCACGGTCGACGGCGCCGACGTCACCGGGGCGGACTTCCCGCTCTACGGCAACGGTGCGATCACCGGGACCATCTCCGGTCCATCGTCCTCGTCCATGGCGGCGCTCGTGACCGCCTACCGGTGGAGCGGCGAGACCTGGGACGAGGTCCTCAACATCTCCGGCCAATCGGGCTGGGGCCGCTACGTGCTCGGCAGCTACCTGAGCGGCTCCAGCTACGGATCGTACTGGCTTCCCGAGGGCACCTACACCGTCAGCTTCACCGCTCCCGGTGACGAGGACGCCTACCCCTACTGCGCGCAGTGGTTCGACGGCGCCACCACCCAGGACTCGGCGACACCCGTCATCGTCTCGACGCAGACGGTCGCCGACGGCGTCGACGCCGACCTCACGCTCAAGAGCGACGGATGCGGCGACCACGTCATCCAGCCCGGCACCCCCGTTATCAGCGGCGTCAGCGCGCTCGGCAGCACGCTGACCGTCGACCCCGGCACCTGGGAGCCCGCGCCCGTGCAGCTCTCCTACCAGTGGTACGCCAACGACGCCCCGATCGCCGGCGCCACCGGCACGACCTTCGTGCCCACCGCATCCGAGGTCGGCGCCTCGCTCAGCGTGGCCGTCACCGGCTCCCGCCCCGGCTACCCCGACGTCGTGCAGAACACCGGGCCGACACCTCCCGTCACCGCCGGGCAGCTCGGCCAGGGACTCGTCAGCATCACCGGCACGGCCAAGGTCGGCAGCACCCTCACGGCCGTCACCAGCGGATGGCCCGCCGACGCGACCCTCACGTACCAATGGTCGGCGAACGACACGCCCATCGCGGGGGCGACGTCCGCCACCTTCGTGCCCACCACGGCGCAGATCGGCGCCGAGATCCGCGTCTCGGCGACGGCCTCGAAACCCGGATACCTCACGTCCACGGCGGTCTCCCTGCCGTGCACCGGGGGACCCTGCGTCATGGTGCTCGGCGTGCTCACCGCCCCCACCCCCACCATCACCGGCACCCCGCAGGTCGGCGCCACCCTCACAGCCGACCCCGGCACCTGGGGCCCCGCGCCCGTGAGCCTCGCCTACCAGTGGTTCCGCGGAGAGACCGCCATCGACGGCGCGACCTCCGCCACCTACACCGCCACGGCCGAGGATCTCGGAGCAGCGGTCGGCGTCCGCGTGACCGGTGCCAAGGACCTCTACGACACGACATCCGTCATGTCGGACACGTCCGTCTCGATCCTGCCGGGGAGCCTCAGCCCGGGAACCCCCTCCATCACGGGCACTCCCCGGCAGGGCCAGACCCTCACCGTCGCCCCTGGCACCTGGGGGCCGGGCGACGTGTCGCTCGCCTTCCAGTGGAAGGCAGGCGGCACCGACATCCCCGGCGCGACCGGAGCGACCTTCGTGCCCGGTGCGGACCAAGTGGGCACCACCATCACCGTCGCGGTGACCGGCTCGAAGACCGCGTACACCTCCGCGACCACGGTCTCGGGAGCGACCGCATCCGTCGTCGGCCTGCTCGCCGCGGGAACACCGACGATCGCCGGAACCGTGACGGTCGCCGCCCGCGCCACGGCCGACCCCGGCACCTGGGGTCCCTCGCCCGTGACGTTCTCCTACCAGTGGCTCCTCGCCGGCGAGCCGATCGACGGCGCCACGGCGCCGAGCTACACGCCGACCGCGGCCCAGGTCGGCGGCCAGCTCAGCGTCCGGGTCACCGGCTCGCGCAGCGGCTACCTCGACGAGACCCGCACCTCCGCGTCCGCCACCGTGAGCCCCGCGGCCCTCGTCACCGGCCCCGTCACCATCAACGGCGCCGCCGTGCAGGGGCAGACCCTCACCGCGACCGCCTCCGGGTGGGGACCGGGCGCGGTCGACCTCGCCTACCAGTGGTCGTCGGGCGGGACGCCCATCGCGGGAGCCACCGGATCGACCCTGGTGCTCGGCCCAGCCCAGGCCGGGAAGACCGTCACCGTGGCGGTCACCGGGACGAAGCCGGGCTACGCCGCCGCCGCCGTCACGAGCGCGCCGGTCGGGCCCGTCGTCGGCCCCGTGACGGCCGGGACGCCGAGCATCACGGGCGACACCCGCGTCGGCGCGACCCTCACGGCATCCTCCGGATCCTGGGCGCCCGGGGATGTCGATCTCTCCTACCAGTGGCTCGTCGACGGATCCCCCCTGGAAGGCGCGACCGGCAGCACGCTCGTGCTGACCGCCGCGCAGTTCGGAGCCACGATCTCGGTCCGTGTGACCGGAGCGGCCGAGGGCTACCTGCCGGCATCCGCCGACAGCGTCGCCACCGCCGCCGTCCGCGCGGCCGAGACGACCGTCAGCACGGTCGGCGACCTCGTCGCCGGATCGGATGTCGTGATCGAGGGATCGGGCTTCGCCCCCTTCGAGCAGGTGCGTGTCGAGCTGCACTCGACGCCCGTCGTGCTCGGCACGGTCACGGCAGACGCGAACGGCGCCTTCCGGGCGACCTTCCGGATCCCCGCATCCGTGCCCGCCGGCGCGCACCACGTCGTCGCCTACGGCGCCAGCGGCGCCCCCGTCGAAGACGCCGTGCAGGTCGCTGTGCCCGTGAGCGCGGCGCCCACGCGCGTGCTCCCCGCCACGGGCGGCCTCGCCCCGTGGGGAGCGCTCTCCGCCGCCGTCGCGCTGCTGATCGGCGGAGCCATCGCGCTCGGCGCCGGGCGGCTGCGTCGCGCACCGTGAGCCGGAGTCGGAGCGGGGGAGCGACCGCGCGTCGCACCCCCGCCCCGACCGTGCCCGCCGCATCCCGGATCGCCCTCGCGCTGCTCTGGGCCGCGCCCGTGCTGCTGCTCCCCGTCCTCTACGAGCGGTGGGGCTGGCCCGTGCTGATCGTCGCGACCGCGGGCATCGCCGTCGCCGTGTGGGCCCCCGCCGCGGGGAGGCTGCCGGTGTGGCTGCTCGCGTTCGCCGTCGCCGGCGGCGTCCTGTGCCTCGTCGGGGCCTCGTTCGGCCACGACTCCCTCGGTGCGCTGCTCGGTCGCGCCCCGCGATACGAGGGGATCGTCGTCGCCGTCGTGCTGCTGGGCGCCGTCTGGGCCGGGGCTCGGCTGCTCGGACCGGAAGCCGCCGCTCCCGCCCTGCGCGCCATGCTGATCACGGTGGCGGTCGCCGCGCTGGCGCTCGGCGGCATCGCGCTGCTCGAAGCCGTCGGACTCCGGCCCATCGACACCGATCTCGTGCGCCCCGGCTCGCTCGCCGGGAACGCGACCGATCAGGGGATCCTCGGCGTCGTGTTCGGCGGCATCCTCGTGCACCTCGGGTGGGGAGCGTGGCGCCGCACCGGGATCATCACCGGGTGGGCCGTGGGGGGACTCGTCGGCGCGCTCGTCGCGGTCGTGACCTCGGCCTCCCGGGCCGCGTTCCTCGCCGCCGCGGTCGTCGGCGTGGTCTTCGCGGCGCGGGCCGTGCTGGGAGCGCGCCGCCGCCGGCGTGCGCTGGGCATCGCGGCCGGGGCGGCGATCGTGCTCGTGGCGGTGATGCTCGTCATCCCGGACGTGCGCGACCGGCTGCTCGCGACCGACTGGCTCGCGGCCAAGACGATCGGAGACCGGTTCACGATCTGGCGGGACGCGCTCTCTCTCGTCGTCGCGCACCCCTGGACCGGCGTCGGACCCAGCGGCTACATGGACGCCGTGACCGGCGTGTTCGACGACGACTGGTACCGCAACGTCACCCCCGACCACATCCTCGACTCGCCGCACAACGTCGCGCTGCAGCTCGCGCTGGCCGGCGGCATACCCCTGCTCGCGCTCGTGACGGCGCTGGCCGTCGTCGTCGGGATCGTCGGGGTGCGCGCCGCCCGCGCCGCCACCGGCGCGCGCCGCGACCTCACGATCGCGGCCCTGGCCGTGATCCCCGCGGTCGTGCTGGCCCTCCTGACGAGCCCGACCTCGCCCAAGACCCTGCTGCCGCTGGCCCTGCTCGGCGGGATGCTGGTGGCACGGGGTGTGGGCGTCGATGTCGGCGTCGGCGGGGGATCGAGCCGCGCCGCGTGGGCCGGCGGCGTCGCGGCGCAGTCCGTCGCACGTCAGCCCGCTGCGGCCGGGTGGCGGTGGGTCGCGACCGGCGTCATCGTGGCGTGGGGGATCGCGCTCTCGTGCTGGACCGTCGCCGACGCGTTCGTGCTCAACGGCGTGCGCGCGGCGCTGTCGGGACGCTTCGCCGACGCCGACGCGCAGTTCGGCGGAGCCGCGACATGGCGCCCGTGGGACGCGGACATCGACCTGATCGCGGCGCGTGCGTTCGGCGGCGCGCTCGCGCAGGGGATGGCCGGCGCCGGGGACGACGCCGCCCGCTGGGCCGATCGTGCCGCGGACGCGCTGCCCGCCTCCGCGGCGGCGCAGGAGGCGGCGGGTGCCGTGGCGCTCGCGCAGAGCCGCTGGTCAGAGGCCGTCGCCCGACTCGACGTCGCCTCCCGCCTCTCGCCCGCGAACCCGCGCATCGCCCACGAACGCGGGCTCGCGGCGCTCGCGACGGGCGACGTGGCGACCGCGCGCGACTCCCTCGCCCGTGCCGTCGAGCTGTCGCCGGACTCGGCCGAGTCGCGCGCGGCGCTCGCCGACGTCTGCGCGCGACTCGGCGACCGCTCGGGGGCGTGCGCAGGGTGACCCGCCGCGCGGTCCGGTCGCCGGCAGCGTGGCGTCATGACCCGACCGAGGCGAGGGACGCGGAGCGTGCGCCCGGCACGACGAGCCGGGCGGGTGATCGGCGCCGCCGAGGCGGGGGATGCCGCATCCTTCGTCTGCGAGGGACGCTCGCTCGACCTGCGCGACCCGGCCGACTGGCGCGGCCTCTCGGCCGAGGAGCCCGAACGGTTCACCGGCGACCACGGGAAGGATCGGATCCCGCTGGAGCGGGACTGGAGCATCAACCTCTCGCTCCCGCAGGACCGCGTCGCCAGCGGTGTCGAGTTCCCGGGCGACCTCTTCTACCGGTCGTCCGACGACGGCCTGTGCCTCGTCGACATCGCCTGGTCGACCGTCCAGTAGTCGCGCGGCGGCGGGGAACGGGCACGACGCGGCCCCCGCGCGAACGCGCTCTGTGTCGCGCAGATTACGCGCACGTGGCACGACATGACGTCAACGGTCCCTCCGTGGGATGCGGCGTCCTCCCCGGATTTACGGGCACCACACGTGCTCGAAACCGACATGTCGACAACACTTCGTAAAGTCTGTGCCACCCATTCGAGCCAGTCTGTCGATTGCGGCCGCTCCCGAGCCCCGCGGACGATGAGGACCAGCCCGCCGGGAACACCCGAACCGGCGGGCACCTCATCACATCTCAGCGCCACTCCTCTCCCGTCCCGTCAGTCCAAGGAAGTGACCATGATCCGCCTTCGCACACCCTTCGCCCGAACCCTCGCGGCGGCCGCGGCGGTCGCCGCATCCGTGCTCGCCCTCGCCGGCTGCGCCGGCGGCTCGGGCGGCTCCCCGTCCGACAGCTCGCTCGAGCCCGTCGACTACCAGCTCAGCTGGCTCAAGATCACCCAGTTCGGCGGCTTCTTCGCCGCCGACGCGCAGGGCTTCTACGCCGCGGAGGGCATCAAGCCCGCCTTCACCGCCGGCGGCTCCAACATCCTCGCCTGGCAGCAGATCACCAACGGCGCCGCGCTCCTCGGCGACGAGGACAACACGCTGTTCCTGCAGGCCGTCGAGAGCGGCGCCGACCTCGTCGCCATCGGCACGGTGTTCCAGAAGTCGCCCATGGCGATCATGAGCCTCTCGAGCGCGCCCATCACCAAGGCCGCCGACCTCGCGGGCAAGACCATCGCCTACCCGGAGAACGGCATCGACCAGCTCAAGAGCACCCTGAGCGCCAACGGCGTGGATGTCTCCACCGTCACGATCGTGCCCGGCGGCTCCGACCCGACGCAGCTGGTCACCGGCCAGGTGCAGGGGTACGGCGGCTACGCCACCTCACAGGGAGCATCGCTCGAGCAGCAGGGCCTCAAGGTGCAGTACCTCTACCTCGACGACCTCGGCGTGCCGAGCTACGGCAACATCATCGTCACGACCCGCAAGAACCTCGAGGAGCACCGCGACCTCCTGAAGCGGTTCATGACCGCGTCGGTCAAGGGCTACGAGTGGATCAACGCCAACCCGGCCGACGGCGCCGCGATCGTCGTCGACGACGTCAACCCGACCGGCGGCCTCGACCTCGCCACCGAGACCAAGACGGCCGAGATCCAGGCGCCCCTGATCGAGTCGCCGACGGGCGTGCTGCGCCTCGACGCCGACAAGATGCAGAAGATCATCGACTCCCTCGTCGCCGCCGGCACCCTCAGCAAGCCGCTCAAGGCCGCCGACGTCATCGACACCTCGGTGCTCGACGACGTCTACGGCAGCTCCACGTCACTGCTGAAGTGACGCCCGGCCGGGGCGGCGCCGTGCGCGCCGCCCCGGTTCACACTCCGTCCCCTCCCCCCCCACGAACCCGGAGCTCACGATGATCATCGACGCGTACAACAACATCTGGGAGGCCTCCGGCACCTCGGACTACCTCACCTCCGAGTCGTTCACGCCGGACACGATGATCGCCCACATGGACGAGGCCGGCGTCGACATGGCCGTCGGCTGCTCGCTGGGCCAGAGCATCGACAACCCCTACATCGCCTCCGTCGTCGCGGCGTACCCCGACCGCATCATCGGCTTCGGGCAGGTCAACCCCCGCGTCGCCGGCGCCGTCGAGTCGCTGCGCGAATGCGCCCGCCTCGGCCTCAAGGGCATCAAGCTCCACCCGACCCTCCACGGCTACCACTTCGCCGACCACGGCCTGCTCGACCCGATCTTCCAGGCGGCGAGCGAGGAGGGCCTCGCACTCCTCGTCAACGCGCTCGACGACCCGTGGTGCGCGCCCCTGTCGATCGAGGAGATCTCCCGCAACTTCCCCGACGCGCCCGTGCTCATCGCGCACATGGGCACCGTCTGGAACGTCACCGAGGCGCTCATCGTCTCCGAGCGCAACCCGCACATCTACCTCGAGACCTCCAGCACGCAGCTCCTCGAGGTGCAGATGGCCTACAAGCGGGTCGGCCCCGAGAAGATCGTCATGGGCACCGACTGGCCGGGCAGCGCCTTCGTCCTCGAACGCGCCAAGATCGCCCGCGCCATCCCCGACGCGGCCGACCGTGCGCTCGTCGAGGGCGAGAACCTCGCCCGCATCCTCCGGCTGGGGCTCGCATGAGCGTCGCCGCCGACACCCGCGGCGAGATCGTCGTCGACGCCGTCGACAAGGAGTTCCCCGTCAAGGGCGGCACCTACACGGCCCTCAAAGACGTCTCCTTCCGCATCCCCGAGGGCGGCTTCGCGACGCTCCTCGGGCCCTCCGGATGCGGCAAGTCCACCCTGCTGCGCATCATCGCCGACGTGATCCCCGCCACCCGCGGCGTCGTCGACCTGTTCGGCCGCACCCCCACCCAGGCCCGCACCGACGCGCAGTTCGGCTTCGTGTTCCAGGACCCCGTGCTGCTGCCGTGGCGGTCGGCGCTGGCGAACGTCGAGCTGCCGCTGCAGGTGCGCGGCGTCGCCCGCGCCGAACGGCGCGAGCGGGCGATGGACATGCTGCAGCTCGTCGGCCTCGAGGGCTTCGAGCACCACCAGCCCGCCAAGCTCTCCGGCGGCATGGCCCGTCGCGTCGCGATCGCCCGCGCCCTCATCGAGCAGCCGCGGGTGCTCTTCCTCGACGAGCCGTTCAACGGCCTCGACGAGCTGCGCCGCCGGCAGATGAACGCCGAGGTGCAGCGCATCTGGGAGGCCACCGGGACCACCGCCATCCTCGTGACCCACAACGTCTCCGAGGCCGTCTTCCTCTCGGACGTCGTCTTCGTCATGGGACGCAACCCGGGACGCGTCGTCGCGACCCGCGAGATCGACCTGCCCCGGCCGCGCACCCTCGACGCGATGACCGAGCCCGACTTCGTCGCCTACGAGAAGGAGCTGACCGCCCTCCTCAGCCGTTCCTACGAGGGGGCGGACGAGTGAGAGCCTCCGTGCGCTACACGGTGGTCGTCGTCTTCTACGCCGCCGTCCTCGTGCTCTGGCAGGCCGCAGGCCAGGCCGTCGCCGCGCCCGGCGCCGTGCTGATACCGCCGTCCGAGATCGTCGCGACCCTCCTCGCCCGCAGCCGGGCCATCTTCCTGGTGTCCGGCGTCACGCTGACGGAGGCGGGCGTGGGCTTCGCGATCGGGGTCGCCTCGGCCGTCGTGCTCGCCGTGGTCGTCGACCGGTTCCGGCTCGTCGGCGACGCGCTCTACCGGCTCGCGCTCGTGCTCTACGCGATCCCCGTCATCGCGATCGCCGCGCCCCTCACCGCGTGGCTCGGCCTGGGCATCGCCGCCAAGATCGCCGTCGCCGCGCTCGCCGCCTACTTCCCCGTGCTCGTGAACGTGACCGGCGCCCTCCGCACCCTCGACCCGCGCATCGAGGAGCTCGGCCGTGTGCTCGCCATCGGCTACACGCGACGGCTCGTCTCGCTCCGCGCCCCCGCCATCCTCCCGGCGCTCCTCTCCTCCTTCAAGATCGCCGCACCCGCCGCGTTCATCGGCGCGCTCATCGCCGAGTGGATGGGCGCCGAGAGCGGACTGGGCGTCATGCTCCTCCAGTCGATGTTCTCCTTCAACGTGCCGCTGCTGTGGACGGTGCTGCTGGTGACCACCGCCCTCAACGGCCTCATCGTGCTGCTGTTCTCGATCCTCGAACGGGTCAGCGTCCCGTGGCACGGCGTCGCCCGGGGAGGAACGGCATGAGCGTCCTGCGCACCGCCGCGGGCCGCGCCCGCGCGCCCCGCCTCGCCGGCGGCCGCCAGAACCTCGTGACCGTCGCGGTCGTGCTCGCCGTGCTCGTGCTGTGGCAGGTGGGCGTCACCGTCGCCGGCACCTCGGTCACGGTCCTTCCCGGGCCGCTCGCGATCGCGACGCAGGCCGACTGGGGCACGGTGCTGCAGGCGGCTGGCGTCACGGTGCTCTCGACCTTCCTCGGCTTCCTCGTCGGCAACCTCGTCGGCCTCGTGCTCGCCGTCGTCATCACCGCGTCGCGGCTGCTGTCGGACCTCGTCTTCCCGCTGGCCGTGTTCGTGCGCTCGATCCCGATCGTGGCGCTGGCCCCCTTCCTCATCCTCGCGTTCGGCCGCGGCCCCGCCGCCTCCACCGCCGTCGCCGCCCTCATCGTCTTCTTCCCGACCCTCATCAACGTGATCCTGGGGCTCCGCTCGGTGCCCGCCGAGGCGATCGAGCTGACCCGCGTGATCAACGCCTCGGCGCTGTTCCAGTACGTCCACGTGCGCATCCCGTTCGCGCTGCCCGCCTTCGTCAGCGCGCTCAAGATCTCGGCGCCGAGCGCCGTTCTCGGCGTCATGACCGCGGAGTGGATCGTCGGCGGCGCCGGCCTCGGACGCCTCGTCGTGCAGTCCTGGCTCACCCTCGAGGTGCCGACCATGTGGGCGGGCGTCGTGCTCTCCGCGGTCGTCGCGTGGCTGCTGTTCAGCGCCGTGAGCCTGACCGAGCGGCTCCTTCTCGGCTGGGCGGTGCGCACATGACCGGTGTCCTCCTCCGCGCGGACGCCGTGCTCACGGCGCACGACGGCGAGCTGCTGCACGACGCCGGGGTGCTGATCGCGGCGGGCAGGATCGTCGCCGTCGGTCCCGTCGCCGAGCTCGCCCGGCGCGCCGTCCGGGTCATCGACGCCGGCGGGGTGCTCATGCCGGGCATGGTCGACGCCCACTCCCACCTGCGCGGCATGCCGCTGACCGCGCAGGGCATCGATCCCGCGCCCCTCGAGGCCTGGATCTGCGCGCTCTCCGCCATGACCGCGCTCCCCACCCGCGACGACGTGCTCGTCGCCACCGGCGACCTGCTCCAGACCGGGGTCACGACGGTGCAGGGCATGCTGCACACCTTCGCCGACGCCGCCGAGTACGCGCAGCTGTGCGCTGATGCGGCCGACGGCGCCGTCGCCTCCGGCATCCGCGCCGTGCTCATCACCGGGTTCACCGACCGCGCCGAACGCGCCCCCGAGCCCGCCGAGGGCGCCTGGGCGCTCCCCGAGCCCGTGACCCACGCGCTCGACGTCGACGACTTCGTCCGGCTCGACGTCGGCGCTCCGCATCCCCGCATCAGCTGGGGAACGGGTCCGGTCGCCGCGCAGTGGGCGGGCGACCACGCGCTCGCCGCGATCCGGGATGCCGCCGGGGACCGCCGCATCCACACCCACCTGCACGAGAGCCCGCTCCAGCGCACCTGGCTGCGGGGACTGCCGGCACCGATCGACCGCCTCGACGCGGCGGGCCTGCTCGGCGAGCGCACCTCGGCCGCGCATGCCGTGCACCTGACCGACGCCGAGCTCCGCCGGGTCCGCGACTCCGGCGCCGCGCTCGTGCACTGCCCGGTGTCCAACCGCGACCTCCGTGTCGGGTCGGCACGGGTCGCCCGATGGCGGAGGCTCGGCATCCCGGCGGCCCTCGGCATCGACAGCCAGGGCGACGGGGCGCCCGACATGTTCGACGTCATGCGCGAGGCGCTGCACACCGCGAGCGTCCTCGGCGAGCCGCTCGAGCCCGCCGACGTGCTCGCGATGGCGACGACCGGCGGCGCGGCCGCCGTGGGAGATCCCCGGCTCGGCCGGCTCGTGCCCGGCGCCCCCGCCGACATCGTCGGGCTCAACCTGCCCGCGGCGGCCGACCTCGCCGCGCAGATCGACACGATCGTGGCGCACGGCTCGCGCGCCGACGTGCGCCACGTCTGGGTCGACGGGCGTGCGGTCGTCCTCGAGTGGCTCGCGGTCGCCGACGTCAAGGGCGCACGGGCGCGTCTGACCACAGAGCTCGACCGCGACACCGCCGCGCGTGCGGCACGCCTGCGGGCGCTCCGCCCGATCGTGGACGCGGTCACGGCGCTCGCGGCGGTGGACTCGTGATCCCGGCGGAGCCGTGGGCACGGGGCGCCGCGTCGCTCGGCGAGGCCCCGCGGCTGCTGCGCGACGGAACGCTGCGGTGGACCGACCTGCTCGAGGGCATCGTGTTCACCCGTGACGCGGCGGGCGCGGCGCACCCCGTCGACATCTACCCGGGGGAGACGGTCAGTGCCCTCCTCCCGCTCGCCGACGGCCGCATCGCGCTCGCCCTGCGTCGCCGCATCGTCGTGCTCGACGCCGGCCGCATCGTCGACGTGATCGGCCCCGAGCTGCCCTCCGGCTTCCGCTACTCCGACGGCATCGCCGGGCCGAGCGGGCACCTCTGGGTCGGCGTCGTGTCCGACGGGGGCCGCACCGCGCCCGGGTGGCTCCTGCGCATCGGGGGCGCCGGGACGACGACCGTGCGCGAGGGCATCGGCTTCGCCAACGGCATCGGCTTCTCGGTCGACGGCACGCGGCTGTTCCACGTGGACTCGGCGGCGGGGTCGATCGTCGTCTTCGCGCACGACCCGCGCACGGGTGCGCTCGGCGCCTCGCACACCCTCTACCGGCACACTGCCCCCGGAGCCCTCGACGGTCTGGCCGTCGACGCGCACGACCGGCTGTGGGTCGCGGTCTTCGGCGGCTCCCGCGTGCTCCGCATCGAGACCGGCGGAGCGGGCGCCGGCACCGTCACGGACCACGTGGAGCTCGCCGCGCGCCGCGTGACGAGCTGCTGCTTCGGCGCCGCCGACGACCTCTACATCACGACCGCGCGCGTGGACGCCACCGCGCAGGAGCTGGCAGCGGAACCGCTCGCGGGCTCGGTGTTCCTCGCCCGGGTGGGCTGCGCCGGCGCTCCGCGACACGAAGGGAGACTCCCCGCATGACGATCGATCAGCACCCCCCGGTGGCCCGCACGCGCTCGGGCGAGGCGCTGCCGCAGGGCTCGGGCATGGGCGGCGGCATCGTCGCCGGCGTCTTCGCACAGGCCGAGTCGATGCGTCCCACCCTCTACGGCGAGAAGTGGGCCATCGTGTGCGGTCACCCGCTCGTGACCGAGGTCGGCGCCGAGATCCTCCGCCGCGGCGGCAACGCGGTCGACGCGGGGGTCGCGGCGGGCTTCGCCTCGAACGTCGTGCAGGTCGACATGTGCAACCTCGGCGGCATCGCCCCGATCGTCGTGCGCCCGGCCGGGTCCGACGAGGTCTCGGCGATCGCCGGCGTCGGCGTGTGGGGCGCCGCCGCCGACCTGGAGACCCTGCGCGCCGCCCACGACGGCGCGCTGCCGCTCGGCGGCGCCCCCAGCATCGTCCCGGGCGCCGTCTCCGGCTGGCTCACGGCGCTCAGCCGCTTCGGCTCCCTGGCGCTGCCCGACATCCTCGCCGCCGCGATCGCGCTCGCCGAGGACGGGTTCCTGCTCGACCCGCGCACCGCCTCGCACTTCGCCACGATGGCCGAGAGCCTCGCGCAGTGGCCCTCGACCGCCGAGGTGTTCCTGCCCGGGGGGCGCGCGCCGCACGCGGGCGACCGGCTGCGCCAGCCGGCGCTGGCCCGCACCCTCCGCCGGCTCGCGGCCGCCGCCGAGGACGCCGCGGCCGCCGGTGCCACGCGGGAGGAGGCCATCGAGGCCGCGCACCGCGCCTTCTACACGGGCGAGGTCGCCCGCACCATCGTCGACTTCGTCTCCGACCGCGGCGGATGTCTCGACACCGCCGACCTCGCGGCCTTCCGCGCCGACGTCGACCCGGCACCGTCGGTGCGCTTCGGCCGCTGGCAGGTGCACGTTCCCCCGACCTGGTCGCAGGGCCCGATCATCGCGCAGGCGCTCGGCATCCTCGAGCGGCGCGGCATCCGTGAGATCCCGTTCGACACGGGTGCCTACGCGCACGAGGTCGTCGAGGCCCTCAAGCTCGCGTTCAGCGAGCGGGAGCGCTGCTTCGGCGATCCGCGCGCCACCGGGATCGACACCCAGATGCTCCTCTCCGACGCGCACCTGAGCGCGCTCGCGGCCATGATCGGCGAGCACGCGCTGCCGAACCTGCCCACCGCGCGGCAGGCGGGCCCCCCGCTCCCGTCGACGACCGCGATCGTCGTCGTCGACGAGCACGGCGCGACGTTCGCCGCCTCGCCCAGCGACACGCTCGACGGCGCCCCGATCATCCCCGAGCTCGGCATCCTCTGCTCCCCCCGCGGTGTGCAGAGCCGGCTCGTCCCCGGTCACCCCAACATGCTGCGCCCGGGCGGGCGCCCCTGCGTGACACCCGCGGCGATGATCGCGCTCGACGCCGACCGCGACGCGGTCTGGGCGGCGGCATGCCCCGGCGGCGACGTGATCGTGCAGGCCATCGTGCAGGCGATGCTCCTCGTCGACGTCCACGGCCGCACCCCGCAGGCCGCGGTCGAGGCGCCGCGGCTGTTCGGCTCCAGCTTCCCCGGCGGCTTCCACCCGCATCCGGTCGGCGACTCGCTCGTCTTCGTCGAGGGATCGTTTTCGCCCGAGGTGGCCGACGACCTCGAACGACGCGGCCACCGCGTCGTCGACTGGCCCGCGAACGAGTTCGACGCGGGCAGCGTGCAGACCGTCATGTCGGTCGCGACCCCCGCCGGGGACCGCCTGCTCACCGCCGCCGCCGACCCCAGGAGGAGCGCATATGCCAACGCCCGCTGAGCCACCCGTCGAGCACGGCGAGACCGGGGCGTGGAGCTGGCACCACGCCGGCCTCGTCGTGCGCCGCCTCGACGCCGCGATCGAGTTCTACCGAGAGGCGCTCGGCTACCGGGTCGAGTTCCTCGTGCGCGACATGGACGATCAGTTCCAGCGCACCGTCGGCGTGCCCGGCGTCGTGTGCGACCTCGCGCAGCTCGTCGCCCCCTTCACGGCGACCCGGCTCGAGCTGCTCGAGGTGCGCGGGGTCCCCGCGGGCACCCCGCCCCATCTGCCCGTGCACGTCGGCGTCGGCCACGGGGCCTATCAGGTGCGCGACCTCGACGCCGCCGTCGCCCGGCTCTTCGCCTGCGGCGGCGCGCCCATCGGCGAGATCGTCGAGTTCTCCGAGGGCCGCGCCGTGTACTGCTGGACCCCGTCCGGGACCGTCGTCGAACTGGAGGAAGCATGGATCTGAGCACCGGACGACGCGACGACTGGGAACGCCGCTACCGGCTCATGAGCCTCATGCGCCGGTTCGAGGAGGCGTGTCTGGAGGGCGTCGCGAGCGGCGAGATCCACGGCGAGCTGCACACCGCGATCGGCCAGGAGGCCATCGCCGCGGCCCTCGCCGAGCACCTGCTCCCCGGCGACGCGCTCACGAGCACCCACCGCAACCACCTGCACGCGATCGCCAAGGGCGTGCCGCTCGTGCCGCTGCTCGCCGAGATCTTCGAGAAGGAGACCGGCCTGTGCGGCGGCCACGGCGGCCACATGCACGTCTTCAGCCCCGAGGACCGCTTCTCGGCGACCGGCATCGTCGGCGCCTCCCTGCCCGTCGCGCTCGGACACGCCTACGCCGCCCGCCTCGAGGGGAGGGATGCCGTCGCCGTCGCCGTGATCGGCGACGGCGCGGTCAACACCGGCGGGTTCGCCGAGGCGATGAACATGGCCGGGGTCCTGCGGCTCGGGCTCGTCGTCGTGATCGAGAACAACGAGTGGGCCATCTCCGTGCCCTTCTCCGCCTCCAGCGCCACCCCCACCCTCGCCGAGCGCGCCCCCGCCTACGGCGCCGTGGGCGAGCGCGTCGACGGCCTCGACATCGACGAGGTCTCGGCGGCGCTCGGCCGCGCCGTCGGCCGCGCGCGCACCGGCGGCGGGCCCGCCGTCGTCGAGGCCATGTGCTACCGGTTCCGCGGGCATTACGAGGGCGACCTCGACCTCTATCGCGACGGCGCCGAGAAGGCCCGGCGCATCGCGGAGAAGGATCCGCTCCGCCTCGCCGAGCAGGCCCTCGACGCCGCCGGGCTCGTGACGTCCGAGCGCCTCGCCGAGCTCGCCGCATCCGCCGACGAGGAGATCCGCGCGGCGCTCGCCGCGGTGCGCGCCGCGGCGCAGCCGGACCCCCGGACCGCACGCGACCACGTGTTCGCCTCCGGTCTCGTCCCCGCCAACGCCGTCCGAGAGGAGACGACGGCATGACCGTCACCGCCGCCCGCAACATCAACGTCTCGCAGGCCACCGCCGAGGGGCTCCGGCTCGAGATGGAGGCCGACGCATCCGTTCTCGTCATCGGAGAGGACGTCGCCGCCCAGGGCGGCGTGTTCGGCTCGACCCGTGGCCTCCTCAAGGCCTTCGGCCCCGGCCGGGTGCTCGACACCCCGATCTCGGAGATGGCGTTCACCGGGATGGCGGTCGGGCTCGCGATGGAGGGGTACCGTCCCGTCGTCGAGATCATGTTCGTCGACTTCATCGGCGTCTGCCTCGAGCAGGTGTACAACGCGATCGCGAAGATCCCCTACATGAGCGGCGGCCGCGTGCCGATGCCGGTCGTCATCAAGACCGCCGGCGGCAGCATCGGCGCCGCCGCGCAGCACTCGCAGACCCTGTGGGGCCTGTTCGCCCACCTGCCCGGGCTGCGCGTGGTCGCCCCCTCGAACCCCTACGACAGCAAGGGGATGATCGCCGCCGCCGTCCGCAGCGACGACCCGGTCGTGTTCATCGAGCACAAGGGCCTCCTGCTCCAGCGTGCCGCCGACTTCGCCTTCGGCGCCGCGGTCCCGAAGGAGTGCTACGACGTGCCCCTCGACCGCGCGGCCGTCGTGCGCCCCGGCGCCGACCTCACCCTCGTGACCCTGAGCGGCTCGGTGCGCCACGCGGTCGCCGCCGCCGCGGCGGCCGCCGATCGCGGCGTCGACGTCGAGGTCGTCGACCTGCGCTCGGTCGTGCCGATCGACTGGGAGACCGTGTGCGGCTCCGCCGCCCGCACCCGCCGCCTGCTCGTCGTCGACGAGGACTACCTCGGCTTCGGGCTCAGCGGCGAGCTCATCACGGGCGTGGTCGAACGCCTCGGCCTCGGCGCCCTCGACCACGTCGCCCGGCACGGCACGCCCGACGTGCCCGTGCCCGCCGCCCTCAGCCTCGAGCGCGAGATCGTCCCCGGCGCCGACTCGATCCTCGCCGCCGTCCTCCGCGCCGCGGGAGGGACGCGATGAGCGCCCGGCGGGTGATCGTGGTCGGCGGCGCCGGAGCGATCGGCCGTGTCGTCTGCGAGGTGCTGGCCGGCGACGGCTTCGCCGTCACGGTCGCCGACGTGCGCGGCCAGGAGGACGTCGCCGCCGCGCTGACCGGCGGCGGACACGACGCCCTCCGGCTCGACATCACCGACCTCGACGCCGTGCTCGCCGCCCTCGGACCCGACGGCTCGCACCGCGACTACGACGCCCTGGTGGTCGCCGCCGGCCTCAACTACACCGGCCCGGTCGCCACCACCGACTGGGCCGCCTACGACCGTGTGCTCGAGGTCAACCTCCGCGGCCCCTTCCACGTCGGTCACGCCCTCAGCCGCAACCTCGCGGCGGATCCGCGCGAGTGCTCCGCCGTGTTCTTCTCCTCGACCGCCGGGCTCACCGGCGAGGGCGGCGCGTCCGTGTACGCCGCGTCCAAGTTCGGCGTCATCGGCTTCACGCAGTGCCTGGCCTCCGAGATCGCGCGTCACGGCGGGCGCGCCAACGCCGTGTGCCCGGGGAACATCGACTCGCCCATGCTGCGCACGCTCGCCGACCAGGTCGCCGAGCGCGAGGGACGCCGCGGCGAGGAGGTGCTCCGCGAGTTCGCGGGGGCCACCGCGTTCGACCGGCTCATCGACATCCGCGAGGTCGCCGACGCCGTCGCCTTCCTCGCCGGCGCCCGCTCCACCGGCATCAGCGGCCAGTCGCTCGTGATCGACGGCCCTCCCCGCTGAGCGCGCCGATGCCCCTCCGCCCCGCATCCGAGAGAACCAGGACACCCCATGATCGATCTCGACACGGTCGTCGCCGACACGCGCAGCCTCATCGCCATCGACAGCACGAACCCCGGCCGGCTCGAAGCCGACTGCGCCGACTGGATCGAGCGGCGCCTGCGGCGGCTCGGATGCGACGTCGTGCGCCACCCCGTCGCCCCCGGCCGCGACAACCTGCAGGTGACGGTCGCCGGCCTCGACCGCGACGCCCCCCGATTCGTGCTCGTCTCGCACATGGACACCGTGCCCATCGGCGAGGGGTGGACGAAGCCGCCGTTCGGGGGAGTGATCGAGGACGGCCTGCTCTACGGCCGCGGCGCGTGCGACATGAAGGCGGGGCTCGCGCTCACGCTCGGGCTCGTCGACGCGCTCGTGGGAACGGGAACCGTGCCGCCGGCCGACGTCGTCGCCTTCTACACGGTCGACGAGGAGGCGCCCGGGATGCGGGGCGCACACCAGCTCGTCGAGTCCGGTCTGCTGCGACCCGACGACCAGATCCTCGCCCCCGAGCCGTCCGGCATGCGACTGCGCATCGCCCAGATGGGGCTGCGCTGGCTCACCCTGCGGGTCCACGGGCGCATGGCCCACGCCGGTCGCGCCCACCTGGGCACGAACGCGGCCCACGTGCTCGCCCACATCATGGCCCAGCTGGAGACCGTGTTCGCGGCCCTCCCGTTCGACGACGACATCCTCGGTCGCGCCCGCTTCACCACGGGGGTCGTGGGCGGCGGCGTCGCCGTCAACGTCGTCCCGGCGCTCGCGGAGGCCGAGCTCGACCTGCGGATCGTGCCGCCCCTGGTGCCCGAGGACGCCGTCCGCATCGTCGACAACGTGGCGGCGCGCGTCGTGAGCGGCTACGAGGGCGCGAGCTACGAGATCGAGCTGCTCGGCGCCCGCCGCCCGCCCGTGCGGGCCTCGGACGACGCCCCCGTCGTGCGGACGCTGCGCGCCGCCTACGAGCGCGCAACCGGGAGCCCGCCCGGGATCGGCGGCGCCGACGGCCACGAGGCCTACACCGACTCGGCGATGATCGCGGCGCTCACCGGATCGACCTCCGCCACCGTCCTCGGACCCGGCGCGACCGATCAGGCGCACACCGCCGACGAGTTCGTGCCGATCGCCGACCTCGAGCTCGGCGCGCGCCTGCTGTGGGACATGGTGCGCAGCTGGCCGACGGCACCGGCGGGAGGCCGGCCGTGATTCGGCTGCCGCTCTACGGGCGGGCGCGCAGCGAGCTGCCCTCCGTCGCCGACGTGCTCGAGTCGGCGAGCCTGCGCCGGGGCGACCCGGTGGTCGTGGGCGGCGTCTCCGGGCTGGACCGCACGGTGCGGTGGGTGCACGTCAGCGAGGTCCCCGGCATCGCCGACCTGCTCCGCGGCGGCGAGATGCTCCTCACCACCGGGATGGTGCTGCCCGCCGCCGAGGCCGACCTCGCCGACTACATCGAACGCCTCGCCGACGCCGGCGTCGCCGCCCTCACGATCGGGCTCGGCCCGCGGTTCTCCGAGCCGCTGCCGGCCGCGATGATCGCCGCCGCCGACCGCCGCGGCTTCCCGCTCATCGCCCTGCGCCGCACGATCGCCTTCATCGACGTGACCGAGGAGGTGCACGCCGCCCTCGTCGACGTGCAGGTGCGCGAGCTGCAGGCGTCCGAGAACATCCACGTCATCTTCAGCTCGCTCGCCGTGCGCGGCAGCCGCCCCGACGAGGTGCTGCTGCACGTCGCGAAGCTGTCGGGCTTCGCCGTCGTGCTGGAGAACAACGCCCACCAGGTGCTCGCCTTCGACCCGGCGGAGCGCTCCCGCGGCGACGTGCTCGCCGAGTGGGCCGAGCACAACCAGCGGGCACCCCGCCGCGGCCGCACCTTCTACGATCCGCAGACCGGGTGGCTCCAGACCATCGTCGGCGCCCGCGGCAACGACTGGGGCCGGCTCATCCTCATGGCCGGCGACGCCGGCGTGCGCGACGTCACCGGCAAGACGGACCCGACCCTCAGCATCCCGCGCAGCCTCATCATGCTCGTCGAGCAGGCGGCATCCACCCTCGCCATCGGCCGGCTCGTCGAGCGCGAGTCCGAGCTGCTCGACCTCTCCACCCATCAGAGCGTGCTCGCCAACCTCCTCGCCGGCGCCGCCGACGAGCGCGAGCTCGACCAGCAGGGATCGGCGCTCGGGGTCTCCATCCGCCGCATGTCGCTGACGGCGCTGGCCGCCCGCGCCCGCACCGCCTCCGCCGCCACGACGGATGTGCGGGTGCTCGCCACGATCGTCGCCGACGCGGCGCGGCGCGCCGCCGCGCCGAGCCTCGCCGCCCCCATCGACGACGCGGTGGTGGGCGCGCTCCTGAGACTGCCCGCCGGCGACGAGCGGGCCTTCGCGGAGCGGCTGACGGCGACCGCGGCCGAGCACGGCATGGACATCGTGGTCGGCATCGCCGGGCCCGACACCGGCGTCGAGCAGGCACGTGCGGGGCTGGCCGAGTCGATCGAGACGGTCAACGCCGCCGTGGGCATCGGCCACGCCGCGGGTGCCGTCCGGTGGGACGAGCTCGGCGTCCGCGGGCTGCTGTACGCGCTGCGCGACGACCCGCGGCTGCACCGCTTCGCGGAACGGTCGCTCGGCGAGCTGCGCCGCTACGACGAGGAGAAGGGCACGACCCTCGTCGCCCTGCTGCGGCACTACCTCGACGCCGGGCGCAACAAGACCACCGCGGCCGCGCGCGCGTACGTGTCGCGGCCCTGGATGCACGAGCGGCTGCGCCGGATCGAGGCCGTCCTCGGCGTCGACCTCGAGAACGAGGAGGACTGCATGACCCTGCAGGTCGCGCTCGCCATCAGCGAGCAGAACCCGGCCGACGCCGCGACCCTCCCGGTGCGGAGCGCCCGATGACCGCGCCGGATGCGGCCGTCGCCGCCGTCGCGCGCGCCTACCGCCGCATCCGCGAGTCCGCGCGCCCCGAGGTGTGGATCGCGCTCCGCGACGAGGCGGACGCGCTCCGCGAGGCGCGCGCCGTCGACGACCGTGCGGCGGCGGGGGAGCGGCTGCCGCTTGCGGGCGCCACGGTCGCCGTCAAGGACAACATCGACGTCGCGGGCCTGCCGACGACGGTCGGCCTCCCGAGCGCGGCCGTCGTCGCGACCGTCGACGCCCCCGCCGTCGCGCGGTTGCGCGCGGCCGGTGCCGTCGTCATCGGCAAGACCAACCTCGACCAGTTCGCGACCGGACTCGTGGGAACCCGAAGCCCCTACGGGGCCGTGCGGGGATCGCGGCTCCCGGAGCGGATCTCCGGCGGCTCGAGCTCCGGCTCCGCCGTCGCGGTCGCCCTCGGACAGGTCGACCTCGCGCTCGGCACGGACACCGCCGGCTCCGGCCGCGTGCCCGCCGCGCTGAACGGCCTCATCGGGCTCAAGCCCACGCTGGGCCGCATCCCCACGACCGGGATGCGGGACGCCTGCCGCCCGTACGACACCATCACCGTCTTCGCCCGGTCCCTGGGCGAGGCGGCACACGCCTACGCGCTCATGGCGGGCGACGACGGCGCGGACCCCCGCTGGCGCGCGCTCCCGGCGCACCGGCGGCTCGCCGCCCCCGCGGAGCCCGTCGTCGTCGTGCCCGACGCGTCCGGGCTCGCCGTGCTGCCGCCGGCATCCCGGGGCCTGTGGGAGACCGCCGTCGAGCGCGTCGCGGGGTTCGCGACCGTGCGCCCCGCCGATGTCTCCGTGCTGCTCGCGGCGGCGCGACTGCTCTACGACGGCGCCATCGTCGCCGGCCGCTACGCCGCCGCGGGGCGGTGGCTGACCCCGGAGCACGAGGCCGGGCTCGACCCGACGGTCGCGGGCATCGTGCGCGGGGCCGCCGCGCCCGCCGCGTGGCGGTACGTCGAGGATGCCGAACGGCTCGACCGTGCCCGCCGCGCGGCGCTGCGCATCCTGGCGGGGGCGGATGCCCTCCTCGTGCCCACCGCCCCGCGCCACCCGACGCTGGCGGAGGTCGCCGCCGACCCGCTCGGGGTCAACTCCGAGATGGGCACGTACACGAACTTCGTCAACCTGCTGGATCTCGCCGCCGTCGCGGTCCCCGCCGGCAGCCTCGGCGACGAGGGCGAGTTCGGCGTCTCGTTCGTGGTGCGCCCCTTCGAGGACCAGATCGCCGTCGACCTCGCGGCCCGCTTCCTCGGCCAGGAGCCGGTGGACGTCGACTCCGAGCAGGAGGACGGGATCGACCTCGCGGTCTTCGGCGCGCACCTGCGCGGCCAGCCGCTCCACCCCCAGCTGCAGGACCTCGGCGCACGCTTCCTCGCCGAGGTGCGCACCGCTGCGCGCTACCGCCTGTACGCGCTCGCGACGACACCGCCCAAGCCCGGTCTCGTGCGTGTCGACCAGGCCGGCGCCGCGATCGAGGGCGAGCTGTGGCGGCTGGCGCCCGCCGCGCTCGGGCGCTTCCTCGCGGACCTGCCCGCGCCCATGACGCTCGGCCCGGTCGAGCTCGACGACGGCCGCCGCGTGGTCGGGTTCGGCTGCGAGCCCGCCGCGCTCACCGGGGCGGAGGACATCACCGCCGACGGCGGCTGGCGCGCCGCGCTCCGCCGGCGGGCGACGCCTCACCGCGCCGTGTAGCCCCCGTCGACGACGAGCTCCGTCCCGGTGACGAACGCCGCGTCGTCCGAGGCGAGGAACGCCGACGCGGCCGCGATCTCCTCCGGCAGGGCGAACCGCGACAGCGGATGCGCCCGCTCGACGAGATCGCGGAACCGCTCGTGGCCGGCGAACTGCTGGCGGGTCATCGGGGTGTCCACGACGCCGGGGCACACGCAGTTCGACCGGATCCCGTGCGACGCGTAGTCCACCGCGATCGCACGGGACAGGCCGATCACGCCGGCCTTGCTCGCACAGTAGGCGGGCTCGTCCGCCGTCGCCACCAGCCCCGACATCGAGGCGTGGAACACGAGCGCGCCGCCGTCCGGCAGCATCCGCCGCACGGCGTGCCGGGCCGTGTGGAACGCGCCCGTGAGGTTCACGCCGATGACCCGGCTCCACTGCTCCGGCGTCGTGTCCAGGAGCGGCACCTCCAGCGCGATCCCCGCGTTCACGACGGCGACGTCCACGCGCCCGAACCGGGCGACGACCTCGTCGAACGCGTGCGCGACCTGCGCGTCGTCCGTCACGTCGCAGGCGAGCGAGAGGGCGGCGGCCGGGGCCGATCCGGCGTCGATGTCGAGCGACACCGTGATCGCTCCCTCGGCGGCGAGCCGGCGCACGGTCGCGAGACCGATCCCGGAGCCGCCCCCGGTGACGATGCACACCCGGTCGCGCAGCCGCATCCGTCCTCCCTCTCCCGCTGCCGAGTGTAGGAACCGCCGGGGCCGCCGGACGCAAGGGGCGACACAGTGTCCGCGCCGGGGGCCGATCCGTTTCGTTCCGTCAGCCCCCGGCGCCGCGCGAGCCGGCGAACAGGCCGTCGAGCAGGTCCACGAAGTAGCCCGGGCCGACCGCGACGGCACCGGAGTAGGGCGAGTCGAAGGTCGCGATCGCGTAGACGACGAGGGCGACGTACGCCGCGATGAGGCCCGACATGATCAGGTGCGCGCGCAGGTTCCGCACCTCGACCAGCGCGATGAGCACGGCGTTCAGCACGGCCCCGACGAGCACGACGACCCAGAGCACGCTCGGCAGCGCCAGTCCCGTGATCGCGATCCGCTCGCGCCGATCGGCCACGAACTGGTTGAAGGCGCCGATCGCCTGGTTCTGAACCTGCTGCTGCCCCGCCGTCGCGGGCTCGTAGGAGAACAGCAGCCGCTGGATCTCGTCGATCTCCGCGCGCGCCTCCTCGGGCTTCGTGCCCGCCTGCTGCTGCGGCCAGTCGTGCTCGACGACGTCCTCGGTGTACGCGGCGAGCGCCTGGCGCAGCTCGGATGCGGTCGGCTCGCCGAACCCGGACGCGTCGCGGTAGAGCACCGCCACCGACGACGACTCCCGGAGCACGATGTCGTCGACGTCGGTCGAGTGCGAGAACGCAGCGGCCGCGATCATCGCGAGCGTCACCCCGTAGAGGACGCCGTAGGCGGCGGTGACGTAGCCGAGCACGCGATCCCACTCGGGCGCGCCGTGGGAGGCCCGGCGCACCCAGCGCCGCAGGAGCAGCAGGATCGCCCACGAGAGGGCGAGGAACCCCGCGACCGACACGAGGAGCCCGAGCCACAAGGGCAGATCCGTCACCCACACACGCGTCAGTCTGGCGGGCCGGTGCCCATCCGGTCCAGTCCGGCGGGCGGGACGGCGGCGGCCCCGATGTCCGCCGGGGGGTGGCAGGCTGGACACATGACGGTTCCCCACATCACGCTCAACGACGGCCACCGCATCCCCCAGCTCGGCTTCGGCGTCTTCCGGGTCGATCCGGCAGAGACCGAGCGCATCGTCGGCGAGGCGCTCGAGGCCGGCTACCGGCACATCGACACCGCCGCGGTCTACGGCAACGAAGAGGGGGTCGGGCGCGCGATCGCGTCCTCCGGCATCCCGCGCGACGAGCTGTTCGTCACGACCAAGCTGTGGAACTCCGAGCAGGGTCGCGACACGGCCCGCCCCGCGCTCGAGGCGAGCCTCGAGCGGCTCGGGCTCGACCACGTCGACCTCTACCTCATCCACTGGCCGCGCCCCGACCTCGACCGTTACGTCGAGACCTGGCAGGCCCTCGCGAGCCTGCGCGACGCGGGTCTCACCCGCTCGATCGGCGTCTCGAACTTCACGATCGCGTATCTGCAGCGCCTGCTCGACGAGACCGGCGTCGTGCCGGCGGTCAACCAGGTCGAGCTGCACCCGGCCTTCGCGCAGCGCGAGCTCCGGGCGTTCCAGGAGCCCCTCGGCATCCACACCGAGGCGTGGGGGCCGCTCGGACAGGGCAAGTACGACCTGTTGGCAGAGAAGGCCGTCGCCGACGCCGCCGCCGCGCACGGGGCGACACCGGCGCAGGTCGTCATCCGCTGGCACCTGCAGCAGGGCATCATCGTGTTCCCGAAGTCGTCGACCCGTGACCGCATCGTCGAGAACTTCGACGTCTTCGGCTTCGAGCTGACGGATGCCGAGATGGCGGCCATCGACGGGCTCGACCGCGGCCAGCGCGTCGGCGCCGACCCCGAGACCGCCACCTTCTGACGAGCCTTCGGGACCGGGGTCGCGGCTGGTCACCGCGCGCCGACCCCGGGTCCCGGAGCCGTCACTGCTTGGTCGCGCGCTCGATCGACATCACGAGCACGACACGCTCCGCGGCGTCCGGCGGGGGAGTCGTGCTCGGGTTGCCGTACCGGTTCTGCAGCTCCACGTAGAAGGCGCCCTCCGGGTCGGGCACGACCTCCACGAGCCGGCCCGCGACCTCCAGGTAGCGGAACGGATCGTCGGGGTCGATGATCGACAACGCCATCGACGGGTTGTGCTGCAGGTTGCGGTACTTCTGCCGCTTCCGCGTGTGGGTGAAGCGCACCCGCTCGCCGTCGAAGGCGAACCACATCGGAGTCACCTGGACGGTGTCGTCCGGACGGATGGTGCCGAGGCTGCCGTAGAACGGCCCCTCCAGCAGGTACCGGTAGCCGTCGGGGATGATCTGGTCGGTCGTCATGCCTCCAGTCTGGCCCGGCGGCAGGGGCCCCAGGGCGGATCCGCCCGATCAGGCGGCCGGCACCGTCACGACGCGCTCGCCGATCCACTGGTACACGGTGCCGCCCGCGGCGGCGATCGCCGCGGGCGCGGAGGGCGGCTCCTGCCCCGTGCACGCGGAGCCGACGATCAGGCCGCTGCAGCCGCCCGCGGCGTGCGCCGCGATCACGGTGCGATCCCGCACGGCGACCGCGACCGCATCCGTCGCCACCGTCGTCCAGGCCCCGTTGACGAGCCCGTAGGCCGTGCCGTCGCACACCACGCCGGTCGCACCGTCGAGGGCCCGCACCCCCCAGGCCGTGGCGCACGGGGCGGCGACGGGGCCCGTCGGGGTGATGACCGAGGCGGTGTCGACGGGGCTCACATACGTGGATGCCGCGAGCACCTCGGGATACGACTGCCAGAAGCTGCCGTCGGTGAACGTCCGCAGTGCCTGCACCTCGCAGCCCGCACCCACCCGCGCGACGATCTGGGCCTGGTCGCCCGCGAAGGGGTCGAGCCCCAGGATCTGGCCGATGCCGAGGTACCCCGGCGTCACGTCGACCCAGGTCGCGCCCGCGTCGGCGGAGCGCTCCAGCACGGGGGCCGTCCCGCCGCACGATCCCGCTGTCGCGCGCCACAGAGTGGACGTGCCGACCGCGAGGAAGCGCTCCGCGGCGCCGGGCGCCGCGGAGTCGACGCTGTTCGTGGCCGACGGGGTCGGGGTGGGAGTCGGTGTGGGCGTCGGGGTCGCCGACCGCTGCGGCGTCGCCGTGGACGGGGGGATCGGCGCGGGGGTCCCGGTCGCCGGCTCCGCCCTCGTGCGGGCGATCGCGAGCACGATGAGCGCGATCACGACCACCGCGAGGGCGGCCACGATCACGCCGGTGACCCAGCGGGGGATGCGGTGTTCGGCGGGGCGGGCGGGGCGGGGTCCGGGCATCGCGCCGTCCTCCTGCGGTCGGTCAGCGTGCCGATCAAGGGGTCATCGGCCGGCGGAGTGGGGGGAACTCGCCGCGGGATGCGGTGATCCCACGGTACCCGCACTCGCGCCGCGCGCGCGACCGCGAGTCAGACGGCCGGCGGCGGCGTCTCCGCCTCGGCCGGCGCGGCGGCGCGGCGGTCCTTGCGGCGCGTCTTGGGCTCCGGCGTCGTGACACCGTACGTGCCGTAGCCGCCGTACCCGTAGCCATAGCCGTAGCCGTACCCATAGCCGTACCCGTAGGCGTCGGCACCCCGCGTCGGCACCATCGAGAGCACGACGCCGGCGATGTTCGCCTCCACCGTCTCGAGCGCGGTGACCGCCCCGCCCAGCTGGCCGGTGGTGACCCGGCCGGCGGCGGCGACCAGGAGCGCCCCCGTGGTCTGCTTGGCGAGGATCGCCGCATCCGTCACCGGCAGCAGCGGCGGCGCGTCCAGCAGCACGACGTCGAAGTCCGCGGAGATCGCATCGAGGAGCTGGGTCATCTGCTTCGATCCGAGCAGCTCGCTCGGGTTCGGCGGCACCTTGCCCGCCGGCAGCACGAACAGCGGGCGCCGCCCCCACGGGAGCATCACGTCGCCGACGCTCACGCGTCCGATCAGGACGTCGGTGAGACCGGCGCCGCCCTCGATGTTGAGGTACTCCGCGACCTTCGGCTTGCGCAGGTCGGTGTCGATGAGCGCCACGCGCTTGCCCGCGTCGGCGAGGGCGATCGCGAGGTTCACCGTCGTCGTGGACTTGCCCTCGCTCGGGATGCTGGAGGTCACCACGAAGGTGTGTCCGCCGTCCATCTCGAGGAACTGCAGGTTCGTGCGAAGGGCCCGGAACGCCTCGGAGCGGGTGTTGTGGGGGTCGGCCTGCAGGATGATGGGCCGTTCCTGCGCCTTCGGGTCGTAAGGGATCGCGCCGATGATCGGGCGGTCGGTGACCTGGTGGATGTCGCGGACCGACCGCACCTTGTTGTCGAGCACCGTGCGCAGCACCGCCGCGCCGATGCCGATCGCCAGTCCGATGAGGGCTCCGAGCGCGAGGTTGAGGGGCACGTTGGGGCTGACCGGCGTCGTGCCCGGCAGCGCGTCCTGCACGCGCGTCAGCTTGACCGGGATCGAGCCGTCGGTCGAGGGCTCGATGTCCTGGACCGCGTCGGTGAGGCTCGCCGCCAGCGCGTTGGCGATGTCCGCGGCCAGAACCGCGTTGGCGTTCTTGACCGAGATCGTGATGAGGGTCGTGTTCAGCGTGTTGGACGCGGTCACGTTCGGCGCGAGCTCCTCGGCCGTCACGCCGAGCCCGAGCTGGGCGATCGCCTTGTTCATGACGACGGGCTTGGTGACCAGGTTCACGTAGGTCGTCACTCGTGCCTGCGTGAACGTGTTGCCCTGCTGCAGGTCCTGTACAGTTCCGCCGCCGGAGGTCGACACGACCACGGTCGACTGCGATTCGTACAGCGGCGTACGGGTGAGTGAATATCCCGCCGCGGCGCCGAGAGCGACGAGGGTGATGACCACGATCACGAGCCAGTTCTTGCGCAGGACGCGGATGTAGTCGCTGAGCTCCATGACGCCTCTCCGGTGTCGGTACCCGGGATGTCCGGATGTCTCGTTCATCCTGCCATAGCGAGTGTTTCCGGACGGTGAACGGGAACGTGCTCCCGCGTACCGCTTCTCGACCCCCGTTCGGGGGTCAGATCGGGTCAAACCGCGGGTGAAAATCCGCCCGCGCCGCGTGCGGCGCGGCGTGCATGTGCTCGAATGGATCGTGCCGGCGTCGCGGTCTCCCCGCGAAGGCTCCCGCGGCGCCGGTTCCTTCGACTCATCCGTCCAGGGGTCGGTGCAGGCCGGCGCGCACGGCGGCCGCGATCGCGGCGGTGCGGGAGTGCACGCCGAGCTTGCGGTAGACGGAGCTCAGCTGGCTCTTGACCGTGCTCGGCGACACGTACAGGGCGCTGGCGATGTCGGCGACGGACTCGTGCTCGAAGATCGCGCGCAGCACGATCCTCTCGCGAGGACTCAGCTCCTCCCCGGGCAGCCACGAGGCGGAGACGGCGAGATCCTCGGTGGCCGCGCGGAACCGAGTCCTCGCCTCCCCCTCCACCGCATCCGCGATCTCGTCGATGAGCCAGCGCGGCACCTGCGCGAACGGGCGCAGCAGGCCGCTGTGCGTCGCGAGCCGGACGGCGACCGACCGGCGCAGCGGGTCGGATCGGCCATCGATGAGGCAGTCGGCCCAGATCCGCAGCAGCAGCGCCTCGCCCTTGACCGAGACCGACGCTGCGCGCCGCCCCAGCACGGAGTCCGCGAGATCTCTCGCCTCCTCGTGTCGCTGCTGCTCGAGGAGCAGTCGCGCCCGCGCCAGGATGCTCACCGTTCGTCCCTCCTGGGCGTACTCGGCCACGGCTGCCTCCGCGCGCCGGATGTCGCCGAGACCCAGGTGCCCGTAGACGAGGAGCCAGCACGCGGCGGAGAGGGCGGTCGGTCCGTGCGTCGTATGACATTGGAGCGCGAACTCCGCCGACTCGATGACACCGAGCGGAGAGTGGGCGATGAGGGACTCGCGGCCGTGGGCGAGCATCGCCAGCGGCCACAGCTCGCCGATGCCCTCGATCTCGGGCAGCGGCGCGGTGCGCGTGCCGTCGCCGCGTGCCCCCGACTCGATGCGCAGCATGCCCGCGGCCAGCGACTCCCACCCGGTGCTGGGGGTGTGGGGCGGCGACGGCACGCTGCCGATCAGCTGCGCCGCATGCAGGCGCTGTCCGGCCTCGCGCAGGTTTCCGCGCATCGAGTGCACCATCGACGACAGCAGCAGGCTCCGCCGCCGCATCTGGGGGACCTGCGCGTTGAGCGCGTTCGACGCGGCCAGCTCGACGAGCGCCGTGATGGAGTCGCCGGTCAGGAGGTAGGTGAGGGCGCACTGCTCGGCCACCGCTCCGGCGATCGAGGGGGGTGCGAGCGTCGGCCGAATCGCCCGCAGCCCCTTGGTGAGCTCCACGGCGCGCGGAAAGTCGCCACGCTGGCGTGCCGTCGCCATCCGTGTCAATGCCCGAAGCACGTGGTCCCCCGGTTCCTCATCGGCGGCCGGCTCCGTGTCAGGGTCGTCTGAGGACGCGGGAGCGATCTCGGCGATGACCGCGGACACCGCACGGATTGCTGCCGCGCTCGCCGGCTGCGCCCCCACCTCCGAGTATGCCGCGTCCGTGAGCCGGTAGACCTGATCGCGGTCCTCGTCCGTGGGCGGAGAGCGGTGGGGCTCGGCAGGTTCGGGTTGCGCGAGCATGACGACAGGTCTATTGCCACAGCATGTGAAACCTCAAATGAGCGACCCCCGGGTGCCGCCGGAGCACGATCCAGGAACGAGGATGCGGGTGAATCGCGGGGGGGCGCTGGATGAATCCGGGATGAGACTCCGCAAGGGGGTCACGGCGTGCACTCACACTGAGGGTATGCCGGCCACCTCGGGTGGCGGGTGCAGGCGACACCGGATGAAGACGAGGCCTTGGGGGCTGCGTCGGGGGGAAGGGTCGGGCACACCATATGGTCAGGGGTCGTCTGGTCCGCCGGAGCGCGTCGCCGGTCGCTGGTTCCCCCGACGATGTCGCCGACATCGAGAGGATCTTCCGCACGCAGCCGTTCCTGCAATGGGCGTTCCTCGCGTCGATCCTGCTGGCGACCGCCGTCAGGTGGGTCACCGGCGGCGGCTTCTCCGCCTGGTACCCCGGCATGCTGCTCGCGGTCGTCGCCCTCACGGCTCTCGTGACCTGGGCCTGGCGGAGCCAGCTCGCGCACACCCACCACGCGCTGTTCGCCGTCGCGCCGGTCGCTGACCTGCTGCTCTGGCCCTTCCTCCGCCACGATCTGATCCAGACCCTCGTGCAGGGAACGCTCACCGTCGTGCTTCCGCTCGTGTGGCTCTGGGTCGGGTTCTCGTACGGTGTCGCGCTCCTCGGCGGGGCGGTGCTCGCCGCCGCCACGATCCTCGTCGAGGTCGCCACGCAGAGCGTCGAGGACGGGTGGCGCAATGCGCTCCTCGTCGTGAACTGCGCGTTGCTCACGCTCACGTGCGCCGCCGTCGCGGCCTGGATGCGCACGGTGCAGCGCCGCGCCATGAGCTCGGGCACCCTGCTGCGGCAGCTGCTGCAGCGCAACGATGCCTCCACGGCGGCCCTCGATGCGATCCTGCAGAGCTCCACGGATGCGATCGCGGTCCTGGACGAGAAGGGCCGGATTCTCCGCGCGAACGAGGCGACGCACCGTCTGGCCGCTCTCGCGGGCGTCCGACCGATGCCCGGCGGGTACGACCGCATCCTCGCGCGAGGTCTCGACGGCGAGGCCATCGACTTCGCGATCGACACCTTCGCCGAGCGCTTCCCGTCCGGCATCCCCGTCCGCATCGGCCCCGAGGGCGTAGAGCGGGTCGTCTCGCTCACGATGCAGCCGATCGTCGCCCCCGCCGAGGAGCGCATCGGGACGCTCGTCATCGCCCACGACGTGACGGCGCTCACGGAGGCGCTCGACTCCCGCAGCGACTATCTGCGCACGGCCAGCCATGAGCTCCGCACGCCCCTCAGCATCATCGTCGGCCAGGCCGACCTGCTCCTCGAGACGACCGCCGAGGCGTCGCCGGAGACGCGCCGCCGCGCCGTCGACATCCTGCGTGCGGCCGACCGGCTCTCCGCTGTGGTGGCGGCGCTCCACGACGCCGCCAGCCCGCACGTGCCGATGCAGCCGACGCGTTTCGACGTCGCGCGCCTCCTCGCCGCGGTGGGGGCGCGCAGCGCCGTGCATCTCGCCGCACCGGCGGAGCCGGCGTTCGCCTTCGCCGACATGCGGGATGCCGAACGCGTGCTGGTCGAGCTGGTCAGCAACGCGACACGGCACTCCGGAGCGCCGCACACGGTGCAGGTCCATGCCCGTGCCGAGGGGGAGTCGGTCGTGATCGACGTGCTCGACGAGGGCGTCGGCATCCCCGACTCCGAGGAGGAGCACGTGTTCGAGCCGTTCTACCGCGGATCCGCGGCGCACCGCGACGCCGTCGCCGGCATCGGACTGGGCCTGCCCGTCGCCCGCAAGGTCGCGCGGGCCAACAACGGAGAGGTCCTCCTCGTCACGCGGGGCGGGGGAGGACTCGTCGCCCGACTCCGCCTGCCGCGTGCGGCCAGCCCCTAGCGACCTTCCGTATCCCCGCCCGCATCCTCGACACGGAGACACACACCACATGACCCGCAAGAAAACCCCCCGTTCCGCCATCAAGCCGTCGCCGGTCCGGCCCGGTTACCCCTGGTGGGCCTACGGCGTGCTCGTCGTCGTCTCGGTCGCCGCGGGGATGCTCGTCTACGTCGCGCTGACCCACGACTACGCCGCTGTCCACTGACCCGCGAGGTCATCGACTGGAACACGGCGGAGTGCTTGTGTAGGGTCGATCCCGTGCTGACCTGTCGCTGTTGTCGCTGAACGACGCCCCGCGCTCGCGGGGCCCTCTCACCGACACCGACCTCGCGTCCCCGCTCCGGGGCGCCTCAGACCACAGGACACCCTCATGCGCTACGCGAACAGCGTCGCCGACCTCGTCGGCAACACCCCCCTCGTCCGTCTCCGGCACGTCACCGACGGCGTCGCCGCGACAGTGCTCGCCAAGCTCGAGTACATGAACCCCGGCGGGTCCGCGAAGGACCGCATCGCCCGCAACATCATCGACGCCGCCGAGCGCGACGGCCTGCTGCAGCCGGGCGGCACCATCGTCGAGCCCACGAGCGGCAACACGGGCGTGGGGCTCGCCCTCGTCGCGATCGAGCGCGGCTATCGCATGATCTTCGTCGTCCCGGACAAGTTCGCGGGCGAGAAGACGGCCGTGCTGCGCGCCTACGGCGCCGAGATCGTCGTCACCCCGACCAACGTGCCGCCGGAGCACCCCGACTCGTACTACAGCGTCTCCGACCGGCTCGCCCGCGAGATCCCCGGCGCGTTCAAGCCGAACCAGTTCGCGAACCAGAACGGCCCGCGGGGCCACTTCGAGACCACCGGTCCGGAGGTCTGGCGCGACACCGACGGGCAGCTCACCCACTTCGTCGCCGGCATCGGCACGGGCGGCACGATCAGTGGGACCGGCCGCTACCTCAAGCAGGTCTCCGAAGGCGCCGTCACCGTCATCGGCGCCGACCCCGAAGGCTCCATCTACTCCGGCGGCCCGATCCACGGCTACCTCGTGGAGGGCGTCGGCGAGGACTTCCTCCCCGACACGTTCGACCCGGCCGTCGTGGACGGCTACGAGCGGGTGACGGATGCCGAGAGCTTCGCCATGACGCGCCGCCTCGCCCGCGAGGAGGGCCTCCTGGTCGGCGGATCCAGCGGCATGGCCGTCGTCGCCGCCCTCCGGGTCGCGCGCGGCCTCCCGTCCGATGCGACGGTCGTCGTGCTGCTGCCCGACCACGGCCGCGGCTACCTCAGCAAGCTGTACGACGACGACTGGATGCGCGAGCACGGCTTCCTCGCCGACGGATCGCCCGCCCCCACCCCCGCAGGAGCAGAACGATGACGCGCAACGACGGCCCCGCCCTCGGCTTCGACAGCCTCGCGATCCACGCCGGTCAGGAGTTCGACCCCACGACCGGGGCCGTCATCCCGCCCGTGCACTTCTCCTCCACGTACGCGCAGGACGGCATCGGCGGTCTCCGCGGCGGCTACGAGTACGGGCGCAGCGGCAACCCGACGCGCACGGCGCTGGAGACCCAGCTCGCCGCGATCGAGGGGGGAGCGCACGGCATCTCGTTCGCCTCCGGCCTCGCCGCGGAGGACGCGCTGCTGCGCGCCGTGCTCGCCCCGGGCGACGAGGTGCTGCTCGGCAGCGACGTCTACGGCGGCACCTATCGGCTCATCGCGCGCCTCCTGGCGCCGTGGGGGGTCCGCCTCCGCGTCGTCGACATGAGCGATCTGGACGTCGTCGCCGCCGCCCTCGAGGAGCGGCCCGCCCGCGTCCTGTGGGTCGAGACGCCGTCGAATCCGCTTCTGAAGGTCAGCGACATCGCCGGACTCGCCCGCCTCGGCCACGCGGCCGGCGCCCTCGTCGTCGTCGACAACACCTTCGCCTCGCCCGCCCTCCAGCGTCCGCTCGCGCTCGGCGCCGACGTCGTCGTGCACTCCACCACGAAGTACCTCGGCGGGCACTCGGACGTCGTCGGCGGCGCCGTCGTCACGAGCGACGACGCGCTCGCGGAGCAGGTGCGCTTCCTCCAGTTCGCCGCGGGCGCGGTCTCCGGACCGCTCGACGCGTGGCTCACCTCGCGCGGCATCAAGACCCTCGCGGTCCGCATGCAGCGACACAGCGAGAACGCGGACGCGGTCGCCCGCTTCCTCGACGCCCACGATCGCGTCGCGCACGTCTACTACCCGGGCCTCCCGGCGCACCCCGGTCACGACCTCGCCGCGCAGCAGATGACGGGCTTCGGCGGCATCGTCTCGCTCTCGCTCGCCGACGGCCCCACGGCACGGCGCTTCGCCGAGTCGACGCGGCTGTTCACGCTGGCCGAGTCGCTCGGCGGCGTCGAGTCGCTCCTCAACTACCCCGACGAGATGACCCACGCCTCCGTCCGCGGGACGGAGCTCGCCGTCCCGGTCGAGCTCGTGCGGCTCTCGGTGGGCCTCGAGTCCGCCGACGACCTGCTCGCCGATCTCGATCAGGCGCTCGCCGGGCTGTAGCCGCATCCCGCGGCGCGCATCTCGGACAGCGTCCCCGGTCGGACGGCGTTTTCGGGCTCGCCCGCATGGCCCTTCCCCGCATCGGGCCGGGCTAGAGTAGCGGCAGACAGCGGTGCCCCGAGACCGCGGGGGGAAGATCATGCAGGACGGTGGCGTGAGCCGACCGTTTCGTGGCCGTGCGGGTCGAGGTGCGGACGCACCCGACGTGCCGGCCGGCGGCGACGGGCGGCAGCTCGGCGACCCCGCGCACCCGCGCCCCGACCGCGCCGGGGTTCGTGCCACGTTCGGGCGCTGGTGGAACGTCGTCTCCGGCGGGCGCTTCTTCACGCGGTGGTCGGCCCTCGTGACCTTCCCGATCGCCCTGACGGTGCTCGGGGTCTACTCGAGGATCCACAGCGTCGACGAGCTCCCGCTGCTGATCGCGGTCTCCGCCCTCAGCTGGGTGATCCAGGTGGTCCTCATCCTTCCCGGCGCCTGGGCCGAGCGGCGGCTCTCCTCGCCCGCGGTGCGGGCCGGGCTCGTGCTCGCGGTGGTGGTCGTGGTGTCGGGCGTGCGGCCCCCGATCAACGACCTCCTGCTCGGATGGCTGAACCCGGCGCTCGTGATCGGCAACCTCGGCACGCGCATCGGGACCAATGTGATCGGCGGTGTGCTGCTGCTCTCGCTCGTGGCCGTCACGGTGGACGCGGTCGACTCCGCGACCGGCGTCACCCGCCGGCTGCGCGAGGCGATGAGCGCTCTGGCCGGCTCCCCCGCGGCCGGGGAACCGGCCATGCGGGCGGCGCGGGAGCAGATCGTGCTTGCGGTCGGCGCGCTCCGGAACCGAGCCGCGGCCCTGCTCGGCCGCACGGTCGTCGTCGATTTCGATCGGGTCCGCGGATACTCGGAGGAGGTCAGGGCCCGCAGCCACGAGCTCGAGGTGCGGGCCGGCTCCGCCGAGCTCCAGCATCCGCCTCGGACGCCGCTCGCGGCGCGCCTGGCGCCGCCGCCGGTGGGCCTGGTCGGCCTGCTCTGCCTGCTGGCCTCCGTGCCCTACGCCCTGCACACGATGGCCGCGCCGATGCTCCTGTGCCTGGGCGGCATCCTGCTCGTGCTGCCCTCGTGCGGAGACCTCCTGACCCGTCGGCTCATCCGGGGGCGCTCCCCGCGTTCCCGCGGTCTCGTCCTCCTCGCGGTGCCCGCTGTCACGGCCGCCGTCGTCACCGTGCTCATGCTGCTGGTCAGCCGGGACCTCGTGGTCATCATCGTGTTCCCGACCATGCTCCTGCTCAACGCCCTCATCGCGGTCGCGGAAGGCGCGGTGCTCCGAGCGAGGCTCGAGGGGCGGTGGCTCACCCAGGCGCTGACCGCGTACCGCGGCAGCTCCACGGTCTCGCCGCAGACGCCCGCCGAGCTGCTGCACGCGGCCGCGACCGTGCTGCACGGCGAGGTGCAGGGGCGCTGCGTCGTGTTCGCGGCATCCCTCGAGGATGACCCGGCCACGCCCGCCCAGACGGCGCAGTTCGTGTCGTCCGTCTACCGTGCACTCGACCACGCCGTGGTCCCGCAGACCGTCACACGCGACGAGGACCCCTTCGCGGCCCTGCTCTCCGCCTGGTCGCACGTGCTCGAGATCGACTGCGAGATCGACGACACCGCGGCGGACGCGCTGCGCGATCGCGCGCGGGCGCGCGAGGTGGCGGACGTCGTGAGCGAGGCGTTCGTGAACGCCGTGAAGCACTCCGCGGCGCGCGAGGCGACCGTCGAGCTGCGTCGATCGGGCTCGCCGCAGCATCCCTCGCTGGAGGTGGAGGTCGCGGCGCCCGGCCGTCTGCGCGACGCGCGTTCCGGGCGCGGGCAGGGGCTCTCCCGGTTGCCGGGCGCGCCCCGCCTCACGCAGCGCGGGAGCGACGTCGTGCTCACCGCCGCCGTGCCGCTCGCCCCCGCGTGAGCCGCGCCGCCGCCCCGCGCCCGGGTGCGGGCGGGAGCGGCGGCGACCGGGTCAGCGCGCGTGGGCGTCGGTGGTGTCGAGCGCGCGGTCGATGATCGCGAGGCCCTCGCGCAGCTCCTCCTCCGTGATCACGAGCGGCGGCGCGATGTGCGTGCGGTTGAAGTGCGTGAACGGCCACAGGCCCGCCCGCTTGCACGCCGCGGCGAACTCCGCCATGGGTGCCGCATCCGCCCCCGCCGCGTTGAACGGCACGAGCGGCTCACGGGTCTCCCGATCGCGCACGAGCTCGACGGCCCAGAACAGGCCCGCCCCGCGCACGTCGCCGACCGAGGGATGCCGCTCGGCCCACTCCGCGAGCGTGGGGGCGACGACCCGCTCGCCGAGGTCGCGCACATGGGCCAGGATGCCGTCGCGCTCGAACACCTCGAACGTCGCGACGCCCGCCGCGCACGCCAGCGGGTGCCCGGAGTAGGTGAGGCCGCCCGGGAACACGCGGTCGTCGAAGAACCGTGCGATCTCGGCCGAGATCACGACGCCGCCCAGCGGCACGTACCCGGAGTTGACGCCCTTCGCGAACGTGATGAGGTCCGGCGTGACGTCGTGGCCCTGGAAGG
Source organism: Microbacterium sp. SORGH_AS_0888 (assembly GCF_030818905.1). NCBI lineage: Bacteria > Bacillati > Actinomycetota > Actinomycetes > Micrococcales > Microbacteriaceae > Microbacterium > Microbacterium sp. SORGH_AS_0888. The sequence continues at coordinate 2,716,564 of NZ_JAUTAZ010000001.1, forward strand.
CGAACCACTCGCCCGTACGCCCGAAGCCGACCATGACCTCGTCGGCGATCAGCACGATGCCGTAGCGGTCGCACAGCTCGCGAACTCCCGCGAGGTAGCCCGGCGGGGGCACCAGCACGCCGTTCGTGCCCACGATCGTCTCGAGCAGGATCGCCGCGATCGTCGATGCTCCCTCGAGCACGATGACCTGCTCGAGGTGCTCGAGCGCGCGCTGCGTCTCCTCCTCCGGCGAGGCCGAATGGAATGGCGAGCGGTACGGGTACGGCCCGAAGAAGTGCGTCACCGCCGCGTCGCCGGGCAGGTTCGCCCAGCGTCGCGGGTCTCCCGTGAGGGTGATCGCCGTCGTCGTGTTGCCGTGATAGCTGCGGTACATCGACAGCACCGTGCGACGCCCCGTGAACGCCCGCGCCATGCGCACGGCGTTCTCGTTCGCGTCGGCGCCGCCGTTCGTGAAGAACACCTTCTGGAACGACTCGCCCGCGACCTCGACGATGCGCCGGGCGAGCTCGCCGCGGACGTCGTTCGCCATCGCCGGCTGGATCGTCGCGAGCCGGCCCGCCTGCTCCTGGATGGCCGCGACGAGGTCCGGGTGCTGGTGCCCGAGGTTCAGGTTGACCAGCTGGGCGCCGAAGTCGAGGTAGCGGTTGCCGCGGTAGTCCCAGAACACGCTCCCCTCGCCGCCCGCGACGGGCAGCGGGTCGATCGCGCCCTGCGCGCTCCACGAGTGGAAGACGTGGGACCGGTCGTTCGCGCGAACGGTGGCCTCGGCATCCGTCTGGGTGTCGGTCGTGGTCATGTCTGCCTCCGAGAGCTCTGATCAGTGGTTGCTGGGGAAGCCGAGGTCGATCTGCGACTCGCTGGGCTCGGGCCAACGAGAGGTCACGACCTTGCTGCGGGTGTAGAAGTGCACCGACTCGGGACCGTAGATGTGCGAGTCGCCGAACAGCGAGTTGCGCCATCCGCCGAAAGAATACGCTCCGATCGGGACCGGGATCGGCACGTTCACCCCGACCATGCCCACCTCGATGTCGACCTCGAAGCTGCGCGCCGTGCGGCCGTCGCGGGTGAAGATCGCGGTGCCGTTCGCGAACGGGTTCGCGTTGATGAGCGCGACCGCCTCCTCGTAGCTCGCCACCCGAACGACCGAGAGCACGGGGCCGAAGATCTCCTCGTCGTACACCTTCATGCCGGGGCGGACGTGGTCGACCAGGCTCGTGCCGAGGAAGAACCCGTCGCCGGCGAACTCGGCCTCGGTGCCGTCGACGACGACCGTGGCGCCCTCGGCCGCGGCGCCTGCCACGTACGAGGCGACCTTGTCGCGGTGCTCGCGCGTGATGAGCGGCCCCATCTCGCTCGCGGGGTCGGTGCCCGGCCCGATCACGAGCGCGCGCATGCGCTCGGCGACCTTCGTCACGAGCGCGTCGGCCGTGGCCTCGCCCACCGCGACCAGCACCGAGACGGCCATGCAGCGCTCGCCCGCGGAGCCGTAGGCCGCGGAGACGGCGGCGTCGGCCGCGCCCTCGAGATCGGCGTCCGGCATGACGACCATGTGGTTCTTGGCCCCGCCGAGGGCCTGCACGCGCTTGCCCGCGGCGCTCGCGCGCTCGTAGATCGAGCGGGCCACGGGCGTCGAGCCGACGAAGCTCACGGCGCGCACATCGGGGGAGTCGAGCAGCGTGTCGACAGCGACCTTGTCGCCCTGCACGACGTTGAGCACGCCCGCGGGAAGGCCCGCCTCCTCGTACAGCTTCGCGATCGCGACCGCCGCGGAGGGGTCCTTCTCGCTCGGCTTCAGCACGACCGTGTTGCCGCAGGCGATGGCGGAGGCAGTCATCCACAGCGGCACCATGAGGGGGAAGTTGAACGGCGTGATGGCGGCGACGACGCCCACCGGCTGCTTCACCGAGTGCACGTCGACCCCGCGGGCGACCTGCTCGGAGTGCTCGCCCTTGAGCAGGTGCACGAGCCCCGCGGCGAACTCGACGTTCTCGAGGCCCCGGCTGATCTCGCCGGCGGCGTCCGAGAGCACCTTGCCGTGCTCGCTCGTGATGATCGCCGCCAGCTCGTCCTTGCGCTCCACGAGCAGCTGGCGCAGGCGGAAGAACACGTCCGCGCGCCGCACCAGGCCCGTCGCGCGCCAGGCCGGCAGCGCCGCCTTCGCCGCCGCGATCGCCTGCTCGACCTGTGCCGCGTCGGCGAGCACGACCTGCTTCGCGGCTTCTCCCGTCGCCGGATCGTAGACGGGCGCGGTGCGCGCCGCATCCCCCGTCTCCTCGCCCGCGATGTAGTGGCGGATCGTGGTCATAGCGGCCTCCGTATGCTGGATTCGGACAGAATGATCGAGACGTGCGTGGCACGTGAAGCCCAGCATCGCAGCAGCCGGAAGGGGAGTGGAGTGTCCGACCGTCGCGAAACCGGCATGATCCGGACAGAACGTCCGGACGCGGTGCAGCCGACCGTGCGCGACGTGCTCGGACTCGAGGTCCTGCGGGCGGGGATGCCGGACGTCGTCGCCGGGAGCGCGGGCCTCGACGCGCCCGTGCGATGGGTGCACGCCTCCGACAACCCCGACGTCCCCCGCCTGCTGGAGGGGAGCGAGCTCGTGCTCACGACCGGCTCGGCATGGCCGGAGGACGAGGACGCCCTCGCCGACCTCGCCGCGCGGTTCATCGCGGCGGATGTCGCGGGCATCGTGCTCGAGCTCGGCACGCGCTTCGCGGCGGTCCCGCCCGCCTTCGCCCGCACGGCCGAGGAACATGGCCTGCTCGTCGTCGCGCTGCACCGCGAGGTGCGGTTCGTCGCCGTCACGGAGGCGGTCCACGCGCGCATCATCGCCGCGCAGACGGCCGCGCTCGCCGCCCGCGACGAGGTCCGGGAACGGTTCACGGCGCTCGCACTGCGGGGAGCGCCGACCGACCACGTCGTGCGCCAGGCCTCCCAGACCCTCGGGTGCGGCGTCGTGCTCGAGGACCTCGCCCACCGGGTCGTCGTGGCCGCCTTCGCCGATGTCGCGGAGGAGGCGTCGCTCGAGGGCTGGGTCGAGCGTTCCCGTTGGGGGACCGATCTGGTCATCGTGCCGGTCGAGGCGCGGGGATCGCGATGGGGGCGCCTGATCGCCCTGCCGGGCCCGCCGCATCCCGCGGGGCGGCGCAGTGTGCTCGAACAGGCCGCCATCGCGCTCGCGATCGGCCGGCTGGCCGAGGGCGGCACCGCGGAGTGGGACCGCATGGGCCAGGGGCGGCTGCTCGACGCCCTGCTCGAGGGACGGTTCGCGCACGAGTCCGCCGTGTCGGCGCGTCTCGAGGCGGCGGGCCTCCCCGTGCACGGCCGGGTGCTCGTCGGCATCGCGCTGCGCCCGCCGGTCGAGGCAGCGGCGGTCGTCGCCGCCCTGCCGCCCGGCGCGCGGGCCATCGTCTCGGTCGGCGCCCAGGCGACGCTGGCGCTCGTGTCGTTGGCCGTGCCCGGTGCGGTGGGTGCGGTGGGGTCGGTCGGTTCGGTGGGGTTGGCGGGTTTGGCGGGTTCGCGGGGCTCGGCGGGGTTGGCGGGTTCGGCTGGGTTGGCGGGTTTGGCGGGTTCGGTCGGTTCGGCGGGTTCGGCTGGTTCAGCGGGGTTGGCGGGTTCGGTCGGTTTGGCGGGTTCGGGGGGTTCGCGGGGCTCGGCCGGGTTGGTCGGTTCGCGGGGTTCGCGGGGCTCGGTCGCTGCGCGGGGGTCGGCGAGTGGCGGCGGGGCGATGGACGCGGCTGCCGCCGGTCGGCTCGCCGCGATCGCCGGCGGCGTGGTGGCGATCGGGCGGGCAGCGGATGAGGTCGACGGCGGACTCGCATCGGTGCGCGAGGCCGCGGCGCTCGTGCAGGGCGGCGGAGAACGCATCCGGCGTGCCAACGACCGTCCGCTCTCGCGGCTGATCGGCGAGCTCGCGGGCGACCACCGGCTGCTCGCGCACGGGGAGCGCATGCTCGCGCCGCTCGTGGACCACGACCTCCGCCGCGGCGGAGACCTCATCGACGTGCTGGAGGCCCTGCTCGCCCACCCCGGAAATCGCACGGCGGCGGCCGCGGCATCCCATCTGTCCCGGTCTGTGTTCTACCAGCGGCTCGAACTCATCGAGCGGCTGCTCGGCGTCTCGCTCGAGGACGGCGAGACCCAGACCGCCCTGCACCTCGCGGTGCTCGCCCGGCGGCGCGCATAACTCATGCAGAATGCCCGGCCGACGGCCCGGAAGCCGCCCGACCGGCCGAATAGCCTGAGTTATGAACACCGGCGGGAGCGTGGCCGGTGGCCGGTGGCCGGTGGCCGGTGGCCGGCGGGTCGGCGGTGCTCCGCTCGGGAGGGGATGTCGGGTCCCGCTCGGGTGGTGTGTTGTCCGCAACTGCGGGGATTGTGGGTGACACGCGGTCTCGGGAGTGGTGTTCGCGGCGTGTCGTGCACGTTCCCCGCCGGACGGTGGGGGACTGGGGGACGGGGATGGGATGTCGGGTCCCGCTCGGGCGGGGATGTCGGGTCCCGCTCGGGTGGTGTGTTGTCCGCAACGGCGGGGATTGTGGGTGACACGCGGTCTTGGGAGTGGTGTTCGCGGCGTGTCGTGCACGATCCCCGCAGGACGGCCCCAGCCGAGGGCACGGCCCAGCCGAGGGTGCGGCCCCAGCCGAGGGCACGCCCCAGCCGAGCGCGGGAGCCGGACCGAGGGCGCGGCCGCAGCCGAGGGCCGGGCCCCGGCCGAGCGCGAGACCGAGCGACGCGCGCGGCCCCGGTCAGGAGTCGAAGCCCATCCCGAGCGCGTCGAGGGTCCGCAGCAGCGCGTTGCGGCGGCCTTCGGCGTGATCGGCACGGTCCATCGACCACCGCACGAGGTTGACGCCGACGGATGCGGCCGGCTCGGGCGGGAACGGCACCGGCCGCTCGTGCACCATCCGCAGTGCCGTGCGCTCGGTACGCTCACCCGACAGGAGATCGAGCATCGTGTCCGCCCCGAACCGGGACGCGCCCACCCCGAGCCCCGTGAACCCGGCGGCGTACGCGACGCGACCGCCGCGGGCCGTGCCGAAGAAGGCGCAGAACCGCGAGCACGAGTCGATCGCGCCCGCCCATCGGTGCGTGAACCGGATCCCCTCGAGCTGCGGGAACGTCGTCAGGAAGTGCGCGGCCAACGTGCGGAACGATGCCGGACGGTCCTCGTACCGTGCCCGCACCCGACCGCCCGGGTGGTAGACCGCGTCGTAGCCCCCGAACAGGATCCGCCCGTCCGCGGTCGGCCGGTAGTAGTGGAACTGGTTGGCGAGGTCGGCGACGCCCTGCCGTCCCTCCCAACCGATCTCGGCGTGCTGAGCCGCCGTCAGCGGCTCGGTCATGAGCACGTAGTCGTAGACCGGGACCGTCATGAGGCGGTTGCGCCGCAGCAGCGACGGGAAGACGTTCGTCGCCAGCGCGACCTGTGCCGCCCGCACCGCACCGTGCTCCGTGTGCACGCCGCCCTCGTCCAGACGTGCGACCCGGCTGTGCTCGAAGATCTCGACGCCGAGCTCTTCGGCGACGCGGGCGAGCTCGGCCGCGAGCTTCGCCGGGTGGACGAGCGCCGTGTCCTCCCGCTCCCAGGCGCCGGCGAGGTAGGTCGGCGAGTTCACGAGCGCGCGGGTGGCGTCCGCATCCAGGAAGCCCTCCTCGTCGGAGAGCCAGGCGATCTGGTGGGGCTCGACGGCGACCGAGAGCGTTCCCGTTCGCTCGAACTCCGCGTCCATCCCGTAGCGGGCGATCGTGTCGCCGATCGCGTCGAGGTTCGCACGGCCGAGCCGCTCCAGCTCGTCGAGCTCCTCGGGCCAGCGGCGGATGCCGTTCTCGTGCCCGTGCGTGAGGCTCGCCTCGCAGAACCCGCCGTTGCGGCCCGACGCCGCCCAGCCGACCGTGCGGGCCTCGAGCACGACGACGCGGCGCCCGGGATCACGCTCCTTCGCGCGGAGCGCGGTCCACAGCCCGGTGTAGCCGCCGCCGACCACGACGAGGTCGGCATCCACCTCACCGCGCAGCCGCGGTCGTTCGGGCCGGGCGAGGCCGTCGAGCCAGAACACGGCGTGCCGCGAGCCGGCGAGAGCGTGATCGACGGCGGATGCGGCGGGAGCATGACGCTCGAAGACCGTGGTGCCCACGGCTCTCACTTCCTGACGGGTGCGGGTCGGTGGCGGCGAGTCTATGCCCGCCGCGGCGGCTGCCGCATCAGGACATCTCGCCGGATCAGGCGCCGAGCGCCCCACATCCTCCTGCTGCGGCGAGATGTCCTGTTCCGGGCGTGTGCCTCAGGCGTTCGCGAACCGCAGCGGCGCCACCGGGACGTCGAGGTTCGCGCCGCCGCGGTACCGCCGTGCGGGGTGCGTCTCCGGCAGCGTCGGACCGGCGCCGAACAGGCGCTCGCGCAGCGTCGTCCCCTCGGACGGGCGGATGCGGCCGCGTCGCCGCAGCTCCGGCATGACCAGCTCGCCGAAGTCGCGCACGGTGTCGAACGAGTGGTACTGCCGCAGGTTGATGCCGTCGACGCCGTCCTCGTCGAGCCACCGCTCGATCTCGTCCGCGACGACGTCCGGCGTCCCCACGACGAAGTAGCGGTCCTCGCGCGCCGAGCGGAACGCGCGCAGCGTCTCGGCGACCGTCCGCTCCGGCGGCAGGCCGATCCGCTCCGGGTCGAGGCCGGCGGCGACCGCCGCCTGCCGCACGGTCCACTCGCCCGGGAAGGCGGGCAGGTCGAGCGGCACCGACGCGTGGGCGAGGATGCCGTCGAGCGAGGTGCGGCTGCGGTACAGCTCCCACTTCTCCGCCGCCTCGCGCTCGGTGCGGCCGACGACGACGCCCGCCTGCACGAGGAACCGGATGTCGCCGGCATCCCTGCCGTTCGCCGTCGCCGCCGCGCGCATCGCGTCCGCGTTGCGGCGGAAGTCCTCGGCCGTGCGGCCGCCCGTGAACACCACCTCGGCGTGACGTCCGGCGAAGGCCGTGCCCGCGGGGGAGCCGGTGGCCTGGAACAGCACGGGCGTGCGTTGCGGCGTGGGGGCGCACAGGTGCGGCCCCTTGACCGCGAAGCGCTCGCCCACGTGGTCGATGTAGCGCACCTTCGCGGGGTCGGCGTAGACGCCGCCGTCGCGATCGACGACCACGGCGTCGTCGTCCCACGAGCCCTCCCACAGCTTGTAGACGACGTCCAGGAACTCGTCGGCGATCTCGTATCGGGTGTCGTGCGGGATCTCCTCGGTGAGCCCGAAGTTGCGCGCCGCGTTGGGCAGGTACGAGGTCACGATGTTCCAGCCCACCCGGCCGCCCGTGAGCTGGTCGAGCGTCGACATGCGCCGGGCGAACGCGAAGGGCGGCTCGTAGCTGGTCGAGAACGTCACCCCGATCCCGATCGTCGGGGCCGCCTGGGCCAGCAGCGGCACCACCAGCAGCGGATCGTTCGACGGGATCTGCAGTCCCTCGCGCACCGCCGTCTCGGGTCCGTCGCGGAACGTGTCGTAGGCGCCGATCACGTCGGCGAGGAAGACGCCGTCGAAGCCGGCGTCGTCGACGATCGCGCCGAGCTCGCTCCAGTACGACGGCTCGCCGTAGCGGTGGCGGTTGTTGCCCGGCAGCGTCCACAGCCCGTGCGTGATGTGGCTCACCGTGTTCATCTCGAACAGGTTGAGGATCAGCCGCTTCTTCTCGGTCATCGTGCTCCTTGGTCCGCACTCATGCTTCCCCGACGCTCCACCAGGTCGCGACCGGCGCGCCGGTCAGCAGGTGGGCGCCGAGGTCTCTGGCCTTGTAGCGGGCGGGGTTGTGGGAGGCCAGCGTGCGCGCATTGCGCCAATGGCGGTCGAGGGCACGGTCCGCATCCAACGCGCTCGCCCCTCCCACCTCGAACAGGGATGTCGCCGCCTGCAGCGCGGCGGGCAGCACCACGAGCTGCGCCGAGGTGACGGCACGGCCCGCCGCCGCGATCGCGGTGCGGGCCCGCTCGTCGTCGCCCGCGCGGATGGCCGCGCTCGAGGCGTCGAGCGCCCGGCTCGCGGCGGCGAGCGCGGCGTCCGCGGAGAACGACAGCGCCGCGACGTCGCCGACGACCTCCTGCACGATCGGGTCCTCGCCCGGGGTCGGGCCCGAGGCGTGGCTGAACGTCCGCGTGCGCGCGCCGACGTAGGCGACCGCGTCGTCGAGCACGCCGCGTGCGATCCCCGCGGCCGCGGCCAGGAGCACGAGCTGCACGAACGAGCCGCCGTGGCTGAGCCTGCCGGCATCGCGGGGGAGCAGGTCGTCCTCCTCGACGCGGACACCGGTGAACACCGTCGTGCCGCTGCCGGTCATGCGCTGCCCGAAGCCCGACCAGTCGTCGAACCGTTCGACGCCCGGGGCGTCCGTGCGCACCAGCACGCCGATCTGCTCGCCCTCGTACTCGGCGAGCACCGAGACGAGATCGGCGAACAGCGTGCCGGTGCTGTAGAACTTGCGGCCGTCCAGCCGCAGGCCCGCCGCATCGCGGGTGACGGCGGTCGTGAGCGCGCCGACGGATGCCGGACCCCGCTCGAACGTCGCGTTGCCGTGGATCGCGCCTCCCGCCAGCAGCGCCAGCAGCCGGTCGCGACGGGCGCCGGGAGGCGCGTGCAGCACGCGGTCGGCGAACGAGAAGTGGGAGCGCAGCAGCTGTGCGAGGTTCGGATCGCGCCGGGCGAGCTCGGCGAGCAGCTCGAACAGCTCCGACGGGGCGGCGTCCTCGCCGCCGAACTCGCGCGGCAGGGTCACGCGCGTGAACCCGGATGCGCGCAGCAGCTCGACCTCGGCATACGGAAGTCGCCGTTCGCGCTCCCGCGCCACGGCGTCGCGCCCGACCTCGTCGAAGACGGAGCGGAAGCGGGTCGCGAGCGCCGCCGTCACGAGCGGGCCTCGGCCGGGGCGCCCGGAGCCGCCCACTGCGGGTGCTCCCCGGTGAGCTCGTACGCGCCGACCGCGCGCAGCCGCTGGGCGACGGGGTTGTGCGACGCGATCGTGCGCACGTTGCGCCAGTGCCGGTCCAGCCCGGCCGCGCGTGTCACGGCGCTCGCCCCGCCCACCTCGAACAGGCGGCTCGTCGCGGCCAGCACGAGCTCGCCGACGACGTGCTGGGCGCGGTACACCTCGAGCTCGACCTCCGCGAGCGGTGTCGCGTCGCCGAAGGCCGCCGCATCCGTTGCCGCCTCGAGGTCCGCGGCGAGGCCGATCACGACGCGCCTCGCGACGGATGCGGCCGCCGACACCTCGCCGACCACGTGCTGCACGAGCGGGTCCTCCCGCGGCGGCGTCTCGCCCGCGAAGCCGAACGTGCGCCGGCGGGGCACGACGAACGCCGCCGTGTCGCGCACCGCGCGCCGGCCGATGCCGGCGACCACAGCGAGCAGGCTCAGCTGGTAGATCGCGCCGATCGCACGCCGCCGGGCGGCGTCGGCGCCGCGGTCGCGGCGCTCGATCTCGCGGGGGTCGACGACGACCTGCTCGAACACCGTGGTGCCCGAGCCCGTCAGCGGCTGGCCGATCCCGTCCCAGTCGTCGACGATGCGCACCCCGGGTGCGTGCGCCGGCACGGCGAGCGAGACGCGCTCGTCGCCGTCGAGGGCCGCCACGTGGATCCAGTCGGCGTAGAGCGAGCCGGTCGTGTAGTGCTTCGTCCCGTCGAGCACGAGGGCACCGCCCTCGTGGCGGAGCGACGTGCGCAGCTCGGCCGTCTCCTGACGCTCCGAGAAGGCGTTGCCGACCACCTGGCCCGCCGCGATCCGCGGCGCCCATCGCGACGCCTCCGCCGTGCCCCAGCCGTCCAGCCGCAGCCCCTCGACGAACGCGATGTGCCCGCGCCAGACGTGCGCGAGGTTCGAGTCGGTCTCGGCGAGCTCCACGAGCCGGGTGAACAGCTCCGCCAGCGAGCGGTCCTCGCCGCCCCGATCGCGCGGCAGCCGGATGGCACCGAACCGCAGCAGGCGCAGCTCGTCCATCGCGTCGAACAGCAGGGTGTGGTCGCGTTCGCGGTCGGCGGCGCCGTCGTACCAGCGCTCGAGGAACCCGCGCCAGCGTGCGCGTGCGGCATCCATCAGTGCATCACCTTCTTCGCGACCCAGTTGCCCAGCCACTGCGCGAGCTGCACGAGCACGATGAGGACGACGACGATCACCAGGATCACGAACCAGTCGAAGCGCTGGTAGCCGTACTTGATCGCGAGGTCGCCGAGACCGCCGCCGCCGATCGCGCCCGCGACCGCCGTCGTGTCCACGAGCGCGACCACGATGTAGGTGAGGCCGAGCGCGAGCGGGCCGAGCGACTCGGGCACGACGATCGTGAAGAGGATGCGCGCGGGTCCGGCGCCCATCGCCTTCCCGGCCTCGACCGCGCCGGGGTCGACGGCGACCAGGTTCGACTCGACGACGCGGGCGATGGCCGCGGCCGCCACGATCGACAGCGGGACGGTCGCCGGGAGGGGGCCGATGGCGCGGTGCCGGCGATCAGCCGGGTGAAGGGGATGATCGACACGGCCAGGATGATGAACGGGATCGGCCGCACGACGTTGATCACGAGGTTGAGGACGAAGAAGACGACCCGGTTGCCGAGCAGGTTGCCCGGCCGCGTCGCGTACAGCAGCACGCCGAGCAGGACCCCCACGATGCTGGCGATGACGAACGAGACGGTCACCATCAGCAGGGTCTCGAACAGCGCCCGCGAGATGCGCGGGAGCAGGGCGTCGAAGTAGTCGGCATCCATCAGCGGGCTCCCTCGAGGTCGGTGAGCTCCGCGCTCTCGCGCAGCTCGGCGATCGCGCGATCGACGTTCTCCTCCGTGCCCAGCAGCTCGACGGTGAGGCTGCCGAACAGGCGCGACTGCAGCTCGTCGACCCCGCCGTAGACGATGTTGAGGTCGATGTCGTGCCGACGCGCGACCCGGGACAGGAACGGGTCGTTCGAGGCGCGGTTCTCGACGTGCAGCTGCACGAGACGGCCCGTGTGCACGGCCCGGATGCGCTCGATCGTGTCGGCTCCCGGCAGGTGGTGCAGGACCGAGCCGACGAAGCGGCGGGTCGTCGGATGCTGCGGGTGCGCGAACACGTCGTACACGGTGCCCCGCTCGACCACGGCGCCGCTCTGCATGACCGCGACCTTGTCGGCGATCGCGCGGACGACATCCATCTCGTGGGTCACGACGAGGATCGTGACGCCGCGTTCGCGGTTGACCCGCCGCAGCAGGTCGAGGACCTCGCGGGTGGTCTGCGGATCGAGGGCGCTCGTGGCCTCGTCGCTGATCAGCACGTCGGGACGGTTGGCCAGCGCCCGCGCGATGCCGACCCGCTGCTTCTGGCCGCCGGAGAGCTGCGAGGGGTAGGCCAGCGCCTTGTCGGTGAGGCCCACGAAGTCGAGCAGCTCCTCGACGCGGTCCAGGATCTCCGCCGCCGGGACGCCCGCGAGCCGCAGCGGATACGCGATGTTCTTGTACACGGTGCGCGAGCGCAGCAGGTTGAACTGCTGGAACACCATGCCGATGCGCTGTCGCGCCCGGCCGAGCGCGGGCCCCGAGAGCTCGGACACGACCTGGTCGCCCACGACCACCCGTCCGCTCGTCGGTCGCTCGAGGGCGTTCACGGTCCGCAGCAGCGTGGACTTGCCCGCGCCGGAGTATCCGACGATGGCGTGGATGTCGCCGGCATCGACCGTGAGGGAGACGTCGCGCAGCGCGTCCAGCGTCTTTCCCGTGGATGTCGTGAAGGTCTTCGAGACGTGCTCGAAGCGGACGGCGGTGCTCATGGTCCTCCCAGGGACGGACAGGGGCCGTGGGGCCGGGGCGAATCGTGTCCGCCCCGGCCCCACGGCATCCGGGTGATGGTCGTTCGCGGCTACTTGTTGGCCGCCGCGGACTTCTCGAGCTCCGCGAGCTTGCTGCGCAGCGTCTCGACCGGGACGTCGACGAGCACGGTCGAGCCCTTGTCCTCCTTCTCGAGCGCCGCGGCCGCGCGCGGGTCGGCGTAGGCCTCCTTGAGGATCGCCCAGGCCGGGTCGTCGGCGTTGTCCGCGCGGCTGGCGACGACGTTGATATAGGGCAGGTTCTTCGCGTCGAGCGAGTCGTCGAGGTAGAGCGCGTCCTTGGTCGTGATGCCCTGCGAGGGGTCGAAGTAGGAGGTGCCCACGACGACGGCCGACAGGCTCGGGTCGGTGAACTGCTGCGGGATGGTCTTCGCCGCGATCGGGGTGAACCGGAGGTTCTTCGGGTTGCTGGTGACGTCGTCCACCGTGGGGAAGTCGCCCGCCGACGGCGAGAGGCCGATGAGCCCGGCGGAAGCCAGGATGTTGAGCGCGCGGCCCCCGTTCGAGGGGTCGTCCGGGATCGCGATCGCGCCGCCGTCCGGGATGTCGGCGATGTTCTTCAGCGTCGAGGAGAAGATGCCCCACTGCGTGATGATCGTCGAGAAGACCGGCGTGAGGGTCGCGTTGTTCTTCGCATTGAAGGTTCGACAGGTAGAGCACGTGCTGGAAGGCGTTCCCGTCGACGTTGCCCGCCACGAGCTCCGTGTTCGGGAGCACCCAGTCGTCGACGTTGACCCATTCGACATCCAGGCCCTTCTCGGCCGCGATGTCCTTGATCGCGGTCTGGAAGTCCTTGTCCTCGCTGACCGCGATGCGCAGGTGGAGCCGGCTGCCGTCGGCCGCGGCCTGGGACGCGCCGCCGCCGCTGATGGACGTGACGATCGCGACGACGCCGACGACGACGGCGACCACGACGACCGCGCCGATGGCGAGGAGGATGTTGCGGCGGCGTTTGCCGGCCGACTCGACGGCGGAGCGGAGATCGCTCTTCTCGGGCTGCTGTTCGGACATGGGATTCCTCTCGTGGGGTGCACGGCGGCGCAGGGTTCGGCGCCGTGCACCATTGGGCCATGCGGCGCCGGCGCCCTCCAGCGGGAGTGTCATCCGACGTTGCGCGGCGTCATCCGGCGTCATGAGAACGGGCTGCGGGAGATCGCGTGTGACCGGTAACATTCCAGGGATGGCGCGGCGGAGCGCCGCACGTGGAGGGAGCCACCCATGACCCCGGACAGCGACGCCCAGGCGATCATCACGGGACGCACGGCGCTCGGCATCGAGCTCGGATCGACCCGCATCAAGGCGTGTCTCGTGGCCGCCGACGACCCCGCCGTCGTGCTGGCCGTCGGCGCGCACGAGTGGGAGAACGAGCTGGTCGACGGCACGTGGACGTACGCGATGGAGGACGTCTGGCACGGCCTCCGCGCCGCCTACGCCGATCTGGCCGCCGACGCGCGACGCCGACACGGCGTCGCGTTCGTCGCCCCCGGGGCGCTCGGGGTCTCGGCCATGATGCACGGCTACCTCGCGCTCGACGCGGACGGCGAGCCGCTCGTCCCGTTCCGCACGTGGCGCAACACCTCGACCGGGGCCGCCGCGGCCGAGCTCAGCGGGCTGTTCGGCGTCAACATCCCGCTGCGGTGGTCGATCGCGCACTACCGTCAGGCCGTGCTCGACGCCGAGCCGCACGTCTCCGCCGTCCGGCGGCTCACGACGCTCGCCGGCCACGTGCACGCGCGCCTCACGGGCGAGCACGTCCTCGGGATCGGCGACGCGTCGGGGATGTTCCCGATCGACCCGGCGACACGCGACTACGACGCCGCGCTGCTCGAGCGGTTCGATGCGCTCACGCCGGGCGGCGACATCCGCTCGCTCCTGCCCGAGGTGCGCGTGGCGGGCCAGCCCGGCGGCACCCTGACGGCCCAGGGGGCCGCCCTGCTCGACCCCACCGGGGCGCTGCCGGCGGGCATCGTGTGCTGTCCGCCGGAGGGGGATGCCGGAACCGGCATGGTCGCGACCGGCGCCGTCGCGCCGCGCACCGGCAACGTCTCGGCGGGGACGAGCATCTTCGCGATGGTCGTGCTGGAGCGGCCGCTCGCCGCGGCGCACGAGGAGCTCGACGTCGTCACGACGCCGGTCGGCGACCCCGTCGCGATGGTGCACTGCAACAACGGAGCGAGCGAGCTCGCCGCCTGGGCGGGGGTGTTCGGGCGGTTCGCGGCCGCATCCGGGACCGCGCTGAGCCCGGACGCCGTGTTCGACACGCTCTTCGCCGAGGCGCTGGACGGGGAGTCCGATGCAGGCGGGCTCCTCGCGTACAACCACCTCGCGGGGGAGCCGATCGCCGGGCTCGCGGAGGGGCGGCCGCTCGTCGTGCGCACGCCGGGCTCGGAGCTCACGCTCGCGAACCTCATGCGTGCGCAGCTCTACGGCGTCTTCGGCACGCTGAGCCTCGGGATGCGGGTGCTCGAGGCCGAGGGTGTGGCGATCGACGCGATGTATGCCCATGGCGGCATGTTCCGGACGGCGGGCGCGGCGCAGCGGTTCCTCGCGGCCGCGATCGATGCGCCGGTCGCGGTCGCGGCCACCGCCGGCGAGGGCGGGGCGTGGGGCATCGCGGTGCTCGCCGCGTTCGTGCGCGAGGCGCCGGGCGGGGACCTCGCCGCCTACCTCCGCGACGCGGTCTTCGGCGGCGCGGCGTTCGGGGTCGTCGAGCCGGACGCGGGGGACGTCGCCGGCTACGCCCGCTACCTCGAGCGCTACCGCGCCGGGCTCGCGATCGAGTCCGCCGCCGTCGCCGCCCTCTGACCTCGCCCCCGCTGAGGTCAGGGTGGGGCACGGAGGGTGTGGCGCGGCCGGACGTGTGAACGGTAACATCGAGCGGACGCTGCGCCGCGAGACGAGGAACGACGATGACCCGAACCCCCCTGACCACCGCGCTCGACGGATACGAGGTCTGGTTCGCCACCGGCAGCCAGCACCTCTACGGCGAGGAGACCCTCCGCCAGGTCGCCGAGCAGTCCCAGCAGGTCGTCGCCGGACTCACGGGCCTGCCCGTCACGGTCGTGTGGAAGCCCGTGCTCACGGATGCCGACGGCATCCGCCGGCTCGCCCTCGAGGCGAACTCGGACGACCGCGTGATCGGCGTCATGGCGTGGATGCACACCTTCAGTCCGGCCAAGATGTGGATCGGCGGGCTCGACGCGCTGCGCAAGCCGCTGCTGCACCTGCACACGCAGGCGAACGTCGCGCTGCCGTGGGCCGACATCGACTTCGACTTCATGAACCTCAACCAGGCCGCCCACGGCGACCGCGAGTTCGGGTACATCCAGTCACGCCTCGGCATCGCCCGCAAGACCGTCGTCGGGCACGTGTCGAACCCCGAGGTGCGCCGCCAGATCGAGGACTGGCAGCGTGCGGCCGCGGGCTGGCAGGCCTCCCGCACGCTCAAGCTCGCCCGCTTCGGCGACAACATGCGCTACGTCGCCGTCACCGAGGGCGACAAGACCGAGGCCGAGCTGCGCTTCGGCGTGCAGGTGAACACCTGGGGCGTCAACGAGCTGGCGGATGCGGTGGCGGATGTCGCGGCCTCCGACGTCGACGCGCTCGTGGCCGAGTACGAGGACCTCTACGACGTGGTGCCCGAGCTGCGACGAGGCGGTGAGCGTCACGCCAGCCTGCGGGACGGCGCGGCCATCGAGCTCGGCCTGCGCTCGTTCCTGGAGACGGGCGGCTTCGGCGCCTTCACGACCAGCTTCGAGGACCTGGGGGCGCTGCGGCAGCTGCCGGGCCTGGGCGTCCAGCGCCTCATGGCCGAGGGCTACGGGTTCGGCGCGGAGGGCGACTGGAAGACCGCGATGCTCGTGCGCATCGCGAACGTCATGGGGGCGGGCCTGCCCGGCGGGGCGAGCCTCATGGAGGACTACACCTACGACCTCGTCGAGGGCGACGAGAAGATCCTCGGCGCTCACATGCTCGAGGTCTCGCCCTCGCTCACGTCCGAGCGCCCCCGGCTCGAGATCCACCCGCTCGGGATCGGCGGCAAGGACGACCCGGTCCGCCTCGTCTTCACCGCCGACCCGGGCCCCGCGCTGGTCGTGGCGATGAGCGACATGCGCGACCGCTTCCGGCTCGTCGCGAACGTCGTCGAGAACGTGGATGCGCCCGACCTGCCGCGACTGCCCGTCGGTCGCGCCGTCTGGAAGCCGCAGCCGGACTTCGCGACCTCCGCCGCGTGCTGGCTGGAGGCCGGCGCCGCCCACCACACCGTCATGACCACCGCGGTCGGGGTCGAGGTCTTCCGCGACTTCGCCGAGATGGCCGCGACCGAGCTCGTCGTGATCGACGAGTCGACCACCGTGCGGGGGTTCCGTGACGAGCTCCGCTGGAACCAGGCGTACTACCGTCTGGCGCGGGGCCTGTGATGTCGGCGCTGTCGGGCACGCAGCATCTTCTTCGCGCGGGCGACTACGAGGCATCCATCGCGAGCGTCGGCGCCAGCCTGCGCTCGCTCACGCACGCGGGTCGCGACCTGGTCGTGCCGTTCGCGGCCGACCAGGTGCGCCCGGCCTATCGCGGGGCGACGCTCGTGCCGTGGCCCAACCGCGTCGTCGACGGCCGCTACTGCTTCGGCGGCGCCGAGCACCAGCTCGCCCTCACCGAGCCGTCCCGGCGGCACGCCCTGCACGGGCTCGGCGTCTGGCTCGACTTCGAGGCGGTCGACAAGGGTGCCGACAACGTCGAGCTGCATGCCGTGATCGAGGCGCAGTCGGGCTACCCCTGGCGGCTCGGCGTCTGGACGCGGTTCTGGCTCGGGCCCGAGGGGCTGCGTCAGACCGTGCGCGCCGAGAACCTGTCGGCCGAGCCTGCGCCCTTCGGCACCGGTCCGCATCCATATCTCGTGGCGGGTCCCTCGCCCCTGGACGACTGGACGCTCGAGCTGCCGGCGGCATCCGTGTTCCACACGACGGAGGATCGCCTGCTCCCGACCCGCCTCGCTCCGGTCGACGCCGACGACCCGGCGCGCTTCGACTTCCGCATGCCCCGGCCCATCGGCGCCGCCGAGATCGATCACGCCTTCACCGGGCTCAGCGCGCACCGGGTCACGGTCCTCGACCCGACCGGCACGGGGGTCGCGATCGAATGGGATGCGGCCTGCCCCTGGGTGCAGGTGCACACCGCCGATCTGCCCGGTGGCGGCGCCGGCAACCGCGCCGGCCTCGCGGTCGAGCCCATGACCTGCGCCCCGGACGCCTTCAACCAGGCGCGGTACGACCTCGACCTGGGGCTCGTGGTCATCCACCCCGGCGAGACGGTCGAGGCGAGCTGGCTGATCGCCGCCCGCTGACGCCGACCCGGATGCGTCGGCCCGCTCCGGCCGCATCCGCAGGCGACAAAGAGCCCCGGAGTCCGGCTCCGAGGCCCTTCGGTCCGACGGCGGCTCTCGGGTCCGCCCGGTCGATCAGTCGCGCAGCTTCTCCTTGAGATCGTTGCGCGCCTCGACCCGGTCCTTGTCGGCTTCGGCCTTCTTGACCTCGGCGTCCGCCTTCACCTCGTCGACCTTGTCGCCGATGCGGTCCTTCGCGTCCTCGAAACCCTCCTTGACCTTGCGGCCGGCGGTCTCGGCGACTTCCTTCGCGTCATCGATGAAACCCATGTCGTGCTCCTCTCGTGAACAGCTGTGCGTCGACGCTACGTCGTCCACCGCGGGAGACGGCGGGGGTTGCACGATCGGGACACGATTGGTAGACCGAGAAGTCTCTGCCTTCGGGGCGCCGACCCCGATACCCGGAGCATGTGCGTCGAGACGACGATGCTCCCGCCGCGCGACGCCACCGGCATCGAGGTGCCCGACGAGGTCGTCGAGCCGCTCGGCGGCGGAGGCGCCGCATCCGGCCGTTCCCCTACGATGAGCGGCATGACGACCTTCGCCGGCATCACCGAACAGGCCGACCTCAGCGCTCTCTCCGGGGTGACGGGATGGTTCTCCCTCTCGATCTACATCCTCACGGTGATCGCGCTGTGGCGCGTGTTCGAGAAGGCGGGCTGGCCCGGTGTCCTCGCGATCGTCCCGATCGTGAACCTGTTCATCCTCGTCAAGATCGCCGGCTTCTCGGCGTGGCTCACGCTGCTGTACATCATCCCGATCGTGAACCTCGTGCTCTCGATCATCGTCGCGATCCGGGTGGGGCGCGGGTTCGGCAAGGACGGGGCGTTCTCGTTCTTCCTGTTGTGGATCCCCGCTCTGCAGGTCATCGGCTACGCGATCATCGGATTCGGGCGGGCGACCTACACCAAGCCCGTCTGATCTTCACGGAGGTCCCTCCGACCCCGGGCAGTAAAGTCGGTAGGAGGGGGTCCCGTGGCTTCGAAGGATGATCGTGACGCGTCGGTGCGCGGCGCGATCGGTATGCCCGCCAAACGTCCCAAGCTCGGCGAGATCGTCGCGGAGGGCGTGTACATCGCGGCCGCGGCGACGCGTCTCGCGCTGAAGAACCGCATCCTGGTCGAGATCCTCGCCGCGGGGGAGGGCTTCGACGTGGAGCGCTTCCTGCCGGACGCGAAGGCGACGCTCCTCGCGCTCGCGGACGAGGCTGAGGAGGACGCGGCGCGCACCGAGCGTGAGCGACGGCGGGCGCGGCGCCGGTTCAGCGACTCCGACGGCACGCACGACTACCGCAGTCGCGACGTGCGCAACCTCCGGCGACGGCGCAAGCAGTCCGAGCGGATCGCACGGGAGCTGCGCGAGCGGGCGGAGAACCCGGAGGAGCTGCGGGCGCTCGTCGAGGCGGCGCGCGAGGCGGCCTGGGCCGAGGTGTCGCGCAACATCGACTCCTCGCTGCGGATCTCGGCCGCGCGACCCGATCTCGAGCCCGACTACGAGAAGATGCGACGGGCGCGGATGCAGAGTCTCGTGCTGGTGGACCTCGCCCGCCTCGCGGCGCATCGCCGCCGGATGTCCGAGGCCGCCGCATCCGACGACACCACGGCCGAGTAGCCGCTGGCGTGCGCGGAGCACGGATTCGGTGAAGAGGGCGATCGTGGGGTAGTCTCTTCTAGTGCCCGCGCGCCGAGAGGCGAGAGTGCATGGGCGCCTGTAGCTCAATGGATAGAGCATCTGACTACGGATCAGAAGGTTGGGGGTTCGAGTCCCTCCAGGCGCACACTGTGTTGAGACAGTGCGGAAAGGCCCCCGGTTCGCCGGGGGCCTTTTCTTCGTTCCCGGCGCCGGTCGACTCTTGGCACTCTCGCATGGAGAGTGCTAATCTGAACATGGTTGAGCCGATGGGGCTCAACTCTAAGGAACGTTCGTCGGGCTGTGCCCGACCCGCTCGAAAGGAGACGAGATATGGCCACCTATGATCCGCTCCGCGACCTGGAGCGACTTGCGACGACCCTCATGGACGGCGGGCGCCGCGGACCGCGGCAGATGCCGATGGACCTCTACCGAGACGGCGACCACTACGTGCTGGCCGCCGACCTTCCCGGCATCGACCCGGGGTCGGTCGACGTGGACGTCGACGGGCAGCTGCTGACCATCCGCGCCGAGCGCACGCTCCCGGCCGGCGAGGGCGTCACCTGGATCACCCGCGAGCGCGCCGCCGGCAGCTACCTGCGCCAGCTGAGCCTCGGCCAGGGCATCGACACCGAGAACATCTCGGCGCACTACCGCAACGGTGTGCTGAGCGTGACGATCCCGGTCAGCGAGAAGGCGAAGCCGCGCAAGGTCCAGGTGCTCACGGAGGCCGAGAACGCTCCGGCGCTCCAGGTCACCGAGAACGCCTGATCCTTCCCCCGTTCGCGACGCCCCGGACCCGCCCGGTCCGGGGCGTCGCGCTGCGTTATGGTGTGGGGCGTGGTGGCGGGCGCTGCCCGCCGAGAGGAGCAGGATGCCGGCGCAGTTCCCCCGGGCGCACTACGCGCTGCTCGCCTCGCGCCTCTACCCCCGCGTCGACGGCGGCTTCACGATCGCCGTGCTGGCCCGGGCGCGCCACATGGCCGCGGCGGGGGTCGACGGCGGCCGGGGCCCGCTGCTGCTCACGGTCGATCCGGGCTCCGTCGCCGATCACGCCGCGCACCGCGAGGCCTTCGTCGAGGCCGGGCTCGCCGCATCCGTCGACCTCTTCCGCAACCTGTTCGACGACGCGGCCGAAGACCCGGCGTGGCTGGCTGCGGCCGCCCTCCCGGGGGAGAAGACGCCCGGGGTCGACTACCGCACGATCGCGGATGCCGTCGGTCGCCCCCGCGTCTCGCTCCCCGTCGTCGCGGCCGCCGACTGGCACCTCACGGAGGCGAACGTCGTCGTGCACGGCCCCGACGGCGACCGCGTGCTCGTCGGGTTCCGCGGCCTGTACCGCGTCTGGCTCGACCGGATCGTCGCGGAGCTCCGGCGGGCCGACCCCGCGCTGCCGGTCGTGATCGTCTCGGAGTCGCGGCAGCTGGGCGAGCTGCTCGCGGATTGGCGGCCGCCGGGGGTGTGCCTCATCCACACCGTGCACACCTCGCACCGACCGCCCGCCGTCACGGCCGGCGGGCTCTGGCGCGGCTGGTTCGAGGTCGTCGACCGTTTCGACGCCGTGCTGTGGCCGACCGTGCAGCAGCGCGAGGACGCGATCGAGGACCACGGGCCGCATCCGGGATACGAGGTCGTGCCCAATGCGCTGCCGATCGCGGCCGGCGAGTCCCGCGACGCCGTCCCCGGCCGCGTCGTCGCGGTCGGACGCCTCGCCCCCGGCAAGCGGTTCGAACACATCCTCGAGGCCTGGGAACGCGTGGCTCGCGTCGTGCCGGGCGCCCATCTCGACCTCTACGGCGACGGGCCGTCGCGCCCCGAGCTCGAGCGCGTCGTCGCCGCCCGCGGACTGGGCGGATCCGTCACCCTCCACGGCCACGTCGAGCACGCGGCCGACGAGCTCGGCACCGCGCAGCTCATGGTGCAGTCGACCGCGTACGAGGGACAGGGGCTCGCGGCCCTCGAGGCGTTGAGCCGAGGGGTCCCGGTGGTCAGCTACGACATCCGCTACGGGCCGCGTGATCTGCTGGTCGACGGATCCGGCATCCTCGTGCCCGACGGCGACGTCGACGCGCTCGCCGACGCCGTGATCCGCATCCTCCGCGACCCCGCGCTCCGCGCGCGCCTCGGCCAGCAGGCCCGCGCCCGCGCCGCCGACTACGCGCCCGAGCCCGTCATGGCGGCGATGGCGGATGCGGTCCGCCGCGCCCTCGCGCGGACCGGATCGGGGTCCTGACCGCCGCCCCGTGCCCGCTCCCTGCGACGGCGCCGTTCCCTCCCCGCGTCTCTTCCCGCGACAGCATCGTTTTCGTGTAACCGCGCCGCGAATGAGCGGCGCGGTTACACGAAAACGGCGCGGACGCGGGGTGGATGAGCGGCGCGGGCGGGGGACTGGCAACCGGCGCGGGCGGGTCCGGGCCGCGGGTGGCTCCGGGCCGAGCGGCGGGCTCCGGGCCGAGCGGGGTCCGGGCCGAGCGGCGGGCTCAGGCGACGGCGACCGGCTCGCCGCCCACGAGCGCGTACTCGCGCCGCAGCCACTCGCCGAAGCCGGGCAGCTCGAGCGTCGAGGCCGCATCGGGCCGCGCGACGACGGGATCGTGCGCCGCGTAGGCGCGGAACACCTCGACCTTGCGTGCCAGGTCCTCCCCGTCGAGCGTCGCCGGCAGCAGCGACGAGGGATACCCGATGCGCCACGAGATCCGTTCGGCCGGGATGTCGCAGGCCTCGGCCGCCCGGGCGAGGAAGGCGCCCGTCGCCCAGTGGTCGGAGTGGTCCCGCTCGGTGAGCACGCCGCCGATGCGCGGCGCGTGCGCGAGGAGCTGCGCATCCGTGTCGGCGGCGTCCGTGTGACGGCGAAGCGCCGCCTCGAGCGCGGCGACCAGCGCATCGGCACCGAGCGGGCTCCCGTCGCCGTCGAGCGGCGGGATGACGTCGATCTCGCCCTCCAGCAGTCGTCGCAGGCTCACGTTCCCGGTTGCGGCGAAACCCGTGCCGTTCGGGCGCCCGTCGGGGAGTCGCAGCGACAGCAGCTCGATGCGGCCGGATGCGGCGACCCAGCCCGTCGCGAGGGCCCCCGCGAGCTCGACCGACACCGGGCTCCACTCGAGCGGGCCGCCGTGCATGACGACGTACGCCTGTCGCAGGCCCTCCTCGCGCTCGGCGACGTAGTCGGCATCCCGCCCTGCGTCGGCTGCCGTGAGGAACAGGCTCGTCACCGGGACGCCGGCTGCGACCGCGCGGTCGATCGTCGGGCAGCCGAAGATGAGGTCGTCGTCGTAGTGCGCCCAGACCGAGAGCAGGCTCACGAGCCGGTCTCGCAGCACGGGCGCAGCTTGGCCGTGAGCGACGCGAGCGTGCGCAGCTCGTCGTCGTCGAGCCGCGACATCCGCTCGGCGATCGAGCGTCCGTGCGTCAGCGCCACCGTGCGGAACTCGCGCGCGCCGTCCTCGGTCGCCGTGACGAGGGCGCCCCGGCCGTCGTCCGGGTCGGCGCTCTTGGTGAGGTATCCGCGTGCGACCATCCGGTCCACCAGCCGCGACACGCTCGGCTGGCTGATGAGCATGTTGCGCGTGACATCGCGCAGCCGGGCCGTCATGTCGGGGGCACGCGTCACCGTGAGCAGCACGTCGTACTCCGCCTGAGTGAGGCCGGATTGCTCGAAGTCGGCGCTGATCTGAGAGAAGATCTCGTGTTGGGCGCGGAACAGGCTCTCCCAGGCGTCGATGGCGAGGCGGCGGTCGGTCATGGCGATAGCGTACGCGGCCCCGCGCCGTAGGCTGGCGTCATGCGGAGCGTGTGGCGGCGGGCGGCCGCAGGGGTGCTGGCGATCGGACTCGCGGTCGTTCTCGCAGCCGGCGCCGTGGTGCCTTCCTCGGCCTCCGCGGTCTCGGCGTCGGGCAGGTCCGGCGTCGCACTCGCCGCCGGCGACGTCGACGACTTCCGGTTCCGCAGCCTGGATGTCGACTACGTGCTCTCCCGCGCGGACGACGGCACGAGCCGCCTCCGGGTCGTCGAGCGGTTCGTCGCGGAGTTCCCGGACAGCGATCAGAACCATGGGATGCGCCGCGGCATCCCCGACAGGTACAACGGGCAGCCGCTGCGCCCGCGCCTCGTGTCGATCACCGATGGTGCGGGACAGTCGCGCGAGGAGGAGACCGACACCGACGACGGCACGTTCTGGATGACCTCGCGTGCGCCCGGGTACGTGCACGGCGAGCAGGTCTACGTCTTCACCTACGAGCTCGAGAACGTCACCTGGTACTTCCCGCGGACCGGGACGGAGGAGCTCTACTGGAACGTCCTGGGCGCCGACTGGGCGCAGCCGTTCGGGGCGGTGACGGCGACCGTGCACGTCGACCCCGCGCTCGTCCCCTCGCTCACGGGGGCGCAGGCCTGCTACGCGGGGTCGGTCGGGTCCACCGCGGCGTGCCCGATCTCGGCCGACGGCGGCGTCGTCACGGCGACGGCGACCGACCTCGCACCGAACCAGGCGATGACGATCGCGGTCGGGTTCGCACCCGGCACCTTCGTGCCCTTCGACGCGAGCTACCTCGCCTCCGGCTGGGCGTGGCTGCAGCTGGCGGGCGTCGCGCTCCTGCTCGTCGCCGTCGGCTGGGCGATCGCGGTGAGACGGCGGCGGCTGCGCGACGACCCCGGGCGCCCCGTCGTCATCGCCGAGTACACGCCGCCCGCGATCGACGCGCTCTCGAGCGCGGTGTTCCTCGCGACGTCGGCGAAGGCGATCCCGGCCGAGGTGCTCGAGCAGGCGGTGGCCGGCAGCATCCGCATCGAGGAGGGCGAAGCGGGCTGGTTCGGGCGCACCAAGCTCGTCGCCGTCCTCGTCGACCCGGCGCGCGCGGACGAGGACGGACGCATGCTGCTGGAGGGCCTGTTCGGAAAGCGGGCGGCCCCCGGGGCATCCTTCACGTTCGGGTCGACCGACAGGCGGCTCTCGGCGGCCGCGCGCGCGTTGCTGTCCTGGGCCGGTCGGCACCTGAAGGAGCTCGGCCTGTACCGCACGGTGCCGTGGACCGTGCGTACGCCGCCGGCCCTGGCGCTGCTCGCGGGGGCGTTCGCCGACGGGCTCGGCGGCATCCTGGCCCTGCGCGCGTCGGTCGATCCGCTCGTGCCGGTCCTGCTGCTCATCGCCATCGTGCCGCTCGTGCTCGTGGTCATCGCCGTCCTCGCGCATCGGCCCCTGACGCGCGCGGGGGCGGAGCTGAGGGACCACCTCGCGGGGCTGCGGGTGTTCATCGAGTGGGCGGAGGCCGACCGCATCCGCATGCTGCAGTCGCCGGAGGGAGCCGAGCGGGTGCCGGTCGACACCGCCGATGCGGGGACGATGCTGCGCATCTACGAGCCGCTCCTGCCGTACGCCGTCGTGTTCGGCCAGGAGAAGCAGTGGGCGGAGCGCCTCGCGGTCCTCTACGGCGACTCGGGCTCGCCGGGGTGGTACGCGGGCTCCGCGGGCTTCAATGCGGCCGCGTTCTCCGCCGGGATCGGATCGCTCTCCGCCGTGTCGTCCGCATCCTCGAGCACCTCGGGCGGTTCCACCGGCGGCGGCTCCGCGGGCGGCGGCGGCGGGGGTGGCGGCGGAGGCGGCGTCTAGCCCGGTCAGGGGAGGGGCGGGGCGAGGGGCGGCGTAGGGTGGAGGGGACATGACGGATTTCGGCGCCTCCACCGGGTCGATTCCGCTCACCCCCGCGAGAGTGCAGGGGGCCATGCCGTGGGTCATCTGGATCGTCGGGTCGCTCACCTACCTGCTCGCGATCATCGGTCGCAGCTCCCTCGCCGGCCTCGGCACGGATGTCGCGGTGCGCTTCGACGCGGACTCCTCGACGCTCGCGCTCTTCGCGACGCTTCAGCTCGCCGTGTACGGCGGCATGCAGATCCCGGCGGGGCTCCTCCTCGATCGGTTCGGCTCCCGCGTCGTGCTGACCACGGGCATGCTCGTCATGGCCGCCGGGTCGCTCTGGCTCGCCTTCGCCCCGGATGCGGCCTCCGCCATCCTCGCGCGGATCCTCACCGGCGCGGGCGACGCGATGGTCTTCCCGAGTGTGCTGAGGCTGCTCACCCTCTGGTTCCCGGTGCGCCGTGTCCCGCTGCTGCAGCAGGTGACCGCCCAGGTCGGGCAGCTCGGCCAGATCCTCAGCGTCGCGGTCCTCGCCGCGGCGGTGCACAGCGTGTCGTGGGCGGGCGGCTTCTGCGCGCTGGGCGCCGTGTTCGTCGTCTTCGCTGTGATCGACGTGCTGAGCGTGCGGGAGCGGAGGATCCTGCCCGCCCGCCCGGGCGCCGCCCGACGGACCGGCCAGCTCGCGCTCCTGCGCGCCGCCCTCGCGGAGCCCGGCACCCGGCTCGCGTTCTGGGTGCACTTCGTCACGCCCTTCGCCGGCACGGCGTTCGCGCTCCTGTGGGGCGTGCCGTTCCTCGTCCACGGCGAGGGGTTCTCGAGCGCCGACGCGAGCCTCATGGTCACGGTGTTCGTGCTCGCCGGTGCGGTGTTCGCCCCGCTCATGGGGACCCTGTCCGGATCGTATCCGCGGCGCCGTGCCCTGGTCGCGACGGTCTCCGTGATCGCGCAGGCGGTCGTGCTGGCCGGCATCCTGCTGACGCCGGGCCCCGCCCCGTTCTGGCTGATCATCGTGTGGATGGTCGTGCTCTCCAGCGGTGGTGCCGCATCCATGATCGCGTTCGACGTGACCCGTCGCTTCAACCCGGTCGCGCGACTGTCGACGGCCACGGGGATCGTCAACATGGGCGGCTTCATCGCGGCGCTCATCGCGGTGTACCTCATCGGGCTCGTGCTCGATCTGCAGGGCGCGGACCCCGCGTCCTACACGCTCGACGAGCTGCGCCTCGCCTGGGCCTCGGTGTTCGTGCTCTGGGCCGTGGGGCTGTCGGGCATCGCCCTCGAGTCATGGCGCGTGCGCCGCGCGCAGGCCCGCTGAGCGCGACCCGGGCTCAGGCTCAGGCGAACGTCGCGTCGAGGGCCGCCCGCAGATCGGCCTCGAGGTCCGCGGCATCCTCCAGTCCGACCGAGAATCGCAGGTGGCCGTAGCGGCGGAACTCCTCCGGGTAGGCCGCGGTGCGGGGCCCCGAGCCGCCGACGTGCACGATCAGCGACTCGTCGTGCCCGAGCGAGACGGCGGAGGTGACGACCCGCAGCGACGACACGAACCGGTTCTGCGCCTCGCCGTCGCCGTCCACGGCGAACGCCATCATGGCCCCGTAGCCGCGTCCGCCGAACTGTCGCGTCGCGAGCTCGTGCTGCGGATGCGTCGGCAGACCCGGGTATGCGACGTAGGCGACGCGCGGGTCCGCGTCGAGGACCGCCGCCAGCCGTTCGGCGGTCGCGAGGTGCTGCCGCAGCCGCAGCGGGAGCGTGATCGATCCCCGCTGGATCAGCCACGCGTTGAAGGGCGAGATCACGCCGCCGACGTCGACCATCGCCTCCGACTTCACGCGACGGATCAGCTCGGACCGCCCGAGCACCGCGCCGCCCATCGCGTCGCCGTGCCCGTTGATGTACTTCGTCAGCGAGTGCACGACGAGGTCGGCGCCATCGGCGAGCGGGCGGTACAGCGGCGGCGGCGTGAACGTCGAGTCGACCGAGAGCAGGGCGCCCGCCTCGTGCGCGATGCGGGCCAGGGTCGGGATGTCGGCGACCTTCGTCGTGGGGTTGCCGATCGTCTCGACGTGCACGAGCCGCGTGTTCGGGCGCACCGCGGCGGCGACCGCGGCCGCATCCGACACGTCGACGAACGTCGCCTCGATGCCGTACTTCTCCGGCAGGAGCTCGGCGAACAGCCGCCACGACGCCTCGTACGTCACGTCCGCGATGATCGCGTGATCGCCCGTGCGCAGGAACGTGAAGAACACGGCGTGGAGGGCGGCGACGCCGGAGGCGAGGACGACCGCGTCCTCCGCGCCGTCGAGGGCCGCGAGGCGCTCCTGGAGCGCGAGCTGGTTCACGCCGGAGTTGCGCGTGTAGAGCGGCACGTCGGTGCCCGACCAATCGATCGTGGAGGGGTCGTCGGGCAGCGCGTAGGAGTTTGCCATGACGAGCGGGGTGCGGATGGCGCCGCTCCCCGGGTCGATGCGATTGCCCGCGTGGACGGCCTGGGTGGCGAACGCGAGGGTGGCGGGATCGTGCTTGTCGGGGCGCGTCGTCATGCCTCCGACGCTACGCTTTCGGACCCCGTCGAGTGGGCACGATGTCGTTCGATGACGGCGGCAGGCGGCGCGGCGGTCGCGGCGTGTGATGCCGGTCCGGGCGTGGTGAAGGGCCGGTCGGAGAGGCTTCCGGCCGGCCCTTGTCCCTTGCACCAAGAGTGTCCTGCAATCACATGCCGGTAGCTGCCACAGCAAAACAGTTACCGTGCGAGCACTCTATAACGGTCAGGTAACGGCCCACAAGGCTTCGCCGTTACCTTTCCGTGATTCTCATGCGATCCATAGCTCGCTCCTGCACCTGCACCTGCACCTGCGGATTGCAGGGTCGCAGGGCCGCACGGATGTCGCACCTTTTCGCCGGAATCCTGCGACGCCCGCGCGATCCTGCGACGGGCGCCGCCAGGCGCCGCCAGGCGCGGGGGCGCGCCTGAGAGTGTGCTATTAATGAGAATGAATCTCATTAGCGAGTGATGCGGCACATGCCGCGCGACCGCTCGCCGATCACACGACCGACGTGAAAGCCCGTACATGACCCGCGCGTCCTCCGCCCCCGTCTCTCCCTCTCGTCGCCGGATGTGGCGGGCCGCCCTGGCCGCTCTCGGTACCGCGGCGATCGTCGTGAGCACGGTCGCCCCGGCCGCGGCGGCCCAGACCGGGCCGACGTCCGAGGCCCGGCACGTCGCCCTCGCCGACGCCACGCTGCCGCTCGTGGTCGCCAGCGCCGGTGGCGCGGCGATCGTCGCGGCGGAGGGCGACCAGCCCGTCCCGCTCGAGGGCACGGTGTTCGACACCGTCGCCGGGCAGCAGACGCTCACGCGCGGCGCGGTCGTGGCACAGGGGCTCCCCGAGGGTTCCTCGGTCGAGTCCGCCGAGCTGCGCTACGTCGTCGCGACCGCCCCCGACGGCGCCGCGGTCGAGGTGCTGACGCGGTGGGGCGACGAGCGCACCGCCTGGGCGCCGGAGACGCCGGTGACGGTCACCTCGGCGAGCGCGGCCGAGCTCGACATCCGCTTCTCCGTCGCGGGAACCTACGCGATCGATCTCACGGCCACGGTGACGGTCTCCTCCGCCGCGGGGGAGCAGTCGGCCGAGACCCGCGGGCGTGCCACGTTCGAGGTCGTGCCCGCTGCCGAGGAGCACGCCGCGCAGACGGAGACCGACGCGCAGGCGCAGACCGAGCAGGGCGAGCAGACGGACCAGACCGCGCAGGAGACGGGGCAGACGGGGGTCGTGCGTGAGGGCGAGGTGAGTCTGGTGTCGCGGCTGGTGGACGGGGATCTGGTGCAGACGGTGGAGGATGCGTCGGGTGCGGTGCTGGATCCGGCGCGCACGGTGTTCGCGGTGCCGGATGCCGAGGCCTGGCCGGGCGGCGCCGACGGGCAGGATGCCGCCTTCTGGAACGAGATCGCCCCCGAGCACGGGCAGATCTGGCGCACCTCCACGCCGCAGGTGCCCGGGAATCCGCTGCGCGTCGCGTTCGACAGCAGCAACATCTCCCCGGCGGACGTCCACGTATGGTACGCCGATGTCGCACCGAAACTCCGCACCTGGCTCGGCGGGGTCACCGGTCCCGCTGCGGCCGGACTGCTCGGCAACGGGCTCTACGACATGGGAACGACCGCGCGCTCCGGCGTCCGGGGCCCGCTCACGGCGGTGTCGATCGAGCCCGTCGACGCGGAGCCGTCGCCGATCGCCGTCGCCTTCGGCGGCGCCGGCCGATACTGCGTCACGCTCAGCGCGCACGCACAGCTGGCCGACGGCACCTTCGTCAACGACGACGTGGCGCTCACCTTCGCGGTCGGCGGCGTCGACCCGGCGACCGTGGAGCCCTGCGCCCAGCCCGCGGCGATCGCACCGCAGGGGCCCCAGCCGATCGCCGCCCAGGCGACCGGGGTCACGGTGATCGACTCCGGCACGGCGCTGCTGGCGAGCACTCTCCATGACGGTGCGCTGTCGCTGGACGTCGTCACCTCCGACCGCGGGCGGACCACCTCCTACGACCCTTCGCAGGTCGTCTTCTCGCTGCCGTCCCGCGACACCGAATGGGCCGCGTCGGGCGCCCACGCCTCGCAGAAGGAGATGTGGGCGCGCTACCTCGGTCAGGACGAACGCGCCTATCGGTCGAGCGGCCGTTTCGTCGTGCCCGGCGCACCCGAGTCGGCGAACCCGTTGACGCTCGACCTCGAGGCGCGATTCATCGACGAGCAGCAGCTCGCCGCCGACCAGGGCGTCGAGTACTCCGCGGTGGCGATGACCTCGACGAGCCCCACGGGACGCTTCTTCGCCTACGCCCAGGGTGATGGCAGCTACATCCTCTCGCCGGAGGACATCGGCTTCTGGTCGAGTCGCGCCGGTGATGCACTCTCCCCGCGCGGGGCCGAGTTCTCGTCGAGCACGGGGTCGCCGTTCTACGAGCGCGACCGCGAGTACACGGGAGGGGCGGCCCTCGGGACCGCGTTCACGGACGCGGGGGTCTATTGCATCACCCTCCGCTCGCAGACGATCCTCGCCGCGGGAACGGAGACCGCCGACACGGCGACCTTCACGTTCGCGATCGGCGTCGATCCCGCCGCGGTCGTCCCGTGCTCGCAGGAGACGGGGCAGCCGGCGCCGGGGACGGGGGTCGTGCGTGAGGGCGAGGTGAGTCTGGTGTCGCGGCTGGTGGACGGGGATCTGGTGCAGACGGTGGAGGATGCGTCGGGTGCGGTGCTGGATCCGGCGCGCACGG
Source organism: Microbacterium sp. SORGH_AS_0888 (assembly GCF_030818905.1). Classification (NCBI taxonomy): domain Bacteria; kingdom Bacillati; phylum Actinomycetota; class Actinomycetes; order Micrococcales; family Microbacteriaceae; genus Microbacterium; species Microbacterium sp. SORGH_AS_0888. Next base: position 2,746,298 of record NZ_JAUTAZ010000001.1, read on the forward strand.
TGTTCGCGGTGCCGGATGCCGAGGCCTGGCCGGGCGGCGCCGACGCGCAGGATGCCGCCTTCTGGAACGAGATCGCCCCCGAGCGGGAGCCGGTGTGGCGAACCAGCACGCCCGCCGCGCCCACCGGCTCCCTCTCGTTCCGGCTGGACACGAGCGCGATCTCCCCCTCCGACCTCTATGCCCCGTCCTGGGCGTTCGAGGCGTCGCCCGTCTGGACGGGCCTGGGCGATGTGTCGGGACCGGGAGCGGCGGGGCTCCTCGAACACGGCACGAGCAACGCCGGCACGACCTTCCACGTCGGCTCCCAGGCGTACCCGATGCTCTCGCGCCCCACGGGGGAGACCGAGAAGCTGCCGTTCGCCGTGGCGTTCTCGGCGGCGGGGCGCACGTGCGTGACGCTCGCGAGCTACACCCAGCTCGCCGACGGGACGGCGCTCAACCACGACGTGACCCTCACGTTCGCGGTGGGCGGCGTCGACCCCTCGACCGTCGAGCCCTGCGCGCAGCCGGCGGCGATCGCCCCGCACGGCCCGCTGCCGACACCGTCCGCGGCGACCGGGATGACGGTCGTCGACTCCGGCACCGTGCTGCTGGACTCGCGGCTCACCGACGGCGTCTTCTCCCTGGACCCCGTCGTGTCCGATCGGGGCCGCCTCACCTCCTACGACCCCTCCCGCATCGTCTTCTCCCTGCCGCATCGCGACAGCCGGTGGCCGGCCGCCGGGCTCGCGACGTCCCAGAAAGAGCTCTGGGCCCGCTATCTGCCGGAGGACGACCGCGCCTACCGCACCTCGGGGGACTTCCGGCTGGCGGGCACCGACGGCCGGCGTCAGGACGAGAAGGCCAACGACCTCACCTTCGACCTCGAGGCCCGCTCCCTCCGTCCCGACCAGATCACCGACTACGGCGGCGTCGACGTCGTGCTGGAGAAGACGACCACGACCGGGTCGGGACGCTTCTTCGCCTATCGGGCGATCAACGGCTACGTGACGGGCGTCGACGGCATCGGCTTCTGGGACAGCCGCGACGGCGCGGCGCAGACGCCGCAATACGCCGCCGCAGGCGATCCCAGCTGGAGCGACCCCTTCTACACCCGCACCAAGGAGATCCAGGGCGGGGAGGCGCTCGGCACCGCCTTCACCCAGGACGGCGTGTACTGCGTCACCCTCCGTTCGTCGGTCACGCTCGCGGACGGCACCGCCGCCTCGGATGCCACCACCTTCACGTTCGCGGTCGGCGTCGACGCCTCGGCCGTCGCACCGTGCTCGCAGGAGACCGGGGAGCCGGGCACCGGCGGCGGCGACACGCCCGGCGGCGGACAGCCCGGGCAGCTGGATCCCTCGGTCGCGTGGATCGACAAGGGACACCTCGACCTGGCCGTCCGGGAGGACGGACACGGCGGGATCGAGTTCGCCACCGGCGACGCATCCACCTCCACGGGGGTGCACGCGCTGCACGACGCCGTCTGGGTCGGCAAGGGGACGTACGTGAGGTACACGGTGCGTCAGCCCGACGCCGCCGACGACCGCACCTTCATCGGCCCGCCCGGAACCACGTACTACGGGTTCTCGGCCGGCAGCGAGTACTCCGCCTACACCCTGTGGCCGGGCCTCAGCATGCTCTACCTGCCCTACGGCCTCACGGAGCGCCACGCGACCTGGTCGATGCAGAAGGTGTCGGGGCCGGGCGAGGCGTACGCGTGGTCGGGCGACAGCTTCCTGCTCGACTCGCGGCAGGAGACGCCGCGTCCCTTCTCGCTCGGGCGCACCCATCGCCACCTCAACTGGGCGTTCACCGAGGCCGGCGTCTACTGCATCGCCGTCCGGGCGAGTCTGCGCCCCGCCCTGGACGAGAGCCACGACCGAACCGCGGCATCCCTGCTCACCGTGGTCGTCGGCGATGTCGACCTCGCCACCGTGCAGCCGTGCGAGCGCTCCAGCGCGGTCCCGGCGGCGCCCGCCCCGAGCGATGTCACCCTCTCGGCGGGTCCCGGCGTCGTGGACACACAGTCCATCAACCCCTCGCTGGAGCTCCGGCGCGTGAACGGCGTCGCGGATGTCGTCGCCTCGGTGGGGCAGCGCGGCGGCGGGACGCCCACCTTCTTCGACCCGGAGAAGGTCGTCTACGCGGCCTCCGCGGCGGCCGGCGAGTACCGCTACGGCGACCGATGGCGCACGCTCGAGTGGGACACCGGCGGCAGCGACGTGACCCTGACGCTCGGCACCGTCTCGGGCCCGGGCTCCTATCAGCGCCGCGGCAACAGCACGGACTCGCAAGCCGTCCAGCTGGACTCCCGGCAGGCCCCGGTCCGCATCACGGAGCGGCTGTGGCCCGGCTCCAACTTCCCGGCCAACCACGTGTTCTCCGCGTCCGGCGTCTACTGCGTGCCGTTCACCTGGACCGGGACGCTCCGCGACGGCACCGCCTTCCGCGTCACCAAGACGCTCACGGTCGCCGCGGGCGTGGACGCGCACGGCGTCACCCCGTGCGCGAGCGGCGGGAGCGGGACCGAGCCCGGGAACCCCGATCCGGGCACGCCGAGCACCGACTGGGACGTCCCGAACCACTCGCTCACGGCGTCGGGCGCGACGATCGTCACCGCCGGACACGTGGATGTCGCCTCCCGCATCGTCGACGGCTCGCTGACCACCGTCATCGCCGACGCGAGCGACGCCTCGCAGCCCGAGACGCTCCGGGACCCGCGCCGGACCGTGCTGCAGGTGCGGCCCGAGGCGCAGACCACGGTGCCCGACGACGCGGCGTACTCCTTCCTCGGGTCCGCCGGGGCCACGACGTGGCTCCTGCCCGAGACCGAGGTCGAGGGGATCCTGTGGCCGGGCTGGTCGACCGAGGGCATCCCCGCCTCCGCCACGACGACCGGGGTCACCTGGACCCTCGACCGCGCGCAGGGGCCGGGCGAGTTCGCGCTCTACCAGACCCCGTTCACGGGACCGAAGGTGTACTTCGACACCCGCGACGGCATCACGGCGGCCGACACGTTCGATATCCCGAAGACGATCCACGCGCACGGGACGTGGGCGTTCAGCGCCGAGGGCGCGTACTGCCTCGCGTTCACGCGACAGACGACCCTTGCCTCGGGGGAGCGCGTGAGCGACTCCTTCACGCTCGCTTTCGCCGTCGGCGCGGTCGCGGTCGCCGCCATCGACCCGACGCGCTGCTTCCAGACCCCGGACGGTGCCCCGACCGAGACCGACGCCGCGCCGATCCCGCTCGACACGCTGACCGACGCGGCCCGCGGCGGCGTCGCCGTCCTCGGCGCCGCGGGCGGCCTCACCGCGGGGCAGCTGGTCACGGTGCAGGTGGATGCGGCGCGTGCCGGGCAATGGGTGTCCGTGTGGGCGGATGCCTCGCACTGGCTCGGCTGGGCCCAGCTCGGCTCCTCGGGCGCGACGCAGGTGCGTCTGCCCGCCGACATGAGCCCCGGATCGCACCGGATCGTCGTGAAGGCTCGGACGGGCGAGCTGCTGGGCTGGGACGGTGCGACGGTCCTCGCATCCGGAACCGCACCCGGAACGCCGGGGGACGGGGGCGCGCCCGAGACCGGTGTGTGGGACGTGCCCAACGGCACGGTCAACCGCGCGGGAGCGGTCGTCCTCAACGACGGCCACGTCGACATCGCCTCGCTTGTCGAGGGCGGCCGTCTCGTCACGCGGATCAAGGACTCCGCCTCCGTGACCGAGCCGGTGTACCGCGACGTCTCCCGCACCGTGCTGCAGGTGCGGCCCGACGCGCGCGCCACGGTCCCCGCCGGCGACGCGTGGGCGTTCCTCGGCGCTGCCGGCTCCGCCTTCTACCAGGTGTCCCAGACGCAGCAGCAGGGGCTCGTCTGGCCCGGCTGGTCTACCGAGGGGATCCCGCTGTCGGCGACGACGGGCGGGGTGACCTGGTCGCTCGTGGACAGCTCGGGACCGGGCGAGTTCGCGCTGTACGAGACGGGGGCGTTCGGCCAGCCCCGCGTGCTGTTCAGCACACGCGACGGCATCACGGACGCCGACCGCGTCACGATCCCCAAGAACACGCACGCGCACGGCTCCTGGGCCTTCGGTGCGGCGGGCAACTACTGCCTCTCGATGCAGCGCACGGCCCAGCTCGCGGACGGCCGGACCTCCTCCGACACCTTCGTGCTCGCCGTCGCGGTGGGGGATGCCGACGTCCTGTCGATCGATCCCGCCCGCTGCCGCGAGGCGGTCGACACCGGGACCGTCACGGTGCCGGCGCCGCCGCGCGAGGATGCCGCGGCCACGGCGCCGGCCGCCCAGCAGATCGCCGCGAACGCCTGCGTCGCGGGCGCCACGATCCTCTCGGCCGGGCACGTCGACTACGCCTCCCGCATCGTGGACGGCTCGCTGCACTCGCTCGTCGGCGACGACAGCTCGGGGAGCAAGGTGTACCGCGAGCCCTCGGGGGTGGTGCTCTGGCTCAAGCCGTCGGCGCGCGTCACGCTCCCCGCCGGCTTCGGCGAGGTGGGACCGGCCGGGTCGGCGATCTGGCAGGTGCCGCAGACCCAGGACCCGGACCTCGTGTGGCTCGGCTGGAGCACCGAGTCGCTCAACGCGGGCAACGTCCGCGGCCCCGTGCGGTGGACGATCGACGCGATCGAGGGACCGGGCCGCGTGACGGCCTACCTCTCGGGCTCGTTCGGCGGCGTGCAGCAGGTGATCTTCGCCGACGGCGGGTCGTACGACATCCCGCTGGGGGTGCACGCCCACGCCAACTGGGCCTTCAGCGCCCAGGGGGTCTACCGCATCACCTCGACCCAGACCGTCACGCTCGCGGACGGTCGTGTGTCCTCGGACCGCGAGACGATGACGATCGCCGTCGGCGACGTCGATCCGCGGACGGCCGTCGCGGGCGGCTCGGGGTGCGGTGCGGTCGCGGCCGCGCTGCTCGAGGGCGACGCCGCAGGGCCCGCCCCGGCGCAGGCGGCGGACGAGGCGGCGAAGGCGGCGCGCGACATCCTTCCGGGGAACGGCTCGGACGTCGCCGACCGGGGCATGGACCCGTTCAGCGCCTTCGCGGCCGGCAACCCCGTCCCGTTGCTGCTGTGCATCCTCGGGGTCCTCCTGCTGCTGGGAGCGGCGGGAGCCGCCGTGCTGTGGGCGCGGGGACGGCGGCGCGGTCCGCTCCCGCACTGAGAGCGGACCGCCGTGAGGCGGCGCCGCGCATCGGCGAGAATGTCGGCGTGGGCGGATCGGGACGGGACACGGCGGGGCGGACCCTTCGTCGTCACGCTCGTGGCCGACGTGGCGGCCTCGAGACCCGATGCGCTCGAGGTCATCGCGTTCGTGAGCGACGGCACGGTCGAGCACCGCGGCACGGCCTACCCGCGGGTGGGGCTCGCGCCCTCCGCGTGGGCGGAGGTCCACATCCCGAAGCTCGCCGATCCGCCGCCGGTGGTGATCGACGTCTGCTCGGACGCGTCGGCCGCCGTCGCGCGGCGCGCCGCCGCACTGCTGGCGGCCGGCCTCGAGGGCGTGGGCTGGAGCGTGCGCGAGCCCTGACGCCGCCGCGGCCGGCTCACCGCACGCTCAGCGGGGCTCCGCCCCCACCGCGACGGGCAGCTCCGGATGGTTCGACCACTGACTCCACGAGCCGGGGAACACCCGCGCCTCGTAGCCGGCGAGCGTCAACGCCACGGCCTCGTGGGACGCGGTCACCCCCGATCCGCAGTAGACACCGACCGGTGCGTCCGCCGTGGCGCCCAGGGCCGTGAACCGCTCGCGCAGCGCCTCCGGGCTCAGGAAGCGGCCGGCCGCATCCACGTTCTCCGTCGTCGGCGCGCTCACCGCCCCGGGGACGTGGCCCGCGCGCGGATCGACGGGCTCGACCTCGCCCCGGTAGCGGTCGCCCGCCCGCGCGTCCAGCAGGACGTGGGACTCGGCGAAGGCGGGCACGTCCGCCAGATCCAGGTGCGGGAGCGCCCCGTAGGCCAGCACGACGTCGCCCGTCTCCGGGGCCGCGGCCTCACCGGTCTCCAGCTCGAAGCCCGCACCGGTCCAGCCGCGCAGCGAGCCGTCGAGGATGCGGACGTCCTCGACGCCCGCGAACCGCAGCAGCCACCAGGCGCGCGCGCTCGAGAGGTTCTTCAGGTCGTCGTAGACCACGACCGTGTCGCCCGTGCGGATGCCCCAGCGGCGCGCGGACTCCTGCAGCGCGGCGACCGGCGGAAGCGGGTGCCGACCCGCGCCGGGGTCGTCGCCGTGCTCCGCGAGCTCGTGGTCGAGGTCGACGTAGACGGCACCGGGGATGTGCCCCGCGAGGTACTCCGGCCGCCCGTCCGGACGGTCCAGGCGCCAGCGCACGTCCAGGATGCGGACGGGGCCGCCGTCCGGGTAGGCGCCGGTGTCGAGCGCCGCCCGCAGCTCCTCCGGCGTGGTCAGGATCTCAGCCATGGACGTGACCCGCCTCCGCGAGGTCGTGGATGCCGGAGAGCTTGAACGCCAGCCGGCCGTGGGCGAATCCGCCGCCGGCGCGGATCGCGGTCGCGACCCACGCCGCCTCGGCGAGCTCGGCCTGGGACGCGCCGGCCTTCACGGCGGCCTGCGCGTGCGCGTCGATGCAGTACGTGCACTGGGTCGTGATGCCGACCGCGAGGGCGATCAGCTCACGGAACTTCAGCGGGATCTCGCGTCCCTCGGCCGCGAACACCGTGGAGTTGAAGTCGTTGAAGGACGCCAGGATGTCCGGGGTGCTGTCCTTGTAGTCGCGGGTGTAGGCGCGATCGCCCTCCCGATCGAAGAAGTCGCTCATGTCTCTCTCTGTTCGTCTGCCGGCCGCGCGGTCCCACGGGTGGGCACTCTTTCGAGAGTACGAACGGCCCGCCCCGCTGACAACGCTGCGTTGGTCATCGGTATTCATCGGGACCCGTGATGGGTCGCGGTGGTCTCATGACACCGTATGACCGGCGGTCTCACGGCCGAACCGCGAAGAGCGTACCGTCGCGCCATGGCCGAGACTCTCGACATCATCCAGCTGCGCACCTTCGTCGCGATCGACGAGTGCGGAGGGTTCGGACGCGCGGCCGCGGCGCTCCACATGAGCCAGCCCACCGTCAGCCAGCACGTGCGTTCGCTGGAGCGACGGCTCCAGCAGCGGCTCGTCGAGCGCGACGGCCGCCGGGCGCGCTTCACCCTCGCGGGGGAGAAGCTGCTCGCCGAGGCCCGCCGCATCCTCGCCGTGCACGATGAGGCGCTCGCCCGCCTCGACGTCAGCCGCAGCAGCACGATCGTGGTCGGCTCCACCGAGACGGCGGCCGAACAGGTCCTGCCCGAGATGCTCGACCGGCTCCACTCGGCCTACCCGGACACGCACGTGCAGTTCACGATCGACCGGTCGACCCAGATGGTCGAGGCCGTCGCGAAGGGCACGATCGACCTGGCCGTCGTGCTGGACACGGGGCAGACGGTCGCCGGCACGGAGGTCGGCAGCCTGCCGTTGAACTGGTACTCCTCGCCCGGGTGGACGCCGCCCGCCGACGATGCGCCGGTGGCGCTGGTCGCGTACGTCGAGCCGTGCGGGATGCGGCAGCGCGCCCTGCAGGAGCTGAACGTCCGGGGGCGGCGGGTCGAGATCGCGGCGGAGTCCGGAAGCCTCGAGGGCGTCATCGCCGCGGCGCGTGCCGGTCTCGGCGTGGCCGTGCTGCCCAGCGCCGGCAAGGCGCCCGCCGGCCTGGTCGCCCGCCACGACCTGCCCCCGCTCGGACGGATCTTCGTCCGGCTGATCGCGCGACGTGGCCTCGACGCGGAGATCGAGAACGCCGCCCTCGCCGCCCTGGACGGCTTCTTCACGGTCCGCGGCTACGTGCACGCGGTGTCGGCATGACCCGCCGGTACGTCGTGATCGGCGCCGGCGGCGTGGGCGCGGCGCTCGCCGCGGGGCTCGTCGAGGCCGGTGTCCCCGTCCTCCTCGTCTCCCGCGGACGCTCGTTCGAGGCGATCGCCGCACACGGGATCCGGTTCTCCCACGAGGGACGGACCCGCGTGCTGGACCTGCCGGTCGCGGACTCGGCGGTCGACATCCCCCTCGCCCCCGACGATGTGCTCGTGCTCGCCGTGAAGACGCAGGACGTCGCGGCGGCCGTGCCGGGCTGGGCGGCGCGCCCGGTCGGAGACGGCGCGCTCGCGGGGGAGACCCTGCCGATCGTGACGCTGCAGAACGGACTCGAGGCGGAACGCGTCGCGCTGCGGCACTTCGCCTCGGTCGTCGGCGGAACCACCCTCGTCGCTGCGCAGCACCTCGTGCCGGGCGAGGTCACGGTGCGCGGCGGCCCCGAGCTGGGGCGGATCATCCTCGGCGCCTTCCCGTCCGCGGAGCGCGCCCCGCGTGCCGCGGCGGAGGTCGCCGGCATCGCGGCGGACCTCCGCGCCGCGCGGTGGCTGATCCACGAGACCGGCGACGTGTCGCGGTGGAAGGCCTGGAAGGCGGCGACGGCGGCGACCTTCGCCGCGGAGGTGTTCACCGGCACGCCGGAGCAGCAGGAGGAGCTGCGCGACCTCGTGCGGACGGAAGCCCGGGACGTGCTGTCCGCGGCGGGCTACGACCTCGCCGACCCCGCCGAGCTGGGCGGCGCCCCGTTCTCCCCGCCGCCGTCGCCGGAGGGACCGGCCGAGACGTCGGCGCGATCCGATCCGGCACCCCAGGGCCTGTCGACCTGGCAGAGCTTCGCCCGCGGCTCCGGCAGCGAGGTCGACTTCCTCAGCGGGGAGATCGTGCTGCAGGCGCGCCTGCTCGGCATCCCGGCTCCCGTGAACGAGGCGGTGCAGCGCGCGCTCGCCGAAGCGGCGGCATCCGGAGAAGGCCCGGGCGTGCGATCCGTGGCGAGCGTGCTCGGCGTGCGAGCGTGAGCCCTTCCCACCACGACGTCGCAGGGCGTGTCCGGCTCCCCCTGCGCGCAGGTGCTCAGTCGGCGATGACCGGCGGCCCGTACGCCCGGATCGGGGGAAGCGGCCCGTCGTAGCGCGCCACGGACACCCGCACCCTGGCGCCGTTCGAGGCCTGCGTCAGGGTCGAGGTGCCCACATCGCGGGTCAGCACGTTCACGTTCCCGTTGACGCAGTCGGCGATCTCGGGCGCGCTGGGGTCGAACCACGCGCCGGTGTGCATCTGAGCGACGCCCTTCAGCAGCGCGTCGGTGACGACGACGCCCGCGAGGATGCTGCCCTGGGCGCTGCGCACGCGCACCACGTCGCCGTCCGCGACGGCGCGCGCGACGGCGTCCTCCGGGTTGAGTCGGATCGCCTCCCGGCCGGCGACCTTGGTCGACTGGCTCGCCTCGCCCATGTCGAGCTGCGAGTGCAGGCGGTGGGATGGCTGGGTGCACAGGAGCTCGAGGTCGTGCTCCGGATCGGCCGGTGCGGCCGCGGGCCAGACGGCGTGGCCGGCGACATCCGGCAGCGCGAAGGAGTCGAGCGTCCGGCTGAACAGCTCGATCCGGCCGCTGGGGGTGCCGAGCGGGGACGCCTCGGGATCGGCGCGGAAGCGCGCGAACGCCGGGTCCGCGTACGGCACCCGGGGAAGCGGGGTGCCGCCCTCGGCCCAGAACTGCGCGAACGGGGGCGCTCCGGCGACGCCGACCCGTTCCCGCCACTGCTCGTAGATGCGCTCGAGCCACGCGCGGGAGCTGCGCCCCTCGGCGACGTCCGCTCCGAGCCGGCGGGCCAGCCGGTCGTAGATCCAGAACTCCTCCCGAGCCTCACCGGCCGGCGGCACGATGCGGGGCATGACGCGCAGGCGCGCGTCGCCGGGACCGGCCGCGACGTCCTCACGCTCGAGCGGGTTCGCCGCCGGCAGCACGATGTCGGCGTGCCGCGCCGTCGGCGTCCAGTGGAACTCGTGCACGATCAGGGTGTCCACCCGCGCGAAGGCGCGTTCCAGCCGGCGCAGGTCCTGATGGTGGTGGAACGGGTTCCCGCCGGCCCAGTAGACCAGCCGGATGTCGGGGAGGGTCAGGCTCCCGCCGTCATAGGGGATCCGCTCGCCGGGGTGCAGCAGCAGATCGCTGATGCGGGCGCAGGGGATGACGTCGGACACGGGATTGCGTCCCTGATCGAGCGTCGGCAGGGGGACCGGCTCGAAGCCGTTGCCGTAGTCGCCCATCGACCCGTAGCCGTGGCTGAACCCGCCGCCCGGCAGTCCGATCTGGCCGAGGAAGGCCGCCAGCGTCAGTGCGGCGAACACGGCCTGCTCCCCGCCGACGTGCCGCTGCAGCGAGTACGTGACGTTGACGAGCGTGCGGCCGGACGCCGCGCGCCGCGCCAGCGCGCGGATCGTCGATGCCGGAACCCCGCTGAGCGCCGCGGCCCACTCCGGGGTCTTCTCCTCGCCGTCGAGCTCACCGCGGACGTACGCGCGCACCCGGTCCGCCCCGACCGTGCACCGCGCGAGGAACTCGTCGTCGGCGAGCCCCTCCACGACCAGCGTATGGACCATCGCGAGGAGCACCGCCGCATCCGTGCCCGGTCGCGCCCCCACCCACTCGGCGCCCAGCTCGGGCAGCACGTCGTCGCGCTGCGCCGAGAGGGAGACGATGCGGGTGGATGCCGCGGCCCGGCGTGCGTGGTCGGACGCGGTGTGCCGATCGTGGCCGCCCGGCACGACCCAGCCGTTCGAACGCCGCAGCCCGCCGAACGCGAGGAACAGGTCGGTGTGCTCGGCGATCTGCTGCCACGACGTCGGGCGGGCCCGCAGCTCGGCCATGCCGTCGCGCCCGATGAGGTGCGGCAGCAGCACGAGGCTCGCCCCGCGGCTGTAGTCGTTGACGGAGGCGGTGTACCCGCCGATCGCGTTGAGGAAGCGGTGGAGCTGGCTCTGTGCGTGGTGGAGGCGGCCGGCGCTGCCCCACCCGTAGGAGCCCCCGAAGATCGCGGCGTTGCCGTGCTGCTCCCGCACCCGCGAGAGCTCGGCGGCGACGAGGTCCAGGACCTCGTCCCAGTCCCGCTCGACGTACTCGTCGTCGGGCGCGCCCCGCCGTGGGTCGGCGCCGGGCCCCCGCTCGAGCCAGCGCCTGCGGACGGCAGGGCGCCGCACCCGGGAGGGGTGGTGCTGGGCCGCGGCGACGTTCCCGATCGCGGGCGCGGCGTCGGGCTCGTCCGGGTGCGGCCGGGCCGCGGTCACCGTCCTGCCGTCGTCGGCCACCTCGACACGGAACGTTCCCCAGTGCGCGCTGGACTCCTGGACGGTGGCCATCCCGCCATCATCCGCCGTCCGGGCCCGGAGACGGCCCGTCTCCGACTCACTTCGACACGCACGGTCATAGAGACCTCTGATCGTTACGGTTCAACGATCCCTGTTGGACGCCCGGGCCCGTCGCCGCCGAGCATGACAGCATGACCACTTCCCTCTCCGCCGCGCACGGCCACGCCCTCTCCGTACCCGACTCCGCCGGAGCGGTCCGCTTCGTGCCGACCTCGGAGCGGCTGAGCGCTCTCACCGCCGCCGTCGCCGAGACGGCGGAGCAGTACGACCGGAGCGGTGAGTTCCCGACGCGGGGGCTGGAGGCCGCGCATCGGCACGGCGTGTTCGCCGCCGTGATCGGGGAGCGGTTCGGCGGCGGCGGGCTGGACGCGGTGGAACGCCTGCGCGTGCTGCAGGCGCTCGGCCAGGGCGACCCCTCCGTCGCGCTCATCTTCGCCAACACCGTCGGCACCCACGTCGCCCAGGCGCACGCCGACGTGTGGCCCGCCGATCTCTACGACCGCGTGCTCGCCGAGACCGCCGAGCGCCCCGTGTCGATCAACACGGCACGCGCCGAGCCGGAGCTCGGCGCACCGGCGCGAGGCGGACTGCCCGCGACGACGGCGCGACGCACCGCATCCGGCTGGGTCGTCTCCGGACGCAAGGCCTATGTGACCGCCAGCACGGGGCTCGACTACCACCTGGTGTGGGTGAAGACGGATGACCCGACGCCGCGCGTGGGCCATGTGATCGTGCCCGGCGGGAGCCCGGGGATCGAGATCGTGGAGACCTGGGACCACCTCGGCCTGCGTGCCAGCTCGACGCACGACGTGATCTACCGTGACGTCGAGGCACCCGTGGAGAACTTCCTGGAGATCCCGTACCAGGGCGTCTACCGCGACCCGGCCGGGCAGGGCGGCCCCCTCGCGCTCGGGCACACGGCCCTCTACGTGGGCGTCGCCCGCGCGGCACAGGAGTTCTTCGTCCGGTTCGCGAACGAGCGCGTCCCCGCCGCCCTCGGACGTCCCATCGCGACGACCGAGCGCATCCAGACCGTCGCGGGCGAGATCGAGGCCCAGCTGGTCACGGCCGAGACGCTGCTCTACGACATCACCGCCCGCGCCGTCGCCGGCGACGAGACGGCGATCGCGCGAACCCCGCTGGCGAAGGTGCAGATCGTCCGCGCGGCGATCACGGCCGTCGAGACCGCCGTCGCCGCGATCGGCAACCCGGGCCTGACCCGCCACAACCCGCTCCAGCGCCACCTGCGCGATGTGCTCTCGGCACGCGTGCACCCGCCGCAGGAGGACCAGGCCCTGGTCGGCGCGGGTCGCCGGGCGCTGGGCGTGTAGTCCCGCGCGGCACGCGCCCCCGGGGGCGACGGGTGCCGCCGACGGTGTGCCGCCCCCGGTCTCGTCCTCGACCCGTGAAGGAACACCCGACATGAACACCCGACGACCGCGACGGCTCATCGCCCTGGTCGCCCCTCTCATCGCGACGCTGCTGCTCGCCGGCTGCACGGCAGGGACCGCGCCCGGGCAGCAGGGCTCCGAGACCCCGCACAGCGGGGGTCAGCTCGTCCACGCCGTCCCGGCGCTCGCCGACGGCTGGCAGCAGCAGCAGAGCAACAACTGGTACAAGAGCCAGGTCTGGACCCAGCTCGTGGAGACGCTCGTCTACGTCGACGACACCGGGACGGTCCACCCCTGGCTCGCCGACTCCTGGACCTCGAGCGCGGACGGGCTGACGTACACGCTCGAGATCCACCCCGGCGTCAGCTTCTCCGACGGGACCGCGCTCACCGCATCCACGGTCGCGCACAACCTGAACGTGCTGGGCCTCGGCGAGCCCGACAAGGGACTCACCCGTGCGCCGCTGATCCCGGTCGAGTTCCAGCGGGCCGAGGCCACGGGCGAGCTCACCGTGCAGGTGACGCTCACGAGCCCCAACGAGGGCTTCATCCCGAGCCTCGGCTTCTTCGCGGCGGGCATGCTCTCGGACGCGACGCTCGACCTGCCCGTCGAGCAGCAGGCGAAGCTGGAGAACGTCGTGGGCACGGGCCCGTTCGTGCTCGAATCGCAGACCCCCGGCCAGCGGATCGTGCTGAAACGACGCGACGACTACGGCTGGGCGAGCCCGGCGTTCTCGCATTCCGGTCCGGCCTATCTGGAGCGGATCGTCTTCGTCGCGGTGGCGGAGGACGCGTCACGCCTCGGCGCGCTGGAGTCCGGACAGGCGGACTCCATCCACTACGTCCAGCCGACCGAGGAGGAGCGGCTGGAGACGGCCGGATGGGACGTGATCCGGGCGCGCTACTTCGGCACGCCCATCAACTTCGTGCTCCGCCCGCAGGCGCAGATCGTCGACGACGTCCGCGTCCGCCGGGCGATCCAGTCCGGGATCGATCGGCAGGAGCTCGTCGACACGATCTACAACGGGAGCTGGCACCCGGCGACGTCCGCGATCCAGCAGGCGTCGCCGGGGTGGGTGGATCTGAGCGGCGAGCTGGCGTACGACCCGGATGCCGCGAAGCGGCTTCTCGACGAGGCCGGATGGGTCGTCTCCGGCGGGGACGGCATCCGGACGAGAGACGGCGAACGGCTGAGCCTGACCGCCTACACCTCGCCGAACCTCAACACGAGCTCGCGGCTGCTCGAGCTCGTGTCCCAGCAGCTGGCGGCCATCGGCATCGAGCTGTCGATCCGTCAGACGGATGCGACGAGCTACGGCGACGTGTTCAACGCCGCGACCACGCAGCTCATCCCCACCGCGAACACGTTCCTCGACGCGGCGACGCTCAAGCAGTACTGGGGGAGCACCGCGGCCGACCAGTTCCATCTCGCCGGCGAGGCGACCGAGGCGTCGACGCTGGACCCGCTGCTGCTCGCGCTGACGCGGACCGCCCCGGGGACGCCGGAGCGCGCCGCGGCCGCCGAGGCGGTGCAGCGCGCTGTCGTCTCCGCCGCCTACACCGTGCCGCTGGTGGACAACTACCAGGTCTACGTCGCGAGCGCGAAGGTCCACGGCATCGTGACGAACGCGGTCGGACGGCCGTACTTCTACGACGTGTGGAAGAGCAGCTGAGCCCCCGCACGGGAGGCCTTCGCGTCCGCCCACACGGCGGGCCCCTGCAACACAACGTCATTCTCGCCGGCGCGGCGGAGGGCGGTCGAGGCGAGAGATCGGCCGCCCTCCGCCGCGTCGTACCGCGTGATTCCGGGGTTCTCGAGGTCGTCGGAGCTCGGCGGAGAACCATCGTCGGCCGTGATGGTTTCCCATCCGCCCTCGTGGTTGGACGCGCCGCGGCGTCGCCGCGGACACTTCCCTCAGCGCTCGGGACGCCCGAGAGCGCGCACTCCACCCGATCGAATCGAAGGAACACACAGCACATGAACATCACCAGACGCGGCCGATGGCGAGGCGCCCTCGCCGCCGCCGTCGCGGTCTCCGTGGCGCTGGTCGCCGGCTGCGCGGGAACCGGACCCGGTGCCGGCGCGAGCAGCGAGCCGACCCAGGGCGGCGACGTCGTCTTCCTCACCAACTCCCTGAGCACGACGTGGGTCCCGAACCTCAGCTCGATCTCCAGCTATGAGGGGAACATCTGGGGTCAGATCACCGACAAGCTCGTGTACGTCGACGACAAGGGCGCCGCCAGCCCGTGGCTGGCCACCAGCTGGGACCAGAACGCGGACGCCACCGAGTTCACGCTCCACCTCAAGGAGGGCGTGACCTTCTCCGACGGCACGCCCTTCGACGCGGCGGCCGTGGTGCAGAACCTCGACTACTGGGCCTTCGGCCAGTCCGACAAGGGCATCACCCCGATCGGCCTCTTCCCGAAGACGTACAAGGGCTCGACCGCCGTCGACGCCCAGACCGTCAAGGTCGACTTCAGCGCGCCGACGCTCGGCTTCATCCCCACCCTCGGCTACCACGGGTCGATCCTCATCTCGCCCAAGACCCTGGCGCTGTCCAAGGAGCAGCAGGCCGACCTCAGCAACTTCTCCGGAACCGGACCGTTCACGGTGGCCTCCTGGACGCAGGGCGACAACGTCAAGCTCGTCAAGCGCGCCGACTACGACTGGGCGCCCGCCGCCCTCGGCCACACCGGACCCGCCTACCTCGACTCCCTCACCTACAAGCAGGTCAGCGAGTCCTCGACCCGCATCGGAGCCCTCACCTCCGGGCAGGCGCAGGTCATCTACAACATCCAGCCGAGCGAGCTGAGCACGCTGTCGAGCCAGGGCTACGGCGTGTACACGCCCCGCTACCTCGGCTTCACCAACGGCTACCGGGTGAACACGCAGGCCGCCCCCTTCGACGACGTGCGAGTGCGTCAGTCGGTGCAGCACTCGATCGACCGCGATCAGATCCTGAAGACGGTCTACACCCCGGACTGGCACGCCGCGGAGGGGTTCATCCAGAGCAACGTGCCCGAGGCCACGGATCACTCGGCCGACTTCGCGTACGACGCCGACAAGGCCGCATCCCTCCTCGACGAGGCCGGCTGGGTGCGTGGCGCCGACGGCAAGCGCAGCAACGGACGGGAAGCCGCTCGCGGTCACGCTCTACGCCAACCCCTACCTGGCGACGTCCGCGGCGATCGACGAGCTCGTGTCGCAGCAGCTGACGGCGCTGGGATGGACGGTGGACGTCCAGACCTACGACGTGACGACCTTCGGGCAGAAGGTGCTGAACAACGCGAGCACGCCGCTGTACGAGGTCACCCGGTCGTTCATCGACGTCGGGACCGTCGCGAGCGTGCTCACGAACGCCAACAAGGGCGAGGACTGGTTCGGCCTCGGGGAGACCGACACCACGCTCAACGGCCTGCGCGACCGCATCGCCACGGCGACCGACACGACCTCGCGCGCCGCGGCCGTCGACGAGCTGCAGACCTACGTGCTCACGCAGGGGCTGTTCATCCCGATCACGCAGATCGTGCAGCGCATCTATGTCGCGAGCCCGAAGCTGCAGGGGATCAGCTTCAACGGCGTCGCGATCGCCGACTTCTACACGGCGTACCTGACGAAGTGACAGCAGATCGGCCGGCGGAACCCTCCGCCGGCCGGTCCCACCCCCTCCGGAGAGACCCATGAACACCGCCTATCTCGTCTACGCCGCCAAGCGGCTCGGCCAGGCGATCCTCGTGGTGCTGTCGGCGTACGTGCTCACCTTCGTGGTGATCAGCGTGCTGCCCGGCGACCCGCTCACGAGCACGCTGACCAACCCCGAGAACGGGTTCACCCCGGACCAGATCGCCAAGGTCGTGGACTACTACGGCCTCGACCGTCCGGTCATCGAGCAGCTCTGGGGCTCGCTCAGCCGCTTCGTGGTCGGCGACCTCGGCATCTCGCTGCGCACCAGCCTCCCCGTGAGCCAGCTCATCGGCGACGCGCTGCCGTCGACGATCGCGCTGGCGGCGACGGCGCTCGTGGTCGCCCTCCTGCTCGCCTTCGGCACCGCGTACGCCGTGCAGCTGCTTCCCCGCCGCTTCGGCCAGGGGCTGCTGCGCTCGCTGCCCTCGCTCTCGCTCTCCGTAGCCGAACTTCGTGATCGGCCTGCTGCTGCTGAACGTGTTCGCATTCCAGCTCGGGCTGTTCTCCGTGATCGACCCGAACAGCCCGACGGCGACGTTCTTCGCCGCGCTCGCGCTCGCCATCCCGGTCTCCGCGCAGATCTCGGAGGTGCTCATCACGGGTCTCGACCACGAGTTCCGGCAGGAGTACGCGGTCGTCGCCTACGCCCGCGGCCTCGGACGCACCCGCCTCTTCTTCGCCCATCTGCTCAAGCCCGCCTCCCTGCCGGTCGTCACGGTCATCGCGCTGACGGTGGGGGAGCTGCTCGGCGGCGCGCTGATCACGGAGGCTGTCTTCGGCCGCGTCGGCATCGGCAGCGTGGTGCAGAGCGCCGTCGCCTCGCAGGACCTGCCCGTGCTGCAGGCCGTCGTCGCGCTCGCCGCCGTCGTCTTCGTGGCGGTCAACCTCGTCGCCGATCTGGTCTACCCCGTGCTCGATCCGCGGGTGACGCTGCTGGCCCCCTCGGCGCGTCCCCTCCCCGTGACCCGTGACGACCCGTCGTCCAGCGCCCTCGAGCCCGCCCACGAAGAGAAGGTGAGCGTCTCATGACCGCCGTGGTCTCCTCCACCGTCGTCCCCGATCCCGACCCCCGCTCCGGACGCTCGCTCCGGCCCTCGCTCGCCCGGCTGGCGGGGCTGCCGCCCACCGTGATCCTCTCGTTCGCGGTGCTGCTGATCGTCGTCTCCTGGGCGGTGGCGCCGTCGTTGTTCACCTCCTACGACCCCGTGACCGGCGACACGTCCGAGAAGCTGCTGTCGCCGAGCGCCGCGCACTGGTTCGGCACCGACAACCTGGGCCGTGACCTGCTCGCACGCATCATCCACGGCACGGCGTCCTCGGTGGCCAGCGCCCTGGTCGCGGTGGCGATCGCCGTCATCGTCGGTGGCCTCATCGGCCTCGTCGCGGGGTACTTCGGCGGCTGGCTCGACGTGACGCTCGCTCGGGTCGTCGACGTCCTCCTGGCGATCCCGAGCTTCCTCCTGGCGGTCGTCGTGGTCAGCTCGCTCGGCTTCGACACGATCAATGCGGCGATCGCGACCGGCGTGTCCGCCGTGGCCGTGTTCGCCCGCGTCATGCGTGCCGAGGCGCTGAAGGTGCGCCAGGCCGTGTTCGTGGAGTCCTCCGTGCTGCAGGGCGGATCGCGCTGGCACGTGCTGCTGACGCACGTCCTGCCCAACGCCTCCCGATCGGTCGCCTCCCTCGCCGTCCTCCAGTTCGGGATGTCGATCCTCATCATCGCGGGCCTGGCCTTCCTCGGCTACGGCGATCCGCCACCGGCCTCCGACTGGGGCCTGCTGGTCTCGGCCGGCAAGGACTACATGGTCACGAGCCCCTGGCTCGTCTACGCGCCGGCCGTGATGATCGTCGCGACCGTCCTGAGCGTGAACCGCATCAGCCGTTGGATCCGGAAGGTGGGATGAGATGACCGTCCACGAGAGCGCACCGCTGCTGCGGGTACGTGACCTGTCCGTGTCCTACGGCCGCACGCAGGTCGTCTCCGGCGTCGGCTTCGACCTGGCCCGCGGGCAGAGCCTGGCGCTCATCGGCGAGTCCGGGTCGGGCAAGTCGACGATCGCGCGGGCGGTGCTGCGGCTCCTCCCGCGCGACACCGGCAAGGCCACGGGGACCGTGGAGTTCGAGGGGCAGGACACGCTCGCGCTGTCCCTCGGCGCCTTCCGGTCGCTGCGCGGACGCCGACTCGGCTTCGTGCCGCAGGACCCCGCCTCCTCGCTCAACGCCGTCCGCACGATCGGCGCGCAGGCCCACGAGGCGGCGGCGCTGATGGGGGAGAAGGATGCCGGGCGCCGCCGTGCCCGCATCCTGGAGGCGTTCGAACGGGTCGGCCTGCCCGATCCGGTGCGCGTCTACCGCTCCTACCCGCATCAGCTGTCGGGCGGGATGCTCCAGCGCGTTCTGATCGGGCTGGCGGTGCTGCCCGAGCCGTCGCTGCTGGTCGCCGACGAGCCGACGAGCGCACTCGACGTCACGATCCAGAAGCGCATCCTCGACCTGCTGACCGAGCTGCGCACGTCTCTCGGGATCGGCCTGCTCCTGATCACGCACGACCTGGCTCTCGCCGCCGAGCGTGCGGACTCGCTGCTCGTGCTGCGCGACGGCGTCGTGCAGGAGGCCGGTCCCACGGCCGAGGTGTTCCGTTCACCCCGGTCCGAGTACGCCGCGGCGCTGCGCGACGACGTGCCGGCGCTCAACCCCGACCGCTATCGTGCGGCGCTCCGTGCCCGCACGATCGACCCGGCCCGTCCGCAGGTCTCGGTCGCCGGGGCCGTCAAGGAGTTCACGGTGGACGGCTCGGTCCTGCGCGCCGTGGACGACGTGTCGTTCCGGGTGCCCGCCGGCAGCACGCACGCCCTGGTGGGGGAGTCCGGTTCGGGCAAGACGACAGCGGTGCGCCTGCTGCTCGGGCTCGAGCAGCCCGACGCCGGCGAGATCACGGTCGGGGGCGAAGACATCCACGGACGCAGCCGCGGGGACCTGCGCGCCGCACGGCGCCACCTGCAGCTCGTCTACCAGAACCCCTTCACCTCCCTCGATCCGACCTGGCGGGTGGAGCGGCTGGTGCGCGAGCCCCTCGACCGCTACCGCGTCGGCGACCGCCATTCCCGGCGGGAGACCGTACGCGAGACGCTCGCCGCCGTGGGGCTGAAGGACACGTTGTGGGATCGGCACCCGGCCGCCCTGTCCGGTGGGCAGCGTCAGCGCGTGGCGATCGCCCGCGCGATCGCGCTGCGGCCGGACGTCGTCGTGCTCGACGAGCCCACGAGCGCGCTCGACGTGAGCGTGCAGGCGGAGATCCTCGACGTCCTCGTGCGGCTGCAGGTGGAGCGCGGGCTCACGTACCTGTTCGTCTCGCACGACCTGGCCCTCGTACGGCAGGTCGCGGACACCGTGACCGTGCTCCAGCGCGGGCGGGTCGTCGAGGACG
This sequence comes from Microbacterium sp. SORGH_AS_0888, assembly GCF_030818905.1. Lineage (NCBI taxonomy): Bacteria > Bacillati > Actinomycetota > Actinomycetes > Micrococcales > Microbacteriaceae > Microbacterium > Microbacterium sp. SORGH_AS_0888. Next base: position 2,766,011 of record NZ_JAUTAZ010000001.1, read on the forward strand.
GCACCGCCGAACAGGTGCTGGACGCCCCGCGGCACCCGTACACCCGCGCGCTCGTCGACGCGATCCCCGATCCGCGCCTGGACGGCACATCCGTCTCGGCGAAGAGCCTCGCCCTTCAGAGCTCCTGACCGGCTTCCCCACCCCCTGAGAGGACAGTGCCATGACCGTCGAGTTCATCAGCGCCATCAACACCCGTCACGCCGACGAGCTGAACCCCCGCCCGGGCGGACGCGCCGTCGACGCGGCCTACCTCGGCCGCTACGCCCGCACACTCGAGGACGCCGGCTTCGACTACACGCTCGTGCCCTACGGCAGCCAGGGCCCCGACTCGTTCGTGATCGCCACGGCCGTTGCCGCCGCCACCGAGCGGATCAAGCCCATCGTGGCGGTCCGGCCCAACACGGTCTTCCCGCTCGTGGCCGCCCAGCAGCTCTCCACGCTCGACCAGTTCTCCGAGGGCCGCGCCGTGGTCCACATCATCTCGGGCGGCAGCGATACGGAGCAGGCGCGGCAGGGCGACTACCTCGGCAAGGACGAGCGGTACGACCGTTCCGAGGAGTGGATCCGCATCGTGCAGCGCGCGTGGACCGAGAAGGCGCCCTTCTCCCACGAGGGCCGCCACTACCGCTTCGACGACTTCGGCCCGGCCCTGCCGAGCTACAGCGGCGCGCCGATCCCGGTGTCCGTGGGCGGGTCGTCGGATGCCGCCTACCGCGTCGGCGGCGCGCTCGGCGACATCTTCGGCCTGTGGGGCGAGCCTCTGGCCGACACCCGGCAGCAGATCGCCCGCGTCGCGGAGCAGGCACGGCTGGCCGGTCGCGCCGACACGCCCCGCATCTGGGTGACCTTCCGTCCGATCGTCGCCGAGACCGACGAGCTGGCATGGGAGAAGGCCCACCGCATCATCGGGACGATCGCGGAGACCTACGCCAACGGGTCGTTCCACAAGCACTACGACAAGGGCGCCGCGCCGCAGAACGTCGGCTCGCAGCGACTGCTGGATGCCGCCTCCCGCGGCGAGGTGCACGACCGTGCGCTGTGGACCCGGCCCGCCGCCGTCACCCAGGCCTCCGGTGCGTCGACGGCGCTCGTGGGCAGCTACGAGACGGTCGCCGCGGCGATCCTCGACTACGTCGACCTGGGTGCCACGCTCGTCTCCATCCGCGGCTACGACAACCTCAACGACGCGATCGACTACGGCCGGTACGTGCTTCCCCTCGTGCGGCAGGAGCTCGCCCATCGCGAGGCCACCGGCCAGCGGGGTGCGGTCGTCGCCCAGCCCGAGTTCACCGAGGGCGTGCGCGCCTGAGGCGCGAGCGTCCGCATCCCGAGAAAGGCCTTCCCATGCCCGTCGAGTTCGTCAACGCGATCGGTCTGCGACCGCCCGGTGCTCCCGCCGCCGGCTTCACCGGACCCATCGACCCCGTCTGGCTGCGCCGCTACGCGCGCACGATCGACGAGTTCGGCTTCGACTACACGCTGATCCCCTACGCCTCGGCGAGCTTCGATCAGTACGTCGTCGCGGCGACCGTGCTGGAGGCCACCGAGCGGCTGAAGACCGTCGTCGCGGTGCGCCCCAACACGGCCTTCCCGACGGTGGCCGCGCAGGCGCTCGCCACCCTGGACCAGATCTCCGGGGGACGCGCGATCGTGCACATCATCTCGGGCGGCAGCGACGAGGAGCAGCGGAGCCAGGGCGACTACCTCGACAAGCCAGCCCGCTATCGGCGCTCGGCGGAGTTCGTCGAGGTGCTGCGCGAGGTCTGGACCGCGAAGGCGCCGTTCTCCCACGACGGCGAGTTCTACCGGTTCGAGGACTTCGGCCCCGGCTACGCGACGTCCTCCGGCGGGCCGCTCGCGGTGTCGCTGGGCGGGTCGAGCGAGTACGCGTACGCGGCGGGCGCGCAGGCGGACATCTTCGCCCTGTGGGGCGAGCCGCTGGCCGAGACCGCGGAGCAGATCGCCCGCGTCTACGACCACGCCCGGGCTGCGGGGCGGACCGACCGCATCCGGTTCTGGGTCACGTTCCGGCCCGTCGTCGCCGCGACCGACGAGCTGGCAAGGCGCAAGGCGCACGAGCTCGTGGAGCGCACGCGCCCCTTCTACGACCAGGTCTCCCGGATCTCCGCGACGAACGTCGGAACCGTGCGCCTGCGGGAGATCTCCGAGCAGGCGGAGGAGCACGACGGCGGCGTGCTGTGGACCCCGCGCGGCATCGCGGGCTCCGGCGGCGCGTCCTCGCTGCTGGTCGGCTCGCCGGAGACGATCGCCGCGGCGCTCGTGAAATACGTCGAGCTCGGAGCCGACGTCATCTCGCTGCCGACCCTCGGCGACCTGGGCGACGCGATCGAGGTGGGACGCGAGATCATCCCGCTCGTCCGCGAGGAGGTCGCCCGCCGGGGCATCGATCCCGAGCTGACGTTCCGGGCCGAGCCCCTCGCTCGTCGCGCATGAGCGCGCCGCTCACCGTCGGATTCCACACCCGCGTGCCGTTCGCATCCGGGCAGGCCGGCGAGGCGCTGCGTGACGGCATCCGGCTGTTCCAGCACGGCGAGCAGCTCGGCTTCGACCGCGGCTGGGTGTACCAGCGGCACTTCGACAACTACCTCGCGTCCCCGCTCGTGTTCCTGCCGGTGGTCGCGCAGCACACCGAGCGGATCGGGCTCGGCACCGCGATCATCGGCATCCGGTACGAGGATCCGGTGCTGCTGGCGGAGGCGGCGAGCACGGCCGACCACCTGACCGGCGGGCGGCTGCAGCTGGGCCTCAGCACCGGGCAGGGAGGCTTCGACGCCGCGTTCGGGCAGGAGGCGAACGACGGGCGCGAGCAGTCGCAGCGCCGGCTCGCGACGTTCCTGCGCGGCATCCGCGGAGAGGCGGTCGGCGAGGGCGTCTCCTTCGACGGCACGCCGCTCGACGAGCCGTTGACGGTCCGCGGCGCCAGCCCCGCGTTGCTGGAACGCGTCTGGTACGGCGGCGGGTCCATCGCCTCCGCCGAGCGCATCGGCTCGCAGGGGCTGCGGCTCATGCTCTCCACGATCCTCACCGGCGACATCCACGACTACAACGCCGAGCAGCTCGCCGCGATCCGCGCCTACCGGGCGGCGCACGTCGGTCCGCGGCCGCCCCGGGTCGTCGTGAGCCGCTCGATCCTGCCCGCCACGACGCCCGAGCTCGCCCGGCTCTATGCGGCGTACGACCAGGAGCGGCGGACGCAGGGACCCGCCGCCTCGCGACCGCAGGGCGCGGTCGCCCCGGGCGCCGTCGCGGCCCGGCGCGGCGAGAACCCGCGCCCCATGACGATGAGCCCGGCGATCCACGGCGAGCCGGCGCGGATCGTCGACACGCTGCTGGCCGACGTCGCGCTCGCCGAGGCGGACGAGCTGATCGCCTTCCTGCCTCCCGCGTTCGGACCCGACGAGAACGCACGGCTGCTGGAGGACATCGCGACCCACGTGATCCCGGCGCTGGTCGCCGCCCGCTGACATCGAGAGAAGAGGACACCCATGAGCACGCCCGTGATCGACGACACCGCATTCCTCGCCGACTGGCGCCGGTGGCGAGAGGAGCGCGACCGCGCCGTCGCCGCCCCCGACGGCATCCTGCCGGTCGTGAGCATCGACTATCTGACGGCCGAGCCCGTCGTCATCGACCGCCTGCCCGGACGTTGGTCGTCGCAGCCCGAGGGAGTGGTCGTCGACCTCGCCGAGGGGGAGCGTCTGGACGTCGCCGAGGCCGACGGCTCCGGCCGGGTCGTCCTCGACCGTCCCGCACCGGGCGGCTCCCGGCGGATCGCGCAGGAGGGCCTCACGATCGAGCTCGTCCGCGGCGGCGACTGGGACATCGTCCGGGTGCGGGATGCGGCGGCGCCCGCCGTCGCCGCGTTCCGCGGCACGCCCGCCTACGAGCCGGATCCGGCGTGGCGGGTCGTGGGTCGCTGGGTGCCGGGGGAGAGCGCCCTGACGGTCGACACGGTCTCGGACCGGGTGTCGAGGGAGTCGGTCTCGCCGGGGGCGGTCGAGTTCACGCTTCGCGGACGCACCTTCCGTCTCGTGGCGCTGCCTGCACACGGGGTCCCCGGACACGTCGTCCTGCTCTTCCGCGACGCCACGTCGGGGATCACCACCTACGCCGCCCAGCGCGAGCTGCTGGTCCAGCTGCCCGCCTCGGGCGACGAGGTGGTCGTCGACTTCACCCGTGCCTACAACAAGCCGTGCGCCTACTCCGACTTCGCGCTGTGCCCGCTGCCGCCGGCGGGCAACGTGCTCGACATCGCGGTGGAGGCGGGCGAGCGCACGCCGTACGAGCGCAGCCGATGAGCGCGCCGCAGGGATCGCAGGGAACCGTGAGCATCGACATCCCGGACACGCCGCACGCGATCGACCGCTCCGGGCTGCGTCCGGTCGGCGTGCCCCGTGAGGTGGTCGTGGCCCGCAGCGTCGCCGAGGTGCAGGAGACCGTCCGCCGCGCGGCCGAGACGGGGACGCCCGTCGTCACCCGCGGCGCCGGCTCGGGCCTGGCCGGCGGCGCGGTGGCGGGCGAGGGCGTCATCGTGCTCGACCTGTCCGGGCTCGACCGCATTCTCGTGATCGACCCGGTCGACGGCACCGCCCACGTCGAGGCCGGCGTCATCACGGCCGACCTCGACCGTGCCGCCGCCGCGCACGGGCTGTTCTACGCCCCCGATCCGGGCAGCGTCGGCATCTCCACGATCGGCGGCAACATCGCCACCAACGCCGGGGGACTGCGCGGGGCGAAGTACGGCGTGACCCGCGACGCGGTGCTCTCGCTCGACGTCGTGCTCGCGGACGGCTCCCTCGTGCGGCTCGGACGGCCGACGATCAAGGGCGTGACCGGGTACGACCTCGCGGGCCTGGTCGTGGGGTCCGAGGGGACGCTGGGCATCGTCGTCGCGGCGACCGTCCGGCTGCTGCCCGTGCCGGCGCAGGTGGCGACCGCATCCGCCTCCTTCGGAACCCTGGAGGATGCGGCCACGGCCGTCGCCGCGATCGCGGTGAGCGGTGCACGCCCGGCCGTGCTGGAGATCCTCGACGGGGCGACGCTCGAGGCGATCGACGCGGCCACCGGCAGCGCGCTGCGGTCGCTCGGCGAAGCCCTCCTGATCGCCCAGACCGACGGGTTCGGGGCGGAGCAGGAGATCGCCGTCGTCGCCGGGGCGCTCGCCGCGACGGCGACGACCGTGGAGTGGACCACAGACGCCGCGGAGGCGGAACGCCTGCTGAGCGCACGCCGCGAGGCGCTGCCCGCGATCGAGCGCATCGGGCGTCCGCTCATCGAGGACATCGCCGTGCCGCGCAGCCGGCTGGCCGAGGCCATCCGCCGCATCCGCCGCATCGCGGACGAGCACGGCGTGCCGATCTTCGTATTCGGTCACGCCGGCGACGGCAACCTGCACCCCATCATCGTGGCCGAGACCGACGCGGACGGAGAGATCCCCGAGATCGCGCACCGTGCGGCGGACGACATCTTCGCGCTCGCGCTCGAGCTCGGCGGCACCGTCACCGCCGAGCACGGCGTCGGCAGGCTCAAGCAGAAGTGGGCGCGCCGCGAGCTCGGCGAGGTGTCCGTGGCACTGCACGAGAGGATCAAGGCCGTGCTCGATCCGCAGGGGATCCTGAACCCGGGGAGCGCCTTCTGACCGGCGGGCGGGCTCGCGTGCGCCCGGCCCGTGCCGACGACGCCGCGGCGATGGCCGCGGTGCATGTCAGGTCCTGGCAGGAGACATACCGCGGGCAGGTGCCCGACGAGACGTTGGATGCCGCCGATGCGGTGCCCGCACGAGAACGGTTCTGGCGGGGAGCGCTGACCGATCCGCGATGGGCGGCCAACCGGATCGCGGTGGGCAGAGTCGACGACGAGACGGTCGGCATCGCGATGGCGGCACCGGATGCGGACGTGCCCGGCAGATGGTGGCTGCACGTGCTCTACGTGCTCGCCGCGCATCACGGGACAGGGATCGCGCACGAGCTCCTCGCAGCGGTCCTGCCCGAGGGCCTCCCTGCGGTCCTGCGGGTGGCCGATCCCAACCCGCGCGCCCAGGCGTTCTACCGGCGGAGCGGATTCGTGCCGAACGGTGCGGTCCGCGAGACCGACGGGGTACGCGAGATCGAGATGGAGCGCCCCCCGATCGCCGGGCGTTCGACATCCGTGTCCCTCCGTGTCGGTGCGCAGGCGCACGCACGCGGCGTTCAATAGGCTCGGAATCCCATGACCGACAGTCCCCATCCCTTCGACCTCCGCACCCGTGCTCGGCTCGACCGGGCCAGCAGCCGCAAGTGGAGCCTGCACCCCGGCGCCATCGGTGCGTGGGTGGCGGAGATGGACTTCGGCACCGCGCCGCCGATCGCCGAGGCATTGCAGCGCGCCGTCGCCGACGAGGTGCTCGGCTACCTCTCCCCACCGCTCGCCGCAGAGCTCGGCGAGGCCACGGCGGAATGGATGGCGCGCGAGTACGGCTGGCGGATCGATCCGGAGCGCGTGCATCCCGTATCCGATGTCATGGCGGCGCTCGGCGTCGCGGTGACCGAGTACGCCCCGCCCGGCTCCGCCGTCATCGTGCCCACCCCCGCCTACATGCCGTTCCTCACGTATCTGCCGACCCTCGGGCATCCCGTGATCGAGGTTCCCGGGATCGAGGTCGACGGACGCTGGCACCACGACCTCGAGGCGATCGACCGAGCGTTCGCGGCGGGCGCGCGCACGCTCATCGTCTGCAACCCGCACAACCCGACCGGCACCGTGCTGCCCCGCGAGGAGCTGCTCGCGCTCGCCGAGATCGTCACGCGGCACGGCGGCCGGGTGTTCGCCGACGAGATCCACGCGCCGCTGCGCTACGACGGCCGTGTCCACATCCCCTACGCCTCCCTGAACGACGCGACGGCCGCCCACACGATCACCGGGACCAGCGCCTCGAAGGCCTGGAACATCGCCGGCCTCAAGACGGCGCAGCTGATCACCTCGAACGACGCCGACCAGGAGGTCTACCGCCGCTTCGGCTTCGCCGTGCAGCACGGTGCCGCGACCCTCGGGGTCGTCGCCTCCACCGCCGCGTACCGGGAGGGCAAGCCCTGGCTCGACGGGGTCGTCCGCTACCTGGATGCGGTGCGCCACGACCTCGCCGGCCTCGTCGCGGATCACCTCCCCGGGGCGGCGTACGCCGTTCCCGACGCGACCTACATCGGCTGGATCGATACCGCGGCGCTCGACATCCCCGGCTCGCCGGCCGCGTTCTTCCGCGAGCATGCGGGGGTGGTGCTCACCGACGGCGCGCTCCTCGGCCGCGGGTACGAGCGCTTCGTGCGGGTCGTGTTCGCGACACCGCGCCCGATCCTCGCCGAGGCCCTCGCCGCGATGGGCGCGGCGCTGCGGTAGTCGTCGGCTCGCCCTGTCCCACTTTGCACCGTCGCATGTCCCACTTTGCACCGCTTGCACGGCGTGCGAGCGGTCGAAACTGGGACATGCAAGGGCTGCATCCCCTTGTGTGTCCCACTTTCGACCGCTTGGTGGGGGTGGGAGCGGTCGGAACTGGGACATGCAAGAGCGGTCGGAACTGGGACATGCGGGATGGGACAGGCAAGGGAGGGGTCACTGCGATACGCAGAACCCGGCCTCCTCAGCCCCGCAGACGCCCGCGGAGCGTCGGCGCCTCGTACTCGTGACGGAACAGCCCGCGCGCCCGGAGCAGCGGCAGCACCTCGTCGACGAGGGTCGTCAGCCCGTCGGGGAGCACATCCGGCATGAGGTTGAAGCCGTCGGCGGCGCCGGCCAGGAACCACTCGGACAGGGTGTCGGCGACGCGCTCCGGTGTGCCGACGATGATCGGATGCCCGTACCCGCCGTAGGCGCGCAGCAGCTCCCGCACCGTCAGGCCCCGCTCCCGCGCGAACCGCACGGTGGTCGCGCGGAAGGACAGGCTTGCCGGGAAGTTCACCGGATCGGCCGGCACCTCGCCGATCTCGGCCGGCAGCGGCGCGTCGAGGTCGAGCGTTCCGACGTCGACCCCGAGGATGCCGCTGAGCCGGTCCTGCGTGTAGCCGACAGGGCCGCGGGCCTCCCAGGCGTCGAACGCGTCGATCGCCTCCCGCTCGGTCGCGGCGATGACCAGCGCGAACCCGGGGAGGATCGACACGTCGCTGGGACGGCGTCCCGCGCGCACCGCATGCTCCTTCACGACGCGGTAGTGCTCGAGCGCCGCGTCCAGGGTCATCTCGGCCGTGAACACCGCGTCGGCGCGTTCCCCGGCCAGCCGCCGTCCCTCCGCGGAGCCCCCGGCCTGCACGATCGCGGGCCGGCCCTGCGGCGACGTGCCCGCCTCGGTCCAGAGCCGCTCGACCGTGGCGACGACCTCATGCGCCCGGCGATACCGGGAGTCGCGGTCGAGGTCGTCGGTGATCCCGAAGTTCGCGCCCACCGCCGGGGACGCGGTCGTCACGACGTTCCAGCCCGCACGGCCCGCGCTCAGCCGGTCGAGCGTCAGCACGCGCGCCGCGAGCTCGGCCCGGGTCGTTGTAGGTCGAGGAGAGCGTGCCGACCAGCCCCAGTCTCTCCGTGCGGGCCGCGATCGCCGCGAGCAGCACCGTCGGCTCCAACGCCCCCGAAGGGCGGCCGCCGGGATCGGCGAGCCATGGCTGATCGGCCAGGAACAGGGCGTCCAGACCGCCGCGCTCGGCCTCCTGCGCGACCCGCACCCAGTGCTCGCGGTCGATGAACGCGGTCGGCTCCAGGCTCGGATGCTGCCACGCCGCCGGTCGCTGTCCGACACCCAGCACGTTCAGGCCGAGCACCATCTGTCGTCGGGCGCCCGATGGGCGCCGATCGACGAGGTCGCCGCGGACCGCGGTCGTGTTGGGCCCGGAGGCCGCCGCCGTCACCATCCCTCCACCGCCGGCACCGACGCGGGCGTGTCGAGCGACACCGGGGGAGCGCCCAGCCCGAGGCGGCGGCGGAGCCCGCCCGCCGAGCGGGCCGGCACCGCGGCGAGCACATCGAGATCGGGCGGGACATCCACCAGCACCCCCGCGGGTCGAACCGCCAGCGCGGCCGGCAGGCCCGCGGCATCCGATTCGAGGATCGTGACCGCCCCCTTTGGCGCCGGGACGCCGGGCGGGACGACGACGGCATCCGCGGCGCGGGCCCCGTCCGGCCGCGCCGGGTCGAACCGCTGCAGCACGACGGGCGGATCGTTCTGGTCGACGGGGATCTGCAGCGGGCCCGCCACCGCGTGCGCGCCGCCGCGGTCGACCCTGCGGATGCGGCTCGCGTCGACGAACCGACCCGTCTCACGGTCACCCAGGATGCTGTCGCGCGGCCACGACTGCCACAGCAGATGCAGCGAGACGACCGCATCCGTGTCTCCCGCGGGCAGCAGCACGCCGCACGCACGGTCCGAGAGCGCGTGCAGTGACGCGACTCGCCGGGCCAGGTTGTAGACGAAGTCGTGGCCGAACGACGCCTCGATCACGACGTCGAGGTCGGGATGCCGCGCGCCGAGGTATGCGGACGCGGTGCTCGGGTCGGTGTCGTCCGCGTGCGCCAGGACGACGGCATCCACCCGCCCGCTCCCGGCCAGCGCGCGGAGGCGTTCCCGGCCGCCGTCGGTGAGGACGTCGGCCGCGGGCACCCGGATCAGCAGAGCGGTCACGCCGAGTCCGTCGGCACGCGGTCGAGGGCCTGCCGCAGGTCGGCGATCAGGTCGTCGACGGTCTCCAGCCCGATCGACAGCCGCAGCAGCCCGGGGTGGATCCCGAGCCGCTCACGCAGCGCGGGGGTGAAGTGGAGGTGCGTCGTCGTGGCCGCGTGCAGCACCATCGAGCGCACGTCGCCGATGTTGGTCATGCGCGAGAACACCCGCAGGCCGTCGTGGACCGCCCGCGCGCCTTCGACGCCGCCACGGATCGTCACCGCGAACACCGACCCGGGACGTCCCCCGTACAGCCGCGTCGCCAGGTCGTGGTCCGGGTGGCCCGGCAGCCCGGAGTAGTCGACCGACTCGACCTCGGGCTGGGCGGCGAGCCATTCGGCGATGGTGCGCGCGCTGTCGAGGTGCCGTTCCATGCGCAGGGAGAGGGTCTCGATGCCCTGCTGCAGCAGGAACGAGTTCAGCGGCGAGAGGGCGGGTCCGGTGTTGTTGACCACGGCGAGCCGGGCCGCCTGCTCGAACGCTCGTTCGTTGCCGTACTGCTCGACGAACGACGGCTCGCCGCTCGCGGGACGTCCGGCGATGAGCCCGTAGCGGTGCGGGGAGCCCGCCCAGTCGAACGTGCCGCCGTCGACGATCGCGCCGGCGATGACGGCGCCGTGCCCCGCGAGGAACTTCGTCGCCGAGTGGACCACGACGTGGGCGCCCTGCTCGATCGGGCGCGACAGGTAGGGCGTCGCGACCGTGTTGTCGACGATCACGGGCACCCCGGCCTCGCGGGCGATCTCGGCCACGGCGGCGATATCGACCACGTCGTTGCGCGGGTTGGGGATCGTCTCGGTGAAGATCGCCTTGGTCTCCGGGCGGATCAGACGCCGCCACTCGGATGCGTCGCGCCAGTCCCACACGTAGCCGACCTCGATCCCGGACCGCGCCAGAACGCCGTCGAAGAGGATGCGGGTGCCGCTGTAGATGCTCGCGGTCGACAGGAAGTGGTCGCCCGCCTCCAGCACGGTCTGCAGCGCCGAGGTGATCGCGGCGGCGCCGGAGCCGACGACGACCGCGCCCGTCCCGCCCTCCAGCGAGGCGATGCGCCGCTCGGCGACGGCGCCGGTCGGATTGAGGCTGCGGGAGTAGACCAGGCCGTCGGCGTCGTGCGCGAACCGGGCGCGACCCTCCTCGAGGGATCCGAAGCGGAACCCGTTGCCCAGGTACACCGGGGTGATGCGGGCGTCGTGCCCGTTGGGCTCCTCGCCGGCGTGCACCTGGCGGGTGTCGAACCCGTAGCCGGACCAGTCGTACTCGGGTTCCGCGGCATCCCCGCTCATGCGACATCCCTTCGCCCACCGTGTCGCTGTGGTGCATGTCCTCTTTGTGCATGTCCCACTTGCGCATGTCCCCTCTGTGCGTGTCCCACTTTGCGACGCTCGTTCGGCGTGCGAGCGGCGCAAAGTGGGACATGCCCCGGTCGAAAGTGGGACATGCTCAGGCGACCAGGGTCTCTGCGCGAACCGCGGACAGCCGGGCGCCGAGGTAGCGGGCCACGGCCACGGCGGCGGACGGTCCGCCATCGCCCTCCACCGCGGGGTTGTAGTTCGTGTTGGTGTTGATGTCGTACGGCACGGTTCGCCCGTCGGCGGTCTCGATGAACTCGACTCCGGCGACATCCACCTCGTGCGCGCGCAGGAACCGGCCGAGGGCGGCGATCAGCGGATGGCTCGCCGTGATCTCCGGACGGCGGGCGAAGGCGGGCGGGGCGTCCGGGATCTCGCACGCCTCCGCGGGACACAGCTCGAAGCTGCCCGCTGTGGTGTCCACGCGCACGGCGTACACGAGCTCGCCGCCGACGAACTCCGCCCGCGTCACGAAGGGCGCCGCGGCGGAGAGGTACTCCTGCAACAGCAGGATGCCGTCGGCCGGCGCCTCGAACTCCGCCGAGGCCAGGTGCCGGTCGAACTCCTCGTAGGAGTCGAACCGTCGCACCCCCAGCCCCTTGCCGCCCTGGTTGTGCTTGGTGATGAACGGCAGCGGCAGCTCACGCGCGCGATCCGACGCCTCGTTCACGCCGAACACGGCGATCGTGCGGGGCACGTCGAAGCCGGCGCGGCGCAGCGCGACGTACTGGGCGGCCTTGCTGACCTCCAGCTCCACGACGGCGCTGCCGTTGACGACGGGCCGGCCCGCCGCCTCGGCCCATCGCAGCACCGCGCGCGCCTGCTCCTTGGCGCCGGGCACACCGCGGGTGTGCGACGACGCGCTCAGCCTCGACCAGAAGACGCCCTCCGGCGGCTCGGCGGCGAGATCCAGCGTCCCGTCGCCGAGGGGCCAGACCTGGAACGGCACACCTTCGGCGCCCAGTGCCGCGGTCAGCGGGGGGAGCCAGTCGGGGTTGTCGTGCAGGATGTGCACCGCAGGCGCGTCCGCCCGTTCGTCAGCCATGTGCACACGCTAGGACCGCGGCGGCCCGCCGTGCGCGCCGAGCGTCAAGACCCGTAATGTGCCGCGGCATGCGGTGTGGATGTCGCACAGTCGCGCGGACGTCGCACGATTCGGATGGGATGCCGAGACGTCCGTGCGATCTTGCGACGGCGCGGCGTCGGTTTGGTGCCGGCATGGTGAAGGGCCGGTCGGAGAGGCTTCCGGCCGGCCCTTGTCCCTTGCGCCAAGAGTGTCCTGCAATCACATGCCGGTAGCTGCCACAGCAAAACAGTTACCGTGCGAGCACTCTATAACGGTCAGGTAACGGCCCACAAGGCTTCACCGTTACCTTTTCGTGATTCTCATGCGATCCATAGCTCGCTCCTGGGAACGCGGCGCTCAGGGTCCCCGGAGCGTGAGATCAGCCGGCGGGCTTGTCGCCGACATCCTTCCCGACCGCGAACGTCTCGGGCTCGGCGCCGTTGAGATCGTGGTCGCCCAGCAGACGCGCCTTGAAGGGGTACGGGTTGTGGGACGCCACGGCGCGGGCGTTGCGCCAGTGGCGATCGAGGCCCAGCTCGACATCCAGCGACGACGCCCCGAGCACGTCGAGCAGGTGCGAGGTCGCATCCAGCACCTGCTCCGAGATCGTCACCTGCGCGGACGAGACCGCCAGCTCCGCGTCGACGAAGCCGGCGTCCACCTCCTCCGGCGTCGCCGACGGGTCGAACCACCGGGTCCAGGCCTGCTCGAGCTCCCGGCCCGCGCCGTCCAGGATCCAGCGCGCGGCGTCGGCCACCGCGCGCACCCGGCCCACCTGCTCCTGCACGACCGCATCGTGGCGGGGCAGCTCGCCCGTGCCGGTGAAGTACACGCGCGTCTTGGCGCGGAGGATGCCGGTGAGCTCGCGCCGTGCGGCCTCCGCGATCCCCGCGAGCGTCGCCAGGAGCACGGCCTGGTGCAGACCCGAGCCGCCCCGTCGGGGACCGGAGGTCGGGAAGCGCCGCACCTCGCTCTCGGCCACCACGACGTCCTCGAACACGGAGCTGCCGGTCGCGGTGAGCCGCTGCCCGAAGCCGTTCCAGTCGTCGACGATCGTGACGCCCGCCCGGTCGATCGGCACGACGGGCGCCACGGGGACGCCGGCCTCGTCGACCGCACCCACCGGCAGCCACTGCGCGTAGGCGTTGCCGGTGCCGTAGATCTTGCGGCCGTTGAGGCGGTAGCCGCCCTCCGGATGTGCCGTCAGCACGGTCGAGACCTGCCCGAGGGCCGAGCCGCGGGGCTCGGTCGTCGCGCTGCCGAACAGGTCGCCCGCCGCGACACGCTCGAGCCAGACGCGGTTCTCGGGGTCGTCGGCATCGTGCAGCAGCAGCTCCACCTGGTAGAAGTGCTGCCGAAGCGCCTGTGGCAGGTTCGAGTCGGCCGCCGCGAGCTCGCGCAGCACCAGGAGCAGCTGCCGCAGGCTCGCGCCGTGGCCGCCCAGCTCGACCGGCACACGGAGCGCGCCGAGACCCGCGGCGCGCAGCTGTGCGACCTCGTCGTGCGGCAGTGAGCGGCTCCGCTCCCGCGCGGCGGCGCCCTCGGCGATCCGGGCGAACAGCGGGGCGAAGCGGGCGATCAGCTCGTCATCGACGGGGTGGGGTCGGGTCATCGTGGGTCCTGTTCGTCGGGTTCGGCGTCGGAGTGGTCGAGGGCGGATGCCGCGGCCCGCTGCGCGGCGAGCTCGGCGCGGATGCGGCGGGCCGGGTGCCGTTCGGGCAGGAAGGGTCCCGAGCCGGTGGCCTTCTCGCGGATCGTGCCGGGGGAGTAGTCGCGCTGCATCGTGCCGCGCTCGACGAGCACGGGGCGCACCTGCTCGACGAAGTCGGCGAAGGAGCCGGGCGAGACGAGGTACTGCAGGTTGAGCCCGTCGATGCCGGCCTCCTGCCAGGCGTCGATCTCGTCCGCGACCTGCTCGGGCGTCCCGACGACGTGGCGGTTCGCGGCCCAGCGCAGGAGCGCCTCGAAGTCCCAGCCGGTGTCGGGGGCGCCCCGGAGCACCTGCCGGGTGAGCGCGGAGCCCTCGCCCGAGTTCAGCAGCTCGGCGACCGTGGTCCGCAGCGGGTAGCGGCTGAGGTCCTCCTGCCAGAAGGCGCTGAGCTTGGCCAGGATCGACTCGATCGACTGCGTCTCCTGCAGTTCGCGGTCGAGCCGGTGCGCCTCCGCCTCGGTGCTGCCGACGACGACACCGAGCCCGCCGAAGATCTTGACGTCCTCGGGTGCGCGGCCGTGGGCCACGGCGGCCGCGCGCAGGTCCCGCACGTTCTCGGGTGCGCTCTCGCGTCCGCCCGAGGTGAACAGCACCTCCGCGTGCTTTCCGGCGAACGCGATGCCGGTGCCGGATGCGGCGGCGTTGAACAGGAACGGTGTGCGCTGCGGGCTCGGCTCGGTCAGGTGGGGCCCCGGCACCGTGTAGTAGGGACCGACGTGATCGATCGTGTGCACCTTGGAGGGGTCGGTGTAGATGCCGCGCTCACGGTCGGCGACGACCGCGTCATCCTCCCAGCTCGCCTCCCACAGCTTGTAGACCGCGGTGACGTAGTCCTCGGCGCGGCCGTACCGCTCCTCGTGGCTCGGCAGTCCCGCGTGCCCGAGGTTCCGCCCGGCGCCGGGCAGGAAGCTGGTCACGATGTTCCAGGCGATGCGGCCGCCGCTCAGGTGATCCAGCGTGGAGAGCTTGCGGGCGAACGTGTACGGCGGCTCCTGCAGGATGTTCTCGGTCAGGACGAACCCGAGCTGCGTGGTCTCGTGCGCGAGGATCGGGATCAGCACAGCCGGATCGTTCACCGGTGTCTGCATGCCGCTGGCGATCGCGGTGTCCCTCGACCCGCGGTAGATGTCGTAGGGCGCGAGGACGTCCGCGAAGAAGAGGAAGTCGAACCGCCCGCGCTCGAGCAGCCGCGCGAGATCGACCCAGTACGCCGCCGAGTTCAGCTCCGGCTGGCGGCTGTCGGCGCGGCGCCACCCGCCATGGTCGTGGTGCGAGAGCACGAACTCGTTGAAGGCGCTGAACAGCAGGGGGCGGCGGGATGTCATCGGGTCTCCGGAGCGCGAAGCCGGCGAAGGCGCATCCGGCTTGTCAACATGTATTCGCGAGTCTAGGAGTGTTGCGTCGCCTCCGCCGCCGCGTTGCGGTCGGTTACGCCCGCGTCGCAGGATCGCATGAGCGTCGCACGTTCTCGCCCGGATCCTGCGACATCCGCGCGATCCTGCGACCGCGCACACCGGTGCACGAAACGCGGCCGTCATCCGGGCCGCGTAGGGTCACGGGCATGTCCGAGGTTCCCGAGTCCTACGTCGCCCAGATGGGCAGTCAACAGGTGACGCTGCCGGTCATCCCCGTCTCCGACACCCTCTCGATCGCGCTCATGATGGTCATCGACCACGGGGTACGCGTTGCCGAGACCGCCGGCGCGGAGCTGGCCGCCCACTTCGCCGACGTGAAGCCCGACATCGTCGTCGCCCCCGCGACCCTCGGCATCCCCGTCGCGATCGAGGTCACCCGCGCCCTCGGCCTCGACGACTATCTGATCCTGCAGAAGTCCCGCAAGGTGCACCTCGGCGACGCGCTCGAGGCCCCGGTGCACGCGATCACGAGCACGTCGAGCTCGGCGCTGCTGCTCGACCGGGCACGCGCCCACGTCGTCGCCGGCAAGCGCGTGCTGTTCGTTGACGACGTGATCTCCACCGGGTCGTCGTCGGGCGCCGCGCTCGCGCTGCTCGAACAGGCGGGCGCGGAGATCGTCGGCATCGGGGCGCTCCTGGCCGAGGGCGACGGCTGGCCCGAGGCCCTGCTGCCGTACGAGGATCGCCTGTTCGCGCTCGGCCGCATCCCGCTCTTCCCCCACTGACCGGCGGGCAGGTCACCGTGCCGCACGATCTCGTCGTCGAGGACGCCACCATCGTCACGATGGATGCGGCGCGCACGGTGGCACGTGGCTGGGTCGCGGTCGACGACGGCGCGATCTCGGGCATCGGCTCCGGTCCCGTGCCGCCCGCGACGCGGCGCATCGACGCGGCGGGCGGCATCCTCCATCCGGGGTTCGTGAGCGCCCACACCCACACGATGGACACGCTCGCCCGTGCCGGTCGCGGCGACGCCCAGGAGTTCTTCGCGTGGCTGTTCGGCACCTACTACGGCTCGGTGCTCACCCACGGCCCGGCCGAGGCGGCGCGCGCGGTGGAGCTCGCGGCCGCGGATCTCGCCCGCGCCGGCGTCACGACCGTCGTCGACTGCTGGGGCGTGGGGGATGTCGGCGGCTCGCGCGCGGAGCAGTGCTTCGACGCCTCGGTGACCGCCGCCGCCGAGAGCGGGCTGCGCTGGATCATCGCGCCCATGGTGTCCGACCGGCTGCCCGAGGCCTGGGCGCCGGTGCTCGCCGCGGCGCCCGCCCCCTTCCGGGCCGAGGCGCTCACCGCCCCGACCGAGGTCGCGCTCCGCTTCGCCGCGGATGCGCTCGTGCGCGAGCGCAGGCTCGTCTCGGTGTGGACGAGCGTCGAGCTGCCGGAGATGGCGACGGATGACCTGCTGACGGGTCTCGGGCGGCTCGCCGCATCCAGGGGTCGAGGCTTCACGACGCACCTGTGCGCCTCGCCCGCCGGGGCGGTCGATGTGACGGGGGAGCGCGCGGCCGCGCGGCTGGAGCGCCTCGGGGTGTTCGCCGTGCCCGCCCTCGGCGCGCACCTCACGGCGACGGATGCGGCCGACCGCGCCGTGCTCGCCTCGGCGGGTGTCGGGGCCGCGCACTGCGCGACCTCGACGATGCTCGGCGGCGGCGACCACAGCCCGCTCGGCGAGCTGGTCGCGGCCGGCGTCCCGGTGGGGCTCGGTCTCGACAACGCCACCCTCAACGCCACCGCCGACATGGGCGCGGAGATGCGGCACGCGCTCATGTTCGACCGGTCGTGCGGCGCCGGCAGGGCGACGGCCGAGGACGTGCTCGCCCACGCCACGATCGACGGTGCCCGCGCGATCGGTCTCGACGATCGCATCGGCTCGATCGAGATCGGCAAGCGCGCCGACCTCGTCCTCGTCGACACGACCGGGTCGCACTGGCAGCCGGACCGCGACCCCGTGCTCGGGCTCGTCTGGCAGGCCCGGGCCGACGACATCCGCCTCGTGCTGGTCGACGGCGCGCCCGTGCACACGCGCTGACCGCCCCGCGGCGGATCAGGACATGTCGCCGGTGCAGGACGTCTCCCGCTCCTCCCCTCCTGACTGAGCGAGATGTCCTGATGCGGGCGCGGGAGGCGCACCGTTGCCCGATCGAGATGCTCGTGCGCGGCCGCTGCGCGCCGAGTCGTCGCCGACGGGGGTACGGTGGGATGCGGCGAAGCCGCCCCCGCGGTCCTCGCCGCCCGATTATGACGACCTCTGCCTCCTTCTCCGCGCTCCGGCTCGACGGGCCGGTGCTCGTCGTCGGCGACGGCCGGATGGGCCGCGCGCTCGTCGCCGCCCTCGACGCCGCCGCCGTGCCCGTGATCGGGCCCGCGGGCCGCGGCGAGACGGGCTCGGACGCCGGGATCGTGCTCCTGGCCGTGCCGGACGCGGCGATCGCGACCGCGGCGCGCGCGATCGCGCCCGGCCGGCTCGTCGGCCACCTCTCGGGCGCGCTCGACCTGTCGCCCCTGCAGCCGCACGAGGCGTTCAGCATCCACCCGCTCATGACCGTCACGGGCGCGGGCGCCTCCTTCGCCGGCGTCACGGCCGCGCTCGCGGGCACGACGCCCCGCGCGCACGCGACCGCCGCGGCGCTCGCCGACGTGCTCGGGATGACGGGCGTCACCGTCCGTGACGAGGACCGCGCCGCGTACCACGCCGCCGCCTCGGTCGCCGCGAACTTCCTCGTGACGCTCGAGGGGCTGGCGGAACGGCTCGCCGCGACGGCGGGCGTCGATCGCGAGGCGCTCGTCCCGCTCGTGCGCGCCGCGGTCGACAACTGGGCCGAGCGGGGTGCGGCCGCAGCCCTCACCGGGCCCGTCTCGCGCGGCGATGCGGCCACGATCGCGCGACAGCGCCAGGCGGTCGCCGAGCGGCTCCCGGACCGGGTCGCCCTCTTCGACACGCTCGTCGCGGCGACGCAGGACCTCGCGGCCGAGCAGCGCGCCGGAACCACGGCGGCCACGTGAGCCCCCGCATCGTGCGCACGGTCGCCGAGCTGCGCGCGGAGCTCGCACCGCACCGTGCCGACGGCATCGGGTTCGTGCCGACCATGGGGGCCCTCCACGAGGGGCACCTCGCCCTGCTCCGCGCCGCGCGGGACGAGAACGGCACGGTCGTGCTGTCGATCTTCGTGAACCCGACGCAGTTCGGCGAGGCCGCCGACCTCGAGGCGTACCCGCGCACGGAGGACAGGGATGTCGCACTCGCCGCGGAGGCGGGCGCCGACGTCGTCTTCGCCCCCTCGGTCGAGGAGATGTACCCGGCGGGCTTCGCCACGACCGTGTCGGTCGGCGGCGCCGTCGCCGAGACGCTGGAGGGCGCGCTCCGCGGCCGCTCGCACTTCGACGGCGTCGCCACGGTCGTCGCCAAGCTGCTGCTGGCCGTGCAGCCCGACCGCGCCTACTTCGGCGCGAAGGATGCGCAGCAGGTCGTCGTGGTGCGCCGCATGGTGGAAGACCTCGGCATCCCCGTCGAGATCGTGGCGCGCCCGACCTCGCGCGACGCCGACGGCCTTGCCCGCTCCAGTCGCAACACCCGGCTCTCGGACGCCGAGCGGGAGCTCGCAGCCGCCCTCCCGCGGTCGCTCCGGGCGGCTCAGGATGCGTTCGCGGACGGTGTCCGCGATCCTCGCCGGCTCGCCGGCGCCGTCCGCGACGAGCTCGCCGCCGCGGGGCTCGAGCCCGAGTACGTGGAGATCGTCGATGCCGGCAGCCTCGAGCCGATCGCGGAGGTCGTGCGACCCGCGCTCCTCGCGCTCGCGGTACGCGTCGGACCCGTGCGGCTCATCGACAACGTCGTGCTGGTCCCCGGGGTGGACGACCGCATCCCCCTCACCCCTGTCGAGAGGAGTCACCGATGACGAATCCGAAGGTCACGCTGCGACGGCTCCGCGAGCTCGCCGAGGCCGGCACCCCTCTCGTCATGGTCACGGCCTACGACTTCGTGTCGGGGCGGGTGGCCGAGCGCGCCGGGGTCGACATGGTGCTGGTGGGCGACTCGGGGGCCCAGGTCGTCCTGGGCCATCCCGACACGAACTCCGTGACGCTCGACGAGATGCTCACGCTGTCGAAGGCGGTCCGGAGGGCGGTGCACTCGCCCCTCGTGGTGTGCGACCTGCCGTTCGGGTCCACGGAGCTGAGCGACGAGCAGGCGGTCGCGACCTCCGTGCGCTTCGTGCACGAGGCCGGCGCCGAGGCCGTCAAGATCGAGGGTGCGAGCCCCGCGCGGCTGTCGCGGCTGCGGGCGATCGTCGAGGCGGGCATCCCCGTCGTCGGGCACGTGGGCCTCACGCCGCAGACGGCGACGGCGCTCGGCGGACTGCGTGCCCAGGGGCGCACGGCGGACGATGCGATCCGCGTGGCTCGCGACGCGCTCGCGGTGCAGGAGGCGGGAGCCTTCGCGATCGTGATCGAGGCGGTCCCCGCCGATGTGGTCGACGAGATCCGGCGGGCGCTCCGCATCCCGGTCATCGGCATCGGCGCGGGTGCCGCCGACGGGCAGGTCCTCGTGCAGCACGACCTGCTCGGGATCACCGAGGGCCGGGCGCCCGTGTTCGTCAAGCGCTACGCCGCCGTGGGCGATGCGATGGTCGAGGCCGTCGAGGCCTACGCCCGCGAGGTGCGCGAGGGCGTGTTCCCCGGAGCCGAGCACGTGTACCCGGCGTCCGCCGAGGTCGCGGCGGCCGTGCGGGAGTTCATCGACGCGCTCTGACGCACGGCGGCGGTCGCAGACTCGCGCGGGTGATGCGTGGCGGTCGCAGACTTGCACGCACGTCGCACGATCCCAGCGGGAGGGTGCGACATCCGTGCGGTTCTGCGACCGTGGCGCACGTGCGCTTGCCTTCGAGCGCGCTCGAAGGCCTACCGTCGGGGCATGCACACGGTGACGGAACATCGACAGGTCTGGATCATCACGGGCGCGACCTCCGGTCTCGGCCGGTCGCTCGCCGAGGCGGCGCTCGCGGCGGGGGAGTCGGTCGTCGGCACGGCGCGCGACCTCACACGTGCCGCGTCGTGGGCGTCCGCGCACGGCGAACGGCTGCTGCTCGTCCCGCACGACGTGCGCGACACGGATGCCGCCGACACGGTGATCGACCGCGCGATCTCGCGGTTCGGCCGGGTCGACGTCCTCGTCAACAACGCCGGCGTCGGTCAGGTCGGCACGGCCGAGGAGGTGTCCGACGAGCGCCTGCGCGACATGCTCGACCAGCACCTGTTCGGCCCGGCGGCGCTCGTCCGTGCCGTGCTGCCGCACATGCGCGCGGCGCGCCGCGGCGCGATCGTGCAGATGAGCAGCCAGGGCGGGAGGATGTCGTTCCCCGCCGTCGGCAGCTACTCGGCTGGCAAGTTCGCGCTCGAGGGCTGGTCGGAAGCCCTCGCGGGCGAGGTGGAGCCTTTCGGCATCCGCGTGCTGATCGTCGAGCCGAGCCGGTTCCGCACGGGCTTCAACCGTCCGGACGTCCTCGCCTGGGCACCCCGGGAGGGGGTGTACGACTCCGTCGCCGGTGCGATCCGTGCCGACATGGCGGGTGCCGACGGCGTGCAGGAGGGCGATCCGGACCGTGCCGCCGCCGTCATCCGTGAGGTGCTGGAGATGCCGGATGCGCCCCTGCGGCTGCCGCTCGGCGCCGAGGCGGTGCGCAACCTCACCCGGGTCTACGAGCAGGGCCTCGCCGCCGTTGCCCGGTGGGCCGACCTATCTGCCTCGGCCGACTTCCCGGGGATGCCGCCCGCGGCGCGCGCGTTCTAGGATCGCCACCATGGCCACCGACCGTCTCATCTCGCGGCTCATGGACCACCTCGCGCACGAGCCGGACGCCTCCGCCGTGACGGTTCTCCACGAGCTGCTCGACGACAGCACGATCGAGGATGCCGCGCCCCCGGTCGGGATCGCCGAGGCGGCCGCGCTGCTCGATCTGTCGCCCCACACCCTGCGCTACTACGAGGACGAGGGGCTCGTCCGCCCGGCGCGCACGGCCGGCGGGTACCGCGAGTACTCGGCCTTCGACCTGCGGCGTCTCGTCTTCCTCACGCGGATGCGCGTGTCCGGCATGACGATGGCCGATCTGAGACGGTACATCGCCCTCGTCGAGCAGGGCGAGACGACGGTGGCGGAACGGCGGCGGATCATGCTCGACCAGCGCGATCGCATCGAGCGCCGCATCCGGGAGCTGACGCTGGCCCTGGAGACGACGGAGTACAAGATCCGCACCTATACGCGGGGGTCGGCGTGATGCCGGTCCGGGCGTGGTGAAGGGCCGGTCGGAGAGGCTTCCGGCCGGCCCTTGTCCCTTGCACCAAGAGTGTCCTGCAATCACATGCCGGTAGCTGCCACAGCAAAACAGTTACCGTGCGAGCACTCTATAACGGTCAGGTAACGGCCCACAAGGCTTCGCCGTTACCTTTTCGTGATTCTCATGCGATCCATAGGTTCACGGCTTCGGCCTCCGTGCGACGTCTCCGCCTCGATGCCGGTGTAGTGGTCGATCTTCTCGTCGAGCACGGCGATCGCCTTCTGCAACCGGGCCGCCCGTCGTTGGAGCTCGACGCGGTGCTCGGTGAGGAAGGCGACCCTGTCGCCGCTGCCGCCCTCGCGGAGCAGGGCTGTGAACTCCCGCAGGTCGGCGATGCCCAGACCGGCATCCCGGAGACAGCCGATCAGCCCGATCCAGAAGATGTCGTCGTCCGTGTACGCGCGGTGTCCGCCGAGGGTCCGTGAGACCGGGCCGATCAGCCCTTCACGTTCGTAGTAGCGCAACGTGTCCAAGGAGAGCCCCGTGCTCGCGGCCGCCTCCGCGGGCGTCCATGTGTTCGGCATGGCGTCTCCTCGTCGCAGGGTCATCGGGCAGCCGCGAACCGGCTCATGTGCTCATCCTTCAGCGTCACGTGCGCGGCGTCGAGCGCCTCGTCCAGCTGCGCGAGGTCGCTGACTCCGATGATGGGACCGATGCCTTGCGCCAGCAGCCAGGCGAGGACGACCTGGTTGCGCGTCGCTCCCGTCTCCGCCGCCACATCGTCCAGCGTTCTCAGTGCCCGGATCGTGCCCGGATGGTCGTAGACGGGAGGGAACGGTCTGTCCGCACGCACGTAGCCGCCGTTGAGCAGGGGCGTGTAAGCCCAGACGTCGAGTCCTTCGGAGTCCGCGTAGTC
The DNA here is from genome assembly GCF_030818905.1 of Microbacterium sp. SORGH_AS_0888. Lineage (NCBI taxonomy): Bacteria > Bacillati > Actinomycetota > Actinomycetes > Micrococcales > Microbacteriaceae > Microbacterium > Microbacterium sp. SORGH_AS_0888. The sequence continues at coordinate 2,788,440 of NZ_JAUTAZ010000001.1, forward strand.
GAGGTCGTCGCCGGTGAGCAGTCGGTGTCCGTCGTCGGGCAGCGCGGCGCCCGGGCGCGGCTGCACGAGAGAGTGACGCAGTTGCAGCGCAGACCAGGGCTCGGCCCCCATCGACCGCGCGAGGACGCGGGCTTGCTCCACCCGCCAGGCGGGGTGGTTCGCCGCACCCACCCGAGAGACCACGCCGCGATCGACGAGCTCGCCGAACGCGGTCACAGTCTCCGTCAAGGGCACGCTGCGGTCCTCCGCGTGCGCCCAGAGCAGATCGATCGAGTCGATGCCGAGCCGTTCCACGCTGCCCGCGACTCCCGCGAGGACGGCATCGGAGGAAAGGCCCTCCGCCGACTCCGGCCAGCGGTGCGGGACCCGCGGGTCCTGCCGCACCTTGGTCGCGATCCTCACCTCGCCGCGGACGCCGCTTCGCGCGCGGAGCCACTCTCCGATCACCCGTTCGCTGGCGCCGCCGACACCCGAAGGGTCCGCCCAGAAGGAATAGCAGTTCGCGGTGTCGAGCCAGACTCCGCCGGCCTCGACGAACCGATCCATGAGCGCGTACGCACGTTCACGATCGACTCTCGTGCCGTAGTACATGGTCCCGAGCACCAGCCGGGCAGTTCCGCTCTCCGCTCCCATGCGCCCATCGTGCGACCTGGAGCGCGCTCGAGGTCAAGCTCTCCGTCGGGCTCGTCGCCGGCATCCCCTGCCGCGGAGACCGCCTTCCCGTCGCGCCGCGGTTAGCCTCGTGGGGTGATCGTTCATCTCGCGGGCGTCGGGCACCCGCTCGTCGTCATCCACGGTTTCGGTGTGGACCACCGCATCATGCTGCCGCTCGAGGAGATGGTGGGCGACGCGCCCTGGCGTCGGATCTACCTCGACCTGCCGTGGGCCGAGAGCGTGGGAACCTCGACCGTGTCGAGCTCCGCCGAGGTGGCGCAGCAGGTGCTCGCCGAGATCGACGAGCACCTGGGCGCCGAGCCGTTCGCCCTCATCGGGAACTCCTTCGGCGGCATGATCGCGCGGTACGTCGCGCATGAGCGGCGCGACCGCGTGCGGGGGCTCGCGACCCTCGCGGGACTCGTGGTGGCTGCGCACGACGAGCGGGACGTGCCGGCGCGCACCGTGATCCGCCGCGACGATGCGGCGCTCGAGCGCGCGGGCGATGCCCGCGACGACTTCGAGGAGGTGTCCGTCATCCAGGACGCCGCGCGCCTCGCGGCGTTCGAACGGTTCGTGCTGCCGGGTCTGCGCGGCGCCGACGCCGCGGTCATGGAGCGCATCGCTGCGCAGTACGCGCTCCCGGTCCTCCCCGAGCAGGCGCACCCGGAGCCGTTCACCGCCCCCACGCTCCACGTCTTCGGGCGGCAGGACGACGTCGTGGGCTACGAGGACGGTCTGCGCCTGCGCGCTCACTATCCGCGCGCCACCTACGCGGTGCTGGATGCGGCCGGGCACAACGTGCACCTGGAACAGCCCGAGGTCACCGGCGCGCTCGTCCGGGACTGGCTCGCCCGTATGGGCTGAGGGACGCCGAGCGGCGCGTCACCGCGCGGAGTCGGCATCGCGTGCGGCCCGGAGCTCGTCCCGCGTGGGCGGTGCCGCCCCGGGGCGGGCGACCGTGAGGGCGGCTGTCGCGGAGGCGACGCCGCCGAGCGCCTCGAGGAGCGCCGCGTCCGCGCCCGCGCGCACGTCGCCCGAGGCGTCGAGGTCGCCGATCGCGGCGATGAGGCCCGTCATGTAGGCGTCCCCGGCGCCGATCGTGTCGACGACCGTCGTCGGGCGCGCGGGCATCTCGACGCGACCGCGGCGGCTCCTCAGCAGGCTCCCGCGGGAGCCGAGCGTCATGACGGCGAGTCCGGCCCCCGCATCGAGCAGCCATTCGAGCACCTCGTCCTCGGAGCGCCCCGGTGCGAGCCAGGCCGCATCCTCGTCGCTGAGCTTGACGACGTCCGCTCGGGCGCTGTACCAGGCCACGAGCTCACGGGAGCGATCCGGGGGAGGGACGAGGGCAGGGCGGACGTTCGGGTCGAACGTCACGAGCGTGCCGGGCGGCATCCCCTCGAGCAGATCGCGCACCCGCGACCCTCCCGGCTCGCGCAGGGCCCCGATCGAGCCCACGTGGACGAGCGCGGCCGGCGGCAGGGCGTCGAGCGCGAAGCCCCACTCCAGATCGAACTCGTACGAGGCGGCACCGTCGGCTCCGAGGCTCGCCGCGGCGACGGATGTCGAGGCCGGGACCGCCCCGCGGATCACCTGCACGCCACCGGCCCGCAGGTGATCCGCGATGAGCGCGCCGTACGCGTCGTCCGCGAACTCGGTCGCGAACACCACGGGCAGGCCGAGGCGGCCCAGCCCGTATGCGACGTTCATCGGGCTGCCGCCCGGATGGACCTCGCGGACGCCGTCGCGCTCGACGACGTCCACCAGCGCTTCCCCGATCACGAGCACTCGCTCGAGACCCCGAGGCCCGGTCATGTGACCGGGCTCAGCCAGGTCAGCCTCGAACCGCCCCCAACGACGAGTGAGGAGATCGCGCTGTTGAACGCCGCACAGTAGTCGGCGCCCACGTGCGCCCGGAAGGCCTGCTCCGACGCGTACTCCTCGTACACGAAGAAGCGGTCGGAGTCCTCCTCGAGCCGGTGCGCGTCGAAGCGCAGGTTCCCGGGCTCGGCCGTGACATCGGCGGCATATCCTCGTACCAGCTCGGCGACGGCGTCGCCGGCGCCCGGCACCGCCTCGAACTGCGCGTACAGCGCCCGCCTGGTCACTGTGTCATCGCCCCGGTCATGATGGCCACCGCATCCGTCATGCTGTGCGACTGCGGCGTGATGGTCGCGGCCCGCTTTCCGAGCCGCTGGATGTGGATGCGGTCGGCGACCTCGAACACGTGCGGCATGTTGTGGCTGATGAGGATGACGGGGACCCCGCGATCGCGCAGCTTCTTGATGAGGTCGAGCACCTGGTTGGACTCGCGCACGCCGAGCGCAGCGGTCGGCTCGTCGAGCACGACGACCTTCGAGCCGAACGCGGCCGCGCGGGCCACGGCGACGGCCTGACGCTGGCCGCCCGACAGGTTCTCGATCGGCACCGTCACGTCCTGCAGCGTCGAGATCCCGAGCTCGGTGAGCTCGGCGCGGGCCCGCGCGCGCATCGTCTTGGTGTCGACCATGCGCAGCACCGATCCCAGGAACCCGGGGCGGCGCAGCTCTCGGCCGAGATACATGTTGGAGGCGACGTCCAGCGCGGGGGAGACCGCGAGCGACTGGTACACCGTCTCGATGCCGGCCTCCCGTGCATCCTGCGGTCGGCGGAACCGGATCGGCTCGCCGTCCAGGCGGATCTCGCCCTCGTCGGGGATCTCCGCGCCGGTGAGGCACTTGATGAGCGTCGTCTTCCCGGCGCCGTTGTCCCCGATGATGGCGAGCACCTCGCCTGCGTAGAGCTCGAGGCTCACACCGTCGAGGCCGACGACGTGTCCGTAGGTCTTCACCAGGCGGCGTGCCGAGAGGACCGGGGTCCTGGTGTCCGTTGCGGTGCTCATTTGCGAACCTTCCGAATCCACTGGTCGATCGAGACGGCGACGATGACGAGGACGCCCACCGCCAGCGTCTGGTACAGCACGTCGAGACCCGCGAGGGCGAGACCGTTGCGGAACACGCCCACGATGAGTGCGCCCAGGAGCGTGCCCCATACGTTGCCGCGTCCGCCGAACAGGCTCGTGCCGCCGATGACGACGGCGGTGATCGCGTTCAGGTTCGCGTCGACGGCGGCGTTCGGGCTGGCGCCGTAGTCGCGTCCGATCTGGATCCAGGCGGCGAGGCCGACGATGACGCCGGCGGTGAGGTAGACGCTCAGCAGCACCCGGGTCACGCGGATGCCGCTCAGGCGCGCGGCCTCCTTGTCGTCGCCGACGGCGTAGACGTGCCGGCCCCAGGCGGTGCGCGCGAGGACGAAGGACATCACGAGGTAGATGAGGAGCATCAGCATCACGCCGAACGTGACGTCGACGCCGAAGATCTTCACCGTGCTGCCCGTCCAGGTCAGCAGGTCGGGCAGATCGACGCCCTGGACGGTCGCGCCGTTCGAGGTCAGGAGGGTCAGCGCCGTGAAGATGCTCAAGGTCCCGAGGGTCACGATGAACGGCGGCAGGTTGACGCGTGTGACGAGGAAGCCGTTCAGCGCGCCCGTCGCGAACCCGACGACGAGGCCGAGCAGCAGGGCGACGGGGCCCGGAAGACCGAGGCCCGCGGCGGCATTGCCCATGACGATGGAGCTGAACACCATGGCGGCGCCGACCGAGAGGTCGATTCCGGCGGTCAGGATGACGAGCGTCTGGGCGACGCCCAGTGCGCCGATCACGGCGACCTGCTGGGTGATCAGCGAGAGGTTGGCCGGCGCGAGGAAGCGCGGGTTGATGATGCCGAACACGACGATCGCGACGATCAGGACGGCGGCGGGGCTGATGGCGGGGTAGCGGTGCAGCACGGAGCGCACGCGCATCATGGGGGTCTGGCGGTTGATGAACTCGTTCGCCAGGTCGAGTGTCGAGGTCGGTGGCGGGGTGGCGGTCGTTTCGGACACGGGGGCTCCAGAGGGTCGATGGCGAGGGGGTGGTGCGGGAGGGCGCCGCGTGCGGCGCCCTCCCGCGGTGCTCAGTTCGCCCAGCAGGTGTTCGCGCCGTCGGCCGAGGTCACGCTGTCGAGACCCGAGACCGGCTTGTCGGTGATGAGGGTGGAGCCCGTGTTGAAGAACGACAGGCCCGCGCTCGTGGTCGGCTTCGCGCCGCCGCGGGCGATCGAGGCGATCGCCTCCATGCCGAGGGAGGCCATCTTCGAGGGGTACTGCTGCGCCGTGGCGCCGAGGATGCCGTCCTTGACGTAGCCGACGCCGGTGCAGCCGCCGTCGATGCTGACGATCGTCACGCCGTCCTGCTTGCCCGCTGCCTTGAGCGCCTGGTAGGCGCCGTAGGCGGCCGGCTCGTTGATCGTGTAGACGACGTTGATGTCGGGGTTCTTCGACAGGAGCGTCTCCATGGCGGTGCGGCCGCCGTCCTCCGCGCCCTGCGAGGGCTGGTGGCCGACGATCTCGTACTGACCGCCCTTGCCGCCGCTGTAGGTGCCGGTGGGCGCCTCGGCCCCGTTCTTGCTCTTGTCGCCGACGTCGATGCCCATGCCCGTGAGGAACCCGTGGTCACGGTCGACGTCGACCGAGACGATCTGGTCCGAGAACAGGTCGACCATCGCGATGACGGCCTTCTTGCCGTCGAGCGTGGCCGCCGTCCACTTCCCGATCGACTCGCCGGCGGCGAAGTTGTCGGTCGCGAAGGTGATGTCGACCGTGTCGGCGGGGTCCGGCGGCGTGTCGAGGGCGATGACGTAGAGGCCAGCCTTGCGGGCCTTGTCGATCTCGTTGTTGACGGCAGGGCCGTTGGGCGTGATCAGGATGCCCTTGTCCCCGCGCGAGATCGCGTTCTCGATCGCCTGGATCTGGCTGTCGGTGTCACCGTCCTTCTTGCCCGCGGCGAGGGTGAGCTTGACGTTGTTCTTCGCCGCGTCGTCCTGCGCGGCCTTCTGCATCGCGACGAAGTACGGGTTGCTCGTGGTCTTGACGATGAGGGTGACGCCGACCTCCTCGTCGGCGCCGGCGGTGGTTCCCCCGCCGGGGGCGGACGATGCGCAGGCGGTCAGTGCGAGCGCGGCGGCTGCGGTGAGGGCGGCGGCGGCGAGGAACCGCGGCCGGCGAGTGGAGTGGAAGGACATCTGTGTTGTTCCTGTTCCTTTGCGGGTATCGACGACGACACCAAGATGACAACGGTGTCAGAGGTAGTTTCTACTCGGGTCTTCTGTCGCTGCCAAGACCCCCAGGGGCAGAAAGTGAGCGACGTTATGCCATCGTTACCAAACGAGACCGGGCGCCGAGTGACGATCAGGGATGTCGCACGAGAGGCCGCCGTCGGCATCAAGACCGTCTCCCGCGTCGTCAACGACGAGCCCAACGTGGCGCCCGCGACGGCTCAGCGCGTGCACGACGCGATCGCCCGGCTCAACTGGGAACCCGACGCGATCGCCAGCAACCTGCGCCGCACCACGACGCGGACGAGGTCGCTCGGTCTGCTGCTCGGAAGCGTCGCCAACCCCTTCGCCGCCTCGATCCATCGGGCGATCGAGGACGTCGCGTCGCACCGCGGTGTGGCGGTGTTCGCGTCCAGCTTCGACGAGGACCCGGAGCGGGAGGTCTCCTCGGTCGAGGCGTTCCTGCGCCGCAAGGTCGACGGCCTCATCCTGACCCCTGCCGCGGGAAGCCAGTCGTACCTGCACGATGCCGTTCCGCACAAGGTCCCGGTGCTGTTCATCGACCGCGAGCCGCGCGAGTTCCGCGCAGACGTCGTGCGCTCCGACAACCTGGGCGGTGCGGTGCGCGCGACGAACCACCTGCTCGGCCGTGGACACCGCAGGATCGCGGGGCTGTTCGACCGCAGCGACATCTGGACCTCCTCCGAGCGCCGTCGCGGGTTCCAGGAGGCCGCGCGCGCCCGCGGTCTCACGGACGAGGAGAGCGTCACGGTGTCCGGCCTCGACACGGCCGAGGCGGCCCACGCGGCCGTCCTCGAGCTGTTCGCCGCCGCATCGCCGCCGACGGCGATCTTCAGCGCGCAGAACGACATCACCGTCGGCGTCCTCCATGCGCTGCGGCGGCTGGGGCTCCAGCGCGAGGTCGCCGTCATCGGCTTCGACGACGTCGAGCTCGGCGACCTGATGGAGCCGGGCGTGAGCGTCGTGGCGCAGCGTCCCGGCGAGATCGGGCGCAGTGCCGCGGAACGCATGTTCGCCCGACTGGAGGCCGTGCGGTCGGACGCCACGATCGCGCCCGTCGACATCGTGCTGCCGGTCGACCTCATCGCCCGCGGCTCGGGCGAGATCGCGCCGCCGGCGTCCTAGGGTGAGGGGGTGACTCCCCTCGACCCCGGGCTCGTCGACCGCGCCGCCGCCCTCGGGGCCGGTCGCACGCGGACGGTCCTCGGCATCGTCGGCGAGCCCGGATCGGGCAAGACGACCCTCGCGACGGCGCTCGTGGACGCCCTCGCCGCGCGCGGGCTCGCAGCGGCGTGGCTGCCGATGGACGGGTTCCACCTGAGCGACCGGAGCCTGGAGGCGATCGGACGGCGCGACCGCAAGGGCGCGATCGACACCTTCGACGGCTGGGGGTACCTCGCCGCCCTCCGCCGTGCGCTCGAGGAGATCGACCATCCCGTGTACCTGCCGGGCTTCGAGCGGGTGCTCGAGCAGCCGCTGGCAGCCGACCGGGTGATCCCTCCCGGGCCCGCGCTGGTCGTGACCGAGGGGAACTACCTCCTCGACGAGGAGGCTCCCTGGCCCGTCGCCCGCGGCCTCATGGCCGAGGTCTGGTACGTCGAGGTCGCGGACGCGGTGCGGCGTGCGCGACTGGTGGAGCGCCACATCCGTTTCGGCAAGACCGGTCGGGAGGCGTCGGCCTGGGTGGAGGCCGTCGACGAGCCCAACGCGCGGCGGATACGCGCGCGCCGCGCCGCGGCCGACCTCGTGGTCCCCGTCACGGAGTGACCTCCCGGCCGGGGGCTGTGCACAACTGCTCGTCGCAGACCGGGGTCGTCCTAGGATCGGGGGATGCGCGGATCGACGGCTGGGGAACGCACACGACGTCTCGTCGCGGTCGCCGCGGTGGCGACGGGGTGCGCGCTCATGCTCACGGGATGCTTCGTCATCCCGCTGGCCGATGGCCGCTCCCCGTTCGACGGCCCGGGCAACCCGAGCTTCCGTGACATCGCGGACCAGTACGAGCCCGTGACCGCCGCGGTCGAGGGCGTCCTGCCGTCCGACCAGTGGGTCATCGAGCCGACCACCTTGACCGACAACTGCGAAGGGCCGTGCAACCTCAGCCTCGGGGTCGAGGTCAGGCCTTCGGCGAGCGTCGTCGCCGCCGTCCTCGCCTCGGGCGAGCTTTCCGGCCCGAGCGGGCGCTTCGCCGTGCCGCTCTCGACCGATCAGCTCGTCGCGGTCGTGAAGGCCGTCGTGCCGGTGGCAGCGGCCGCGCGGCTGCGGTTCTCGGTCGAGGGCGGCTGCGTCTACGGCGAAGACGTCTACGACGACTCCGTCTGCACCGACCTGACGGTCGCCGGGCAGCAGATCCTCGGCACGACCGAGGAGTTCGCCTCGGATCCCGACTTCGTGTTCGCCGACGACTCCTTCACGGTGCGCACGGCGACGCGACCGGCCGACGAGATCCTCGCGCGCCTGGACTGAGGCCGTGACGCGCTCCGCCGTGCGGCGTAGGCTGGTCGTCATGAGCACGAAGGTCGCGCGGGTGCGCGCGAGTGAGGAGGTCGTCGGCGGCATCGCCGCCGGCGGCAGGTGATCCCGGAGCCGCGCGTCCGCGCGTGGTCTCCCGCGTCATCCCTCATCCTCGTCACGCGTGTCGCGTGACCCTTCGACAGGTTGGTCTTCTGTGCTTCCGTTCACCGAGCGCGACATCCGCGCCTCCTTCGTCAACGCCTCCCGCAAAGAGGCCTCGGCCCTGGTCCTGCCCGCGGGCTTCGACGCCCTCGCCTGGGACGATCTCGACTACCTCGGCTGGCGCGATCCCAAGCTCCCGCGCCGCGCGTACCTCGTCGCGCAGGGTCCCGAGGGCCGCGCGGTCGGCATCCTGCTGCAGCGTGCCGAGGCGGCGCCGCACGCACGGGCGCAGTGCTCGTGGTGCCGGGACGTGACGCTCCCGAACGACGTGGTCCTGTACGCCGCGAAGCGGTCGGGCGCGGCCGGGCGCAAGGGAGACACGGTCGGCGTGCTCATCTGCGAGGACTTCCAGTGCTCGCGCAACGTCCGGCGGCTCCCGCCGCTGGCCTACGAGGGCTTCGACCGTGAGGCCGCGCGCGACCGGCGTGTCGCGGAGCTGCGGCAGCTCGTCGCGACCTTCGCGGCCGAGCTGTAGCCTGCGCCGGCCTCTGCGCGGGGATGCCGCGAGGCGACGACGCGGCGGTCAGTACCAGCCGGTGGACTCGGAGTGGCCCCAGGCGCCGCAGGCGTCGCCGTAGCGGCCGGAGATGTAGCCGAGGCCCCACGCGATCTGCGTCGACGGGTTCGACTGCCAGTCCGGGCCGGCGCTGGACATCTTGCTGCCGGGCAGCGCCTGCGGGATGCCGTAGGCGCCGCTCGAGGACGCGGCGTAGACGTTCCAGCCCGACTCGCGGTTCCACAGGGCCACGAGGCAGCCGAACTGGTCGTCGCCCCAGCCGTATGACGCGATCATCTGGCGGGCGATGCCCTGCGCGCTGCCCGGGTCGACGGGGCCGACGGCGGGCGCCGAGGCCCGGCTCGACGAGCCCGACGACTCGGAGGAGGACGACGAGGCGGCCGCGGCGCGCGATGCGGCGGCTGCGGCCTCCGCCTGGCGCTGCGCCTCGGCGGCCGCTGCGGCGTCGTCCGATGCCTTCTTGGCCACGGCGGCGTCGTATGCGCCGCGCAGCGAGGCGACCTCGGTGCGCACGGTGGAGACCTCGCCGGAGAGCTTCTCGGTGAGCGCGGGCACGAAGACGGCGGTCTTCGCGTCGCTGCCGGCGATCGCGTCGATCTGCTTCTGCAGCGCCGTCGTGTCGACGGTGGTCGAAGGGGCGTTCACCGTCAGGCCGGAGGACGCGATGTCGGAGCCCACGGATGCGGCGGCGGCGACGGCCGCGCGGGCCTCGGTGAGGGCGGCCTGCGTCGTGCCGGAGGCCGCGCCGCTCGTCGTGCCGGAGGCCGCGCCGAACGTCGCGTCGCTGCCGGAGGCGGTTCCATCGATCTCGCTCACGGCCGACACGCGGGTCGCCGTCGCCACCCCCGCGAGCGGGTCCGCGTTCGCGACACCGGCCGCGGCGGTCGAGACGACGGCGGCGGCACCGAGCCCTGCGACGAGGGCGACGGGAAGGACGAGACGGCGGAGACGGGAGGGCGACGCGGAGCGGAAAAGCATGCGGGAGTATCGGTCTTTCGAGTCATCGATACGCCGTCGGGAGGGGCGGCGCAGGCCCTCGGGCGGGCACAAGTCCCCGAGTCTGGCGGGTCAGTCTGGACGGTTCCGGCACAGGTCCTGAAAGAACGCTGGGAGCGGGGCGTTCGAAAAATGGCTGATCGCGGGTCTTTCGACCTCAGGCGGTCGCGCTTTCGAAGGCCCGCCACATGCGTGCATAGGCGCCGTCGGAGGCCAGCAGCTCGTCGTGCGAACCGGTCTCGCGGACCCTGCCGTGGTCGAGCAGGACGATGCGATCCGCGCCCATCGCGGTCTGCAGCCGGTGCGCGATCAGCACGGTCGTCCGCCCCGCGGAGAGCCGCTGCATGGCGTCCGTCACGCGCGCCTCGCTCGCGAGGTCGAGGTTGGAGGTCGCCTCGTCCAGCAGCAGGATGCGGGGGTTCACGAGCTCCGCGCGTGCGAGCGTCAGAAGCTGGCGCTGACCGGCCGAGAGCGAGCGCCCGCGCTCGGCGATCTCGGTGTCGTAGCCGCGGGGGAGCGCGCGGATCATCTCGTGCGCGCCCACCGCGCGTGCGGCGGCCTCGACCGCGTCGGCGTCCGCATCCGGCCGCCCATAGGCGATGTTGCTCGCGACGGTCCCGCTGAACAGGAACGACTCCTGCGGCACGTAGCCGAGCGTGCGCCGGAAGCCGGCGAGCTCGAGCGTGCGCAGGTCGCGGCCGTCGGCGCGCACGGCGCCCCGGTCGGGGTCGTAGAAGCGCGCGACGAGCTTCATGACGGTCGACTTGCCCGCGCCCGTCTCGCCCACGAGCGCGATCGTCTCGCCGGCACGGATGTCGAGGTCCACCCCCGCGAGCGCCTCGGCCGGTCGTGCGGTCACCGCCACGGCTCCGCGCGCGTCCTGCGGGCCGCGGATGTCGCTCGAGACGGCGCCCGTCGGATAGGCGAAGTGCACGCGCTCGAGGTCGAGTCGACCCGTGAGCCGGCCGACGGGGGTCGCATCCGGCGCCTCGGGCGTGAGGGTCTGCAGCCGCATGAGCTCGTCGATCCTGGTGACCGACACGCGCGTCTGCTGCCACGAGTCGAACACCTGCGAGAGCTGCTGGATCGGCGAGAAGAACATGTCGATGTAGAGGAGGAAGGCGATGAGCGCGCCCGCCGTCAGCTGTCCCTGCGCGATCAGCAGGGCGCCCAGGCACAGCACGATGGCATCGGCGACCGAGGAGAGGAACTGCACGAACGGGAAGTAGGTCGCGACGAGCCGCTGGGCCGCCACCCGCGACTCGAGGTAGTCCTCGCCCTGGCGGCGGAACCGGCGCCGCGTCTCCTCCTCGTGCGTGAACGCCTGCGCCTCGCGCACCCCCGACAGGCTCTCCTGGAAGGCCGCGTTCACGATCGAGATGCGCTCGCGCGACTGCGCATACAGCTCGGCCGCGCGGCGGCGGAAGAACACCGTCGCGATAGCGAGCGGCACCACCACGGTGAGCACGGCGAGGCCCAGCGGCACATCGATCACGACGAGCGCGACCCCCACCCCGACGAAGGTCACGAACGAGACGAGCGCCCCCAGCAGCCCGTTCGCGAGCAGCGTGTCGAACTGGTCGATGTCGGTCGTCATACGCGTCATGATGCGGCCGGCCATCTCGCGCTCGTAGTAGTCGAGCGAGAGACGCTGGAGCTGCGCGAAGATCCGCACGCGCAGCGACAGCATGATGCGCTGTGCGGCGCGCCCCGTGAAGAACGAGCCCGCGATGCGGGCGAACAGGTCGGCGATCGTGATGAGCAGGTAGGCGCCGCTCGCTGCGAACAGGATGCCGGCGGCGCCGGTCGAGACGCCCTGGTCGATGCCGGCCTTGACCGCGGCGGGGCCGAGGAGACCGGCGACCGCGTCGAGCACGACGAACACGAACGCGAACAGCAGCGGGCGGCGGAACTCGCGCAGGATCGCGCGGAGCGAGAACCCGGGGCGCGGGCTGCTCTCGGCGGCGAGGTCGATCTCCGGCTCGTCCTTCACGGGCGGCAGGGCTGCGACCTTCTCCAGCAGCTCCGGCGTCGCGACGAGGCTGCCCCGGATGCCCCGGCTGCGCCCTCCGCCCAGTCCCGGGCCGATGTCCGGCGCGCGCGTCGCGAGGGGCCGCGGCGCTCCGGCGCCCAGACCGAAGCGGGGTCCCGCGGCGACCTCGACCCCGGCGACCGCCGCGGGCGCGAGGGCCTCCACCTCGCCCCGGCGTGCGGCATCCGTCGCCCCGAACAGCGCGCGGTACACGTCGCTGCGCTCGGCGAGCTCGTCGTGCGTGCCCTCGTCCACGATGCGGCCCCCGTCCAGCACGACGATGCGCTCGGCGAGGCGCAGCGTGGAGTGCCGGTGCGCCACGATCACGACCGTACGGCCGTGGGCGGCATCCAGCAGCGCGTCGTGGATCTGCTGCTCGGTGCGTGCGTCGATCGCGCTCGTCGCGTCGTCGAGCACGAGGATGCTGGGGTCGCGCACGAGGGCGCGGGCGAGTGCGATCCGCTGACGCTGCCCGCCCGACAGGCTCAGCCCGCGTTCGCCCACGACCGTGTCGTAGCCGTGCGGCAGCGCCGTGATGAACTCGTGCGCGGCGGCGGATCGAGCGGCATCCTCGATCTGCTCGTCGGATGCGGCGGGGTCGCCGTACCGGATGTTCTCGCGCACCGACTCCGAGAACAGGAACGCGTCCTCGAAGACCATGCCGACGGCGCCGCGGATCGAGTCGAGCCGCGCACGCCGCAGGTCCACCCCGCCGATCGACACGGTCCCCGAATCGGGGTCGTGAGCGCGCATCAGCATCCCGGCGATCGTGGACTTGCCGCTGCCGCTCGCGCCCACGATCGCGACCCGCTCGCCCGGGGCGATCCGCAGGGTCACGCCGTCGAGCACGCGGCTGTCGTCGTCGTAGCCGAACACGACGTCGTCGAGCCTGATCTCGCCCGCCGGCTCGGCGAGGGCGACGGCGTCGGGGCGGTCGGTGATCGCCGGTCGCAGATCGATCAGCTCGAAGATGCGCTCGAAGCCGGCGCGCGCCTGCTCGGCGATCGTGAGGATGCCGGCGAGCTGGCGCGTGGGCGCCATGAGGGCCGCGATGTAGGTCGAGAACGCGAGGAACGTGCCGAGCGTGATGGTGCCGGTGATCGCGAGCCAGCCGCCCAGGGCGAGCACGGCCACCTGCCCGAGGACCGGGACGGTGCTCAGCAGCGGCTGGTAGCGGGCGATGAGGCGGGTGATCCGCATCTGCGAGCCGTAGAGGCGCACGGCGGATGCGGTGAGCCGCTCGAGCTCGCGCTGCTCCTGGCCGAACGCCTTCACGACGCGGACGCCCGCGACATCCTCGTCGACGATCTGGACGAGCTCGCCCTCCTTCTGCTGCGCGTCCCAGGAGGCGGGGAAGGTGTGCACGCGCATCCGGATCGTGATCCACAGCAGCACGGGCACCATCGCGAGGCTGACGAGCCCGAGCAGCGGCGACAGCACGAACATCACGACGATCGACATCACCATGCTCAGCACGTTGCCGAGCACGAGCGGGAGGAAGGTGAGGAGCCCCTGCACCATGCCGATGTCGGAGGTGGCGCGACCCACGAGCTGCCCGGTCGAGATGCGGGAGAGCGTGCCCTGGTCCAGGCCTTGCAGCGCGTCGTGCATCTCGACGCGGAGGTCGTGCTGCACGTCCAGGGCGATGCGGCCGCCGCGGAACCGGCGCAGGCGCGTGAACACGAAGCCGAGGACGGCGAGCACGAGGAGCCCGACGATCCACGGCCACAGCGGAGCCGCCTGGGCGACGATGACCTCATCGATGATCTGTCGTGCGACGAGCGGGGTCGCGACCTGCGTCGCCGCCCCGAGCACGGCCGCGACGATCGCGATCACGAGACTGCGGCGGTGGCGGCCGAGGTAGCCGCCGACGCGGCGGAGCCAGCCGGATGCGGGCTGTCCCTCGTCCCGCGTCTCGACCGTCACCCGACCATTCTGCGCCTGCGCGGAGGGTGCGCAGCGCGTGGCTCGCGCGGGCGGGAGCCCGGGTCAGCCGACGGCGCGGCGCACCAGGTCGGTGATCGTCCGCGCGACCTGGTCGTCCCAGGCGACGAGCGCGTACGAGGTCGGCCAGAACGCGCCGTCGTCGAGCTGCGCGACATCCTGGAAGCCCAGCGTCGCGTAGCGGGCCGTGAACGTGCCCGCGTCCTGGAAGAACGCGAGCACCTTGCCGTCCTTGGCGTAGGCGGGCATGCCGTACCAGGTGCGCGGGGCGAGGCCGGGCGCGGCGGCGAGCACCGTCTCGTGCACCTTCTCGGCGAGCTCCCGGTCGGTGGGCGCCATCGCCGCGATCTTCTCGAGCACGTCCGCGAGGTCCGCCGCGGCCTTGTCGGCCTTCCCCGCGCGCGCCTTCTGCGCCCGCGCCTCGGACGCCGCCTCCTTCATCGCGGCGCGCTCCTCGGCGCTGAACGCGCCGGTCCCCTTCTTCGTCGCCATATCTGGTCTCCCCGCGTCAGTGCTCACCCTTGATGACGAAGTACGAGCCGCGGATCGTGCCGGCGAGCTTCGACCTCTGCCGCGCGAACTTGAACGAGGACAGCTCCTCCGGAACCTCCATGCCCTCCGAGAGCTTGAAGCCCACCGCGCGCTTGCCCGCGTCCTCGATCGTGTACATCACGTTGATGCCCAGGCCGCTCTCGTAGAAGACGTACGCGAAGCGGATGCCGCCGGCCTCGAACGCGGTCGCCTCCAGCGCCGGGGAGGCGATCACGATGCCGCGCTCCTGGTCGAGGATGCCGCTCACCCACTCGATCGTGTCCTTCGCGTCCGCGGCCGACTCGACCGTGAAGTCGTGGTCGTACTTGTTCTTGAGGTAGCGGGCCTCGTTCGCCCGCAGGCCCGCGAGCGCGTCGGCGACCGGAGACGACTCCAGCCCGACGGTCGAGACGGTCTGGAAATCCACCTGATACGACATGGGACGTCTCCTTCCGGTCACGCACGGGGCGTCGCCCCCGCATCCTTCCGCAGCATCCGCCGCGAATCAACGTCGCATCGCCGAATCCACACCGGATTCGTGCATCCGCGGTGTTGATCCGACGGGCGGGTGTTGATTCGCGGGCGGGCACGTCAGGCGTAACCCGAGTGCAACAGGGGTGGGGGATGCTGTACCCATGTCGATCAAGGTGGCACTGCGCCACGACACCTCGTACGAGTTCGCACGCCCCGTGAAGGTCGGCCCGCACCTCGTGCGCCTGCGGCCCGCCCCGCACTCCCGCACCCCGATCGAGGCCTACTCGCTCGACGTGAGCCCGGCCGAGCACTTCATCAACTGGCAGCAGGACCCCTTCGGCAACTGGATCGCGCGCCTCGTCTTCCCCGAGAAGATCGACCACCTGCGAATCACCGTCGGCCTCGTCGCCGACATGATGGTCATCAACCCCTTCGACTTCTTCATCGAGGAGTACGCCGAGCGCTTCCCGTTCGAGTACGCGCCCGAGCTCAAGGCCGACCTCGCGCCCTACCTGCGCCCGGTCGACGACAGCGAGAACGCGGATGTGTGGCGCCGCGCACAGCCGCAGCCGCCCGCCGACGGCACGCCGACGGTGCAGTTCCTCGCGGACCTCAACTCCGCCATCCACCGCGACGTCGCCTACAGCGTGCGCATGGAGCCGGGCGTGCAGACCCCCGACGAGACGCTGGGGCGCGCGATCGGCTCCTGCCGCGACAGCGCGTGGCTGCTCGTGAGCCTCCTGCGCCAGCACGGCCTCGCGGCCCGCTTCGTCTCCGGCTACCTCGTGCAGCTCGCCGCCGACGAGAAGTCGCTCGAGGGCCCGAGCGGCCCCGAGGCCGACTTCACCGACCTGCACGCCTGGTGCGAGGTGTTCCTCCCCGGCGCCGGGTGGGTCGGGATGGACCCCACGAGCGCCCTGTTCGCCGGCGAGGGGCACATCCCGCTGTCCGCGACCCCGCATCCCTCCTCCGCGGCCCCCATCACGGGGGTCACCGAGCCGGTCGAGGTCACCTTCGGCTTCTCGAACGAGGTCACCCGCATCCACGAGGACCCCCGCACGACCAAGCCCCTCACGGACGACCAGTGGGCGCGGATCGACGCCGTCGGCGCCGAGGTCGATGCGCGGCTGACCCGCTCCGACGTCCGCCTCACGATGGGCGGCGAACCGACCTTCGTCGCCCTGCGGCCCACGGACGAGACCGGCGCCGTCCGCCCCGAGTGGAACACGGATGCCGACGGCCCCCACAAGCGCCAGCTCGCGAACGAGCTCGCCGAGCGCCTCGCCGCGCGCTACGCCACGGGCGGCGTCGTGCACCGCGGACAGGGCAAGTGGTATCCGGGCGAGCCGCTGCCGCGGTGGAACATCGCGCTGCAGTGGCTCGCCGACGGCACGGAGCTCTGGCACGACCCCGCCCTGTTCGCCGACCCGTGGTCGGAGACGGAGGATGCCGCCGGCCCCGCCCGCGCCGAGGCGCTCGGCCGCGAGATCACGCGGCTGCTGGGCCTGCCCGAGACGCAGCTCCTGCCCGCGTTCGAGGACCCGCTGACCCCCCTCGTCGCCGAGCTGCGCCGCCCGGCGGGCCCGCGCCCCGAGACCGAGGAGCCGGACGTCGCCGCCCTCGACGCCGACGTCACGACGCCGACCGGCTGGGTGCTGCCGCTCGTGACCGACCCGACGCCGGAGGGCGAGTGGACGAGCCCGGCATGGCGCTTCCGACGCGGCCGGCTCGTGCTCATCGGCGGCACGAGCCCGATCGGCCTGCGGCTGCCGCTCGACGCGATCGCCTGGAGCGACCCGGAGCACCCGGGCGAGCCGTCCTACCTCGCGCCCGTGGGGTCCGTGACCCCCGGCATCCGATCCGCGTCGGTCGTGGACCCCGAGGGGGCGGCCACCACGGCGCTGGCGGTCGAGTTCCGCGACGGGTGGACGCACGTGTTCCTCCCGCCCACCACGACGCTCGAGGCCTATGCCGACCTCCTCGCCGTCATCGAGCGCGCCGCGGCCGCGACCGGCACCCGGCTCGTGATCGAGGGCTACGGCCCACCGCCGGACGCGCGACTCACGCAGCTCGTCGTGACCCCCGACCCGGGGGTCATCGAGGTCAACGTGCAGCCGAGCGCGAGCTGGGCCGACCAGCGCTCGCTCACCGAGACGCTCTACGCCGAGGCGCGGCTGTGCCGCCTCACGACGGAGAAGTTCGACGTCGACGGGCTCCACACCGGAACCGGCGGGGGCAACCACCTCACCCTCGGGGCCTCGACGCCCGCCGAGTCGCCGCTGCTGCGCCGCCCCGACCTGCTGGCGAGCCTCATCACCTACTGGCAGCGGCATCCCTCGCTCTCGTTCCTGTTCTCGGGGCGGTTCATCGGTCCGACGAGCCAGGCTCCGCGGTTCGACGAGGGCCGCCCCGAGGCGGTCTACGAGATGGAGATCGCGCTCGCCGAGGTGCGCCGTCTCGCGGCGCGCGCCGCCGAGCTGGGCGAAGAGGTCTCCCCGTGGGTCGTCGACCGCGCCTTCCGGCACCTGCTCACCGACCTCACCGGCAACACGCACCGGGCCGAGTTCTGCATCGACAAGCTCTACAGCCCCGACTCCTCGCGCGGGCGGCTCGGCCTGCTGGAGCTCCGCGGCTTCGAGATGCCGCCGCATCCCCGTCTCGCCCTGGTCCAGGCGCTGCTCGTGCGCAGTCTCGTCGCGATGTTCTGGGACGAGCCGTGCACCGCGCCGCTCGTGCGCTGGGGCACGCGCCTGCACGAGGACTTCCTCCTGCCGCAGGGCGCCGCGCACGACATCGCCGAGGTGGTCGCCGACCTCCGGGCCGCCGGCATCCCGTTCGAGCAGACGTGGCTCGACCCGTTCACCGAGTTCCGCTTCCCGCGCATCGGCCTGGCGCGCCTCGCGCCCGGTGCGCAGGGGCCCATCGAGCTGGAGCTGCGGCAGGCCGTCGAGCCCTGGCACGTGCTCGGCGAGGAGGCCACGGCGGGCGGAACCTCGCGCTACGTCGACTCCTCCGTGGAGCGCGTGCAGGTGACGGTTCGGGGGATCGATCCGACACGTCACCTGGTGACATGTCAGAGTGTTCCTGTGCCTTTGACATCCACCGGCCGCCCGGGCGAGTACTACGCCGGCGTCCGCTACCGCGCGTGGCAGCCCTGGTCGGCCCTGCATCCGACCATCGAGGTGCACGCGCCGCTCGTGTTCGACGTCGTCGACACGGATGCCGCCGTCTCGCTCGGCGGCGTCACCTACCACGTCGTGCACCCGGGCGGGCGTGCCTACGAGCACCCGCCCGTGAACGCGAACGAGGCCGAGGCGCGCCGTGCCGCGCGCTTCGCGCCCCACGGCCACACCGCGGGCCGGCTCGACATCGCCGCCCTGCGCGAGGCCGGCCGTCGCGCCGCGACCGACGACTACCCGCACACGCTCGACCTGCGACGGGCCCCGAGAGAAGGCTCCCATGCCCCGTAACGGCCGCCCGGACGATGCGCGGGAGCGCGCTCTGGCGCCGGAGCCCGCCGCATGAGCGTGCTGCGCGAGTACGCGGCGCTCGTCGGCGCCCCGACGCTGCCGCTGCCCGGCACCGCCCGTGAGAGGTTCGACGAGGTCGTCGACGCCGAGGGCGCGCTCCGTCCGTCGTGGCGCGCGATGGCCGCCGTCGCCTACGACCTCACGGCCGACGAGCTGCGACGCATCGACGACGAGATCGCGACGCTGCTCGCCGACGACGGCGTCACCTACGAGCATCCGGATGCCGGCAGCATCCCGTGGGGTCTGGACCCGGTGCCGCTCGTGCTCGACGCCACGACCTGGGGGCGCCTCGAGGTCGGCCTCGCCCAGCGTGCCGAGCTCCTGGGAGCGCTGCTCGAAGACCTGTACGGACCGCAGCGGATGCTGTCCGAGCGCGTCGTGCCCGCCGCCGCGGTGTTCGCGCACGCCGGCTTCCTGCGGCCGCTCGTCGGCACCGGGCCGCGACATCCGCTGCTGCTGTCGGGCACCGATCTCGGCCGCGACGCCGAGGGGGAGTGGCGGGTTCTCGCCGACCGCGTGCAGGCGCCGTCCGGTCTCGGCTTCGCGATGGAGAACCGCCGCGTCATCTCCCGCGTGCTGCCGGGACCTCTACCAGGAGGCGGCGCTGCACCGCATGGAGCCCTACTTCGCGGCGCTGCGGTCCTCGCTGCTGCAGGCCGCGCCGGCCGAGGTCTCCGACCCGCGGATCGTCGTGCTCTCACCGGGCACGCACTCCGAGACGGCGTACGACCAGGCGTTCCTCGCCAACGTCCTCGGCTTCCCGCTCGTGCAGGGCGGCGACCTCGTCATGCGTGACGGCTCGGTGTGGATGAAGCCGCCCGGCTATCCGCACCGGATGCCGGTCGAGCGCGTCGACGTCATCCTCCGTCGCGTCGACGCGGAGTGGTGCGACCCCCTGGAGCTCCGGGCGGGATCCCAGCTCGGCTTCCCGGGACTCGTGGAGGCCGTCCGCCGCGGCAGCGTGAGCGTCGTCAACGCGCTCGGCGCCGGCGTGCTCGAGAACCCGGGCCTGATGCCCTTCCTCCCCGCCGTGTGCGAGCGGCTGCTCGGCGAGCAGCTGCGGCTGCCGAGCGTGCCGAGCTGGGTGGGGCGGCGACCCGGAGGGACTCGAGGTGATCCTCGCGGGCCTCGAGGACGGCGAGCTGAGCGTGCGCCGCATCGACGGCCGCTCGGCCGAGCTCACCGGCATCGCCCCCGACGAGGTCCGCGCGCGCATCCTGACGGAGCCGCATCGCTACGTCGGACGTCGGCTGCTGCCGCTGTCGCAGGCCCCCGCCTGGGCGCCGATGGCGAGCGCCGGCGGCGGCACGGTGCCCCGGCAGCTGATCCTCCGGGCGTTCACGATCCGCGACGGATCCGCGTACCGTCCGCTTGTGGGCGGCCTCGCGACCCTCGCGGGGGTCGGGGGACTGGCGCCCGTGACGAAGGACGTCTGGGTGCTCAAGGCGGCCGAGTCCGATCCTGATCAGGGGCTCGCCGAGGTCGCCCCGCTCACGCTCGCGCGTGCGACGCCGACGCTCTCGCCCCGCGGGCTGGAGGACATGTTCTGGGCGGGCCGGTACGCCGAGCGCGCCGAGGACCTGCTGCGCCTCGTGCTCGCGACGCAGACCTACGCGGAGCAGCTCGACTACTCCTCGCTCGACTCCGGCGCGCTCGTGCTCGCGGCCCTGCGCGACGCGATCGCCCGGCTGTGTCCGCGCCGGGCGGCGGATCCGGCCGACGAGCTGCGCTCGCTGCTCCTGGACGCCGGACGGCCCGGGTCGGCGGCTCATTCCTTCTCGCGGCTCCGCGACGCGCTGGAGGGCGTGCGCGATCAGCTGTCGAACGACACCTGGCGCGTGTTCGGCGCCGTCGACCGCGCTGCCGCGGCGCTGCGGGGGACACGTCACGCCCAGCGGATCCCCGACGCCGCCGGGCGGATGCTCACCGGCGTCCTGTCGCTCCAGGGCGTGACCGCCAACATGATCCAGGACGCCGGCTGGCACATGATCGAGCTGGGGCGTTTCGTCGAGCGCGCACTGCAGCTGTGCGCGCTGCTGCAGGCGACCGCGACCTCCGCCCGCGGTCGTGAGGTCGACCGCGCCGTGCTCGAAGGCGTGCTGCTGGCCGCCGAGAGCTCGGTCACCCACCGACGGCGGCACCGCGGCGACGTCCGCGTCGAGGGGGCGCTCGAGCTCCTGCTGACGGATGCCGAGAACCCGCGCTCGGTCGCGTTCGCGCTGGACCGCGTGGCCGAGCACCTGCGGGCGCTTCCGGCCTCGACCCGCTCCAGCCGCCCCGAACGCCTCG
This sequence comes from Microbacterium sp. SORGH_AS_0888, assembly GCF_030818905.1. NCBI lineage: Bacteria > Bacillati > Actinomycetota > Actinomycetes > Micrococcales > Microbacteriaceae > Microbacterium > Microbacterium sp. SORGH_AS_0888. The sequence continues at coordinate 2,809,239 of NZ_JAUTAZ010000001.1, forward strand.
TCGAGGAGCTGCACGCGGCGATCGAGGGCGCCGACCTCGCCGAGCTCACGCTCCGGGAGGACGGCGTGCGGCCGGGGCTCATCCTGCTGCTGGCGGAGACCGCCGACGGCCTGCGGCGTCTCTCCGACGCCGTGCTGCAGGTGCACGGCGCGAGCGGGCCGGAGCCGCAGGCGCTGTCCTCGCTCGCGCTCACCGAGGAGCGGGGGGTCGCCTCGTGAGGTATCGGGTCAGCCACCGCACGGACTACCGCTACGACGCGGATGTGAGCGGCAGCTACGGTCTCGCGCACCTCACGCCGCGCACGCTGCCGGCGCAGCGCGCGAGCGACCATCGCGTCGAGATCGCCCCCGTGCCCTCCGCGACGAGCCGCCACACCGACGGCTACGGGAACGTCTCGACGTACTTCCACGTCACGGAGCCCCACCAGCGGCTCACGATCGACGCCGTGACCGAGGTCGAGGTCGTGCCGCCGAGCTACGACGCGACGGCGCTCGCCGAGCCCTGGGAGCGTGCGCGACCGCTCCAGCACCCCGAGATCGCGGGTGCCTGGGCGGCGACCGACTTCGCGCTGCCCTCGCCCAAGGTGCTGCAGGTGCCGGATGCGACCGATTACGCCGCGGCGTCCCTCGAGCCGGGACGGCCGATCGGCGACGCCGTGACCGACCTCATGCACCGCATCAAGGCCGACTTCGACTACGACTCGACGGCGACGACCGTGACCAGCACCGTTCCGGACGTGCTCGCGAAGCGTGCCGGGGTGTGCCAGGACTTCGCGCACCTGTCGCTCGCGTGCCTGCGCGGGCACGGCATCGCGGCACGGTACGTCAGCGGGTACCTCGCGACGCAGCCCCCGCCCGGCAAGGAGCGCATCGTGGGAGCCGACGCGTCGCACGCCTGGGTCGCGGTGTGGCTGCCCGGCTCCGACCAGTGGCTCGCGTTCGACCCGACCAACGACCAGTGGATCGCGGACCGGCACGTCACGGTCGCGTGGGGGCGCGACTACGGCGACGTCACGCCGGTGAAGGGCGTGATCTACACCGAGGCCAAGCGCTCGACCCTGCGGGTGTCGGTCGACGTCGCCCCGCTCGAGGAGTACGCCGCGCACTGAGCGGCGCGGCGGGATCGGCATCTCGGCGCGAGCGCAACCCCGGATGTCCAGACGCGGGCGTGTGCGATGCTCGTCCCGTGAAAGCCTTCCGATGCCGGGTCTGCGGCAACGCCCTGTACTTCGAGAACTCCGTCTGCGTCTCCTGCGGCACCGCGCTCGGCTTCTCGCGCGGTGAGGCGGAGATCGTGCCGGTCGACGCGAACGGCCGCTACGTCGACTCCGCCGGCCTCGTGTGGCACGTCTGCCGCAACCTCGGCCTGTCCGGCTGCACCTGGCTCGCGCCGCTCGAGGGCGGCCAGTGCTCGGCGTGCGACCTCACCCGCGTCCGGCCCAACGACGCCGACCTCGAGGGGCTGTCGCAGTACCCGGTCGCCGAGCGCGCCAAGCGCTGGCTCGTCGTCGAGCTGGATCGTCTCGGCTTCCCGATCGTGGGCAAGGACGAGGACCCCGAGCGCGGCCTGTGCTTCGATCTGCTGTCCAGCGTGGCCGAGAACGTCGTCATCGGCCACGACGCGGGGGTCATCACGATCGACCTCGCCGAGAGCGACGACGCGCACCGCACGCAGGTGCAGGAGCAGCTCGGCGAGCCGTACCGCACGATGCTCGGCCACTTCCGGCACGAGGTGGGCCACTACTTCGAGTGGCTGCTGGTGGAGGGCACGGACCGGCTCCCCGAGGCCCGCGAGCTCTTCGGCGACGAGACCGCGGACTACCAGGCCGAGATCGACCGCCACTACTCCGAGGGCCCGCCGGCCGGCTGGCAGGAGCGATACATCTCGACCTACGCGACGATGCACCCCTACGAGGACTTCGCCGAGACCTGGGCGCACTTCCTGCACATCTCGGACACGGTGGAGACGGCATCCGCCTACGGGCTGACGGCGGTCGCCGGCATCGAGGCGTTCTCGCGGTTCCGCGACCTGGTGACGGGGGTGTGGATCCCGCTGTCGACGGCGCTCAACATGATCAACCGCTCGATGGGCAAGGACGATCTGTACCCCTTCGTGATCCCGGGCCCCGTGCTCGACAAGCTCGACTTCGTGGCCTCGCTCCGACCCGCCGCCTGAACGCTCTCGCGGCGCGGATGCCGTCAGTCGCGGCCGCGGAGGACGGCGCTGCCGCCGACACCTCGACCGAGACCGTGCGGGGCGAGGCTCCCCGCCGAGACCTCGGAGCGGACGGCGTAGGACACGTGCTCCCACCGCGCCAGCCCGACGGCTCGACTCGGGTCTTCCCGACACGGGGTGACGGATGTCGGTGCCGACCGGCAGCATGTCCACCCCTCGGGACGCCGGAGCGTGCCGCGGCCTCCGGCCGCGCCTGCCGCCGTCTGAGCTCGCCCCGATCGCGGGCTCAGCGGGGGACGTCGACCCAGCGGGGCAGCGGGTCGGGCATCCGTGCCCAGGCATCCGGACCGGCGGCGAGCTCGTCGTCGGTGAGGGCCGCAGCGTCGAGCGCGTCGTAGAGGGCGAGGGCGTCGATGTCGAGGCCGGTGAAGGCGAGGTCCTGACCCAGCGAGAGCGCGTCGCCCTCGTCGGCAGCGAGCGGATGCAGCCACATGCACGAGCCGACGTGCTCCCACTGCCCGACCACGCGCGGTCGCGTGGCGAGTCGGCAGAACCCGACGGACCTCAGCAGGACGCCGCACGCACCGGACTCGAGCCGCTCGTCGAGCGCCGTGCGCAGGCGACCCGGGTGGAACGGGCGGATCTGCTCGTAGCGCACGGTACGGACCCGGGCGTCGGTCATGGTGGGGCGGTGCTCGCCGTTGAGGGCTGTCACCCACCCCGGACGGCTGTGCGCGGGTGCCGCCGCGCGACGCAGGCCGGCGATGTCGTCGGCGGGCCCGCGCGAGAGACGCAGGCGGGCCCGTGGCCCGAGATGGGAGGCGAGCGCGAGGAGGAGGGAGAGCTCCGCCGTGGGGAGGTGCTCCCAGTTGACCAGCACGGTCATGGTCGCGTACTCGAGCGCCTGTGCGGCGTGCAGGGCGCGGGCGCCGGGCTGCCCGAGCGGCACCAGGTCCTCGGCGTCCGCGATGAGGGGGGCGTCGTCGCGCAGATCATCGATCAGATGTCGCGCGTCGGCGATGCACAGGAGCCCGTCGCCGTTCTCCTCCTCGAGCATCGCCGCCGCCTGGGAGGGCGGGACCACGAGCGGGACGTCGATCACCCGGGGACCCTCGTCGGCGACGCCGCGGCCGGAGAGCATCTCGATCCCGGTGACGTGGCGGCATCCGAGTGTCTGAGCCAGGGCGCGGCCGACGCCGCGGCCGGAGAGCATCTCGATCCCGGTGACGTGGCGGCATCCGAGTGTCTGAGCCAGGGCGCGGCCGTACGCGCGCCGCTCCGGCTCGCAGGCGCCCGTGATCGCGATGCCGCCCAATCCGCTCATGCGTTCCTCATTCCCGCGCAGGTCGCGAATAGCGTAGCCTACTTGTTGAGAACTATTATCAATAGGGAGTCGTCGTGAAGGTACGCGCATCGCTGAAGTCGTTGAAGAACCAGCCCGGGGCGCAGGTCGTGCGCCGCCGCGGGAAGGTGTTCGTCATCAACAAGCTCAACCCGCGCTTCAAGGGCCGCCAGGGATAGCGGCCGGGTCGCCGGGTCCGTCAGCTGACGACGACGCGGTCGCCCGTGCGGAGCCAGCCGTACAGCGTCGCCAGCGCGTCCAGGGGCGTGTGCACGCAGGCGTGCGAACCGTCGGTCGTGTACCGGGCGCTGCCGAAGGGGAACGTCTGCCACGACGCGTCGTGGAAGCCGACGCCGTCCGTGAAGGGGATCCAGTAGGTCACCGGGTCGTTCCAGCTGCCGTTGGCGTCCGAGCCGCGAAGCACCGTGTTCTGCGTCTTCCCCTGGACGGCGAAGGTGCCCGTCGGTGTCGAGTCGTCGACGTTCGTGATCGCGGTTGCGCCGGTCGTCACGGCGGTGTCCAGCTTCAGCTCGGTTCCCTCGCAGGCCCACATGTGCTGGTCCGCGATGCTCACGAAGACCGTGCGGGTGCCGTTGGGCACGCTGGCGCAGTGCGGGTCGGCGTCCGTCGGCTCGCCCGTGACCGGCAGGTGCTGCGCATCCGCCGCCGCTTGGGTGGATGTCTGGAGCGCCGCCGTGGCGGCGCTCAGCTCCTTCGTCCTCGCCGTGAGCGCAGCGGTGTCGGACTGCGTCGTGCGGGTCAGTGCCGTCAGCGCGGCCGTCGCCGACTCCACCTCGGCGGTGCCGGACCGCTCGTCCGCGCGGGGCGCCGACGACGCCGACGGCGAGAAGCTCGCCGGGGCGGCGGTCACGGCACCGCTGGTGTCGACGATGATCCCCGCGGCCGTCGTCAACGTCGTCAGGTCGGTCCCCAGCTGGCCGACCTGAGCCGCCGCGGTCAGGAGGACGCCGTGCGCCGTGCTCCGATCGTGCAGCGTCTTCGCGGTCGTGAACTCCGCGACGGCGGCGGTGCGCGCCTGATCGAGCGATGTCGCCGCAGCGTCGTGGTCGTGCTCGGCCGCCGTCAGCTGCGCCTGCGCGTCGACGTAGTCGTTCCAGGCGGCCATGTGCCCGCCGATCGCCGCGCCGACGGCGACGATGCCCGTGCTGCTCGCGATCATGACGGCGAGAGACACGGCCATGACCAGAGGTCGACGGCGCGGGGGGAGGACCTCGGGAAGCCGTCGCACGCGCCGATCGTATCGACGGCGGCTTTTGAGCGGGCCGTGAGCGCAGCGAGAAATGAATGACCGACGGTCAGTCAGGATGATATCCTATCGCCGTGGAACTCGATGAGATGGCGCAGCGTCCGCTTTCCGTGGGCGTCATCGTCGGCAGTCTTCGCCAGGACTCGCTCACGAAGCGTGTCGCCCGTGAGCTGATCGCCGCGGCGCCCCCTCGACTGCGGCCCCGATTCGTCGAGATCCGCGACCTGCCGCTCTACAACGAGGACCTCGACGTCGAGGTCGCCGCTGAGCCGCCCGCCGCCTGGGCGAGGTTCCGTGCAGAGATCCGCGCGTGCGAGGCGGTCCTGTTCGTCACCCCGGAGTACAACCGCTCCGTCCCCGCGCCGCTGAAGAACGCGATCGATGTCGGCTCGGCACCGCACGGTCAGAACGTCTTCCGCGGTCTGCCTGCGGCGATCGTGTCGGCCTCGCCCGGGCGGATGGGGGCGTTCGGCGCGAACCACCATCTCCGCCAGTCGCTCGTGTTCCTCGATATGCCGACCATGCAGCAGCCCGAACTGTACATCGGGGGAAGCGACGGACTGCTCGACGAGAACGGAGCGCTGAGCGACCCGTCGATGGCGAGCAGATTGACGACCTACATGGAGCGGTTCGCCGCGTGGGCGGCGTGCAACGCCAGGATGGCGGCATGAGCGAGGAGCGGACGCGGCTCGCACGTCGGGCGCCCGAGGAGCGGAGGGCGGCGGTGCTCGACGCGGCCCGTTCCCTCTTCGTCGCGAACGGGATCCCGGCCACCAGCATCGACGCGATCGCCGCGCAGGCCGGGGTCGCGAAAGGCACCGTGTACCTGTACTTCCCGACGAAGGAGCACATCGTCTCCGCGATCGAGGCGGAATTCACGGCCCGGATCGTGGAACGGACGCGCGCGGCGGCCACTGCGGCCGCCGACGCGCGCGCGGCGGTGGAGGCGTGGTGCGTCGAGCTGGCACTGTCCTACCTGGATGCGCTCGACGTCCACGACATGCTGTTCTGCGGAGGGTCTCCGGCCACGCGTGCGGGCGTCGCCGACAACGCCCTCGTCCACGACCTGCACGCCCTCCTCGTCTCCCACGGGGTCGACGACCCGGCCGCGACCGCCCCGTTCATCGTGGGCGGCGTCACCATGCTGACCGACCGCGCGATCCTCGACCGCAGCGCGGAGTCACCCGCGGAGCTGCTGGCCTCGGTGCGACGGTGCGTCTCCGCTGCGATCGCTCCTCTCCACGCGGCCGGCGCGTCGGTTCCCGCCGCGCCAGGGGCCGGGGCCTGACGGCGACGCGACCGCGGTGAGGCGTGTGCGCGCGACGGGGGAGGATAGGAGCATGCAGCTTCCCCCGCTCGAACCGCGCCCCGACATCCGCCTCGTCGCCGTCGACATGGACGGCACGCTGCTGGACGCCGAGGGGCGGGTGCCCGCAACGCTCTGGCCGCTGCTCGAGCGTCTCGCCGAGCGGGGCATCGCCTTCGCACCGGCCAGCGGACGGCAGTATGCGACGCTGCGGCGCGAGTTCGGCGGCCACGGCGACGACATGGTCTTCATCGCCGAGAACGGCACCTTCGTCGTCCGGCGCGATGCGGAGATCAGCTCGGACGTCATCGAGCCCGCCGTCGTCGACGAGGTCGTCGCCACCGTCCGTGCGCTCACGCACGACGTCGGCGTCGTGCTGTGCGGCAAGCGGTCGGCGTACATCGAACGCACCGACGAGGCGTTCCGTCGCGAGGCCGACCGGTACTACGCGGAGCTGCGCGAGGTCGACGACCTGGATGCGGTGGACGACGACATCCTCAAGATCGCGGTGTTCGACTTCGGCAGCGCCGAGCACGCCACCGCGCCCGCGCTCGCGGGCATCGCACGCACGCACCAGGTCGTCGTCTCGGGCGAGCACTGGGTCGACGTCATGAACCCCGGTGTCAACAAGGGCACGGCCGTGCGCCGGCTGCAGTCCGTCCTCGGGGTCACTCCCGAGCAGACCGCGGTGTTCGGCGACTACCTCAACGACCTCGAGATGATGGATGCCGCGGCCTACTCGTTCGCGATGGCCAACGCCCATCCGGATGTCGCCGCCCGTGCCCGCTACCGGGCCCCGTCGAACGCCGAGCACGGCGTCATCCGCGTGCTCGAGGCGCTGCTGGCCTGACCCTCCGCCCGCGGGTCAGGCGTTGCGCATGGACCGCAGGCGCAGCAGGAGCTCGGGTGCGTGGCGGTCGAACAGTCGTCCGCCGACGAGGATCCCGACGATCAGGAACGCCGGCCCGAGCACGATGCCCGTGATCAACGCCGCCCAGCCGAACGCCGCCGTGCCCGATACCGCGGCGATGATCGCGAGGATCACGGCGGGGGATCCCAGGACGGCGATCAGGACCCAGATGCCGAGCATCATGAACCCCATCAGCGCGTTCGTCCCCGGGACCCGCTTGAACGGGCTGTCGCCGGGGGCGGCGACGGGAACGACGATGAGCGCAGAGCTCACGGCGCACACGCCGAAGCCCGTCAGCAGCATTCCGATGCTCGCGCCGAGGATGGCGGGCAGCAGCGACCACTGACCCGAGATCGCGCTGGTGACGCCTGCGACGACGACCAGCAGCGGGATCCCCACGACGGACGCCGCCAGCATCCTTCCGGCTCGGTCGTCGCGACCGCGCGCGCCCGTCGACAGCACGGAGGCGAACGCCGTGCCGTCGTAGGAGACGTCGACGTAGGGGACCACGCCCATCACGACCGCGACCAGGACCGCGGAGAACGCGAAGAGCGGGCTCGTGACGTCGCCGCCCGAGTAGACGAGCATCAGCACGGGGAAGATCGGGACGACCAGAAGCTGACGGAGATACCGCGGATCGTGCAGCCAGTAGGTCTGCGACCGCGCCCACGAGCCGCCCGTGGCCCCCGTGGGGAGACGCCCGAACCAGCCGAGCTTGCCGGCCTTCGCCTTCCGCGTCGTGCGCTGCGCCGGTGCACCCTGCGAGGAGACGAGGATCCGGCGCCACAGCCACCACAGCAGCGCGGGAGTGGCCACGGCGATGGCGAGCCTGCCGACGGCCGGGAGCCAGTCGCCGGCGGCGGCGTCGCCCGGGACCGCCCATGCGGCCGCCAGCGGGGTCCAGGCCACCGCCGCGATGACGTCCTGGATGCGGCCCAGGGGGTCGGCGCCGGAGAGCCCCATCCGCAACAGCGTCGAGAACCCGACGAAGATCGGGCCGACCAGGATCACCAGGAGGAACGCGATGCCGCCGATGATCTCGCGGGTGCGGCGATTGCCGCCCGCTCCGCTCATCAGGGAGGCGATCAGCCGCGAGGCGAGCACGCAGGTGATCACGCCCAGCGGGACGCAGACGACGGCGACGAGCATGGCGACCGGCCACCGCCAGAACGCGGGGATGACGGCGACGGCGCCGGCCATCGTCGCGATGCCGGGCACTCCGGTGAGTCCGGCGGCGGCGAGCGCGACCATCATGCGATCGGTCGAGATCGGGAAGGGGGCGAGCTTGTCGGGGTCGAGGGTCGTGTCGACGCCCGCGATGAACACCGGACCGAGCGTCCAGCCGAGCAGCAGCACGGCTCCGCCCGCGGTCACGACGGCGCGCAGGACGTCGAGCCCCCCGAACCCGGCGGCGAACAGCCCGGCCCACACCGTCAGGAGCGCACCCGCCGCCCACAGCATCCCGAAGATGAAGCCGACCAGCTGCCAGGGGCTGGCGGCGAGCTGATTGCCGAGGACGCGGAAGCGGAGCCTCAGGAGAGTCGCAACCACTCGGGGCCCTCCGAACGGTGACGGCCGCCGACGAGGTCGACGAAGCGGTCTTGCAGGGTCTGGCCGGAGCGCACCTCGTCGACCGTGCCCGCGGCGAGCACGCGCCCCTTGGCGATGACGGCGACGTGGTCGCACATGCGCTGCACGAGGTCCATGGAGTGGCTCGACACGATGACCGTGCCGCCGCTGCCGACGTAGCCGCGCAGCACGTCCTCGATGTTGGCGGCCGAGACCGGGTCGACCGACTCGAACGGCTCGTCGAGCACGAGCACGCGGGGGGCGTGGACGAGGGCGCACGCGAGGGCGACCTTCTTGGTCATTCCGGCGGAGTAGTCGACGACGGCGTTGCCGGCGGCTTCGCCGAGGTCCATGAGGGCGATGAGGTCGGCGGTGCGCTGGGCGATCTCGGGGCGGGCGAGGCCGAACATCATCCCGGTGTAGGTGATGAGCTGCTCGCCGGTCAGCCGGTCGAACAGCCGGACGCCGTCGGCGAGGTTGCCGATCATGCGCTTGGCCTCGACCGGATGCTGCCACGCGTCCACACCGTGCAGCACGGCCGTCCCGCCGTCCGGACGGAGCAGGCCCGTCGCCATCGACAGCGTCGTCGTCTTGCCGGCGCCGTTGGGACCGACGAGGCCGTAGAACGAGCCCGTCGGCACGGTGAGGTCGATGCCGTCCACGGCCACCTTGTCGCCGAACCGCTTGAACAGGCCGCGCAGCTCCAGCGCGGCCTGGCCTGACGGCGCCGTCTCGATCGGGGGGAGGTTCGCATCCGATGTCGTCACGAGCCCCATGCTACGGACGGCCCGTGACGTCCGCCTCCCCCTTGCGGGGGAGTGCGCCGGTCAGGTCCACACCGCGGTCGCGTCCGCCTCGGCGGTCGCGAGCAGAGCCCCGGCCTCCGTGCCGGAGGCGACCGCGTCCTGCAGCACGGCCTGGAGGGATGCCATGCGCGCGGTCCACTCGCGATGCGCACGGTCGTATGCGGTCTGCGCCTCGCCCGACCAGCGCGCCGTGAGGTCGCTCACCCGGCTGTCGAGCGTGTCGAGCTCGGCACGGATCTCGCGGGCTGCCCGCGCGAGCGCGCGGATCAGCTCGTCGTGCCGGTCGGGGTCGAAGGAGATCGTCACGGCCGTGTCCTCAGTGCTGGCCCAGGAAGGAGCGGGGGTCGCCGGGGACGCAGAGCGAGGTGCCGGAGATGTAGTAGTCGCCGGGGGCTGGGCTGAAGCTGATCACGGAGACCGGACCGCCCTCGCCGAAGACGACGGGGATCCCTCCTCCCGAGGTGTCGATGTGGACGGTCATGCCGAGGGAGGTCCAGTAGTCGGCGATGGTCTTGGCGTCGGCGGCGTGGTCTCCGCCGGGCTGGGGTGCGCCGTATCCGTATCCGAAGTGCACTCTGGTGCCCTGTATCGCTCCGCAGTCGCTGAAGTTCGGCGCGTGGTCGCGGTTCCAGCCGGTCACGCGGGGCAGGAGCGCCGCGCTGTCCTCGATCGTGGACACGAGCGTGTCCCTCGCCTGCTCCGGCGTCATCCCGTCCTCCTTCGATCCGCACGACACCAACCCCACCGCCACGACGACGGCGATCGCCACGGCCGCCACCCGCCTTCCTCGCATACGCGTTCCTTTCGCCGGTTCGCCGCCGGAGCCGGGGCTCCTGCGGCACACGCTAGTCCCGTCGTGCGAGGGAGGGGGACGACATGCGCGGGGAGGAGGGCTGAATCCGTATGCGGCGTCCTCCACCCTGCGCCTCAGCCGCGCGTGCGCGCGAGCCACGCGTCGAAGGTCTCGGCGCCGCGCACGGCCTCCGGCCCCGCGAGAAGCGATCCGTCGCGCATCGCCCGCCCGAACGGGCCCGGGAGCGAGACGGCGGGAATCGGCATCCGTCGTCCGCGTGCCCGCGCGCATGCCCGGACCATGCGCGGCAGCCATTCCTCCCGGGGGCCCGCGAGATCGGGCACCCGTCCGGCCGGCGGCTGCTCCGCGAGATCGACGAGCCGCGCGGCGACCTCGTGCGCGGCGACCGGCTGTGTGCGCATGCGCGGCGCCAGCTGCAGCGGACCGAACCGCGCGCGCGTGAGCATCTGCTCGGCGAACTCGTGGAACTGTGTCGCGCGCAGCAGCGTCCACGGCACTCCGCTCGCCACGACGGCCTGCTCCTGGGCGAGCTTGCCCGCGTAGTAGTCGTAGGGAGCCCGGTCTATCCCGACGATCGAGAGCGCGACGTGGTGTCCCACGCCCGACCGCCGCTCCGCATCCAGCAGCGCCCCGGTCGTGCGCGTGAAGAACTCGATCGCGTCCGCGGCGCTGCGCACGTTCGCGCTCAGCACGTCGACGACGACCTCCGTGCCGACGAGGTCCAGCGGCTCGGGCCCGGTCAGATCCACTCCCGCCGCGCGTGACAGCACCCGAACCTCGTGCCCCCGCGCTCGCGCCTCGGCGACCGCCATCGTGCCGACCGCTCCGGTTCCTCCTGCCACGGCGATCCTCATGTCCGCATCATTCCTCTCCGGGCCGCCGGATGCGGCACCCACCCCATCGACGAGACAGCCGTGGCGAACGTGAGGTCCGCAGCGGGCCGGCGATGCGCGGCGGCTCCGATGTGCCAATCTGGGTCGTACAGGTGAGCTTGCGATCCAGAGGGAGAACCGTGCGCTGCGGACCGCTGACGGCGACCACGAGCGGCGTCGCGGTGGCCGCTGTGGAGGGTCTGCACCTCCTCCTCACACCGGACGGTCTCGTGCACCGTCGTGGGTCGACGCCGCTCGCGGACACCGTGCCCTGGGAGGAGACGTCGCGGATCGAGCTCGGCCTCCGAGTCTCGCGCCTCCCCTTCCCGGGCGCGCTGGCGACGGTCGGGTACGCCCTCCTCGCGCTCGTGTCGCAACAGGTCGACGACGTCCGCCACGGCGAGAGCACGATCGTCGTCGCCGGCACGGACGGCACGCGCCGCGACCTCCCCGTGAACCACGCGGTCGGCGGCTACGGCAGGCGCGCCGTGGCTCTCGCCGGCGTCCTGCTCGACCGGCTCGTCGCCGAGCCCGCGCAGCGCGGGCAGCTGGCGGAGCCCGAGCGGGTCGTGCAGGGGTACGCCGACGCGGTGCGTCGCCGACGCGCGTCCGCGTAGCTCACATTCCGGGTGCCGGCCTCGTCGTCAGGTGTGGGAGGGAGATGCATGGACGAGCACGACGAACGCGCCGTCGAGGAGCGATCCGCGCTGACGGGACTGGCCTACCGGATGCTGGGCAGCGTCGCCGAGGCCGAGGACGCCGTCCAGGAGGCCTATGTGCGGTGGTGGCGGCAGCAGCCCGCGGACCGCGCCCGGATCGAGAACCCCGGCGCATGGCTCATGCGCACCCTCTCGCGCATCTGCCTCGACGTGCTCGGGTCGGCTCGCGTGCGCCGCGAGGCCTACGTCGGACCGTGGCTGCCCGAGCCCCTGCCGGCGGAGGGGGCGGATCCGCTCGACCGGATCACCCTCGACGACTCGGTGAGCATGGCGCTGCAGGTCGTGCTCGACGCGTTGAGCCCCGCCGAGCGCGTCGCTTTCGTCCTCCACGACGTGTTCGCGGTGCCGTTCGCGCAGATCGCCGACGCGACCGGGCGCTCGACGGATGCGGCGCGCCAGCTGGCCGCATCCGCACGCCGCAAGGTGCGCGACCGTCGAGGCGAGCTCGCACCCCGCGAACGACACGACGAGATCGCCCGGGCGTTCGCCGCCGCCTGCCTGGGCGGAGACCTCGGCGCGCTCGTGGCGATCCTCGACCCGTCCGTGACCCTGGTGTCCGACGGTGGCGGGCGGGTCTCGTCCGCACGGCGGCCCGTTCACGGCGCCGACAACGTCGCCCGTTTCCTGCTCGGCCTCGTCCGAAAGCGCCCGCGGGCGCGGGTCGCCCCCGCCTTCACCGCGGACGGCATGGGCTTCGTCGTGCGCGAGGACGGCCGCGTGGACGGCGTCATCGTGCTCGGCGTCTCGCGCGCCGGGAGCATCACGGAGGTGTGGTTCGTCCGCAATCCCGACAAGCTCGCGCGCTGGCGCTGACGTCTACAGCTGCGCGCCGTCGTCGTCGCGGTCGTAGATGCCCACGTTGCGGCCCCGCCACGACTCGTAGGCGATGAGCCAGCCGACCGACACCGCCGCCGCGATCAGGAGCCCCACCCAGACGCTGCCGAGCGGGACGCCGACGAGAACGCCCAGCGCGAACAGCGCCACCGTGCCGAGGATCCAGGTGGTGCGGCCTCGCGGCCAGCCGGTGCCCGTTGTCGCCATCCAGCCAGCGTAGGGCCTCAGCGTGAACGGTGGTCCTCGGGATGCAGCCGTGCGCCGCGCCGCGGCTCCCGCACGCCGCTCGCGACGATCAGCCGGATGACCCGCTGCCGGTGGCCCGGCCACGCGGTGAGCAGCTCCAGCATCCCGTCGTCGTCGGTGCGCGACCCGGTCAGCGCGTGGCCCACGTGGTGGGCGAGGTGGTAGTCGCCGACGCTGACGGCATCCGGATCGCCGTACGCGCGGATGCGTGTCTCGGCCGAGGTCCAGGGGCCGACGCCCGGCAGGCTCCGGAGCACCGCATCGCGGTCGGCGGGGCGCGTCTCGAGCGCGTGGACGAGGGAGGCGCCGCGTTCGGCGGCGCGCACGACCGCTCGCGACTGCGGCGGCTCGAGTCCCGCGCGATGCCAGGTCCACGACGGGATGCGATGCCATCCCTCGACCGGGGGCGGGGCGAACATCGGGCGGGGCGTGGGCCCGGGCGCACGCTCACCGCACCACGTGACGATGCGCCGCCATGCCGCGAAGGCCTGCAGACCGGTGACCTTCTGCTCGAAGATCGCCCCGGCGAGCGCGTCGAACACCAGATCGGTGCGCCCGAGCCGGAGGCCCGGATGGCGGTGATGCGCATCGGCGACGAGCGGATGCCGCGACGCGTCGAAGCCGTCGGCGTCGTCCTCCGCGCCGCACAGCGCCGGCAGCTGCGCGAGCGCCCAGCGCGCCCCGGCTCCCCACGCCGCGGCGCGCACGACGCTGCCGACTGCTCGCAGCGCGAGCGTGGCGACGCCCGCCGGCGTGCGGCACGCCCGCCAGATCACCGGGCCGTCGACCACGAGCGTGGGATCGTTCGCGCCGCGGCGCTGGAAGACGACCGTGCGATGCAGATCGAGGGGTCCTCGAGGGCGGTACTCCGTCTCGATGCCCTCGACCGCCGCCGGGTGGCGGGACGCCCCGGGGCGACTCGTCGCCGATCGCGGCTCTCGCAGCATCCGGGTCGGGGTCACGCGCTCACCCTACGTCGCGCCGCCGACATCCCCTTCCCGACGCGCCTTTCCGACGGCCGGAGCGGAATCAGAAGCGGTCGGGCGACGGGGTGCCGTGGCCGTAGCGGATCACGACGTCGGCGTGCCGGTCGAAGCGGTAGCCGACACCGCGCACCGTGCGCACGATGTCCTCGAAGCGTCCGAGCTTGGCGCGCAGCCGTCGCACGTGCACGTCGATCGTGCGCTCACCGGGAACCTCGTCGCCGTCCGCCTGGGTCCACAGCGACGACACGAGCTCGGTGCGCTCGATCGTGCGGCCCTCGCGGAGGACGAGGTACTGCAGGAGCTCGAACTCCTTGAAGGTCAGTGCCGCCGAGTCGCCGTCGATGAGGACGCGCTTGCGTGAGATGTCGACGACCACGCCGGCCTCGGCGCGCTCCTCGACCGCGATCTCGGGCTGGGTGCGTGCGATCGCGGCGGGCTCGTGCAGGGCGCGACGCACGACGTCGACGTCACGGCCGCCGGTGCCCACGGGGGCGAGGGCGACCGTCGCGTAGGTCTCGGCCTCGGGGGCGAGTTCGTGCAGCGTGCGGCGCAGGGCCTCGACGAGGACGCCGAGGGAGACGCCGGATGCGGCGGCCTTGGCCTCGTCGAAGCCGACGTAGAGGGCGAAGCCGCGAGGCGCGGTGCCGGCGGGGATGCGGCGCTCGTTCGACTCCGGCGTCGAGTCAGCGGGACGCACGGCGTCGCGCGGCACGAGGCGCAGGTCGGGGCGGGTCGTGGGGGTGCGGTCGAGGAGAACGGTGGAGGACATGAGCGAATCCTTGGGGGAGGTGGACCGGTGCGGTCCGGGGTGTCGTCGGGTACAGGCCGGGATCTGGCCTGTGTGCATCGCATCCGCGCAGGGCGGTGCGGGGGGATCCGGCGGCTGCGCGGCAGAGGCAGCGGCGGGATCCGGCGGGGGTCACCGGCTCAGCGGCACATTCGACAACACATGACAGCGCGGCCGGGCATCATCATGCCGGCAGTCCTGTTCGCCTCCCAGGCGGACAGAGAACGCGCGTTGTCAGTCATAGGGGCGATTATTCCGGTCGAGCGCCGCCACGTCAAACCTCGTGCCGTGGCGGCCGCCTTCGTGACGGATTGTTACGGGCCCGATCAGAACCGCTCGGCGAGCCAGCGCGCCTGGCGCTGCCAGTGGAACGCGCCGCCGCCCTCGTGGCCGTTGTAGCCGTACACCTCGATCGACTTGTCGGCGGATGCGGTCGCGTTGAAGGCTGCGAAGACGCTCGAGGGCAGCACGATGTCGTCCATGAGTGCCACGGAGAACAGCGCCGGGGCGGTGACCCGCCGTGCGAGCACGGCTCCGTCGAAGTGCGAGAGGGTGGCGAACACCTGCTCCTCGTGCGCGCGGTGCACCGACAGATACGTCACGATCTCCGTGAACGGCGCGAGCGGGGTCGTCGACACCGATCGGGGGAAGTCGCAGAGGAACGGGACGTCGGGCAGGACGGCCGCGACCCCCTCGTGCAGCGCTGCGGCGGCGATGGCGGTGCCGCCGCCCTGGCTGCCCCCGGTCACGGCGATGCGGTCAGGGTCGATGAACGGCAGGGTGAGGGCGGTGTCGACCAAGCGCACCGCATCCGTGTACAGGCGACGGTAGTAGTACTGCGCGGGGTCCAGGATGCCGCGCGTCATGAAACCGGGCGTCGCCGGGCCCGAGCCGTGCGGGTCGGGGGTCTCGCCGCCGGTGCCCCAGGCGGAGCCCTGCCCACGGGTGTCCATGAGGATGTGCACGTAGCCGGCCGCGGCCCAGGCGAGGCGTTCGCCGGGGAGGCCGCGTCCCCCGCCGTAGCCGTTGTACTCGAGGACGGCGGGACGTCGCTCGTCGGTGCGCGGCCGCGTGATCCAGGCGCGGATGGGCTCGCCCGCGAAGCCGGTGAACGTGAGGTCCTCGACGATCAGCTCGCGGATCGGACCCTCGTCGGCCCGCACGACCGGCTCCGCCGCCGCGGCGCGCGCCTCGCGGAGCGTGTCGGCCCAGAAGGCGTCGAGGCCGTCGGGGGCGGAGAGGGCGGGCGTGTAGGCGCGCAGCTCGTCGAGCGGCATGTCGGTGCGGTACAGGGCCATGGTGTGATCTCCGGGTCGTCGACGTGACCACGCTATCGCGACGACGACCCGCCCGCCCGACGGGGACGGCCCGACGGCCCGCCGGCCCGCCGGCCCGCGTAGCCTGGGAGGGTGACTGACGACCTGCGCTTCGTCGACGAGACCGACGCCTCGAGATACGCCCTGTACCGCGGTGACGCGCTCGTGAGCGTGATCGACTACCGCGACGACGGCCGCAGCGTCGCGATGACCCGGGCCTTCACGATCCCGACCTATCGCGGGAACGGCTACGCGGGCGTGCTGACCGAGCGTGCCGTCGCGCAGCTGGAGGAACGCGGCGACCGCGAGGTCATCCCCGTCTGCTGGTACGTGGCCGAGTGGTTCGCGGCGCATCCCGAGCGTGCCGGCATCCTGCAGGAGCGGCGTTCCGCCTGAGCGGGCCCGGGCGAGCCCGCCCCGCGGGCATACCCGCCGCGTCCTCCGTCGTCAATCCCCTGCGAGCGCTCACCGCGGTGACCCACTCTGGGACGACGACGAGAGGAGCCGTCATGGCCGAACGCGATCTGCCCGACGGGGTCGTCAACGCGGAGCCGCCCGGCTCCTGGGACGACGTGCACGACGGCGAGACGGACGAGCGAAACCGGCACGCCGAGGGCTCTTCCGGGCTCGTCGACGCGGACGAGGTCACCTCGGACGGGCCCTCCCAGGGCACCGACCCCGACCTTTCGACAGAGGAGTGATCGTGGCTGACACGCGGGACGAGCCGGTCATGGACCAGCACGACGCGACCGACGGCGACAAGCTCGACGGGATCATCCAGCAGGTGAGGGCGGACGTCGGCCACAAGGGCGAGCGACGCATCGCCGAGGTGCTTCGCCAGCGCCTGGCCCAGGCGGGGGTCGCCTACGACGACGCGCTGGTCGCGGACGCCGTCGCCCGCGTGCGGGGCTGACCCGGCTCAGACGCCGACCGGAGGCTCCTCGCTGACCACGGTGGCGAGGTCGTCGCCGAACGTGTACGAGGTCGCGGCGATGCGGCCGCCCGCCAGCACGCCCGGCAGCCACCGAGCGGCGTCGTCCCACATCCGCTCGTAGGGCACCTCGGCGACGGGGAACCACGCCGGGACGATCTCCTCCGTCTCGACGGGCCGACCGCGGAACGTGCGGCACACGAACACATGGGATCGCTGCGAGAACTGCGTCCGGGCGGGGAAGTAGTAGTCGAGCGAGCCGACGGGCGTCAGGTCCGCCGCCGAGACCGTGAGCGTCGTCTCCTCGCGCACCTCCCGCACCGCGGCGGCGGACACGGACTCGCCCTGCTCGACCTTGCCGCCGATGCCGACCACCCGGCCCAGGCCGAGGCCGGTGCGCTTGTACCCGAGCAGCACCTCGTCGACACCCGCGCGGGTGCGCAGGATGTACACGACGCAGACATCGGGGAGACTCACCCCGGCAGGCTACGCCCCGAATGTTTCCGGCCCGTGGCGGGCCTGCGGAGGGATGTCGGGGGCCCCGCCTACCGTGTAGGCATGCGCATCCTGCACACCTCCGACTGGCACATCGGTCGCACCTTCCACGGTCATCAGACCCTGGTTGCGCTGCGCACGGTGCTCGAGGCGCTGGTCTCCCAGGTGCGCGAGAACGCCGTCGACCTCGTCCTCGTGGCGGGCGACGTGTTCGACTCTGCCACGCCCTCGGCCGACTGCTACACGCTGCTCACCGACACGCTCGTCGCCCTGCGCGACGCGGGGGCGCGCGTCGTCGTGACCAGCGGAAACCACGACTCCGCCGCGCGGCTCGGGTTCCAGTCGCGCCTCCTCCGCGAGGGCATCCACGTCCTCACCGACCCCGCCCGCCTCGCCGAGCCCGTCACGGTGGCGGATGCCGCGGGGCCGGTGCACGTGTACGGGCTCCCCTTCCTCGAGCCCGCCCTGCTCCGCCACGAGTGGCCCGGGGTGCGCACGCAGGAGGCGGCGATGACCCGCGCCATGGAGCTCGTGCGCGCCGATCTGGCCACGCGCGGCGGGCGCTCGGTCGTCATGGCCCACTGCTTCGCGGCGGGCGTCGAGCCCACCGCCCACCTCGAGCGCGACATCCAGCAGGGCGGGCTCGACGTCGTGCCGCTGTCGGTGTTCGACGGCGTCGACTACGCGGCGCTCGGGCACATCCACGGTCGTGCCCGGCTGGAGGAGCGGGTGCGGTACTGCGGAGCCCCGCTGCACTACGGGTTCGGGGAGGGCGGCAAGCCCCGCGGGTCGTGGCTCGTCGATCTCGACGCCGACGGCCGGGTGAGCGCGAGCTGGCTCGACCTGCCGGTCCCGCGCCGGCTCGTGACTCTGCGGGCGAGCCTCGACGATCTGCTCACGGATCCCCGTTTCGATGCCGACGTCGACGCCTGGGTCCAGGCCGAGTACACCGACACGCTCCCGCAGCGCGATGTCATGCGCCGGCTGCAGCAGCGCTTCCCCCACTGCGCCCTCGTCGTGCACGCGCCCGCCGAGCGCGCCGCCTCGGACGGACGCAGCTACGCCCAGCGTGTCCGCTCGGCGAGAAGCGATCGCGAGCTCTTCGACGCCTTCCTCTCGCACGTCCGCGAGGGCGAGGGGGCGACGGCGATGGAGCGGGAGCTCGTAGCGGACCTGCTCGACGAGCGCGTGGCCGCCGAGGTGCGCGCGTGAGACTGCACCGCATCGAGCTGACCGGGTTCGGGCCGTTCCGTGAGACGCAGACGGTCGATTTCGAGGCCTTCGCCGCGGCGGGCATCTTCCTGATCGCCGGACGCACGGGCGCCGGCAAGTCCAGCATCCTCGACGGCGTCACGTTCGCGCTCTACGGCGGCGTGCCCCGCTACGACGGGGGTGAGAAGCGGCTGCGCAGCGATCACTGCGCGCCGGGCGACCCCACGTGGGTGCGGCTCGAGTTCACCGTCGGCGACCGGTGCTTCCGGGTGCTGCGCGCGCCGGAGTACGAACGGCCCGCCAAACGCGGCGGCGGCACGACGGCCGAGCCCGCCCGAGCCGAGCTGTCGGAGCGGGTCGGGGGCGAGTGGGTCGGTCTCGCGGCGCGCCCGCGCGATGTCGGCATCCTCCTCGACGAGATCCTCGGGCTCAACCAGTCGCAGTTCCAGCAGGTCATCCTCCTCGCCCAGAACCGCTTCTCACAGTTCCTGCTGTCCGGCAATGCCGAACGGCAGAAGCTTCTGCGCACCCTGTTCGACAGCCGTCGATTCGAGCAGTACCGTGCGGAGCTCGACGAGCGCCGCCGGGAGGCCGTGCACCAGCTCGATCTGGCAGGGAGCCGGGTCGGCGCCCTGCTGGAGCGGGCCGAGGCCATCGCGATCGCCGGAGCCGTGTCGTCCGACGCCGCCGGCGCGGGAGTCGCCGACCGGATCGCGGCGCTGGAACGCGCGGTCGAGCGTGCGGCCTATCGCGCCGAGACGCGTGAACGCGAGCGCGCCGAGGCGGATGCCGCGGTGGCCGCCGCCGACCGGGAGCACGCGCGGCGCGCCGAGCTCGCGCGTGCCCAGGGCGAGCTCGCGATCGTGCGCCAGCGGCTGCGCACGCACGAGGACGACGCGCCGGCGATGGCCGAGGCCGCGCGCCGGCTCGGCGACGCCCGCGGGGCCGAGGTGCTGTGGCCCCTGCTCTCCGCCTTCGACCGGGCGGTGGAGGAACAGGAGGCCGCGCGTGCTCGCCTCGACGCGGCGGAAGAGGCCTGGGCTGCGCTCCGCGGCACGATCGACGCGCTCGCGCCCGAGACGCAGCCGGAGGAGGCCGCCGACCGGCTCACCGGCCTCCTTGCGCTGTGGCAGACGGCGCTCGCGCAGGAGCGGGCGCTGGGCGGCCTCGAGGTCGCCCATGCCGAGGCGGCGGCGGCCGTGAGAGCGACCGAGGGCGAGCTCGATGACCTTTCCCGGCAGCAGGAGCAGCTGCCGGCCGCCCGGGCCGCACTCGACGACGAGCTCGCGGCCCGGGCGGCCGAGGCCGGCGCCGTCGAGGCGCTCCGTGCCACGCGCGACGCCCGCCGGCAGCAGCGCGAGGCGGCCGCCGAGGCCGAGCGGCTGGCCGTGGCCGCCACGACAGCGGAATCGGCGTACGCCGCCGCCGTCGAAGGCGCGGCGGCGGCGGCATCCGCCGTCGCGATGCTTCTGCGCCGGCGACTCGACGGGTACGCCGGCGAGCTCGCCGGCGGCCTTCTCGATGGCGAGGCCTGTCCCGTGTGCGGCGCCCTCGAGCATCCGCACCCCGCGCCACAGGGCGATGAGCCGGTCACGGATGGGCAGTTCGCCGCCGCCGAGCAGGAGCGCGATCGCGCGACGGAGACGGAGCGGCTGGCCAGAGACGCGGCGTCGGCCGCACGCCTGGCCTACGCCGCGGCCCGCGAACGCGCCGGCGGTCTCGACCTCGACGGCGCCGATCGCGCGCTCGCCGAGGCCGAGGCGCGGGTCGCCGATGCCGAGTCGGCCGCCGAGGCGCGGACACGTCTGCTGGCGCGCCGCGCCGAGCTCACGGCGCAGGAAGAGCGTCTGGCGGTCGCCGTCGAGACGACCGGTGCCGCACTGATGGCGGCGCGCGAACGCGAGACGGTCGCGCGGGAGCGTCTCGCATTCGCGCGACAGGAGGTCGACGCCGCCCGGGGCGATGCCGCATCGGTGGGCGAACGGATCCGTGTCGCCACGGCGGCCCGCGACGTCGCGCGCACGCTCGCCGACGCCCGCGCCGGGGCGTCGCGTCGGGCCGCCGACCACGCCGCGGCCGCCGAGCGGCTCACCGACGCGCTCGACGCATCCGAGTTCGTCGACATCGACGCGGTGCGCGCCGCGGTGCTCGATGCCGCCGAGGTCGAGGCCCTCGCCGCGCGCATCCGCGACCACGAGGGTGCGCTGACCGCGACGCGGCAGCGCCTGCTCGAGCTCGAGCTGGAGCTGGCGGGCCGTGGTGACGAACCGGCCGACGTCGAGGCGTCCGCCGCCGCGGTCGCCGCCGCCGACGCGGCCCGGACGTCGGCCATCGAGGCCGAACGCGACGCCCGGAACCTGAGCGAGGGCCTGCGGCAGGCCCTCGTCGAGATCAGCGAGGCGCACGCCGCCGTCGCGGGGCAGACGGCGCGTACCGAGGCCGTCGTGCGGCTCGCGGACACGGTCGCCGGGCGCGCGCCGAACACGATGAAGATGGACCTCGAGACCTTCGTGCTCGCCGCCGAGCTGGAGGAGATCGTCGCGGCGGCCAACGTGCGACTGGGCGAGATGTCGTCCGGACGGTACTCGCTGCTGCACACCGATGCCCGGCTCGCACGGGGCGCGGCGTCGGGGCTCGGCATCGAGGTCATGGACGCCTACACCGGCCGCACCAGACCCGCGCAGTCGCTCTCCGGCGGAGAGACCTTCCTCGCATCGCTCGCGCTCGCGCTCGGGCTCGCCGAGGTCGTCACCGCGCGGGCGGGCGGGGTCCGGCTCGACACGCTCTTCATCGACGAAGGGTTCGGCTCCCTCGACGCCGAGACCCTCGAGCTCGCGATGCGCACACTCGACGAGCTGCGCGCCGGCGGCCGCACGGTCGGCGTGATCAGCCACGTCGAGGCCATGCAGCAGCAGCTGCCCGCGCAGGTGCGGGTCGAGGCCGTCGCCGGAGGCGCCAGCACGATCGTGCAGGACGTCGACGCCACCGTGCCCGCGGCATCCTAGGCTGGAGTCATGACGAAGAGCGCGGTGTGGACGGTCCTGGGCGTCGTCGTCGCGATCGTGATCGCCTGGTTCCTGGTCGGCGTCGTCTTCTCCATGCTGGCCTTCTTCTTCAAGGTCCTCGTCGTCGCCGTCGTCGCCGTCATCGTGTTCTTCGTCCTCCGGTCGCTGTTCACGAGGTCGGATGACTGACCCGGCCGGGCCGACGACGCGGTCGATCCCCCTCACGCCGGCGCAGCGCTGGCGCGCCTTCGCGGTATGCGTCACCGTCGCCGCCATCACGATCCTCGACCTCTCGAAGGTCAACGTCGCGCTGCCCTCCATCGAGGAGGCGTTCGGCGCCGCCTCCACCGAGCTGCAGCTCATCGTCTCCGGCTACGTCCTGACGTTCGGCCTCTTCCTCGTGCCGATGGGCCGGATCGGCGACCAGCGCTCCCGTCGTGCGCTGTTCATCATCGGGCTCACGGTGTTCACCCTCGCCAGCGTGGTCTGCGCGCTCGCCCCGAGCACGACCGTGCTGCTGGTGGCCCGCCTCGTGCAGGGGATGGCCGCCGGCATCCAGATGCCTCAGGTGATCGGTCTCATCCAGCAGCTGTTCCAGGGCGCCGAGCGGGCGCGGGCGTTCGGCCTGTTCGGGGCGACGATCGGCGTCGCCACGGCGTTCGGGCCGACCCTGGGCGGCCTGCTGATCGCGGTGGGCGGGCCCACCGACGGCTGGCGCTGGATCTTCTGGATGAACCTGCCGCTCGGCGTGATCGCGATCGCCCTCGCGGTATGGCTCCTGCCCGACACACACCGGGCCTCCCGCAGTCGCCTCTCGCTCGACCCCCTCGGGATCGTGCTGTTCGCCCTCATGATCGTCTCGCTCATGTGGCCGTTCCTGTTCACGACCGGTTCGCCCGGCGATGACCCGCGGCGCTGGTGGCTGCTGGTCGCCTTCGTGCTGTTCGCCGCCGCGTTCTACGCCTGGGAGACACGGTACGCGCGCACCGGACGGCATCCGCTCATCCCGTTCTCGCTGTTCCGCCGGGCGTCGTACCGCAACGGAACGCTGCTGCAGGCGGCGTACTTCGCCGCCGCGCCGTCACTTTTCCTGCTCACGACCCTGTACCTCCAGAGCGGACTCGGCGTCAGCCCCCTGCACGCCGGAATGGTCTCGATCGGCTTCGCGCTCTCGAGCGCCATCGCGTCCTGGTACGGCGGCACCCTCGTCACGCGCTTCGGACGCTCCGTCGTCGTCCTCGGGCTCGGGCTCGTGCTGGCGTGCGTCGCCGGGCTCATGCTCACGGCCGTGTACGTCCCCGACGGGGCGACCCCGTTCGTCATGGCCGGTGTCATGGTGATCGGCGGCATCGGCGGCGGTCTCGTGATCTCGCCGAACCAGACCCTGACGCTCGCGGAGGTCCCGGTCAAGCAGGGCGGTCTGGCCGGATCCGTCGGACAGCTCGCCCAGCGCATCGGCACGGCGGTCGGCACCGCGGTCGCGCTCGCGCTGTTCTACGCGACGGTCTCCCGCGAGGGCGGTGCGCCGGCCGACTCGACCGTGTTCCACGACGCCTACGACTACGGCATGGTGTCGGTGGGCGTGTTCCTCGCGCTGGCGTTCGTCATCGCAGTCGTCGACCTGTCCGCCCGACGCAAGAAGTCCTGAGGGTCGGGGTCAGACGCCGTACTCGGCGCGGACCCTCTCGCGCAGCCACTCGCTGCAGGTCGCGACGACCTCGTCCCACAGCTGGGTCGCGCCGTCCTGCGCGCTGTCGGACACGGCCTTGAACACGCGGATCGGCACGCCGCGCCGCTCGGCCACCCAGAAGTAGGCGTAGGTCTCCATGTCCACCAGCGACGCGCCCAGCGAGCGGATGTGGGCGACCGCTTCGGCATCGTCGATGAACCGGTCGCCGGTCGCGATCACGACGCCGCCGTCCGCATCCACGCGCCCGGTGCGCTCGGGAAGGGCGACGTGGCGCCCCACGACGCCGTCCAGATCGGCGACGTCGTGCTGCAGCGCCGCGACGACCTCGTGCACCCCGCCGTCGAGGGCAGGATCGAGTCCGCCCGCCGTCCCGACCACGACGACCTCGTCGTACTCCGCGGCCAGCAGCGCCTCGTCGAGCCCGACCGCTGCCTGCAGCTTGCCGAGCCCCGTCACGAGGATCTCGAATCCGTCGAGCGCATCCGGGAACGCCTGGATCTCCGCCGGCAGCGCCGCGACGAGAAGCCGCATGTCAGTTCCCTCCGCTCAGGATGCCGATGACCCCGGCGACGACCATGTACACGCCGACCGCGCCCGCTCCCACCCAGATCGCGATGCGGGCGAAGGACGGCTTCTTGCGTTCGGCCGACGTCGGCCCCTCGTCGTTCTGAGTCACCCTCCGAGGGTAGCCGCCGCTCAGGCCCCGGGCGTCCATGCGGAGACGCGGTCGAGCTCGGCGATCTCGTCGACCGTGAGCTCGAGCGTTCCGCCCGCGATCAGATCCGGCACCTGCTCGGGGCGCGACGCGCTCGCGATCGGGGCCGCGACCGTGGGCTGCGCGCGCAGCCACGCCAGCGCGGTCGACGCGATCGAGGCGCCGTGGGCGTCCCCGATGCGCTCGAGAGCGTCGACGATCGCGAGTCCCTGCGGCGTCGCGTACTTCGCGGCGCCCTCGGCGCGCGGCGAGCTCTGGCCCGCCGCATCCGTGGACCGGTACTTGCCGGTGAGGAATCCGCTCGCGAGCGAGTAGTAGGGCACGAGCGAGAGGTCGAACTCCTCCGCGAGCGGGATGATCGTCTCCTCGACGTCGTTGCGGTGCACGAGGTTGTAGTGCGGCTGCAGCGCGACCGGGAGCGCCCCGCCGCCGGCCTGCGCGAGCGAGATCCAGGAACGGATGCGGTCGGCGCTGAAGTTCGACAGCGCGGTGTAGCGCACCAGTCCGTCGTTCTCGAGGTCCGCGAACGCGGCGACGGCCTCCTCGAGGGGCGTGTCCGGGTCGTCGTAGTGGGCGTAGTACAGATCGATCGTGTCGACCCCGAGGCGCTTCAGCGACGCCTCGGCCGCCGCGCGCACGTTCTTCGCCGACAGCCCGCGGAACTCCGGATGCCGCGACACCTTGGTGGCCACGACCACGTTCCGAGGCTTCCGGGACGCCAGCCACTCACCGATCAGCGTCTCGCTCTCCCCGCCGCTGTTCCCTGGCTTCCAGGCGCTGTACGAGTCGGCCGTGTCGACGAAGTCGCCGCCCGCCGCATGGAACGCGTCCAACACGGCGAACGAGGTGTCGCGGTCGGCCGTCCAGCCGAAGACGTTGCCGCCGAGGGAGAGGGGGAAGACGTCCAGGTCGCTGCGTCCGATGCGGGTCATGTCAGTTCCTTCTGATCGAGGTGTCGCCACGCGGGGCAACCGCATCCCACTCTGCCGCATTCCCCCGCCGGCCCGACCCGTGCCGCCGGGTTCTCGTGGAAGACATAGCGAGCCCGCAATAGTGTGGCGGCATCGCCGGCGTCGCACCGCACCCGTGGTGCATCGGCGGGAAGGAGCCAGCATGGAGTCCGTCGTCCTCGACACACCGGCCGGAATCGACGCGCGCCTGGGGTGGGACCCGTCGCTTCCCGAGCACGACCGCAAGCGGGTGCTCGCGCGTGAGCTCGTGGGCGCCCGGCTCGGCGTCGACCCGGACGATGTGCACGTCGAACGCGAGGCCCCCACGGTCTTCGGACACCACACCCACCTCGTCGCCTCGGTGAACGACGAGGTCGCGCCCTTCGCGATCAACACGGCGAGCCACCGAGCCGCCACGGTCGTCGTGGTGGCAGATCTCGCGATGCCGGTGGGCATCGACATCCGTGACGTGCTTCCCGACGAGGCGACCAAGGCCGCCATGCATGCTCACTCGCACCTGTGGGAAGGGTCGAGCGAGCTCGACTTCCAGCAGCACTGGACCCGTGTGCAGGCCGTGCTCGCGGCCGACGGACGGGGCATGCGCGTGCGCCCGGAGACCGTTCGGCTGGACGGCACGACGGGATGGGTGCCGGATCGTCCCGTGCGCTACCGCATCGTCGACCTGTCACGGAACGCGTTCACGATCACGCTCGCCTACGCCGCGTTGCCGACCGAGCCGCACGAGGACTGAGCCGGCGCTCAGCGGGTGCCGACGGCGGCGTCGAGCTCGGCGATCCACACCTCGGCGTTGCCGTCGCTCGGCGCCCGCCAGTCGCCGCGGGGCGAGAGCGAGCCCGCCGGCGAGACCTTCGGGCCGTTCGGCAGCGCGCTGCGCTTGAACTGCGCGAACGCGAAGTAGCGGCGCAGGAACACCCGGAGCCACCGTACGACGGTGTCCTGGTCGTAGCCGAAGCGCTCCTCCTCCGGGAATCCCGGAGGCCAGGCGCCCGCATCCGGATCCCGCCAGGCGTGCGACGCGAGGAACGCGATCTTGGACGGTCGCATCCCGTACCGCAGCACGTGGAAGAGGGTGAAGTCGTGCAGGGCGTAGGGGCCGATCGTGTCCTGCGTGGACTGCGACTTGCCGTCCTCGCCCGGGGGCACCAGCTCGGGGCTGATCTCGGTGTCCAGCACCGACTGCAGCACGGCGGCGGTGGCGGCGTCCACGCCCTCGCCCGCGGCGATCACCCAGCGGATCAGATGCTGCATGAGCGTCTTGGGCACCCCGCTGTTCACGGCGTAGTGGCTCATGTGATCGCCGACGCCGTACGTGGCCCAGCCGAGCGCGAGCTCGGACAGGTCGGAGGTGCCGATCACGATGCCGCCGTGGCGGTTCGCGAGCCGGAACAGGATGTCGGTGCGCATCCCCGCCTGCACGTTCTCGTACGTGACGTCGTACTCGGGGGCGCCGGAGGCCGCGGGATGGCCGATCGCGGCGAGCACCTCGCCCGCGGCGGGGCGGATGTCGATCGTCTCGACCGTGGCGCCGATCGCCTCGGCGAGGGCCACCGCGTTGTTGCGCGTGTGCTCGCTCGTGGCGAAGCCGGGCAGCGTGTACGCGAGGATGTCGCTGCGCGGGCGGCCCATGCGATCCATCGCGCGGGCGACGACGAGCAGCGCGTGCGTGGAGTCGAGCCCGCCCGAGACCCCGATCACGGGCCGGGGCTGACCGATCGCGCGGAGACGCTGCTCGAGGCCCGACACCTGGATGTTGAACGCCTCGTAGCAGTCCTGCGCGAGCCGTGCGGCGTCGTCCGGGACGAAGGGGAAGCGATCGAGCGTGCGGGCGAGACCGACGTCGCGGGCAGGAGGGGCGAGGCGGAACGGCACGGTGCGGAAGCCGTCCGTGCGTGCGGCCTGCGTGCGACGGTTGTCGTCGAAGGTGCCCTGCCGCAGGCGGTCCTGGCGCAGCCGGTCGAGGTCGACATCCGCGATGCTGCGACGCGGGCCCTCGGGGAATCGCTCGGTCTCGGCGAGCAGCGTGCCCGCCTCGTAGATCATGGTCTGGCCGTCCCACGAGACGTCGTTGGTCGACTCGCCCGCGCCGGCCGCGGCGTAGGCGTAGGCGGCCAGGCACCGCAGCGACTGCGACGCGGCGAGCGTGTGGCGGTCGTCGGCGCGGGCGATCGTGATCGGGCTGCCGCTGAGGTTCAGGAGCACCGTCGCGCCGGCCAGGGCCGCCTCGGAGGACGGCGGGATCGGCACCCACATGTCCTCGCACACCTCGGCGTGCACGACGAGGCCCGGCACGTCGGTCGCCTCGAACAGCAGATCGGTGCCGAACATCACGGTCGTCGAGCCGACCGTGATGTGCTCTCCGCGCACCTCGTCTCCGGCCGCGTACCAACGTCGTTCGTAGAACTCGCGGTAGGTGGGCAGATACGACTTCGGCGCGACGCCGAGCAGCGAGCCCCGGTGGATGATCAGGGCGCAGTTGTAGACCCGGTTGCGGTGGCGCAGCGGCGCCCCGACGACGAGGACCGGCATGAGGTCCGCAGAGGCGGCGACGAGTCCCTCGACGGCCGTGACGACGGCATCCAGCACGGGATCCTGCAGCACCAGGTCCTCGATCGCGTAGCCCGAGAGGCACAGCTCGGGGAAGACCGCGACCGCGACCGCCTCGGCGTCGCAGCGGCGGGCCTCTGCCAGCAGCGCCTCGGCGTTGGCCGCGGGGTCGGCCAGCCGCTGCGGCACGGTGCACGCCGCGACCCGGGCGAAGCCGTGTCGGTAGGCGCTGTCGAAGGGGAGTGCGCTCACCCGTCCAGTGTGTCATCTCGCCCGCTCGCGCGGGTGGCCGCCGTCGGGTTCCGGTCGTGCGGTTTCGTGTCGGTCGTGCGGGTTCGTGTCGGTCGTGCGGGTTCGTGTCGGTCGTGCGGTTTCGTGTCGGTCGTGCGGGGATTCTGTCCGTCGTGCGGGGATCGTGGGCGACGCGCCGGGTGTGGGGGTGATCGTCGGCGTGTCGTGAACGATCCCCGCAGGAGCGCCGGGGCGGCCTCGGGGCAGGCGCTGCGGTGTCGGTGCCCGCGGTTAGGGTCGAGAGGAAAGGGGAGCGATGCGGTACATCCCAGCGAGTGAGGCGGCTCCGGCGCGCATCGTGTGGAGCGCGAGCGACGTCAAGGCCGCGGCCGAGTGCGAGTTCGCGTGGCTTCGCGCGATCGACGCGAAGCTCGGGCGGGTGGCCGCGGTCGACGACCCCGTCGACGCGACGCGCGAGCGCGCCGGGCGACTCGGCACGATGCACGAACGGCGCACGCTCGAGCGCTACCGCGCGCGCTTCGGCGACGCCGTGGTCGAGATCCCCGAGACGCGATCCACGGATGATCGAGCCATGGCGGATGCCGTCGCCCGGACGAGCCGCGCGCTCGCCGACCCGTCGGTCGAGGTCGTGTATCAGGCGGCGTTCTCCACCGGCGAGTTCGTCGGCTTCGCCGACTTCCTCGTGCGCGCCGACGCGGCCCCGGCCGGCACCTCGGACGCTGTGCTCGCCGACCCCGCTCCCACTGGTGCCGACGCCGACCCGAGCGCCGACGCCGCTCCCACCCGCGCCGCTGCCGACGCGAACATCGATGCCGACCCGAGCGCCGAGGGCGCTCCCGCCCACACCGCCACCCCGCCTGCCCGCCCGTGGGTCGTGCAGGACACGAAGCTCGCCCGTCACGCCCGCGTGACCGCGCTCATGCAGCTGGCGGCATACGTGGATCAGCTCGATCTCCTGGGCGTTCCCCGCGCCGATCGCGTCGAGCTGCTGCTCGGCGACGGCGCGACGAGCACGCACGCGGTCGACGACGTGCTGCCCGTGTTCCGGCTGCGCCGCTCGCGCCTGCGCGAGCTCGTCGCCGACCGCGACCTCGCCCGCGGGGCTGAGGGTGCACCGATCGCGTGGGGGGATCCGCGCGGCGCGCTGCAGGTCGTCGCCTGCGGCCGGTGCCCCACGTGCGAGCAGGAGGTCACGTCCCACCGCGACCTGCTTCTCGTGGCGGGCATGCGCCCGACGGCACGGCAGCGACTGCGCGATGCGGGCATCGAGACGATCGACGCGCTGGCCGCGGCATCCGAACCACCCGAGGGCATGCGTGCCGAGACGTTCGACGGTCTCCGTGCCCAGGCCCGCCTGCAGCTCGCGAGCCCGGAGGGCTCGCCGCGCTACGAGGTCGCGCTGCCCGCGGCGCTCGCCGCCCTCCCGCGCCGCGACCCGGGCGATCTCTTCTTCGACTTCGAGGGCGACCCCCTCTACGCCGAGACCTCGCGGCGCGGTGGCCTCGAGCGCACCGACTTCGGCCTCGACTACCTGTTCGGCTGGGTCGACGCCGCCTCGCAGTACGGCGCGCTGTGGGCGCACGACTTCGCGGCGGAGAAGGCCGCGCCCTCGAACGCTTCGTCGACCTGGTGGCGCTGCGCCGACAGTCCCATCCGGGGCTCCACATCTACCATTACGCGCCGTACGAGCCCTCTCATCTGCTTTCCATGGCGGCCCGTCACGGCACCCGCGAGGCCGAGGTCGACCGGTTGCTGCGCGACGGCGTGTTCGTCGACCTCTACCCGATCGTGCGGCGGGCGCTGCGGGTCGGCTCGCGCTCGTACTCGATCAAGAAGCTCGAGCCCCTCTACATGGGCGGCGACGTGCGCACGAGCGAGGTGCAGCGCGGTGACGACTCGATCGTGCGCTACGTCGAGGCGCGGCAGCTGCGGGACGCCGGCGACGACGCGGGCGCGCAGGCGATCCTCGACGACCTCGCGGTCTACAACCGCGACGACTGCGTGTCCACCCTCCGACTGCGCGACTGGCTCGTCGAGCGGGCGCAGGAGACGGGGCTCATGCCCTCGCTCGATCCCGAGGCCGGCGAGCACGTCTATGAGCCCTCGCCTCGCTCCCTCGCGCTGCAGCGCATCGCCGATGCGCGGGCGGCGGAGCGCGAGGGAGTCCCCGACGACGCCGACGGCCTGGCGCTGCGCCTCGCGGCCGCGGCGATCGACTACTACCCGCGTGAGGCGAAGACCTACTGGGCGGGGCACTTCCTCCGGCTGCGCGAACCGGTGTCGTTGTGGGCGGAGAGCCGAGACGTCGTGGTCGCCGACCCGGCGCGCTCCCGGGTCATGGAGCCGTGGCACCGCGACCAGGGACAACGGGTCGCTCGGCGCGTTCTGGAGCTGCGCGGGGACCTCGCCCCCGGCACGCGCCTGAGCGAGGGCGCGCAGCTGCCCGCTCTGTACGAGCTGCCCGCCCCGTTCCCGTATGCGCCCTCGCCGCGATGGATCCACGGTGCCCACTCGGTCACGGTCGTCGAGGTGCTCGAGGACGGTGCGCTCGTCCAGGAGAACGCGGTCGACGGCGAGACCTGGGACGCGCTGCCGTTCGCGCTGACGCCGTCGGCTCCGCCCGGCGCCGGACAGCAGCAGTCCGCGATCGACGCATGGGCCGACACGCTGATCGATGCCGCCCCCGGATTCCCCGAGGACGCCGCGACCGACATCCTCCGCCGCCGCCCGCCGCGCACCCGTGGCGGACTCCGCACCGGCGGCGACCGTGTCGACGACATCGTCGGCAGCATCCTCGCCCTCGATCGCAGCTACCTCGCCGTGCAGGGTCCGCCCGGGACCGGCAAGACCCATGTCGGCTCGCACGTGATCGCCCGGCTCGTGCAGGACCACGGATTCCGGATCGGCGTCGTCGCGCAGTCGCATGCCGTCGTCGAGAACATGCTCGATCGCATCGTCGCGGCGGGCGTGCCCGCGGGGCTGGTGGGGAAGGCGCCGAAGGATGCCGCGGCCCCGGTCTCGTTCACGGCGGTGCCCAAGAACGGGCTCGCCGAGTTCCTCGCCGACCGGCCGGCCGGCGTCGTCGTGGGCGGCACGGCCTGGGATTTCGCCCATCCGCAGCGCGTGGCGCGCGGCGGCCTCGATCTGCTCGTGATCGACGAGGCGGGTCAGTTCTCGCTCGCGTCCACGATCGCCGTCGCGATCTCGGCCTCTCGGCTGATGCTCCTCGGCGACCCGCAACAGCTGCCGCAGGTCAGTCAGGGGACGCATCCGGAGCCCGTCGACGCCTCGGCGCTCGGCTGGGTCATGGGCGAGAGCCCCGTCATCGACCCCGCCTACGGCTACTTCCTCGACCGCACGTGGCGGATGCGTCCCGAGGTCGCCCGGCCGGTGTCCGTGCTCTCCTACGCCGGCGAACTGGCTGCCGCACCCGTCACGGCGGAGCGCACGCTCGAGGGCGTGACCCCCGGGCTGCGACCGGTGCCCGTCCGTCACCAGGGCAACGCGGTGTCCTCTCCCGAGGAGGCGGCGGAGGTCGTGCGTCTCGTCGGCGAGGTGCTCGGACACGCGTGGACCGACGAGAACGGCACCAGGCCGCTCGTCGCCGCCGACGTCATCGTCGTCACGCCCTACAACGCGCAGCAGGTGTGCGTCGAGGAGGCGCTCGCCGCGGCCGGCGTGCACGGGGTCAGGGTCGGCACCGTCGACAGGTTCCAGGGCCAGGAGGCCGTCGTCGCGATCGTCTCGCTCGCCGCATCCTCGGGTCGTGACGCGCCGCGCGGGCTCGAGTTCCTGCTGCTGCAGAACCGGCTCAACGTCGCGATCTCGCGCGCCCGGCACACGGCGTACCTCGTGTACTCGCCGGGTCTGCTCGATGACCTGCCACGCACACCGGAGGGCGTCGCACGGCTCTCCGCGTTCGCCACCCTCGTGGGCGCCTGAGGGGCGGCTCGCCCGCGGACAGGGTTCGGACTCCTCCGGCGAGTATCATCGCCGACCATGCCCCTGATCGACAACGCCATCTACGTCGACGGTCGCCGCGTGGCGACGCCGAAGAACCTCGACGACACCTACGAGCAGCTCGAAGCCCACGGCGGCTTCGCGTGGATCGGTCTCTACCGGCCCGAGCCGGACGAGCTGCGCTCTGTGGCGGACGAGTTCGGGCTGCATCCGCTCGCCGTCGAGGACGCCGCGCAGGGGCACCAGAGGGCCAAGATCGAGCGCTACGGCGACACGCTGTTCGTCGTGCTGCGCCCGGCGCGCTACGACGACGCACGCGAGGAGGTGGAGTTCGGCGAGGTGCACGTGTTCGTCGGTCCCGCCTTCGTCGTCAGCATCCGCCACGCCGAGTCGCCCAATCTGGCGGCCGTGCGGTCGCGGCTGGAGGCGGCGCCGGAGCTCCTCGCCCTCGGGCCCGAGGCCGTGCTCTACGCGATCCTCGATCGCGTCGTCGACGAGTACGAGCCGGTCGTGTCGGGCATCGAGAACGACATCGACGAGATCGAGGACCAGCTTTTCGGCCAGAGCGACGATGATGCGCTCTCCCGCCGCATCTACGAGCTCTACGGCGAGGTGCTGAGCTTCGGGCGAGCCGTGCGGCCGCTGCTCACCATGATCGAGCGGCTGCAAGCCGGCTACGAGAAGTACGAGGTCGACCTCGAGCTGCAGCGCAACCTCCGCGACGTCCTGGACCACATCGTGAAGATCGACGCACTGGTCGACGGCTTCCGGAATCTCCTCGACAAGGCCCTGACGGTGCACTCGGCGCTCGTCGCGCGCCGCCAGACCGAGGTGAACCTCGCCCAGAACGAGCAGGTGAAGAAGATCTCGTCATGGGCGGCGATCATCTTCGCGCCGGGGCTCATCGCGGGCATCTACGGCATGAACTTCGAGAACATGCCCGAACTGCACTGGGAGTACGGCTACCCGCTCGCGATCCTGGCGATGCTCGGGTTCGCGGGCGGCCTCTACGTCGCTTTCAAGAAGCGGAAGTGGCTGTGAGGGATGCCGCTCACACCGTGCCGTAGAGGCGGTCGCCGGCATCGCCGAGACCGGGCACGATGTAGCCCTTCTCGTTGAGCCGCTCGTCGAGCGCGCCCAGCACGAGGGTCACATCGCGGCCGTCGACCTGCCGCTCGATCGCGGCGACGCCTTCGGGGGCGCCCAGCAGGCAGATCGCGGTGACGTCCTGGGCGCCGCGACGGAACAGGAAGTCGATCGCCGCGCCCAGCGACCCGCCGGTCGCGAGCATGGGGTCGAGGACGAAGCACTGCCGGTCGCTGAGGTCGTCGGGGAGGCGCTCCGCGTAGGTCGCCGGCTCCAGCGTCTCCTCGTTGCGGACCATGCCGAGGAAGCCCACCTCGGCGGTGGGGAGGAGCTTGACCATGCCCTCCAGCATCCCGAGCCCGGCGCGCAGGATCGGCACGACGAGGGGGCGGGGCTCGCTGATCTTGACGCCCATGGTCGTCGTCACCGGGGTCTCGACCTCGACCGGCTCGACCCGGACGTTGCGGGTGGCCTCGTAGGCGAGGAGGGTCACGAGCTCTTCCGCGAGCTGCCGGAACACCGGCGAGGGGGTCCGCGCATCGCGCAGCACCGAGAGCTTGTGGGTGATCAGCGGGTGGTCGGCGACGTGCAGGCGCATGCGCTCAGCCTACGCGGCGAGCCCGCACTCCGTGGGCGCGGTTCTCAGCCCCCGATCCCGCGTCGCGACCGGCGCCGGCGCCTACCCTGGGTGCATGCCCCTTCCCGTGTCCGACGCCGATCGCGCCGCGATGACGCACGCGCTGCGCCTCGCATCGGAGGCCGCAGCGGCCGGCGACGTGCCCGTCGGGGCCGTCGTGCTCGATGCCGCCGGGAGCGTTGTCGGGGAGGGGGCGAACCGCCGGGAGCAGGATGCCGATCCCACCGCCCACGCCGAGGTCCTCGCGTTGCGGGCGGCTGCGGCATCCCTCGGCTCGTGGAACCTGCAGGACTGCACGCTCGTCGTGACGTTGGAGCCGTGTCTGATGTGCGCCGGGGCGCTGCTGCAGGCACGCGTGGGCCGCGTCGTGTTCGGCGCCTGGGACGAGAAGGCGGGCGCGTGCGGCTCGGCCTACGACGTCGTCCGAGACCGCCGGCTGCCGTACCGGGTCGAGGTCGTGGGCGGCGTGGCCGAGGAGGCCGCCGCCTCGCTCCTCCGCGCGTTCTTCCACCCCCTCCGCTGACCGCGAGACCAGTCTCGCGCGCCGAGACCGGCGGGTTTCTCGCCGGTCTCGGCGCCGCGGACTGGTCTCGCGGTCAAAGGACCCGGGCGAGGGGGGCGAGGGGGGGCGAGGGGGGCGGGGGGGTCAGCGGGGGAGGAGGGGGAGGACGGCGCTGCCGAGGTACTCGAGCTGGTCGAGGTCGCGCATGTCCATGAGCTGGAAGTACACGCGCTCGGCGCCGAGGTCCTGCAGGCGCCGGACCTTCGCGACGATCTCGTCGATCCCGCCCGTGATGTTGACCTCGCCGCGGAAGGCGTCGAGGTCCTGCCCGATGGCCGCCGCACGCCGCGCGAGGTCGGCTTCGGTGCGTCCGGCGAGCGTCGGCAGCGCGACCGAGAGCTTGAGCGTCTCGGGGTCGCGCCCGATCCGCTCGCACGCCTCGCGGACGCCCGCGAACTTCTCGGCGATCACGGCCTCCGGCTGGAACCCGATGTTGAACTCCGTCGCGAAGCGGGCCGCGATCGCGGGCGTCCGCGTGGGACCGCCGCCGCCGACGATCACGGGGACCTTCCGCTGCATGGGCTTGGG
The DNA here is from genome assembly GCF_030818905.1 of Microbacterium sp. SORGH_AS_0888. Lineage (NCBI taxonomy): Bacteria > Bacillati > Actinomycetota > Actinomycetes > Micrococcales > Microbacteriaceae > Microbacterium > Microbacterium sp. SORGH_AS_0888. The sequence goes on from NZ_JAUTAZ010000001.1 coordinate 2,843,776, forward strand.
CAGCGCCGGGGCATCGGTGAGGTCGTAGTGCTTCCCGTGGAAGGAGTACGGCCCCGCCGCCTCCCACAGCCCGGTCACGATCTCGAGCTGCTCCTCGAGCAGCCCGAACCGCCGCGGCGGGAAGGGGATGCCGTAGGCCCGGTGCTCGTCCTCGAACCACCCGGTGCCGAGCCCCAGCTCGATCCGTCCGCCGCTCATCTCGTCGACCTGTGCGACCTGGATCGCGAGGATGCCGGGAACACGATAGGTGACGGAGGAGACGAGCGTCCCGAGCCGGATGCGGGTCGTCTCCCGAGCCAGGCCCGCCAGCGTGGTCCATGCGTCCGTCGGCCCGGGCTGCGGGTCGCCCGGGCCCATGCGAAGGTAGTGGTCGGAGCGGAAGAAGCCGTCGAAGCCGAGCCGCTCCGCGGTCTGGGCGAAGTCGAGCTGCTCGCCGTACCAGAAGCCCTGCTGCGGTTCGGTGAAGACGCAGTACTCCATGGGTCAGTCCTCCGATTTCAGGATGATGGACTCGGTCGGTGTCGGCGGCTGCGGCGACCGGTAGAGGTCGGGCTCGAGGTAGATGACGCGCGCGATCGGCACGGCGGCACGGATGCGGGCTTCGACGGTGTCGATCGCGGCGGCCACCTCGCCGAGGCGCTCGTCCGCGGGCATCGCGATCTTCCCTGCCACCAGCAGCTCGTCGGGTCCGAGGTAGAGGGTCTTCAGGTGGATGAGTCGCTCGACCTCGGGACCGTCGGTGACGGCGTGGACGATCGCATCGTGGTCGGCGGGGTTCGCGCCTTCACCGACCAGCAGGCTCTTGGTCTCGACCCCCAGCACGATCGCGACGAGCACGAGCAGGGTGCCGATCATGAGCGTGCCGATCGCGTCGAACACGGAGTTGCCGGTGATGACCGTGAGGCCCACACCGAGCAGGGCGAACACGAGACCCGTGAGGGCGGCGACATCCTCGAGCAGGACCACGGGGAGCTCCGGGGCCTTCGCGCGCCGGATGAAGGTGATCCACGACTGGCTCTTCGGGCGCACGTGGTTCGACTCCCGCACGGCCGTGCGCAACGAGAACGACTCGAGCCCGATCGCGATCAGGAGCACGAGGATCGGGATCCACGCGTTCTCGAGCTCGTGCGGGTGAGTGAGCTTCTCGACGCCCTCGTAGATCGAGAACAGGCCTCCCACCGAGAAGAGGATGATGGCGACGACGAAGGCGTAGACGTAGCGCTCGCGCCCGTAGCCGAAGGGATGCTCGACGTCGGCGGCCCGCCGAGACTTGCGGCCGCCGAGCATGAGCAGAAGCTGGTTGCCCGAGTCGGCGACGGAGTGGATGCCCTCGGCGAGCATCGATGCCGAGCCCGAGACGAACCAGGCGACGAACTTCGCCAGCGCGATGCCGAGGTTGGCCAGGAACGCCGCGAGGATGGCTTTGCTGCCGCCGGATGCACTCATGCGGTCGAGTCTACGGACGAGGCGGACACCTCAGTTCTCCGAACGGAGCACGATCGCCTCGGTCGCCGGCGACGGTTCGCGGAAGCCGAGCCCCAGGTGCTCGAGGATCGCCTGCCGCACGATCGCGGTGCGCTCGACGTGCGGCGTGTGGCCGACGCCCGCGAGGGTCAGCTCGCGCACCGCGCCGCCGGCGGCCGCGTAGGCGTCGAGCACGTCGCGGGTCTGCGACACCATGGGCTGCGCGGGCGCGGTCTCCTCGCCCGGCCAGTCCGGGATGACGCCGAGCGAGCCGAGATGGCGCGGGTCGGCGAACGAGGTGTCCGACACGATCGCGTCGGCGAGTCCGCGCACCCACAGCACCGGCGGCTTCGGGTCGAGCCGGACGATGTCGGAGAGGTCCAGATGCTGCGGAGCGAGCGCGTTGAGCACCCCGGTGCTGCCTGCGGCGCTGCCCGGCCAGTGCGCGCTGGCGACGGTGTCCCCGGGGTAGTTCCCGGTCGCTGTCGAGGTCTGCAGCATCGCGTCGACCCAGGCGTCCTCGTCGCCGAGCACGAACCCGGGGGCGAAGAAGGCGTGGCGCAGGATGCTGCGGGCCGAGCTCTCGGCCTCGTCCCCGGTGTCTCGTGCGATCAGCCGCCGGACGAGCTCGGGGTTGGCGGTGACGGCGCCGGAACCGGCATCGTCGTCGGTCAGTCGCGTGCCGTCGCGCCGGGTGCCGCCGAGGCCGTACGGCGAGAAGGGGGCGATGAGCGTCAGCGAGAGCACGGGACGCTCCTGCGCGTACTGCAGCGCGACGGTCCCGCCCAGCCCCCATCCCACCAGGTGCGCGGTCGGCAGGCCGAGCGCGTCGAGCACGGCCGCGAGATCGTCGGCGAAGTCGCGGACTCCGCGGGTCGCGTCGACGGGGAGGTTCTCGCTGTCGCCGAAGCCGCGCAGGTCGATCGCGAGCACGCGGAGGTCGGAGGGCAGCGAGCGCAGCAGCGGGTGCCAGGACACCGAGGACGCGAGCACGTCGTGCAGGAACACCAGGGTCCGCTCCGGTGGCGTCTCCGGGTCGTCGCCGTCGCGCTCGTGCAGCGCCGTCGCCAGCCGCGCCGTGTCGAGCTGGCGCACGCGGAACGCGTCGGACAGGTGGTCGGTCATCGGGCACCTCCGAGGCCGATGATAGACCGGGCCGTCGAGAGCGGGCGGGCTCTTGACTAGGTTGGGGGAATGCTCACATTCCCTCCTCTGGCGGTTCTCGGTGCGGGTTCGATGGGCGGGGCGATCCTGCGGGGCGTCGTCGCGTCCGGCAGCGCCGGTCCGATCGTGGCGACCAATCGCTCCGCCGCCAGCGCGGCGTCGCTGGCGGACGTGCCGGGAGTGACGAGCGTCGCGCTCGAGGAGGAGCCGTCGGGCAACACGAGCGCGGTCGCGACGTCCGACATCGTTCTGGTGGGGGTCAAGCCCGCGATGGTCCCGGACCTGCTGGCCGAGATCGCGCCCCATCTGCGCCCCGGCGCGGTGGTCGTGAGCCTCGCCGCCGGCGTCACGATCGAGACGTTCGAGCGGATCCTCGGGCCGGATGCGGCGGTGCTGCGCTCCATGCCGAACACCCCCGCGCTCGTGGGCAAGGGGCTCACGGGGCTCGCCGCGGGCACTCGTGCCGACGCGGAGCAGGTGGCGCTCGTCCGGGCGCTCTTCGAGACGGTCGGCACGGTCATCGAGGTGCCCGAGTCGCAGATCGACGAGCTCTCCACGATCTCGGGGTCCGGCCCCGCGTACGTGTTCCTCCTCATCGAGGAGCTCACCCGTGCGGCGGTGGCCAAGGGGTTCACGACCGAGCAGGCGCGGGCGATGGTGGAGCAGACCTTCGCCGGGGCCAGCGCCCTGCTCGGCGCGTCGGGCGAGGACCCGGCCGAGCTCCGCCGCCGGGTCACGAGCCCGAAGGGCACGACCGAGCGCGCGATCGCCGTGCTGCAGGATGCGGACCTGTCGGGGCTGTTCGCCCGGGCCACGGATGCGGCGCTCGCCCGCGCGAAGGAGCTCGCCGCGGGCGGCTGACCCGCCGGCGGCCGCCTGGTCAGCGGACGGCGGCCCCGAGCCGCAGGGCGCGCCGCTCGACGTCGGTCAGCAGGGGAAGCCCCTCGAGCGCGGGCACCCGCGCGCGGAAACGGCGCGCGAGCGACATCCCTATGGTGAGGGCCGTGAACCCGGCGATGAGCTTGTCCAGCAGCGAGGTCACGAGGTTCGCGCCGAAGACGGCCGCGCCGAGCGAGTCGCCGAGCGCCAGGATGTGCTCCGTCAGGGCGTTGCCCGCCGTGTGCGCGCTGAACCCGCCCATCCCGAGCACCGTGATGGGCGCGGCGACGAGCGTGCACGCGACAGCGACGAGCACGTTGAGGGTGAAGAACCGGGGGATCGAGCGCCCCAGCCCCCAGGCGTGCACGCCGTAGCCCCACAGCAGGGCTCCGGCGACGGCGACGGCGGTGAAGGGCACGCCGAGCATGCTCTGGTGGAGCAGGGCGCCCGCGGCCTGCGAGACGATCGCGACGAGCAACGCGCACCAGGGACCCACGAGGAAGGCCGCCACGGCCGTGCCGATCATGTCGAGGTACACCGGAAGGCCGAGCCACAGCACGACATGACCGCCTGCGACGTTGAGGGCGACGAGGAGGGCGAGCGCGAGCAGGACTCCTGCCGCCGACTGCCGCGTCCACAGGCCGCTCGTCGCCGCGCGCAGCGGTGCGGGCGCGGAGCGCCGGGAGGCGGGCGACGCCACGACGTGGGCCGCCACGCTCCGCGCCTGGTTCGCGAGGTTCGCGTCGGCGCAGCGGCGTCGCCACCGTGCCGCCTCTTCGTCGCTGCCGCCGAGGGCGAGGACGATGTCGGCGACGAGCTCGGCATCCCATCGCTTGCGGTCCGGACGGAACGCGTCGTACACGGTCGACCGGGCGACCGCCGCGGCGCGCTCGCTCGTGCCCCGCGCGGAACGCAGCCGTGAGACGCGTGCCGCGATCTCGGCGTAGGACGGGGCGCCGGAGTCGAGCCGCAGAGCCTGCAGGGCGGCCGGCACCCTCGTGCGATCGGCCGAGTCCGCCGTGCTCGCGTCCCTGCCCGTCACCGTCGTCCCCCCTCGGCCGCTCCGCTCCGGCCATGATCCCGCATCGGCGCGGTCGCGTTCAAATCGGATGAGCCGGGCTCCGGCATCCGTCAGCGGTCGAGCGAGGCGAACCGTTCGATGTCGCTGTTCGTGCCGGACACGATGATGAGGTCGTGGTTCGTGACGACGGTGTCGGCCTCGGCGTACCGGAAGGGCTTGCCCGGGCTCTTCACCCCGACCACCGTGATGTTGAACTTGGTGCGCACCCCGGACTCGTTCAGGCCGACGCCGCGGATGAAGCGCGGGGGGTACATCTTGGCGAGCACGAAGTCGTCGTCGAACCGGATGAAGTCGAGCATGCGCCCGGAGACGAGGTGCGCGACGCGCTCGCCGGCCTCGCGCTCGGGGTAGATCACGTGGTTCGCCCCCACCCGCGCGAGGATCTTGCCGTGCGACTGCGACACGGCCTTGGCCCAGATCTGCGGCACCTTCAGATCCACCAGGTTGGCGGTGATGAGCACGGACGCCTCGATCGAGGAGCCCACCGCGACGACCGCGACCTGGAAGTCCTGCGCGCCGATCTGCTTGAGCGCCTCGAGGTTCTTCGCGTCGGCCTGCACGGTGTGCGTCACGCGCTCGGACCACTTCTGCACGAGATCGAGGTTCTCGTCGATCGCGAGCACCTCGCGGTCGAGGCGGTCCAGCTCGCCCGCACAGGCGGCTCCGAAGCGGCCGAGGCCGATCACCAGCACCGGCGCATCTGTGCGGATCTGCTCAACCAACGATCGGCCTTTCCACCGGCAGCGAGTAGAGCTGCGAACGGTTCGACGCGGCGACGGCCGCAGCGAGTGTCACTGTACCAACGCGCCCCATGAACATGGTCGCGGCCAGCACGTAGATGGCGGGATCGGGGAGGTTCTGGGTGAGCCCGCTCGACAGGCCGACGGTCGCGAACCCCGACACGACCTCGAAGAGCACCTCGTCCACGGGCGCCTTCGTGATCTGCGCGACCGTGATGGTCGACACCGCCACGATCGTCGCGCCCCACGCGACCACCGACAGCGCCACGCGCTGCACGTCGCTCGGGATGCGACGTCCGAGCGCCTGCACCGAGGGGCGTCCCTTGGCCTCCGACCAGACGGCCAGGGCGAGCACGGCGAGCGTCGTGACCTTGATGCCGCCCGCGGTCGAGGCCGACCCGCCGCCGACGAACATGAGCATGGACCCGACCAGCAGCGACGAGCCGTGGAGGTCGGCGATGTCGATGACGGAGAAGCCGCCCGAGCGGGTCATCGCGGACAGGAACAGGGACTGGAAGGTCGTGTCCCACGCATCCATGCCGCCGAAGGTCGCGGGGTTGTCGTACTCGAGCGTCACGAACACGATCGCCCCTGCGAAGAAGAGGATCACGGTCGTGATGAGGGTGAGCTTGGTGTGCAGCGACCAGCGCCGCACGTGCCAGCGGTGGCGCCACAGCGTGAAGATCACGGGGAACCCGATCGAGCCGAGGAACACGCCGATCATGAGCACCGTCATGAACATGTAGTCCTGCGCGAAGGGGGCCAGCCCGTTCGCGTTGGGGGTGAAGCCCGTGTTCGTGAACGCCATCGCCGCGAAGTACGGCGCCTCCCACAGCGCGGTCAGCGGGTGGATCCCCGCGACCAGCAGCGAGGGGTACAGCAGGACCGCGAGCCCCGCCTCGATCACGATCGTCGACAGCGCGACCGTGCGCAGGAGCTGGCCGACCTCGCCCAGGCGCACCGTCTGCCCCTCGTTCACGGGCCCGCCGTGCACCCGCAGCGGGTTCGTGTCGCCCGCCGCGATGAGCTTGGCGCGCAGTCCCAGGCGTTTGGAGATCACCATGCCGAGGATCGAGGCGAGCGTCAGGACGCCGAGAGCGCCGACGTTGACGCCCACGTAGATGATCACCTGTCCGAACGGGGACCAGTGCGACCCCATGTTCACGGTCGACAGCCCCGTGACGCAGATCGTCGAGATCGCGGTGAACAGCGCGTCGGCGAAGGGCGTGGAGCGTCCGTCCGCGGCCGCGGCGGGAAGCGACAGCAGTGCCGTGAACAGGATGATGAGCGCCGAGAAGACGAGGATCGCGAACCGCGCGGGAGAGGAGGTGGTGAACGTGCGGGCGCCGTCGCGGGTCCGGTCCCAGGCCTGCGACGCCCGTCGCCGCCAGGTGGATGCCGCGGGCTCGGCCGTCATGCCGGATTCTCCTCCCCACGCCGCGCCGCCGTTCTGGGTGGCGACGTCATCGCACGGCTAACCTAAGCACATGGCGGACATCTTCGGGCGTGATCGCGGACGCCACCCGGCGCGACATCCTCCGGCTGCTGCTCGAGCGTTCCGGCGCGGGTGACGGGGGCACCAGCGTCTCGCACATCGTGCAGGATCTGGGCGTGAGCCAGCCCACCGTCTCGAAGCATCTCAAGGTGCTGCGGGAGGCGGAGCTCGTGTCCGTGCGCGAAGACGGCCAGCACCGCTTCTACCGGCTCTCGCCCACGCCGCTGGAGGAGATCGAGGACTGGCTCATGCCGTTCCAGGACGCGCAGGACGCCGCCGCGGGCATCGACCACGCGCTGCCGGAGCCCGCGAGCCGGGCGGCGGAGGCCGTCGGCCGGGCCGCCGCATCCGTCAACCACGCCGTCGCCTCCGCCTTCCGCCGCCGCCCCTCCCGCTGACCCCCGCACCCGCCCCCCGTCCCTGACCGCGAGACCAGTCCGGCGCGCCGAGACCGGCGGGTTTATCGCTGGTCTCGGCGGCGGGGACTGGTCTCGCGGGTAGTCACTCGGGTCGCGGAGCCGCTACGGTATCGAGAAGCGCATCGTGCGCGAGCGGCAAGGGGGAGAGACGGATGCCGGAAATGCCGGACGTGCAGTTCCTCACGGTCGCGGAGGTCGCCGCCATCATGCGCGTGTCGAAGATGACGGTGTACCGCCTGGTGCACGCGGGGGAGCTCCCCGCCGTGCGCTTCGGACGCAGCTACCGCGTTCCCGAGTCGGCCGTCTCCGAGCTCGTGCAACGTCCGGCCGCCGACGTCGGCTAGACTGATCCGAGGCATTTTTTCGTAGTGCCCGTTCCCGGGTGCAGCAGGTCTGCTCCCAGACCCCTGATATAGCGAGGTTTTCCGTGGGTTCTGTCATCAAGAAGCGCCGCAAGCGCATGGCGAAGAAGAAGCACCGCAAGCTGCTTCGCAAGACTCGCCACCAGCGCCGCAACAAGAAGTAAGCGGCAAACGACACCGAGCGCCCCCGACGTGCCCCGTCGATGGGGCGCTTCGTGTTCGCGCCGCGCCCGACGAAAGGCTCGACATGAAGTCCATCACCGTGCAGCAGCTGCGTGAGCGCACCGATGTGCCGCTCATCGACGTGCGCGAGGCCGACGAGTTCGCCGCGGGCCACGTGCCGGGAGCCGTCAACCTGCCGATGTCGACCATCGGCGACCACCTCGACGAGCTTCCCGACGGTGCGTTCGACGTGATCTGCCAGGCCGGCGGCCGTTCTGCTCGCGTCGCGCAGGCGCTCGAGTCCCGCGGTTACGACCCGACGAACGTCGAGGGCGGCACGGGCGAGTGGATCGCCGCGGGCTACCCGGTCGAGAAGTAGCGGATGGCGGGCGTCGGGCCGATCGAGGCCGCCGCCGCCCGCGAGGGGTTCGCGCTGGACCCCCACCAGCGCCGCGTCGCTGCGCGTCTCGAGGCGCTGGCGGTGCCGCCGGATGCCGTCGGTCCTCGCGGTGTCTACCTCTTCGGTCCCGCGGGCCGGGGCAAGTCCTGGCTCGCCGATGCATGGCTCGACGCCGTGCCCGCGCGCCGCAAGACACGGGTGCACGCGCACGGCATGTTCGATCGGCTGCACCGCGGCATCCACTCCCATCGCCCCGCGCCCGACGCGGTCGACCGGGCGCTCGACGATGTCATCGGCGACGTCGACGCGCTCCTGTTCGACGAGCTCCACGTGCACGATCCGGGTGACGCGGGCCTGCTGACCCGGCTGCTCGAACGGCTCTTCGCGCGCCGCACGACCGTCGTCGCGACCTCCAACTACGCCCCGGCGGAGCTGCTTCCGAGCCCCGTCTGGCACCACCTGTTCGAGCCCGGGATCCGCCTGATCCGCGAGAACCTCGAGCCGCTGCGCCTCGAGGGTGCCACCGACTACCGCGCGCTGCCGCACGGCAGGGCGTCGGGGTTCGCCGGCGGCGCATGGCGGTCGTCGCTCCCGCCGGGTGCGCCCGCCGGCGACGGCGCCGTCGTCACGGTGCGTGACCGGGAGTTCACGCTCACCGCGACCGCTCCCGGTGTGCTGCGCGCGAGCTTCGCCCAGCTGTGCGAGGCACCGCTGTCGGCGATCGAGTACCTCGCCTGGGCGCGACGCTATCCGCAGTGGATCGTGACGGACGTGCCGCGGCTCGCGGGCGTGCTCCCGGCCGCGCAGCAGCGGTTCATCACGCTCGTCGACGTGCTCTGCGACGCGGACGTCACCCTCACCCTCGTCTCCGAGCACGACCGTGACGCCGTCATCGCGGACGCCGAGGACTCCGCGCGCCCGGACGCCTTCCGGCTCGCCAGCCGGCTCCGGCTCCTGCGCGGGTGCGTCGATGCGGACATATTCCCCGTGGCGGATACGATGAGAGGGTGACGACACTCACCCTCATCGGCAAGGCGGACTGCCACCTCTGCGATGTCGCGCGCGGTGTCATCGATCAGGTGCTCGCCGAGCTGCCGGAAAAGGACGCCGACCGCATCGAGGTGGTCGAGGCATCCATCGAGACGGATCCCGCGCTCTACGAGCTGTGGTGGGAGAAGATCCCCGTGATCCTCATCGACGGCAAGCTGCACTCGCACTGGCGGGTCGCGCCGGAGCGCCTGCGCGAAGCGCTCAGCGCGCAGGAGGCGGAATGACCATCCGGCACGTCGTCGCGTGGCGGCTCGCGACCGAGGACCCGGACGAGCGCGCCGAGCAGGCCGCGCGCATCGCGCGTGAGCTCAACGCGCTGAAGGGCGTCGTGCCCGCGCTCATCGACATCACGGTCGGCCCGGACGTCGTCGGCGCCGGCAACTGGGATGTCGCGCTCGTCGCCGATGTCGCCGACGCCGAGGCGCTCGATGCCTATCAGCGTCACCCGGCCCACCAGGCGGTGGTCGGCTACGTCCGCTCGGTCGTCGCCGAGCGCGTCGCGGTCGACTTCGAGATCTGAGCCGTCAGGCCCGCAACCGGTCGCGCAGGGTGTCGAGCTCGGCGTCGGTGAGCCCGCCCGACGCGAGATAGGCGGCACTTCCGCCCCGCTCGTCGACCCAGCTGAGTGCCCTCTCGATCGCCGCCGGCGGCGTGAGCGCCACGAGCGCCTCGAGCCCGGGCGTGCGCGGTGCGCCCATCCGGGCGATCGTCGCGAACATGCCGTCGGCCCAGGCGCCGGCGAGGTTGTCCTGCGAGGACGCGTAGTCGGCCACGATCGCCCCGCGATCGGCGCCGACGGCATCGAGGACGAGAGCGGTCGCCACGCCGGTGCGATCCTTCCCCGCCGTGCAGTGCACGAGCACGGCGGTGGGCGTCGCGGGCGTGGCGGCGGCGACGAGCCGCGCCACCTCGGCGAACAGCGCGGCGCCGTGGCCCAGCATCCCGAGGTACAGCTCGCTCAGCGTCGGCAACCGCCTCATGGCCTCGGCGATCGCCTGGCGCGCGGTCTCGGGGTCGCCCTCCTGGAGCCCCGCCTGCATGGCCTGCTGGGCGAGGCCGCCGACCGCCCCTTCGAGCACGGAGAGCTCGACGCGGCGGAAGGCGCGGCTCGTGGGCAGCCGGTCCGGGGCCATCTGGCGTTCGGAAGGGGTGCGCAGGTCGACGATCACGCCGATGTCGGTCGACGCCAGCTGTTCGAGCCCGCGCGGGGTGAGGTCCGACAGCGCGTCCGAGCGGTAGAGCACGCCGGGTCGCGTCGCCCCGCCGCCGACCAGCGGCATCCCACCGGTGTCGCGGAAGTTGTGCAGTCCCTCGATCACGCCGGCGTCCGCCTCAGGGGGCGAGCCGGGTCGGTCCACGGAAGAGGAACGTCACCTCGCGGATGGAGTCCTGCTCGAGCATGAGCATCAGAACGCGCGCGAGCCCCATGCCGAAGCCGCCGTGGGGCGGCACGCCGTAGCGGAAGAAGTCGAGGTAGTGCGCGAGGCCCTCGAGGGACAGGCCCTTCTCGAGCGCCTGCGCCTCGAGCACGTCGATGCGGTGCTCGCGCTGCGCGCCCGTCGTGATCTCGGTGCCGCGGAACAGCAGGTCGTAGCTCTTGGTGAGCCCGGTCTGCTCGTCGCGCATGTGGTAGAAGGGCCGGATCTCGGCGTGGTAGTCCGTGATGAAGACGAACTGGTGCCCGTAGGTCTCCGCGACGTGCGCCGAGATCTGGCGCTCGCCCTCGGGGTCGAGGTCGCCGTCGGTGCGGGGGATGTCGTAGCCGCGGGCCTTGACGATCTCCCGGGCCTCGGCCAGCGGGATGCGGGGGAAGGGGAGCGTCGGCACCACGACGTCGACGTCGAACAGCTCCTTGATCTCGTCGCCGTGCTTCTCCTTGACGGCCGCGAAGGCCGTGGCCAGGAGCTCCTCCTGCATCGCGGCGACATCCTCGTAGGAGTCGATCCACGAGATCTCGGTGTCGATGGAGGTGAACTCCGTCGCGTGACGGCTCGTGAAGCTCGGGTCCGCGCGGAACACGTCGCCGATCTCGAACACCTTGCCGAAGCCGGCTGCCTGCGCCATCTGCTTGAAGTGCTGCGGGCTCTGCGCGAGGTAGGCGGTCTGGTCGCCGAAGTACTCGAGCGCGAACAGCTCGGCGTTGCCCTCGGCGGGCGCCGACATGAGCTTCGGCGAGTGGATCTCGACGTAGTCCCGCTCGACCCAGTACGTGCGCATCGCGTGCTCGAGGGTCGTCTGGATGCGGAAGATGAGGTTGTTGCGACGCTGGCGCAGGTCGATGAAGCGCCAGTCCATGCGCTTGTCGAGCCCGCTGTCGGCAGCGATCGGCGTCTCCGGGTCGGCGGCCGCGGCGATCTCGAGCGCGGCGATCTTGATCTCGACGCCGCCGAGCTTGACCCGCTCGTCGTGCTTGAGGTCGCCGGTCACCGTCAGGAAGGTGCCGGTCGACAGGCCCGAGATCGTCTCGGTCAGCGCGAGGGCTCCGGCATCCTGCTCACTGCCGTCGTCGGCGGGGCGGGTCGCGGGGTTCACCAGCTGCACGGCGCCGGTCTCATCGCGGAGGATGACGAACTGCACCTTCTTCTGATCGCGCACCGTCTCGACCCAGCCGGAGACCGACACCGGCCCATCGGGAAGGGACTGAAGCTGCTTGACCAGGACGCGTTCGCTCACGAGAGATCAGTCTACGGGGGTGCTCGCCGGGCCTTACGATGAGCCGCGTGAGCGAACCGCGCCCCGATGGCGAACCCGGTGTCTACACCCTCCCCGAGGGGTCCTTCCGGATGAGCGAGGGAGCGGCGGCACCCGTGGGGCGCTCTGTCGCAGAAGAGGGGCGCACGGCGGCGCACGCCGCGCCCGAGGAACCGGGGCGACCGGTCTCCGACGCGGAGGCGGTGCCCCCGACATCCGATCCGCCCCGCCGCCGTCGCGTCTGGGACCTCGTGCTCACCCTCCTGCTCCTGCTCGTGGCGACGGGCGCAGCCGGACTGAGCTCCGTCCTGGCGCTGTACATCGTCCTGCTGTCGGACGGCTGCAGCACGGTCAACTGCGACTACGGGCAGCTGAACCTCGGACTGTGGATCGCGCTGTCGGGGCCGTGGGCCGTCTGGGCGGTGGCGGTCGTCGTCTCGATCGCGCTGCTGGTGCGACGCCGGCTCGCGTTCTGGATGCCGATCGTCGGGGTGGCCGCGATCGTCGGGGTCTGGTTCCTCGGCGCCTGGGTGGCCGCGTCGGGCGTGGGTTGACACGCCCCTCACAGTTTGGGAGCCCTCTTCGCCCGTACCGTGGGAGAGGGCGTCCGAACCGGGCGACCGATCACCGAGGACCCGAGGGGGACACCCGATGACCGAGACCGGCTCGTGGCTCAGCGCGCTCGCCGACTGGACCGTATCGCTCATGGAGGTCATCGGGCCGGCGGGCGCAGGCGCGGCGATCGCCCTCGAGAGCGTCTTCCCGCCCTTGCCGAGCGAGGCGATCCTGCCCATGGCGGGCCTCGCCGCCAGCCGCGGGAGCTTCACGCTCGTCGAGGCGCTCGCGTGGACGACCGCCGGCTCGATCGTCGGAGCCCTCCTGCTCTACGGTCTCGGCGCGTGGCTCGGAGCCGCGCGGCTGCGCCGCATCGCGGAACGGATGCCGCTCATGCAGGCCGAGGACGTCGACCGCACGATCGCCTGGTTCGAGCGGCACGGCGGCAAGGCGGTGTTCTTCGGCCGGATGCTGCCCATCTTCCGGAGCCTGATCTCGATCCCCGCGGGCGTCGCGCGGATGCCGTTGTGGCGCTTCGGGCTGCTGACCGCGGCGGGGAGCCTCCTGTGGAACGCCGTGTTCGTGTTCTCGGGGTACTTCCTGGGCGAGCAGTGGCACATCGTCGAGGAGTATGCCGGCATCCTGCAGATCGTCGTGATCCTCGCGGTCGTCGGCGCGTTCGTCTGGTTCGTCGCCGCGCGGCTGCGGCGCCTGGCTGCCGCGCGCCGCACCGCCGATTCCCGCGACTGACGGCGCTCCGCGGTCTCGTCGTGCCCGTCGAGCCAACACTCCTCTCACGAATCCGCCTGACCTCCGCGTCGTCGGGGTGTGGATGGGGCGAGGGGATCTCGACTCGGCGAGACGGGTGGAGAGGATGAGGTGCGAGGGGGCGTCCAGCGGACGCTCAGCCTCCTCATATCGGGTGTCCACGTAAACTCGTGGGGTGCCCGCCGATCGCCTCCATCTCGTGCGCCACGGGGAGGTCCACAACCCCTCGCGCGTGCTCTATGGACGGCTGCCGGAGTTCCGGCTCAGCGCCGACGGCCGCCGCATGGCACGCCAGGCCGCCGACTACGTGCACGGGCTCGCGCGTCCGATCGCCGCTCTCGTGTGCTCTCCGCTCCAGCGCACGCGTGAGTCGGCCGAGCCGTTCACGACGCTCTTCGGCGTCGACCCCGTCGTCGACGAGCGCGTCATCGAGCCCACCAACGTCTTCGAGGGCACCCGCATGAAGCGGGCCCTGCTCAATCCGCTCAACTGGCGCCACCTGCGCGACCCGGAGACCCCCAGCTGGGGGGAGCCGTACCGGCAGGTCGAGGAACGGATGCTGCAGGCCATGGCCGCGACCTGGGGCGCCGTCGACGCCGGCGACGTCGTGATCGTCAGCCACCAGCTGCCGATCTGGGTCACGCACCTCTCCATCGCGGGACAGCCCTTCCGCCACGACCCGCGCAAGCGCCGCTGCGCTCTCTCGAGCGTGACTAGCTTCGAGGGCGGGCCGGGCTCCTGGCGCGAGGTCGGCTACGCCGAGCCCGCGACCGTCGACGGCTCGATCGACGTGGGAGCCGTATGAGCGCCCTGACCCGCCGGATCACCGCCGCGCTCGCCGTCGCCGCCCTGACGGTGGGCCTCGCCGCATGCTCGAGCGACCCGCTCGCCGACCAGTACCGTGCGGGCTCCAACAAGGGGTTCATCGAGGGCTCGTTCCAGGTGCAGGAGACCGCCGCGGCCGACAGGGGAGCGCCGATCTCGTTCCAGGGCACGACCCAGGACGGCAAGCCCGTGTCGGGCTCCGACTACGCCGGGCAGGTGCTGGTCGTGAACTTCTGGTACGCCGCCTGCGGCCCCTGCCGCGCCGAGGCTCCCACGCTCGAGAAGGCCGTCTCCGACCTCGCCGGGAAGAACGCCTCGTTCCTCGGCGTCAACATCTACGACCAGCCCGAGACGGCGGCATCCTTCATGTCGACGTACGACATCACCTACCCCAGCATCATCGCCGTCAACGACGGGGCCGTGAACCTCGCCTTCGCGAGCGCCGTGCCCCTCACGGCCGTCCCGGTCACGCTCGTGCTCGACACGCAGGGGCGCGTCGCGGCCCGCATCATCGGACAGCTCACGGATGCGTCCATCCTCACGACGCTCGTGAACGACGCGATCGCCGGCGCGTCGTGACCGGAGTCGTCGCCGACGGCGCGCTGTGGCTCGCGGTGCCGATCGCGATCGCGGCCGGGCTCGTGTCCTTCCTCTCGCCGTGCGTGCTCCCGCTCGTGCCGGGATACCTCGGATTCGTGGGCGGCGCCGTCGCTCCCCGCAGCGGCGGGCAGGCCGGCCGCGGACGCCTCCTCGGCGGGGTGCTGCTGTTCATCGCCGGGTTCACGGTCGTGTTCATGGCCATGAACATCCTGGGCGGCACCTTCGGCGCGTTCTTCTTCACGTACCGCGACGTGATCACCCGCGTCATGGGCGTCGTGATCATCCTCCTCGGGCTCGTGTTCATCGGGCTCTTCGGGTTCGCCCAGCGCACCCTCAAGCCCACCGTCAAGGGAAACCTCGGTCTCGTGGGGGCGCCGCTGCTCGGACTCGCGATGGGGCTGGGCTGGGCGCCCTGCATCGGCCCGACCCTCGCCGTCATCCTCGGGCTGTCGTTCGACCAGGCCTCCGCCGGCCGCGGCGCGGTGCTGGGCCTGGCCTACTCGCTCGGCCTCGGCATCCCGTTCGTGCTCATCACGCTCGGCTTCGGCTGGGCGACCCGGTCGGTCGCCTTCGTGCGCCGCCACATCCGCGCCGTCAACATCGTCGGCGGTGCCCTGCTGATCGCCCTGGGCCTGGCGATGGTCACGGGACTGTGGGGGATGCTGATGTCGCAGCTCCAGGGGGTGATCGCCGGTGTCACGCCCGCCCTCTGAGGACGTCGAGACGCGCGAGTCGGACCCGCTGCGCCCGACCGACCACGTCGACGGCGACGCGCCCGACGACGGCATCACATCGCCGCGTCTGGGTGTCATCGGCTGGCTGCGCTGGGGCTGGCGTCAGCTCACGAGCATGCGCACCGCCCTGGTCCTGCTGCTCCTGCTCGCCATCGCCGCGGTCCCCGGCTCGATCTTCCCGCAGCGCTCGGCCGACCCCAACGGGGTCACGCAGTACTTCAGCGAGAACCCGAGCCTCGCGCCGGTCCTGGACCACCTGCAGCTGTTCGACGTCTACAGCTCGGCGTGGTTCTCGGCGATCTACATCCTGCTGTTCATCTCGCTGATCGGCTGCGTCATCCCCCGCACCCGGCACCACTGGAAGGCGCTGCGTTCGCGGCCGCCGCGCACTCCCGCGCGCCTCTCGCGTCTGGCCGACCACGCCTCGCGCGTCGTCATGCTGCAGGCGGGGACGGATGCCGCGGCCGCCGCCGAGCAGGCGGTCGCCGCCGCCGCCACGCTGCTGCGCAAGTCGGGGTACCGCGTCGAGCGGTACGACCGCCGCGACGCGCTGTCCGTCTCCGCCGAGCGCGGCTACCTGCGCGAGACCGGCAACCTCGTGTTCCACATCGCGCTCGTCGGCGTGCTCATCGCCGTCGGCGTCGGCGGCGCCTTCACCTACACCGGGCAGCGCGCGATCATCGAGGGCACCTCGTTCACGAACGCCCTCACGTACTACTCCTCGTTCAACCCCGGCCGCTTCGTCTCGGGCGACTCGCTCTCGCCCTACTCGCTCACGCTCGACAAGTTCGACATCTCCTACGTGCCCTCCGGCGAGGCCGGCGGCGGCCAGGCGGGCGACTTCGCCGCGCACGTGACGACGACCCTGCCCGGCGGCGAGACGTCGCAGGGCGTGGTGCGCGTCAACCACCCGATGCGCGTGGGCGGCGACAGCGTGTACCTCATGGGCAACGGCTACGCTCCCACCATCACGGTCCGCAACGCACAGGGCACCGTCGTCTTCCACGACTCCGTCGCCTTCCTGCCGCAGGACGCGAAGATGACCTCCCTCGGCGTCGTCAAGGTCACCGACGGGCTCCCCGAGCAGCTCGGCCTCGTCGGCTTCTTCTACCCCACGGCCCAGCCGCTGACGACCGGCGCCTACACCTCCGTCTATCCCGACCTGATCTACCCCCTGCTGTCGCTGAACGTCTACGCGGGCGATCTCGGGATCAACGACGGCACCGCCCGGTCGGTGTACACGCTCGACCCGACGGGGATGACGCAGCTCGCCGGGCCCGGGACCGACACCGCCGCGATCCAGCTCGTGCCGGGTCAGACCGCCGACCTCCCGAACGGCCTCGGCACCGTCACGTTCGACGACGAGTCGCCGACCGCGGGCGCCGTCGCCACATCCGACTACTCGCAGTCGGTCAAGCGCTACGTCTCGCTCTCGATCCATCACGACGTCGCGGCGCCCTGGGTGCTGACGTTCGCGGTGATCGCGGTCGCGGGCCTGCTCCTCGCGCTCTTCGTGCCCCGTCGTCGCATGTGGGTCAAGGTCGCGTGGCGCGACGACCGCCTGCGCGTCGAGTACGCGGGACTCGCCCGCGGCGAGGATCCGACCCTCGCGGCCGCGGTCGCGCAGCTCGCCGAACGACACGCCCGAACACTCCCGACCTAGACTGAGGCCCATGCTCGACTTCTCCTCGCTCGACTCCGTGTCGGTGCTGCTGCTGTGGACCGCGGTCGCGATCTACGCGCTCGCCTTCATCGCCTACACGATCGACCTCTCGCGCCGCGGCGCGCAGGCCGTCGAGGCGCAGGATGCGCGTGTCCGCGAGCGCGAGCTCGTGGGTGCGGGCGCCGCCGATCCGGTCGCACAGGTGCGAGCCGAGGAGCAGGTGGCCGCGGCGTCCCTCACCGCGCGGGGCGGGGCGCGGCCGAGGCCGCTCTGGGCGCGGATCGGCACCTCGCTGACCTGGCTCGGCTTCCTCTTCCACGTCGGCGCAGATGTCACCCGCGGCATCGCGGCGGGACGCGTGCCGTGGTCCAACATGTACGAGTTCGCGATGACGGGGACGATGCTGATCGTCGCGGTGTACCTCGTGGTGCTGTTCTGGTACGACCTGCGATTCCTCGGGGCGTTCATCACGGGGATGATCGTGCTGCTGCTCGGCGCCTCGACGCTGTACTTCCACGTCGAGGTCACCCCGCTGGCCGACCCGCTCAAGAGCGTGTGGCTCGTCATCCACGTGTTCGTCGCGTCGCTGGCGACCGCGTTGTTCGCGCTCGCGTTCGGGCTCTCGGTCGTGCAGCTGCTGCAGTCGCGTCGCGAGCGCAAGGTGCAGGCCGCGGCGGCGACCGACGTGGCGGCGCGGGGGACGGGGCCGCGATTCCTCCGCATCCTGCCCTCCGCCGAGACCCTCGAGTCGCTCGCCTACCGGTTCGCGATCATCGGCTTCATCTTCTGGACCTTCACGCTCATCGCCGGCTCGATCTGGGCCAACGACGCCTGGGGGCGGTACTGGGGCTTCGACACCAAAGAGGTGTGGACGTTCGTCATCTGGGTGCTGTATGCGGGGTACATCCACGCGCGTGCGACGCGCGGCTGGCGCGGCACGCGCTCGGCGTGGCTGTCGATCATCGGCTTCACGGCGGTCATGTTCAACTTCACGATCGTGAACATGTTCTTCAAGGGCCTGCACGTCTACAGCGGCCTGTCCTGATCCCGATCGGTCGCCCGGTCGGAGCCGTGCATCGTGCCGTGCCGTCGTGCGGGGATCGTGGGCGACACGCCGGCCCGAGACATCCCTGCCCGGTGTGTCGTGCAGAATCCCCGCAGTTGCGGATGCGGGGCCGCGCGGAGGACAGGGCAGGGCTCAGGATGCGGCGAGCACGGCGCGGGCGGAGGTGCGCCGCCGCCGCGCCACCACGATCACGGTGGTCACGAGCGCCAGCACGGTCCACACGGCCAGGCCCACGAGCGCGGCACCGGTCCCGCCCGCGGGGGTGAGCGCGCCGAGCATCGCCGTGTAGGCGGGCCAGGTCGGCGCGAGCGTCGCCACGCCCGCCAGCGCCCCCGGCACGGTCGAGACCACGCCCGTCGCGACCGCGAGCGCGCCGATGACCGCAGCGATCCAGCGGCCGGCTCCGCCCAGCAGCGCCACGAGCGCCTGGTTCACGGCCGCGAACGCGATGCCCGCCACGACGCACACGGCGGCGAACAGCGACCAGTCGGCCCAGTCGTAGGATGCGGCGACCTGCACGACGGCCGCCACCAGGACGCCCTGGACGGCGCCCGCGATCGCGCCGGGGGCGAAGCCGCGCAGGGCGAGCAGCGCCGAGGGCGCCCGGCTCGTGAGCGCCGCCCCGCTCACCGCGCGGAACACGACGTAGGAGGCGAGGCCGCCGAACCACAGCACGAGCATCGCGAGCAGCGGGATCGCCGACGCCCCGAAGAGGTTCGTCGTCTCGCCCTGTGCGGCCACCGGGTCCGAGACGACCGTCGCGAGACTCTTCGCCTGCGCATCGCTGTAACGGGGGATCTGGGCGACGGCCTGGTCGAGGCCGTCGGCGAGGGAGCTCGTGCCGGATGCCGCCTGCCGCGCCCCCGTCGCCAGCTGCGCGGCGCCGGAGGTGGCCTGCGAGGCGCCGTCCGCGAGCTGGGAGGCGCCGGCGGACAGCTGCGCCGCCCCCGTGGACAGGCCCGCGGCACCGTCCGCGAGCTGACCCACGCCGGCCGCGGCCTGCGTCGCGCCGCCCGCGAGCCCCTGCATGCCGGCGGCGATCTGGCGCTGCTGCGCGGCGAGCTCGGACAGCCCCGCCCCCAGCCGGGGGAGCTGGTTGAGGCCTTCGAGCCCCGTCGCGATGGTCCCCGCCTGATCGACGATCCCGGTCGCGGTGGACAGCGAGGCCTGCGCGTCCTGTGCCGCGCGCGTCAGTGCGGCGCACAGCTCGGGCGTCGTCGCCGGCTCGCAGTCCGCCGCGAGCGCCGAGAGCGAGTTCGCGGCATCCGTCAGCTGCCGGTTGATCTGCGCACTGTCGGCTGCGACGTCCTTCGCCGTGTCGATGACCTGCTGCGGAACCTGCGGCATGTCCTGCGGCACCTGGTCGGCGACCTGCTGCAGGGCGTCCGCGATGTCGCTCGACCCGCTCGCGAGCGTCTGCGCGCCGCCCGCCCACGCGGACAGGCCGCCCGCGGCCTGGGTCGCCCCGGTCGCCAGCCGGGATGCGCCGTCGGAGAGCTGCGACGCCCCGCCGGCCAGCTGCGAGGCGCCCGTCGAGAGGTCCCCGACGCCGCTCGCGAGCGCATCGGCCCCGGTGCCGAGCTGCGACGTGCCCGCGGCCAGCTCGTGCGCCCCCGAGGCCGCCTGCCCGAGCTTGTCGCCGAGCGTCGTGAAGCCGAGCAGCACGTTCTCCAGGTACACCTGTGACAGCTGCTGCCCCATGAGGGATGCCGCGGCCTGCGTGATCTGGGCGGTGATGGCGTCGTCGACGACCTTCGCGTCGGTGGCCGTCTGCACCTGGATCGTCGCCTGCTGCGGGGAGCTCCCCGCGGTCGAGGTCGCGGCGGCGGAGAAGTCCTCCGGGATCGTGACGACCGCGCTGTACGTGCCGTCGGCCAGTCCCGACGCCGCATCCGAGCTGTTCGAGATGACCCAGGTGAGATTGCTCGGCTGCGTGTCCGAGCCCTTCACGAGCCCGGCGGTCAGCTGGCGGCCGAGCGGGGCGAGCTGCCCGTTCACGGTGACCGGTGCGTCGTCGTTGACGATGGCGGCCGTCATGTTCTCGAGCCGGTCGGCCGGATTGTAGAGAGCCGTGACCAGCAGCGCCCCGATCACGACGGGAAGCAGCAGCACCCCGACGATCGTCAGCCACGTGACCGGCCGGCGTGTGCGGGAGCGTTCCACGGGAAGGGTCATGCGAGCACCTCGCTCGGGGTGTGGGCGGGAAGGGGAGACGGCAGCTCCAGCGTGCCGATCTCGGCGAAGCGGGCATCGGCCAGCAGGGACACGATCGGCTGGGCGCGGCGGCCCGTCGCGACGATCGTGAGCGACGCGTCGCCGTCCGTACGGCTTCGCAGCAGCGCGGCGTCGCGGAGGGCGACGACGGCCTGCTCGCGCAGATCGTCGTCGAGCAGGTCGAGACCGTCGACGACGACCGTGCGAACGCGGCCGCGCAGGGCGCGGCGCAGTCGTCCGATCGAGTCGGGGGTGCCGTCCAGCAGCGCGACGCCGACGTGCGAGCGGACCCACGCGGCGCGGCCGGGGAGCAGATGCCCCGCGACCCGCAGGCGGCCGCCGGCCGGGTCGATGCGCCCGGCCGCCATGAGCGCGAACACCCGCGCCGGCCGCCGCTCGCCCGTCACCACGAGGCTCGCGCCCGGATCCACGCGGAAGGTGACCGGGTCGAACGCGAGGCGGTCGGCATCCGGTCGCAGCCCCGTGGCGCGTACCGTGACCTCCTCGCCCACGAGGGCCGCCGGACGCTCCGGCCACGCCCTCAGCGCCAGCTCGCGCTCGACCGCCTCGCCCTCGATGTCGAAGTGGGGCAGCGTCCGTTCCAGCCAGGCAGGCATCCACCAGGCCTTGTCGCCGAGCAGGGTCATGACGGCCGGCACGAGGGTCATGCGCACGAGGAACGCGTCGATGAGGATGCCGCTCGCCAACCCGAGGGCGATGGGTTTGAGGCTCGAGTCGCCCTCCGGGACGAACGCCGCGAACACGGCGAACATGATGACGCCGGCCGCGGTCACGACGCGCGCGGACGCCGAGAAGCCGCTGCGGACGGCGGCGACCGCCGTCTCGCGTTCACCGCGGCCGCCGCGCGCGCGGCGCGTGTGCACGAAGTCCTCGCGCATCCGCGAGACGAGGAACACCTCGTAGTCCATCGCCAGCCCGAAGAGCACGCCCATGAGCACGATGGGCATGAAGCTGATGACCGGGCCCACCCGGGTGACGTGGAGCGCATCGGCGAACCAGCCCCACTCGAACACGGCGGCGACGACCCCGAACGACGCCAGGACCGAGAGCAGATAGCCGAGGGCCGCTTTGACGGGCACCCAGATCGAGCGGAACACGATCATGAGCAGCAGCAGCGAGAGTCCCACGACGAAGACGCCGAACGGCAGGAGCGCCTGGGACAGTCGGTCGGAGATGTCGATGGCGACGGCGGTGAACCCCGTGACCGTGAGGTCGACGCCGTACTGGGCCAGCAGCCGGTCGTGCTGGGCGCGCAGCTCGCGCACGAGGGCGGCGGTCGCGGGGTCGTCGGGCGCCGTCGTCGGCACGATCTGCACGATTCCGGTGTCGGCGGTCTCGTTGGGGGTCGCGAGGGCGACCTCCTTCACGCCGGGCAGGTTTGCGACGTCCGTGCCGATCTCGTCCATGAGGGCGACCGGGTCGGTGGAGGTCACGATCGTGCCGGTCATGATGAGCGGCCCGTTGGCTCCGGGCCCGAAGTGCTCGGCCGTGAGGTCGTAGGTGATGCGGGCCTGATCGTCCTTCGGCAGCTGCCCCGCGTTCGGGAGCGCCAGGGCCAGGCTTCCGGCGGGGATCGCGACGATCCCGAGCAGCGCCACGATCGACACGGTCGTCACGACCGGATGACGGGTCACGAGCATGACCCATCGGTGCGCGAAGCCGCGCCGAGGGGAGGATGCGGCATCCTTCTTCGCGCGCCGGCGCCAGCCGACGACCCTGCCCTTCACGAACCCGAGGAGGGCGGGTGTGAGGGTGACGGCCACCGCGACCGCGAGGGCCACCGCGACGGCCGCGGCGACGCCCATCGTGGTGAGGAACGGGATGCCCGCGAACGAGAGCCCGATGAGGGCGATGAGCACCGTGATGCCGGCGAAGACGACGGCCGAGCCGGCGGTCCCGGTCGCGCGGGCGACCGATTCCTGCGGGTCGACGCCGGATCTGACCTGGTCCTGGTGTCTCGCGATGATGAACAGCGCGTAGTCGATGCCGACGGCGAGCCCGAGCATGAGCGCGAGCAGCGGCGTCGTCGAGGAGACGTCGGTGAACGCGGTGGCGCAGAAGATGAGCGCCATCGAGAGGCCGACTCCGAGCACGGCCGTGGCGAGCGGGAGGCCCGCGACGACGAAGGAGCGGAACGTGACGATCAGCACGACGAGCGCGATGACGAGCCCGATCGCCTCGGTGATCGAGACCCCCGGGACCGAGATCGCGAACAGGTCGCCGCCCAGCGCCACCTGGGAGCCGGCGGGAAGCTCGGCCCGCAGGCCGTCCACGATCCCGCTCAGCGCGTCCACGGTGGCCTGCGGGACGCTGGTGGACTGTCCGTCGAACTGCAGGCGCACGATCGCCGCGTCGCCGTCGTCGGAGATCCCGCCCGTGACCTGCGCGCTGTAGGGGCTCGTGACGGCGAGCACTCCGTCGAGCGCCTCGATGCGGCTGATCGTGTCGGCGATCGGGGTCTCGTAGGCGCTGTCGGTGACCGCGCCGCCCGGTGCGGCGACGACGACGAACTGCGCGCTCGTGCCCGACACCTGCGGGAACGTGCGGTCCAGCTGCTGGAGGCCGGCCTGCGACTCGGTGCCGGGGATCGTGAAGGTGTTGTTCGTCCCCTGGCCGAAGACCGCCGCGCCGGCGCCCGCCAGGACGAGGACGATGAGCCAGGAGGCGAGCACGCGCCACGGGTGACGGAACGACCACTGGCCGAGCGAGTACAGGAGAGTGGACACCGGCGGCTCCGAGGGAGGGATGGCGCGGCGAGGCCGCACGACTCGATACACAACCGTATCGGATACGAGCGTGTATCGTATGGACACGTCGCCCGCCCTTCCTGGGTATCGGGTGGGAGGCGGACCAGGAGGAGCCGATGACGGAGACGGCGACGCGAAGCCGCGAGAACACGCGCGCACGGCTGGTAGAGGCGGCATCCCTCGTCTTCGCCGAGTCGGGTGTCGAAGGCGCGTCGGTCGAGGCGATCTGCGAGCGCGCGGGCTTCACGCGGGGTGCGTTCTACTCCAACTTCGGCTCGAAGGCCGAGCTCCTGTTCGCACTCGTCCAGCAGCTGGCCGAGGAGAAGGTCGCCCGCATCGGTGTCCGGGTGCGGGAGATGGATGTCGACGGTCCGGGGCGCCTCGGCCCGGCGGAGGTCGTCGCCCAGGTCCGGGAGATCGCGGCGGAGAACCGCGCCACGGTGGTGCTGATGAACGAGCTCCGCGTCCAGGCGATGCGCGATGCGGAGCTGGCGCGGGCCTACCTGGCGCTCGAGGACGCGATGAACGAGCGGATCGCGGAGATCATCACCGACATCGTCCGCATCCACGGGCTGCGGCTGCGGCTGCCCGCGCTCGAAGCGGCACGACTGCTCCAGATGAACTGGAACGCGACCGCGGCGCTGGCGGCCATCGCGAGGCTCGACGACGCGGACGCGCAGCGGCTTCTGACCGAGCGCACCGCGACGCTCGCCGCGGCGCTGGCGGAGGGCGACGCGGACGGCTGACGACGCCGGATCAGCGTCCGGACGCCGCCAGCGCCGCGTGGCAGCGTCCGAGCCGCTCGAGCCACCACGCCGTGCGGTCGGCGGGGGCGGCGAACGCATCGAGCAGATCGGTGTCGGGCGTGCTGCGGCGCACCGCGATCGCACCGTCGACGGCCCGCAGCGGGTCGTGCGCGACATCCTGTGCGAGCAGCGACGAGGTGCCCAGGCCGCAGTCGTAGTCGAGCTCGGGCAGCGCCGCCGCCAGTGCGAGCCCCATCCCGAGGCCGACCGAGGTGTCGAGGGCGCTCGAGACCACGGCGGGCAGTCCCGCGCGGGCCACGATGTCGAGCGCACGCCGCACACCGCCGAGCGGTGCCGCCTTCACGACGAGGATGTCGGCGGCTCCCGAGCGGGCGACGTGCAGCGGGTCCTCGGCCTTGCGCACGCTCTCGTCGGCCGCGATCGGGATGCCGAGGTGCGCGATCCGCTCGCGCAGCTCGGCGAGCTCGGCGACGCTCGCGCACGGCTGCTCCACGTACTCCAGGTCGAACTCGGCGAGCGCGTGCACCGCGCGGTCGGCCTCGTCGAGGTTCCAGCCGGCGTTCGCGTCGATCCGGATGCGTCCGGCCGGCCCCAGCTCACGGCGCACCGCGCGCACCCGCGCCACGTCGTCGGCGAGCTCCTGGCCGGACTGCGCGACCTTCACCTTGGCGGTTCGGCAGCCGTGGAAGCGTGCGATGACCCCGGGCACGGATGCCGCCGACACCGCGGGGACCGTGGCGTTCACCCGCACGTGCGTGCGCGCGGCGGCGGGCTGCGGCATCCAGCCGAAATCGATCGCGGCGGCCAGCCAGGCGGCGGCCTCGGCGTCGTCGTACTCGACGAAGGGGGAGAACTCGGTCCACCCCTCGGGGCCGTCCAGCAGGAGCGCCTCGCGCACGTCGATGCCGCGGAACCGGGTGTGCAGCGGGAGTGCGACCACGCGCGCCGTCTCGCGCAGCTCCTCGAGCGACGGGATCAGCGCCCTCATGCGCCCGTCCCCCCTCCTGCATGTCCTAGTTTGCACCGCTTGGGGCGGCCCTGAGCGGTCACAACTGGGACACCGACCGTTCGAAAGTGGGACATGGTCATGGAGCCATCCTGCCGCAGGGGCAGGGGCAGGGGATGGCGGGGCGGGGGCAGAGGACGGCGGGGCGGGAGGGCAATAGGCTGAAGCCATGCCTCTTCTGGACACACCGGTGCGCCTCGGCGTGCAGATCGAACCGCAGCAGGTCGCCTACGCCGACATCCGCGAGGCCGTCGTCCGGCTGGAGGAGATGGGCGTCGACATCCTCTTCAACTGGGATCACTTCTTCCCGCTCCACGGCGGCCCCGACGGTCCCCACTTCGAGTCCTGGACGATGCTCGCGGCCTGGGCCGAGCAGACCGAGCGCGTCGAGTTCGGCGCCCTCGTCAACTGCAACGGCTACCGCAACGCCGATCTGCAGGCCGACATGGCCCGCACGATCGACCACATCAGCGCGAAGGGCGGCGAGGGGCGCTTCATCTTCGGCACCGGCTCCGGATGGTTCGAGCGCGACTACCAGGAGTACGGCTACGAGTTCGGCACGGCCGGCTCGCGGCTCGACGAGCTCGCCGTGGGCCTCGGCCGCATCGAGTCCCGGTGGGAGCGCCTCAACCCGCCGCCGACGCGCCGCATCCCGATCCTCATCGGAGGCGCGGGGGAGAAGAAGACGCTTCGGATCGTCGCCGGTCACGCCGACATCTGGCACAGCTTCGTCGCGCCCGACGCGCTCGCGCACAAGCTCGACGTGATCGCCGGCTGGGCGGATGTCGACGGGCACGACGTGTCGCGCCTGATCGTGTCGAGCGAGCTCAAGGGCCGTGACACGGACACCGCCGACGCGCTCCACGACGCGGGGGCGCGGCTGTTCACGCTCGGCTTCGGCGGCCCCGAGTGGGACTTCGGCCTCGTGCAGCGCTGGCTCGACTGGCGCGACCGCAAGAACTGACGATCAGCCCCGCGACCGCCACAGCCGCGCGTACTCGCCGTCGCGCTCCAACAGCTGGGCGTGCGTGCCCTCCTCCACGACGGCACCGTCGACGAGCACGACGATCCGGTCGGCGGATGCCGCCTGCTCGAGGCGGTGCGTGACCACGAGCGCCCCGCGACCCGCTGTCACGGCATCCGCCGCCGTGTCGAGCCGCCCCGCGACCGCGGAGCCGGCCTCCGCGGTCGGCTCGTCGAGGATCACCACGGCGGGGTCGGCGAGCTCGGCGCGAGCCAGCGCCAGCAGCTGCGCCTGCACGGGCGACAGGGGCATCCCCTCAGCGCCCACCACGGTGTCCAGCCCTTCCGGCAGCTCGTCCAGCAGCGTGGACCCGCCGATGCGGTCCAGCGCCGCGCGCATCCGTGCATCGTCCGCATCGGCCGCCGCGAGCCGGAGGTTCTCGCGCAGCGTGCCGTCGAAGACGTGCGTCTCCTGCGTGACCAGCACCAGCCGTCCCGTGGTCCGCCGCACGGCACCGTCGAGCGGATCATGGACGCCTGCGGCGATGCCCGCCACCGTGCTCTTGCCGGCGCCCGACGCGCCGACGACGGCGACGGTCTCGCCCGCCGACACGACGAGGTCCACCCCGTGGAGCACGGACGTGCCGGGGGAGTAGCCGAAACGCACCCGATCCAGTCGCAGCACCTCGGGTGCGGATGTCGGACCCGGTGCCGCGAGGGGCCCCGGGGCGGCGAGGCCCACCCCCGCGATCCGCGAGAGCGAAGCGGTCGCCGACAGCAGGTCGTCGACGACGAACAGGAGCATGTTGATCGGGTCGAAGAGGCGAAGGAACAGCAGCATGGCCGCCGTGGTCGCGCCGGCGCTTCCTCCTCCGTGCTCGACGAGGAGGGATCCCACGACGAGGAGCCCCGCCATCCCGAGGAACTCCGCGAGGTTGAGGCGGGCGAAGAATCGGTTCTGCACGACCACGGCGCGGACGACCCAGCGCACGACCGCCCAGGAGGATCGGCCGACCAGCTCGGTCCGCGAGGCCTCGAGCCCGTAGGCGTGGACCGTGCCGATGCCGTGCAGCGTCTCGAGCACGTGACCGGCTCGCTCGGCCATCGCGGCCCGTTCGCGGGCGTAGACCGCCGGTGCGGCCCGCGAGAACCGGCGTGCCGCGAAGACGTGCACGGGGGTGATCGCGAGGAGGACCACGGCGTACCAGGGGTCGATCGCGGCCATTCCGGCCAGGGCCAGCACGATCGTGAACACCGAGCCGGTCACGGCGGGCACCACGGCCGGCGCGGCCTCCGCGACCCGGGCGACGTCGTCGCCGGCCCGGGACACGACATCCCCCTCCCCGGCCCTTTCGACGCGGGACTGCGGAAGGCGCAGCGCCGCCGCCACCATGTCCTCGCGCATCCGGGCGAGCGCCGGTTCGAACAGTGCGGCACCGACCGCGATCCCCAGTCCCGTGAGCGCCGCCGTGCCGATCATGGCGGATGCCGCCGTGAGCGCCGCCATCCAGATGCTCCCCGTCTCGCCCGCGCCGACCGCATCCACCATCGCGCCGAAGGCGAACGGCGGGACGAGGCCGAGCGCGGCCGCGACCAGCAGCAGCACGGCGAGCGGGAGCACGAGGAGGCGACGACGGCCGGCGGCGGCGAGGAACGTGCGCCACACGGTGCGCGCGTCGGCGAGCGGCAGCGGATCCGGTGCGGCACTCATCCGTCGGCTCCGGGAGGCGTCGGCCTCACGATCCGATCCGCGGCGGCCTGCAGCAGGCTGGACCGCGTGACGATGAGCGTGCGGCCCGTTCCGCGCGCCTCTCGCAGCCGCGCCGCGATGCGCGCCTCGGTCGCGGCGTCGACCGCGGTCGTCGGCTCGTGCAGCAGGAGGGTGCCCGGCCGGCGTGCCAGGGCCCGCGCGAGGGCGACGCGTTGCCGCTGCCCGCCCGACAGGCGCCGGCCGCGCTCGCCCACCTCGGTCGCGAGCCCGGCGGGCAGACCCGATGAGACGTCGGCGGCACGCGCCGCGGCCTCGAGCGCCGCCGTGTCGACGCACGCGAGGGAGATGTTCTCGGCCGCCGTGCCGCGGAACAGGTCGGCCTCGTGGGGTGCGACGAGCACGTCGCCGCCGTGCCGGGAGAGCCCGAGGGCGAGTCTTCTCGCATACGTCTCGTCCGCGTCGACGGCGACCACCTCGCCGGAACCGACCCGGATGCCGTCCACCACGAGGTCGTCGCCCTCGACGTGCACCGGCACGACTGCGGGACCCTCCTCGGGCGTCGCGGGCGCGGGGCGCAGCACGGGCAACAGACGCGCGGCCGAGGAGGCAGCGGTCGCCCACGTCGTCGCGACGTCCTGCGTGAGCGAGCGCAGGGGAGAGGCGAGGAACTGGGTCAGGCCCACGACGGCGACGAACGCGCCCGCGGGAACCGCGCCGGCGACCGCTGCCAGCGCCGTGGCGAGGGCGACCGCGACCACGAGGACGCCGCTCGCCGACTGCGCGAGCGTGACCAGGGCGCCTTCTGCGCGCCGGGCGCGGACGGTGCGGGTGAGCGCCCGGCGGCTGGCGGCGGTGTAGCGCGCGGCGGCCTCCGCCTCGGCGCCGAGTCCGCGGATGACGCGGTAGCCGGCCATGAGGTCGGCGGCTCCCGATGCCGCTTCCGCGGCGGCCTCCTGCTCGAGCGCGCTGCGCCGTCGAAGCGGGCGCCCGAGGACGTCCGTCGACCAGAGGACGAGCACCGACCCCGCGATGACGGCGACGCCGATGGGCCAGGAGATCGTCACCAGCACGGCGGCCGCGAACAGGATGCCGGCGGCTTGGCCCACGGGGTAGACCGCGAGCTCGACCGCGGCCGCCAGCCGGGACGCGTCCGAGGTCGCGAGCGCGAGCGCGGCGCCCGGACGGCGCGTCGTCTCGTCCGCCCGCGCCGGGTCCATCGCCCGTTCAGACACCCGCATCCGCAGGTGATGCTCGACGCTCTGCGCTGCGATCGTGGCCAGCCGCGATCCGAAGCGGTACGAGAACGACAGCATCGCGAAGTCGGCGGCCAGGGCGGCAAGCCAGAACACGAGCTGGCGCACGTCGCCGGTCGTGACGGCGCGGTCGATCGCCAGACCCATGAGCACCGGCACGAGAGCCTCGCCGATCTGGTGCAGGACGCTCAGCGCCGCCGCGGGGACGCTCCATCTCGGCGCGGCGGTCATGGCGCGGGCGACGAGCGCCCGTGGCCCGCGCGCCCGTGCCAGGTCGCGCACGGCAACGGGAGCCGCCGGGCCTGCCGGGGCGGGCGCCGCGCGGATCACGGCGCGCTCCGAGCCCGCCGCCCCAGGGGGAACACGGCGGGCGTGCCGCTGACCGGGTCGGCCGCGACGACGCACGAGAGACCGAAGACCTGCTCGACGAGCTCGGCCGTCACGATCTCGCGGGGGTCGCCCGCGGCGGCCACGGCGCCGTCCTTCATCGCGATCAGGTGGGTGCCGTAGCGGGCGGCGTGGCCGAGGTCGTGCAGGACCGCGACGATCGTCGTCCCCCTCTCGTGCAGCTCCGAGAACAGCTCCATGAGCTCGATCTGGTGGGCGATGTCGAGGAACGTGGTCGGCTCGTCCAGGAGCAGGATGCCGGTCTGCTGCGCGAGCGCCATGGCCACCCAGACGCGCTGACGCTGACCGCCGGACAGCTCGTCGACGCGTCGGCCCGACACGTCGGTCACCCCCGTGGCCGCCATGGCCTCCGCGACGGCGTGCTCGTCGAGCGCCGACCAGCGCCGGAGCGGGCCCTGGTGCGGGTGACGGCCCCGGGCGACCAGCTCGGCGACCGTGATGCCGTCGGGCGCGAGGGAGGTCTGGGGGAGGAGGCCGATGCGCCGTGCCACCTCGCGGGTGGGCAGGCCGTCGATGGCGGCGCCGTCGAGCAGCACCCTGCCGCGGGCGGGGCGCAGCAGACGCGAGAGCGTGCGCAGCAGTGTCGACTTTCCGCACGCGTTCGGCCCGACGATGACGGTGAACGCGCCATCCGGGATCGCGACGGTCAGGTGATCGATGATCGGGCGCGCGCCATATCCGACCGTGATGGCCTCGGTGCGCAGTCGTTCGGTCATGCTCTCCTCCGGGTCTGTCGGATCAGGATGCCGCAGAGGTAGGCGCCGCCGACGACCACCGTCACCACGCCGACGGGGAGCGGAACGGGCAGCGCGTGCTGCGCGACCACGTCCGAGACCGAGAGCAGGAGCGCGCCCATGGCGGCTGCGCTCGCGAGGCCGACGCCGGCCGTGTCCGCGATCCGGCGGGCGAGTTGCGGGGCCGCGAGCGCGATGAACGCGATGGGGCCGGCGACCGCGACGACCGACGCGGTCAGCGCGACCGCGCAGACGATGAGCCCCGCGCTCGCCGCCTGCGGCCGGACGCCGAGGCTCCGCGCCGCGTCGTCGCCGAGCTCCAGCATCCGCAGCGGCGTCGCGAGGGCGCACAGCAGCGCGGCGACGACGCCGATGACGACCGCCGCCGGCACGAGGGTCGCCCACGTGACGTCGCTGAGCGACCCGGCTCCCCATACGGCGGCGTTCATGGCGACCTCCCGCCGCGCCCGCAGCAGCAGGTAGGTGCTGAGCGCGGTGAGCATCGCGCTCATGCCGATGCCGACGACGATGAGGCGGAGGCCGTGGACCCCGTTGCGCCACGCGAGAAGGTACACGGCCGCCGTCGTGGCGAGGCCGCCCAGGAGCGACCCCGAGGCCGTCGCGACGAAGCCGCCGCCGAAGAGGATGATCGCCCCGATCCCCCCGGCGTACGCGCCGCTGGTGAGACCGATCACGTCGGGGCTTGCGAGCGCGTTCCGGGTGAGCGACTGGAACACGGCGCCGGCGGCGCCCAGAGCCGCACCGAACAGCAGGGCGGCGAGCACGCGCGGCAGCCGCCAGTCGCGCACGACGGTGGTCGCCGTCCCCGTCTCCGTGCCGAGCAGGGCCGACAGCACGCGATCGGGCCCGAGCATCAGATCGCCCAGGCACAGGCCGAGCAGGGACACCGCGGCGGCGAGCACGAGGAACGTGCAGCCGGCCGCGAGGGGCCGGCTGCGGGCGATCGCCGAGAGCACGCCCACCCGGACGGTGAGGATGCCGACGCCGAAGTCGATCCTGCTCGGCGTGCTCATGATGTCCCCGTCCGCATCCGCCGGGCCACCGCGATGAGCGCGGGCCCGCCGATGAAGGCGCACATGACCCCCACGGGGACCTCGGACGGGAAGAGCGCGACGCGGCCCACGATGTCGGAGCCGAGGACCACGAGCGGCCCGAGCAGGGCACTGACCGCCAGGATCCCGCGCTGATCGGGGCCGACGAGCCGGCGTGCGGCGTGGGGCACCATGAGCCCGATGAAGCCGAGTGGGCCGGCGAGCGCCGTCGCTCCGCCGGCGAGGAGCGTGACGGCCAGGACCGACAGGGCTCGGGTGCGTCCCACCCGTGCGCCGAGGGCGACGGCCAGATCGTCGCCCATCCCGAGGGCGTTGAGGGACCGGCCGATCGACCAGGCGAGCACGGCGCCGGCGACGACGACCGGCGCCGTCGGGGCGATCACCTCCCACCCCCGTTCGACGAGCGTGCCCGCGTTCCAGCTCCGCAGCCGGTCGAAGCCGCGGGGGCTCCACAGTGTGAGGCCCGTCATGACGCCGGTGAGCACCGCGGCGGTCGCGGCTCCGGCGAGGGTGAGGCGGACCGGATCGACCCGTCCCGAGGCGCCGATCGCGAACACCGCGACCGTGACCAGGAGCGCACCGACCGCGGCGAACCCGGTGTCCTGCAGCGTCGTGGTCGTGCCGAACAGCACGACGCCCACCGCGACGGCGACGCTCGCTCCGGCGTTCACCCCGAGCAGGCCGGGGTCGCCCAGCGGGTTGCGGGTGAGGGCCTGGATGACGGCGCCGGCGACGCCGAGCCCGACGCCGACGACGAGGGCGGCGACCGTGCGAGGCACACGCATCCCGACCACGATGCGGCCGATGTCGTCGGTGACGGGGGAGACGAGGGCGTGCGCGACATCCGTGGGCGGGATCCAGCGTGAGCCCACCGCCAGGCTGAGGGCGCACATCGCGACCAGCAGCGCCGCCGCGCCGGTCATGCCGAGGGCGCGGCGCCGCGGTCCCCTGCCCGCCGCCGGGCGGCGTGCAGGGGACACGAGAGGTGTCGCCACGGGGCGTCAGCCCTCGATGCTCTGCGGTGCGGTGCCGGCGACGGCGTCGGCCAGCCGGGGCACGAGCTTCTCGACGACGTACTTCTGGCTCAGCGGAGTCAGGAAGTAGATGGCGCCCGCGAGGGTCCCGTCCGTGAACACCGCGTGGCGCCCGGTCACGGCGCGCAGGCTCGAGACGGTGCCGAAGTCGAGCACCTGCTTCACGCCCGACTCCTCCTCCGTCGCGAAGACGATGACGTCGGCATCCATGAGGTTCGTGTTCTCGGCCGAGAGCTGAGCCTGCTGGCCCGCTTCGGCGGCGTACTTCTCCAGGCCGGGCGTCATCCGGAACCCGAGATCGGTCAGGAAGTCGGTGTTCAGACCGTCGGGGTAGACGTAGAGCTGGCCGTCGTAGGGCGCGCCCTGGGAGAAGGTCGCGGTGAGACCGGCGAACTCGGGGTGCGCCGTCGCTGCGTCGCGATAGGCGTCCGCGACGTCCTGGATGAGCCTCTCGCCCTCGGCTGTCCGGCCGACGGCCTTCGCGATCTGGCGGGTCTGGTCCTGCCAGCTCGAGAAGAACCTCTCCGCGCCGGCCACGCTCGCGACGGTGGGAGCCAGGGCCGAGAGCTTCGTGTAGTCCTCCTCGGTCAGTCCCGCGTTGGTGCCGACGATGAGATCGGGATCGAGCGAGGCGATCTTCTCGTATTCGAAGCCGTCCGTCGTGTGGAGCACGACGGGGTCCGCGCCGTTCAGCAGGTCCGTCGCCCACGGCCACACGGCGTGGGGCTGCTCGCCGTACCATTCCGTCGTCGCGATCGGCGGGGTGCCGAGCTCGAGCAGGACGTCCTGCTCGGTGAGGCCCACGACGACGATGCGCTGCGGCTCGGCGGGGATCGTGGTGCTGCCGAACTGGTGCGTCACGGTCACGGGGAACGAGTCGCTGGGAGTGGTGCTATAGGTCGCGTTCCGGGCGGCGGCTGCCGGCGTGCCGCCGCCGCTGCACGCGGCGAGGCCGGTCGTCGCGATCGCGAGCGCGGTGAGGGCGGCGGCGATGCGCGAGCGCGCGCGAGGAACTCGGGAGATGCGGGTCATGGCGGTCTTTCGTCGGAGGTCGGTGATGGCGCGCCGGGGCGGTGACAGGTTAGCCTCGCCTAACCGCTCACCGCGATCGTTCCGAAAGGACAGCAATCCATGCCGGCGAACACCGTGTTGACCGATTCCCTGGATTCGAGGTCCGAGAGCAGGGTTCTCGCGGCGGAGGATGTCGTGCAACCGACATCCGAGAATTTCGAGATCGAGAGCCTCATCGTGCCCGCCGGGCAGGGCTACGGCACGCACTTCCACTCGAAGGACCAGCTCTCGTGGATGGCCGGCGGCGCCATGACGGTCTCGGTGGGCGCGGCGCGCTGGCACCTGCGTCGGGAGCACTTCGTCTGGATCCCGGCGGGCATGCTGCACGAGATGGTGTTCACCGAGCCGGGCGAGGTCATCAACGTCTACACGGACGTGGGGCTGCGTCCCGAGGGCGGGCGCTGGGACCGCCCCGGCACCCTGGGGGTGGACGCCCTCTCCGCCGCGATCCTCTGGCACCTGGTCGGCGAGTCGCGCGGTCTCGCGCGCAATCGGCTGTGCCTCCTGCTGCTGCGCGATCTGCTGCGCACGGCGGAGCAGCAGCACGACGCGCTCGCGCTGCCCTCCGATCCCCGCGCCCGCGCGGTCGCGGAGCGACTGGTGGCCGACCCGGGCGATCCGCGGGAGCTCGCTCAGTGGGCGACCGAGCTCGGCGTCAGCGCGCGCACGCTCTCTCGCGCCTTCCTCGCCGAGACCGGCTCGAGCTTCCGGCGCCTGGCGGCAGCTGGTGCGGATGAACGCCGCCGCGGAGGACATCCTGCGGGGCGCGTCCGTCTCCCTGGCGGCCGAGCGCGTCGGCTACGGGAGCGCGAGCGCGTTCATCGCGGCCTTCCGCGACCGCTTCGGCACGACACCCGTCCGCTACGCGCGCGCCCAGGCCTAGGCTGACAGGGTGACCGTTTCGGAGATCTTCGACGCCGACCAGTGGATCCTCGCCCCCGGGGCGGAGGGCTACACCGACATCACCGCCCACGTCACGCACGACGGTCGCGTCGCGCGCATCGCCTTCGACCGGCCCGAGGTGCGCAACGCCTTCCGGCCGCACACGGTCGACGAGCTCTACCGCGCGCTCGACATCGCGCGCCAGGATCCGCGGATCGGGGCGGTCCTGCTGACCGGGAACGGCCCGAGCCCGAAGGACGGCGGCTGGGCGTTCTGCTCCGGCGGCGACCAGCGCATCCGTGGCCGCGACGGCTACAAGTACTCCGAGGACGAGACGACGGTGCACGACCCGGCGCGCGCCGGGCGGCTCCACATCCTCGAGGTGCAGCGTCTCATCCGGTTCATGCCGAAGGTCGTCATCGCGGTCATCCCCGGCTGGGCGGCGGGCGGCGGCCACTCGCTGCACGTGGTCTGCGACCTCTCGATCGCGTCGCGCGAGCACGGCCGGTTCAAGCAGACGGATGCGGATGTCGGCTCTTTCGACGCCGGCTACGGCTCGGCCTACATGGCCCGTCAGGTCGGGCAGAAATTCGCCCGTGAGGTGTTCTTCCTCGCCGAGGAGTACTCGGCCGACCGGGCGTATGAGATGGGCGCCGTCAACCGCGTCGTGCCTCACATCGACCTCGAGCGCGAGGCGCTGGCGATGGCCCGCACGATCCTCACCAAGAGCCCGACCGCGATCCGCATGCTGAAGTACGCCTTCAACGCGGTCGACGACGGACTCGTCGGCCAGCAGGTGTTCGCGGGCGAGGCGACGCGCCTCGCGTACGGCACCGACGAGGCGGTCGAGGGTCGTGACGCGTTCCTGGAGAAGCGCGACCCGGACTGGTCGCCGCATCCGTGGCACTTCTGATGCGCGGCCGGCGGGGGAGGCGGTGAAGGCGCAGCCGCCCGAGGGTCCGGAGGCGCGGGCGGTGCTGCGGGCGCTGCGCCGCGCGCTCGAGGGACCGGGGCCCGCCGTCCTGCTCGGCGGCGACGGGTCCGCCGCCGAGGTGCCCGCCGGCACGGCCGCCGTCGTGACGACGTCCGGGTCCACGGGATACCCCAAGAGCGTCGTCCTCAGCCGCAGCGCGCTGATCTCGAGCGCTGATGCCACCGCGGACCGGCTCGGCGCGGGGTCGTGGCTCCTCGCCCTTCCGCCGACGTACGTGGCGGGCCTCCAGGTGCTCGTGCGCTCGCTCATGGCCGGCCGTGAGCCGGCCGTGCTCGAGGGGCGCTTCAGCGCGCGGGCCTTCGCCGCGGCGGCGCGGGGGATGGCGTCCAGCGTCGGCGGCGAACGCGTCCCGGCGTTCACCTCGCTCGTGCCGGCGCAGCTCGCGCGTCTGGTCGCGGCGGCCGATGACACGGATGTCGCCTCCTCCCTCCGGGCGTTCGACGCGATCCTGGTGGGGGGCCAGGCGCTGCCTGCGCCGCTCGAGGAACAGGCCACCGCGCTCGGCGCACGCATCGTGCGCACCTACGGGTCGAGCGAGACCAGCGGTGGCTGCGTGTACGACGGCGTGCCGCTGCGCGGTGTGGACGTGCGGATCGAGGACGGCGAGGTTCAGGTGAGCGGGCCGACCCTCGCCGACGGCTATCTCGGCGAGCCGGAGCGCACGGCCGCGGCTTTCGTGCGCGACGCCGGGGGCGTGCGCTGGTACCGCACGGGCGATGCCGGCGAGCACGAGGACGGCCGGGTGCGCGTGACCGGACGCCTGGACAACGTCATCATCTCCGGCGGGGTCAACGTCTCGCTCGACCGGGTCGAGCAGGTCGTCCGCGGCCTGCCGGGACTCGCCGGCGCCGTTGTCGTCGGGGTCGAGGACCCCCGCTGGGGCGAGGCTCCCGCCGTGGTCGTCACGGAGGACACCGCCGCCGAGCTCGCCGACATCCGGGTCGCGGTGCGCGCGGCTCTCGGGGCG
This sequence comes from Microbacterium sp. SORGH_AS_0888, assembly GCF_030818905.1. Lineage (NCBI taxonomy): Bacteria > Bacillati > Actinomycetota > Actinomycetes > Micrococcales > Microbacteriaceae > Microbacterium > Microbacterium sp. SORGH_AS_0888. The sequence continues at coordinate 2,879,739 of NZ_JAUTAZ010000001.1, forward strand.
CCGGCGCGTCCTGCGCGGCTCGTGCGGGTGCCCGCGCTGCCGGTGCTCGCCAGCGGCAAACCCGACCGTGTCGCGCTGCGGCGGCTGCTGGGCTGACCGCGGCCGGCGCGGCGGACCATCTAAAATGTCCCCTCGTGGCCTCCCGCACGCGCAAGCACTCCTCGACCCGTCACCGCTCCGGCAACCCGCAGAAGCGGCACGCGGCTCCCGACCCCCGGACGCAGCGTCGTCTGGGCGTCGGCGACTGGATCGGGGCGGCCCGGCTGCGCACGCTCCCGCTCGCCGTGACCCCCGTGCTGATCGGCACCGGTGCGGCCCATCTCGCGGACGTGCGGTTCCACTGGGTGCTCGCTCTCGGCTGCCTCGCGGTCGCGGTGCTGCTGCAGATCGGCGTCAACTTCGCGAACGACTACAGCGACGGCGTGCGGGGCACCGACGCCTACCGCGTGGGTCCCGCGCGCCTGGTGGGCTCGGGACGCGCGCGTCCGCGCACCGTTCTCATCACGGCGCTCGTCTTCTTCGGGCTCTCGGCGCTCGTCGGCCTGGCGCTCGTCATCCGCACGCAGCTGTGGTGGATGGTGCTGGTCGGGGCCGCGGCGGTCGCCGCCGCCTGGTTCTACACCGGCGGCAGACGTCCCTACGGCTACTCGGGTCTGGGCGAGCTGTTCGTCTTCGTGTTCTTCGGGCTCGTCGCCACGGTCGGGACGACCTGGATCCAGTCGGGGGTCCCCTTCTCGGCGCTGCCGCAGGAGGCCTGGTTCGGTGCGATCGCGGCGGGCCTGCTGGCCTGCGCCGTGCTGCTCGCGAACAACCTGCGCGACATCGTCCCCGACAAGGCGGCGGGCAAGCGCACGCTCAGCGTCCGCATCGGCAAGCGGGGCACCCAGGCGCTGTTCACGGTCTTCGTGCTGGTGCCGTTCGTCATCGCGGCCTTCCTCGCGCTCTTCTACCCGATCGCGTGGCTCACGATGCTGGCGCTGCTGGGGGCGGGGCCGGCCATCCTCATCGTGTGGACCTACCGGGAGCCGCGGGAGCTGGTCGTCGCGCTGAGCGTGACGTCGCTGACCTCGCTCGCGTACGGCGCGCTGCTGGCCTGGGCCTTCGTCGGCTGAGCCGCGGCCGGATCAGGACATCTCGCCGGATCAGGCGGCCTGGCCTGGCAACCTGCCTGCCGAGGCCGAATGGCCTGATCCGAGCGCGGGCTACGCCTGCTCGCGGGGCGCGGCGGGCCGGTCGTCGGCCGACGCGTCGACGATGGCGTCCTCGGATGCCGCGTCCTCGGCTCCGTGGGCGGCGCCGCGAGGACCCGAGGCGGGCAGGCCCGCGGTCGCCTCGGCGAGCGGCCGACGCAGGAAGATGACGGACAGGCTCAGTCCGATGAGCGCCGCGAAGATGGCGGCGAGCCAGATGAACTGGTGGAAGATCGGCAGCAGCATCATCAGCCCGAACGGGACGAGGAAGGCGAGCAGCCGCAGCACCGAGTAGACGATCGCGGGGCGGGCTTTCACTCGCCCATCCTACGTCGCGGACCCCGGGCACGCCCCCGGCCGACGCCCAGCGTGGCGGCTTAGGATGGCCTCGTGGCACGGCTCTGGTTCATCCTCGTGCTGGCGGCTCTCGTGTTCTGGGTCTACAGCGTCGTCGACTGCGCACTGCAGCCGCCGACCCGTCACCGCGGTGTCGGCAAGGTCTGGTGGATGCTCATCGTGCTGCTGATCCCGGTGCTCGGCGGCGTGCTGTGGTTCGCCGTGGGCCGCGTCAGCGGCCGGGCGATCGCTGCGCGTCGGGCGCCCGACGACGATCCCGAGTTCCTGCGCACGCTGCGCCTGACCGACGACCAGGACGAGCGCATCCGTCGCCTCGAGGCCGAGCTCGCCGAGCTCGACGCCGAGGACGACGATTCCGCGCCGCCGACCGACCCCGCGGCCGATCCGCGGGCTCGTCGTCGCGACGGCGACGACGACCGCGCATGACGCGCGAGAGCGAGGTCCGCTCGCCCGCGACGGATGCGGCGGCGGCGCTCCTGTGCGCACTGGTCGACGAGGGCGTCTCGCACATCGTGGTGAGCCCCGGCTCCCGTTCCCAGGCGCTGGCGCTGGTCGCGGCGGCCCTCGAGGGCGGCCGCGTGGGGCTGCACGTGCGGATCGACGAGCGCGTCGCGGGCTTCACGGCGCTCGGCATCGGGCGCGAGAGCGGGATGCCGGCGGTCGTGATCTGCACCTCGGGCACCGCGGTCGCGAACCTCCTGCCGGCCGTGCTGGAGGCGCACCACGCCGGGGTCCCGCTGATCCTGCTCACGGCGGACCGCCCGCCCGAGCTGCGCGGGGTCGGCGCCAACCAGACCACCCGACAGCCGGGCCTGTTCGCCGTCGGGGCTCGCCTCGAGACCGACCTCCCGGTTCCGGAGGCGCTCGACGAGGACGGAACGGGCGAGCAGACGATCATGCTGCGGCGGCTCGCCACGGAGGCCGTGGCGGCCGCGCTGGGCGCGGGCGCACGGTCCGCCGGTCCCGTGCACATCAACATGCCGCTCCGGGAGCCCCTCGCGGGAGCCTTCCCCCGGTGGTTCGCCGAGCGCACCCCCACGCCCGCGATCGTCGCGAGCACGCCGATGTCGACGGCGGCGTCCGTCGACGAGACCCCCTCGGGCGCGCTCTACCAGGGCGGCGGGGGCATCGGCGAGGCCGATCAGCCGGCCGAGTGCGGCGAGCCCGTGCGTCTCGAGCCGGGTCCGCGCACGGTCGTGCTCGCGGGCGCGGATGCGGGAGCCGAGGCCGAACGCATCGCACACGAGGGGGGCTGGCCGCTCGTCGCCGAGATCGTGTCGGGAGCGCGCTTCGGCCGGCACCTCGTGCACGGCTACCGGGAGCTGCTGCGCGATCCGGCGCTCGGCGGACGCATCGAGCGCGTCGTGGTGCTGGGACATCCGACGCTCAGCCGCGAGGCGGCGGCGCTGCTGGCGCGCGCCGACCTCGAGGTGATCGCCGTCCGGGGCCCGGGGGAGCCGATCAACCTCAACGGCACGACGACGCCGGTGGATCGCGTCGTCGTGGCCGAGGGGTCTGCCGACCGAGCGTGGCTGGGCGAGTGGATGCGCGCCTCGCAGGCGGCCGCGGTCGATCTCTCGCCGCCGGCGCCGGACGCGGCGGGCCTCGCGTCCGCCGAGCCGGAGCGCCGGCTGGGGGCGATCTCGGCCGAGCTCGGCGTCATCCGCGCGCCCGTCGACCGCGAGACGCTCGTCGACGCCGTCTGGCGTGCCACCTGGCCGCACGACCGGCTCGTGTTCGGCTCCTCGCGGCTCGTGCGGGTCGCCGACCGGGTGCTGCCCGGGAAGAGGGTCCCGGTGCACGCCAACCGGGGCCTGGCGGGGATCGACGGGACCGTGGCGACGGCGGTCGGAGTCGCGCTCGCGAGCCAGGCCGACGGCCGGCCCGGTCTCACCCGTGTGCTGCTCGGAGACCTCGCCTTCCTCCACGACGTGGGAGCGCTGCTGCTGCCCCCCGACGAGGCCGATCCCCGCGTCCAGGTGATCGTCGGCAACGACGGCGGGGGCACGATCTTCGACGACCTCGAGGTCGCCCGACGCGCCGACCCCGAGGTCCTGCGGCGCGTGCTCTACACGCCGCACGACGTCCGGCTCGAGCAGGTGGCCGCCGCCTACGGCTGGGAGTACGTGCGGGTCGCCGACCGCGCCGCGCTCGACCAGGCGCTGACGACCCCGCGGCCGGGCCGTCAGCTGATCGAGGTCCCGCTCGCGCGCTGACCCGCCGCGCGGGCGCTCAGGCGAGCGCGTCGATGACCGGACGGAACTTCACGCGGGTCTCCAGCAGCTCCGCCTCCGGGTCGCTGCCGGCGACGATCCCCGCGCCCCCCGCGTACGCCGTGAGCGGGGTCTCCGCCGTGTACGCGGCGTATCGGCGGCTCGGCGGTGCACCGAACTGCGCGCAGCGCAGCGCGATCGCCCACTCGCCGTCGCCCGCGCCGTCGATCCACCCGACGGGGCCCGCGTAGCGACCGCGGTCGAAGGGCTCGAGCGCGCGGATCAGCTCGGTCGCCGCCGCCGTCGGGGTACCGGCGACCGCAGCGGTCGGGTGCAGCGCCGCGACGAGGTCCAGCGCGGAGGCGTCGTCGGCGAGCTCGCCCTCGATGTCCGTCGCGAGGTGCCAGACGTTGGGCAGCTTGAGCGTGAACGGCTGCTCGCCGGCCGCGAGGGCGCGGGCGTGCGGACCCAACGCCGCCAGCACGCTCCGAACGGCGAACTGGTGCTCGTCCTGGTCCTTCGTGCTCGTCGCCAACGCGGCGGATGCCGCGACGTCCGCGTCCGGATCTGCGCCGCGCGCCGCGGTCCCGGCCAGGACGCGGGCGGTCACGGTGCCGGCGGACACGGTCACGAGGGTCTCGGGGCTCGCCCCGATCAGACCGTCCACCGCGAACGCCCACGTGTCGGGGTAGTCCGAGGCGAGCGCACGCACGAAACGGCGCAGGTCGGCGCCGACGGGGACGCTGCCGACGAGGTCGCGGGCGACGACGACCTTGCTCGCCCGGCCCGCGGCGATCGCCTCGATCGCCCGGCGCACGGCGTCCTGGTATCGGTCCGCGGTCTGGGCGCCGGGGCCGAGCGCGGCCGACCAGTGCGGCCCGTAGCCGGTCGCGCGCGGTGTCTCCGGCCACGGCTCGTCGGCGCGGCGGATGCGGGTGACCCAGCCGCGGCCGCCGCGCCGTCCGATGATCGTGCGGGGCACGGTGAGCACACCGGGGCGGGCGGAGGCGGGATCGAAGGGGAAGCTCCCGAGCGCGAGGAGCCCGGTGCCGGGGAGGGCGACCGGGTCGTCGATCTCGGCGGCCGCCGACAGTGCGCGCCAGAGCTCCGCGACGTCGACGGCGGGTGCGGGCAGCGATCCGCCGCGTTCGACCCGCAGCGTCTCGCCGATCCCGACGAAACCCTCTCCGCGCCGCTGCCAGACGAGCGGGTCGGAGGGATCGGCGAACGCGAGCAGATCGGGCTCGGGCGCGGTCTCCCGGGTCTCGACGACGAGTCGAGGCAGGGCGGGTCCGGGCACCCCTCCAGCCTAGATCCGTCGCGGCCTCCGCGGCCGCGCCCGGGCGCCGGCGCATAGACTCGCCCCGTGTCCGACGCATCCCGCCCCGAGCCGGGCAGCCCCGTGGCCTTCCGCTGGCGCAAGTGGGACGGTGCGACCCACTGGGTCCACGAGTGCGTCTACCTCGGTCGCGACGAGCACGGCGACTGGGTGGGGCAGAAGGCCGGCTGGCGCAGCGTGCGGCCGGGGCGCGACGTCGTCGCCGAGCTCCCCAACGTCACGCTCATCCCGCCGAGCGCCGACTTCGCGTGCACCGTCAACCAGGCGGGTCACCGCGTCCGCATCTACATCGACCTCGGATGGGACGTGCGCTGGTCGGATGCGGGTGAGCCGACGGGGATCGACATGGACCTGGACGTCGTCAAGGCGACCGACGGCCGCGGCCTGTGGATCGACGACCGCGACGAGTGGGAGGAGCACCGCGTGCGGTACGGCTACCCGGTCGAGGTGCAACGGCACCTCGAGTCGCTGGCCGAGGATCTCGAGCGTCGCGTGGGCGCAGCCGAGCCGCCCTTCGACGACGCGACCGCCGACGCCTGGCTCGACCGGCTCGCGGCCCTCTAGAGACCCACGTGCCGGAAAGGCGCGGGCGCGGTCGCCTCGCCGACCGCGCCGTGGACCCCCGATCCGCCGCCTAGGCTGGAGCCGTGAACCGCGCAGACCTCGGCAAGGATCCCGCCCGCGTCTCGGGCATGTTCGACCAGGTCGCCGCCGGCTACGACCGCACGAACACGGTGCTGAGCCTCGGCAACGACCGGCTGTGGCGCATCGCCACGACCCGCGCCGTCGCCCCGCGCCCGGGCCAGCGCATCCTCGACCTGGCGGCGGGCACGGGGGCCAGCTCCGTCTCCCTGGCACGAAGCGGCGCCGAGGTCGTCGCCGCCGACTTCTCGCCCGGAATGATCGCCGAGGGGGCGCGTCGCCACGGCGACGTGCCCAACCTGACCTTCCAGCAGGCGGACGCGACGGCGCTGCCCTTCGACGACGACGCGTTCGACACCGTGACGATCTCGTTCGGGCTGCGCAACGTCAGCGACCCGCAGCTCGCGCTCGCCGAGATGCGCCGGGTCGCCAAGCCCGGCGGGCGGCTCGTCGTGTGCGAGTTCTCGCACCCGCAGCAGCCCGTCTTCGCCGGTCTGTACCGGTTCTACAACGACCGGATCCTGCCGGTCGTGGCGAAGAGCGTCAGCTCCAACGCCGAGGCCTACGACTATCTCAACGAGTCGATCCGAGACTGGCCCGATCAGCGCGCCCTGTGCGCGCGCATCCGGGAGGCCGGCTGGACGGATGTCGCCTACCGCGACCTCACGTTCGGGATCGTGGCGCTGCACCGCGCGCGCAAGCCGGTCGCCTGATCCTCCGCCCCGGGTAGGCTGGAAGACGTGTCTCGGACCCCCTCCGCGCCTGGCGCGCACCTGGCGAGCCGGCTCGGTCTGACCGAGCGCGTGTTCGCCGGTCCCGCCTCGCGTCGCCTCACTCGCACGGTCGAGGAGGGAATGGCCCGTGTCGAGGCGTACCTGGCCGGACAGCTGCGCGTCGCGGATGCGCTCGCCGACGCCACCGGCCGGTACCTGTTCGAAGCGGGCGGCAAACGCGTGCGTCCCATGCTCAGCCTGCTCACGGCGCAGCTCGGCGACGGCGCGACCGACGAGGTCATCGCCGGCGCCGGTGCCCTCGAGCTCACGCACCTCGGCTCGCTCTACCACGACGACGTCATGGACGGCGCGGACGTGCGCCGCGGGGTCCCCGCCGCCCATTCCGTGTGGGGCAACAACGTCGCGATCCTCACGGGGGATCTGCTGTTCTCCCGGGCGAGCCAGATCATGTCGAGCCTCGGCGAGGGCGCGATGCGGCTGCAGGCCGACACGTTCGAACGGCTCGTGCTGGGTCAGATGCACGAGACGGTGGGGCCCGCCGAGGGAGAGGACCGCGTCGCGTTCTACCTGCAGGTGCTCGCCGACAAGACCGGCTCGCTGATCGCCGCGGCGGCCGAGGCCGGCATCATCTTCTCCAACGCCCCCGTCGCCTACCGCGAGCCGGTCCTCGTGTTCGGCGAGAAGGCGGGTGTCGCCTTCCAGCTGCTCGACGACGTGATCGACCTGTCCGCGGACGCCGACGAGACCGGCAAGGTCCCCGGCACCGATCTGCGCGCGGGCGTGCCGACCATGCCGTACCTGCTGCTCGCGGAGCGGGAGGACGCGACATCCGTCGACCTGCGTGCCCGGATCGACGACGGTGTCGCCCGGATCGCCGACGGGGCCGATCCCGCCCTCCTGGACGGCCCGCTGGCCGAGCTGCGCACGCACCCCTCGACCGCGCAGACCCTGGAGCTGGCCAACGACTGGTCCCGCCAGGCCGTCGACGCCCTCGAACCCCTGCCGCGAGGCGCGGTCCGCGAAGCGCTCACCCGCTTCGCGGAGGCCGTCGCCGATCGCAGCAGCTGACCGACCCTCGCTCGTCCCGCGACCCCGCTCGCCGGGGTGCGCGCAGGCCCCGAAAGGATCACACGCATGACCAAGCTCCGGCTGGCCGTCGTCGGCGCAGGCCCGGCGGGCATCTACGCCTCCGACATCCTGCTCAAGACCGAACGCGCCTTCGACGTCTCGATCGACCTCTTCGAGCAGCTGCCCGCCCCCTACGGGCTCGTGCGGTACGGGGTCGCCCCCGACCACCCGCGCATCAAGGGCGTCGTCACGGCGCTGCGGGAGGTGCTCGACCGCGGCGGCATCCGCATCTTCGGCAACGTGCGCTTCGGCACCGACATCACCCTCGACGACCTGAAGCGGCACTACAACGCCGTGATCTTCGCCACGGGCGCGATCCGCGACGCGGACCTTGCGATCCCGGGGATCGACGCGGTCGGCTCGTTCGGCGCGGCGGACTTCGTCAGCTGGTTCGACGGGCACCCGGACGTCCCGCGCGAGTGGACTCTGGATGCCGCCTCCGTCGCCGTGGTCGGCAACGGCAACGTGGCGCTCGACATCTCCCGCATCCTCGCCAAGCATGCGATCGACCTGCTGCCCACCGAGATCCCCGAGAACGTCTACGAGGGACTCCGCGCCTCCCAGGTCACGGATGTGCACGTGTTCGGCCGGCGCGGCCCGGCGCAGGTGAAGTTCACCCCCCTCGAGCTGCGTGAGCTCGGCGAGCTGCGCGATGTCGACATGGTCGTCTACGACGAGGACTTCGACTACGACGAGGCGTCGCTCGCGGCGATCGCGAGCAACAAGCAGGTCAAGGTCATCGACCGGGTGCTGCAGGAGTGGCGCACCCGACCCGGTGCCAACGGCGCCGGGGGAGAGGCGTCGCGGCGCCTGCACCTGCACTTCTGGGCCAACCCCGTCGAGGTGCGTACGGACGCCGAGGGCCGCGTCGCCGCCCTCGTGTACGAGCGCACGCGCCCCGACGGCCAGGGGGGCGTGGTCGGCACGGGCGAGCTGCGCGAGGTCGAGATCGGCCAGCTGTACCGCGCCGTCGGCTACTTCGGCTCGCAGCTCGACGGGGTCCCCTTCGACGATCGGCACGGCGTGATCCCCAATCACGAGGGACAGGTGCTGCACCCCGATTCGAACGAGCTCGTCCCCGGCCTCTATGCGACCGGCTGGATCAAGCGCGGGCCCGTGGGCCTGATCGGCCACACGAAGTCGGACGCCATGGAGACCGTCCAGCATCTCGTGAACGACCAGGCGTCGTGGTGGCAGCCGGAGGACCCCTCCGAGGAGGCGATCCCGGCGCTTCTCGCCGCCCGCGGCGTCGCCTGGACCGACCTCGACGGCTGGCACCGGCTCGACGAGCACGAGATCGCGCTCGGTGCCCCGCACGAGCGGGCGCGGATCAAGGTCGTCCCGCGGGACGAGATGATCCGCATCTCCCGCGGCGAGTAGCGGCGGGACCCGTTCGCGGGCGGAGGCGACCAGTCGTTCGTGAGGCTCGGCTCCTATGATGGCGCCATGCGCCCGGATTGGAGACCCGACGTCCTCGGCGCCGGGTTCGCGCAGTGCACGCTGACCGTGGGCGAGGCTGCTCCCGCGCCGACCGTGGCGACGCTCGTGCGCCGCCTCCCCTCGCCGCCCGCCATGTGGGCGGGCCCGCTGCGCGGCGTCGACGTGCTCTACGTGCACGGCTGGTCCGACTACTTCTTCCAGCGTGATCTCGCGACCGCCTTCACGCGGATGGGGGCGCGGTTCTTCGCGCTCGATCTGCACGGCTACGGGCGCAGCCTGCGTCCGGGGGACGTCCCGGGCTACGCGGTGTCGCTCGACGAGTACGACGCGGACATCGACGCGGCGCTGGAGGCCATGGGCACGCGCAGAGGCCGCCGGCTCGTCCTCGTCGGGCACTCGACGGGCGGGCTCGTGCTCACGCTGTGGGCGGCTCGCCATCCGGGTCTTGCGAGCGCGCTCGTGCTCAACAGCCCGTGGCTGGAGCTGCAGCTCGGCTCGTGGGGCCGCCAGGCGATCGCCCCGCTGATCGCGGCTCGGGCGCGCGTGCAGCCGCAGGGCTCTCAGCCGGTCGTCGACCTCGGCTTCTACACGCGTGCCCAGCGCGAGCTCGGGACGCTCCCCGACGCACCGGCGGGCTGGCGACCCGAGCGGGGCTTCCCCACGCATCCGGGCTGGTTCTCCGCGATCCTCGCCGGGCACGCGACGGTCGCGGCGGGGGTGGATGTCGGCTGCCCCGCCCTCGTCCTGCTGTCGGCGCGGTCGACGCCTCCGCTGCGCTGGTCGCCCGCGATGACCTCGACGGACTCGGTGCTGGTGGTCGACGACATCGCGAGGGCCGCGCTGCGGATCGGCTCGGTCGTGACGATCGCTCGCATCGACGGGGCGATCCACGACGTGTTCCTGTCGGCGCCGGAGCCGCGGGACCGCGCCTACGCCCTGCTGCGCCGCTGGGTCCCCGCCGCCCTGTCCTGAGGCGGCCGAGCGGGGTTAGCGGTAGTTGGTGTATTGCATCCCGGGGATTGCTCGGAGTTGGGGGCGATAGTGATTGGCGTCTCTACCTGGGATTTATTGACGGTTGGTGATTGGCCGTATTGGTGCTGGATTGAGGATATTGCGGACTCTTTGCGGACTCGTCCCTAGTTTCAACGACTGTGGCGCGGCTACAGTCACCCGCATGGGGGAAGTGACCGGAACTGTGATCTTCGTTGCACTGATTGTGTACGTAGCGCTTGTGGGCCTTGGCCTTTGGGTGACTTACCTAATCATCAGAATGGCCGTTGTTGACGCGCTCCGCGAGCACGAGATCCGTCTAGCGAATGGCAGCATCGATGCTGAAATCGAGCGGCGACGACAGCGAGATGCGCGCAACCACTGACAAGCGGACTTAGCTAGTTCCGTGGATACCCCGCCCGCGCATCTCGGCCCCATCCGTGACGTACCGGGCAGCCGCGGGAAATGCATTTAGCAACGCCTCACACAACACACGCGTCTCCGCTTCGCCGTAGTACCCAACCCACGATCCCACCGTCCGGTCAAGCAACTCAGCGCGACCACCGGCACGCGACCGCAAATCAGCGATCACCGGACCAGGATCAACTGTGAACCGCTCGCGACAGCACACAGCCGACAGCTGAATCTCAAGCAACGTTTCAGGGCTCACGCGCCAGAGACTACGCCGCTCCCACGACATCCCCGTAGGGTTTCTGTCCCGGTTGTCCGACCCCCGTGGCAGGGTAGCGGTCACCGAAACCTTTGGAGGGGGACCAATGTCCGAGACCACTGATTCCGAGTCGGCCCGCGAGGCTCGCGCGAAGGCGCAGACTGCGATCTTCGACGCCGTGACGGATGCCATCGCCGCAACACGTACGAGCGGCGTGCCGCTGTACAACCACGCCGGGACGATCCGCGAACTTGCATACGCCTACCGGCTGGCGGCCGGTGGGACGCAGCCCGGATCGATCGACGTCAGGAAGTAGCGGCAGCAGGTGCAGCGCCGGTTACAGGAGCACTTGCCGGCGCTGCACCTTCCGTCGCGTGTGCTCACGGAGGGCACGCACACCGAGCGCCGCGCCGATGAGCGGGGAAACGTCAGCACCGTTGACGCCGACAAGCTTCCAACCCTTCCCGTCGTCGAACGTGGAACGGGTCGCGGCGGCAGCAGCAGCATCCAAACGCGGGTCGTAATGCAGCACCCGGCCTTCGCGGACATGTCGCACCAGCGCCTCGCACGCGAGCGTCAGATCACGGCCAGAAGCCGCCACAACGCGTTTCCGGCGCTCCACGTCACGGATACCGGCATCGCGGAGATCGCCCGTCAGGTCACCCGTACGGATCGGGTCGAACGTGACCACAACGTGCGGTGACGCGGCACGCACCCGAGCGAGCGTGTCAGCAACCCACTCAAGGCCCGGCGCAGCAGCCAGGACACGCAACCCGATACGGTTCCCCTCGAGCGGCACAACCTCAGTGAGCGTCGTCATCTCCGTGTTGTAGGTGCAGTCGACACCGATCACGCGCACGTCACCATGAGTGAACGTGTACGCCTCATCACGGGCCGGCCACGACTCCCGAGGCACGCGCCCCGCAGCCCATCTGTGCTCATCCAACGCCAGGGCTGTGTCACCCGAGCGGCCCCACTCTCCGAGACGTTCACGACGGAACACGTCAGGGCGTGCCTGCATCGCCTGCCACTCGTCCACGATCTTGTCCTCCCGAATCACAACGCCCAGTGACGGGTTCGTGCGTCGCCACACCGCCCGGTCGGTGGGATCGTCCCCAGGGGCAGCAGCCCACTCCGACCAGGTGAGCCGGTCGTCCCCGCCCGCATACGCGGCAGCTCGCATGTCCGCGAAGAACTCACCCTTCGCCGAATACGGTGGCGTGCCGGTGAGGATCAGTTGCGTCCTGGCGTCACCCTGCCCGGAAAGCGTGGGCATCATCGCACCCATCGTCAGGTAGTCCAGTTCCTGCGCCTCATCAGCGATGATCGTGCGGAACCCGAGGCCACGGGTCGCGGACTTCGACCGGGCGGTGAACTTCACCTCAGCACCGTTCGTGAACACGATCTTCTCCTGGCCGTTCGCGGTCCGAACCGTGTCGACAAACGCGGACAGCTCCGCGGACGCGTCGAGGATCGCCCGGAACCGTTGAAACGACTCCTGCATGGTCCGCACCTCATGCGCAGTCCACAGCACCCGCTCACGCAACAGCAGCGCCTTCGCGAGCGTCACCACCTCAAGCACCACACCCTTACCCGACTGACGCGCCACAGCCAGGCCGTAGCGGGTCGCAGCCCACTCACCATCAACCCGAAGCCCAAGAATGCGGCGCACCTGTTCCGCCTGCCACGGCAACAACGTCACACCCGCCGTCGCAGCGAGCTCCACAGCATCGTCCGCAGTCGACGCATCAGCGATCACCGGGACCACCTCAAACGTCGGCGTCTGCACCCCCAGAAGCCCATTCACTTCGCACCTCGAGCCGCTCGCCGCTTCAACAACTCATCCACCGACGACACCGCAGCACCAGCCCCGTCGAGCGAACGCAACGCCGCCTCGATGTCGAGCATCACACGGGCAAGAGTCCCCGTCTCCCGAGCCGAGTCCGTCGCGTCAAGACGGGCCGCGACGATCTCCCGCAGCGCCCGCAACCGTGCCGTTGCATCGTCAGGATGGTCCGTGATGGCCCGCAGCATCGACCGAATCTGTGTCGTGTCTTCCATGTGGTTACTCCTTCTGAAAGGGCCGCAGAACGGCTCACAGCGCCCCGCTTGGTGGTGGGAAGCCCTTGGAGGTATCTCCTGGGCCTGCGGGTGTGCGCTGGGGTGGGGGCGGGAGGGTCAGCCCCCTGGGGTGGTGAAGATGTGGGTGGGTGTCTCGGTGCCTGGTACCGCGTAGCCTGCGAGTGTTTCGCCTTCGTTTGTCTTGGGCACCCATAGTCCGGCGGTTGCTTTCTGTCGTGGCTGTCGTGTTGTCCGCGGTGCCTGTTTCGCGCCGGCGCGTTCGTTGCATACGGCGTGGGATTGCACGGCGTTCTCGCGGCTGTCGGTTCCGCCTGCCGCGTGGGCGATGATGTGGTCTGCGTGGAATGCGAGCGGTCGTGGTTGACCGATTTCCCACCACCGCCCGTCTGCGCGTGCGTCTCGGTCTGCTTCTGCCTGGGTTCGGTAGTCGATGGGTCCGAGGGCTCCCCGGCATAGGTGGCAGGGGAGGTTGTGTTTCCGGCCTTCTTCTCGGATGGCGCGTGCGATCTGCCGCCATGTTCGGGTTGCTGTGCGTGACATCGCGTGGGCCTCCGGTGAGTGTGTGGCTGGGTCGGGGTGGGGCCGGCACGTCGGCCAGCCCCACCGGGGGTGGTCAGAGGATGACGGCTTGTTCTTCGGCGAGGATGGTGACCCTGTTTGCCATCTGCGCGGACCGTGTACGCCGTTCGAGGGCTTCCGGGGTGGCGAGGCTGAAGGTCACCCCCTGGTATTCGCCTCGTGCGATGCGGATGAGGGTGCGGTCGATGTCGCGGTCAGCGTCGACCAACAGCCACTTGATCGTGTTGCGGCGTCCGGTGTCGGCGTCTTTCACCGGGCGGGGGCCGTTCAGCGCGCCCCTGACAGCGGATGCGGGGGTGTCCACGACCGGCACGTCGACGATGGCGAGGATGCGGGACGCGCGCGCGTTCACGTAGTCGATGTGGTTCGGGGCAGCGAACGTGAACGCGGCCAGGGCTGCAAGCGCGGCCTGTGCCTCCTTGAACGCCTCGGTCGTGTCCTGGTCGAACGCGATCTCCCTGTTGAGGGGGTCCTTGTGGTCGAGCTTCTTCGCTGCGTCCGTGAGTCGCTTCGTCACGGTATTGAACGGGCGGGTGAGGTCCTTCGTGGCCTTCTCACGGAGCGTGTCGATGCGCTCAAGCGCGATCGCGTCGATGGTGCGGTTGACGATGTCGCGGAGACTGTCAGCAGCGGTCGCGCGGGCGGTGTCACGGATCGCGTCCTCGAGGAGCTTCTTCGCGTCGCGTTCCCCGTCGACGGCGAGGGTGGCGTACTTCACGGCGACGTCGTGCGCGGTCGGTTCTTCACGGAGCAGGGCGGAGAACGCCGATACCCGGTTCGGGGCGGTGAGTCCTGCCGCCTGGTAGGCCCGGTCGATCAGGTCGCGGGCGTTGAGGTGGTTGAGGGTCTCGGGGTTGTAGATGCTCATTCGTTCGTTCCGTTCTGGTTGAGGAGCTGGGTGAAGATGTCCGCGCCGGCCTGCTGGATAGCGGCTTTGCGGTCGTGTTCGGCTTGGATGAGTGCGGCGGCGTGCCGTTTCCGTTCCGCGGCGGCATCGGCGGCCCGCTGGAATACCTGCGCGCCGGTTTCCGGGTCCTCGAATCCGAGGGTGTTGTAGATGCTCATTCGTTCGTTCCGTTCTGGTTGAGGAGCTGGGTGAAGATGTCCGCGCCGGCCTGCTGGATAGCGGCTTTGCGGTCGTGTTCGGCTTGGATGAGTGCGGCGGCGTGCCGTTTCCGTTCCGCGGCGGCATCGGCGGCCCGCTGGAATACCTGCGCGCCGGTTTCCGGGTCCTCGAATCCGAGGGTGTTGTAGATGCTCATTCGTTCGTTCCGTTCTGGTTGAGGAGCTGGGTGAAGATGTCCGCGCCGGCCTGCTGGATAGCGGCTTTGCGGTCGTGTTCGGCTTGGATGAGTGCGGCGGCGTGCCGTTTCCGTTCCGCGGCGGCATCGGCGGCCCGCTGGAATACCTGCGCGCCGGTTTCCGGGTCCTCGAATCCGAGGGTGTTGTAGATGCTCATTCGGTGTCCTTTCGGATGATCGAGATACGTACTGAGTGCGGCCACCCGTCGATACGGATCCGCCAGTCGTCGGTGGTGAGCAGGTGTGCCACGGCGAGCAGGTCGCGGTTGCCGAGGAAGTTCGATTTGTAGTGCCAGCGGGTCCGCACCGTCATGGTCGATGGTGAGCCGTGGTTTGTTGCGAAGGACGCCTGCGACGTGCTGGGAATCAGCAAGTACCGTGACGCGGTTGCACAGCTCGCCGCCGATGAAAGGGCATCCACGGCGGTGGACACCCTTGGTGGGCGTCAACGGATGGCTGTCGTCAACGAACCAGGGCTGTACGCGCTCATGTTCATCAGTCGCTCGCCGAAGGTTCGTCCGTTCCAGCGTTGGGTGACGCATGAGGTGTTGCCGCAGATTCGTCGTACGGGCGAGTTCCATCCATCGCGGTGTGCAAGACGGCTGAGTTGGCGGAGTGCGGGCCGAGCGCCCTCGGGGACGTAGATCGCATCGCAGCGGTCGCAGAGCATCACGGAGCGGATCATCGGGGGTGCCTTTCTGCCTGTTGTGTGTCGATGCGCTGAAGGCGCGGGAACACGTCGCATGTGTCTTCGTGGAGTGCCTGAACAATGGGTTCTCGACTGGTCGGGTGCTCCACGACTCGGGTCCACGGGATGCACCCGCCGCAGGTCTCGAGCCAGACACGGTGGGGTCCGATGCTCATGCGGCTGCATCCCATTCGAGATGCGCGGGTACCGCGCCGTTGAAGTACCAGTCCTTCGTGGCCTGGCTGAGTTCATCGAAGAGTGGTGTGCCTTCGTCGGGTCCGTCCCAGTTGCCTGCCATGCCGACGTTCTTCAGGTACTGGCGGATCTGTTCGGACGCCTGCTTCTTCGTGAGCTTTCGCCAGCGGGCGATCATCTCGTCGTTTGGGATGTGCCAGGTGATGCAGATAGCGAGGTCGCGGAGAAGCGTGACCTGCTTCTCGGTTGCTGAATCGTCCGGAAGATCGAAAGAGACATCCTCGGGTCCGCTTTTCAAAGCGGACGTTAAATCTGATGTATTGATCTTCTGAAGAGTGGTCTTCTTAGTGGCACTCGGAGTGCCTACCCCTGGGGTCTGGGAGTGCCTACCCGGTGTCTCGGAGTGCCTACTATTTGTTTCTGCATCCGCAGGTAGGCACTCGGAGTGCCTACTTTTCCGCTTGGGGATCCGCTGTCCGCGGGCCGTTCGAGCCCACATGTCTTCGGGCGCTGTGCGTGACGGAACGGCCACGGTGTACTCGTTGACCTCGTTGCGTCCCTCGTGCTTCGCGCGGCGAACGCTGATGAATCCGCGCTGCTCGAGTTTGGGGATCGTGCGCTTGACCGTCTCCCGGGAGACTCGTGCGCGATCCGCAATGGTCGTCATGCCGACGGTCCACTTCCCTGTCTGCGGGTTACGGAACCGCAGCAGGACGATGTAGATCGCCAGTTCGTGCAGCGTGAGGTCGCTGTCGTCGATGAGCCAGTTGGGCAGCATCACGAATCCGTCGGTGCTCTTCACTGGTCACCTCCATTCGGTATGTGACGGGCCAGGCTCCGTGGAGGAACCCGGCCCGTGTTTATTGGGTTTGTGTGTGCGAGCGCGCGGCCGGAGTCGAACCGGCGACGCCCGGGATAGAAGGCCCGGCGCTCTGTCCGCTGAGCTACGCGCGCGGGGACGAGGTGCCGCGATATACGCGGCACCTCACAGGGAGGGGTCAATGATGAACTGGCTCGCCCTGGTGTTCGCGGGCTTTGAGGATCTCGTCGACCCGCTCGCGGTAACGCTTCTTCGCGGCGTAGAGGTCGCGGTTGGCGGCGTTCCTGCGTTTCTTGGCTTCCCAGGCCTCACGGGTGATGTCGTAGAGGTCTTGGCATTCCGGGCAGTCGGGTGCCGTGGGATCGGTCGCGAGACCGGAAGTGCCTACCTGCACGGTGGGGACGAATGATATGGCGCAGAGTGATCGCACTTCGGTGCCTTCGATCATCGCGAGGGTGACGTCGTAGCCCGGCCGGATGCGGTGGTTGACGGTGCCCATGTCGGTCACTCCTCGTCCAGCGTGCGGAGGTGGTCGTCAACGCCGGCAGCGCGGGTGACGGTTCGTGCCGTCGTCGCTCTCTCGTACGCGCGGAGGAGTACTGCCGCGACCTCGGGGAGATCTTCGATGAACACGGTCATCTCTTCGACGGCAACGCATTCACCGGGCCACAGGTTCGCCCATGAGATGAACGCGTGCTCCTTGTGTGCTCGTACGCCGTGGGACGTGAAGCTGTGCGTGACGCTCAGGGTGACGGAGACGTTGTTGTCTTCGTATTCGTGCTGGTCGACCATGGCGTGGCCGTCGTCTTCGAGGTGACGGTCGGTAGCCCAGGCCGGCGCGGCGATCTCGGGGTGAATGTCCGAGGTGTGTGCTTGGATAGACATGCTGGTTCTCCTTACTTAGCGGTTCGGTGTTCTAGCTCTGGACCCCTGTTGGCGCAGGGGTCTTTTTCTTGTGTCCCCAGACGTGTGCCTTGCGGGACATTCGGAACTCGAGTTGATCGAGGTACGGCTGGATGTCGTCGGTGCTGACGTAGAGGGTGAAGCCGTTCTCCCAGGTGATCTGCACGGTGCGTCCCATGAGGTTCCGCACGGCCGTCTCTCCGGTGGGGTCGCGGTATGTCAGGCGGTAGTACTCGTCGCGCGATGCTTCAGCGCCACGGTTGGGGCGGTGCATCTCTAGTCCGCGAACGCCTCGCTGATGATGCGTTCGATCTCTGAGGCGGCGATGACGGTGCGCCCGCCGATCTTGCCGGACTTGATCTGGCCGGTGTGGAGCATCCAGCGCAGGGAAGCGGGGCTCCTCCGCAGCTCGGCCGCGGCCTCGTCCACGAAGTAGAAGCGCGGTCTGGTCGTGAGCGTGTCAGTCATGGTGACCTCCCAATCAGGATTGATGAGTCCCACAGTAATGCATCTCCACAAAATGTGCAACCGTCCACGAGAATGTGGAAGAATGATTCTTATGAGTGAGCGCGACGACGAGGCCAACTTCGCCCGAAACATGGCCGTCCTGCGCGAGCGGCGGGGTATGAGTCAGAGCGAGCTCGCAAGGCGGATGACCGAGCGCGGCTTCGACAACTACTCGCAGATGACGGTCAGTCGTACCGAGAAGGGACAGCGACCGATCCGCCTTGGAGAGGCTCGTGTCTTGGCGGAGGTGCTGGGGAGCCGGCTGGAGGAGATGACGCGCGGTTCCGGGATCGAAGAGATGGTGCGCCAGCTCACTTCGGTCGCTGACGGGCTGGCTCAAGCCATGACCGACACGGTGCACTCGCTCAGCACTTATGGTTCAGGCGTTGAGGTCGCGCGTGAACTCGAAGCCCGGCCTACTGCCGATGACCCCGCAGTCGCCGAGTCGCTGGAGAACATGCGGGTTTACTGCTACCCGGTGGAGGCTGTCGCTAGATGGGCTGCCGAGGTCGCGACCGATCCTCAGCGCGATCCATACCCCACTGAGGTGACGCTGAGCGATCTGGACCGCATCGCTGAGCTGGCGGGCACGACCCAGCCCAAGCGGTATTGGTTCACGCTCGACGGGTTAGCGAATGGGGAGGCTGATGCCGAGTAGCTACATTGAAGATCGCTGGCATGTGCGCAGCGACGACGGCCGGCGTGAACGCAGCAGCCGTTACGGGGTCGGGAAGCAGTGGCGCGCCCGGTACCGTGACGCGGAAGGCAAGGAGCACGCACGTCACTTCGAGCTGAAGCGCGACGCTCAGCGATGGCTGGATGAGGTCACCGCGTCCGTTGTGACAGGGCAGTACGTGGATCCGCGTGCAGGTTCGCTCACCTGGGATGAATGGGTCGAGCTGTGGGCGACTCGGCAGACGTGGGTGGATGGGACGGTCGAGGCTGCGCAGACGGCTACGCGAAGCGTGCCGTGGCGGTCGACGCCGTTGTCGAAGATCCTGCCCGCGCATGTGCAGAAGTGGGTCACGGCTGAGGTGAAGCGTGGTCTCGCGCCGACCACGGTGCGGACCAGGCTCAACTACGTGCAGATGGCCTTCCGTGCCGCTGTGCAGGACAAGCTCATTGCGTCGAACCCTGCCGCGAATGTGAAGCCTCCGCGAGCACGGCGGGCTGAGGTCGCGATGCGGATTCTCACCCCGGAGCAGATCGTGCAGGTTCTCGAGGCGGCGGGGGAGTTCCGCCCGTTCGTCGAGGTGTGCCTGTTCGCGGGGCTGCGGCTCGGTGAGGCCGCGGGCCTTCAGGTTGGCGACGTGAATTTCCTTGGGCGGTCCATCGATGTGCGACGGCAGGTGCAAGGTGCCACGAACGAGGGCGCGAAGCTCGTGCCCCCGAAGTACGGCAGTGAGCGGACGGTCTACGTGCCGGGTGACCTCACGGCGTCCCTATCTGCACACGTCTCGCAACAGGGGCTGACCGACCCCGGCATGATGCTGTTCTTGACGCCGCTCGGTCGTCTTTGGCATCGCAACAACGCGGGGGATGAGTGGCGGCGGATCCGTAAGGCCGTTGGGTTGCCGGAAGAAGTCACGTTGCACACGCTGCGGCACACGTACGCCTCCAACCTCATCGCCGCCGGCTGCGATGTTGTGACGGTGCAGCGCGCGCTTGGGCACTCTCAGCCGTCGATCACGCTCAACACGTACAGCCACCTGTGGCCGTCCGCTGAAGACAAGACAAGAGCCGCCACCGCGGACTTCATGTCCTCAGTGGCGGCTCTTGCGGACTCTGGGCGGACTGGGCCGGGAAAACCCCAGGTCAGAGGCTTGCGTTAGCGGTAGTTGGTGAACTGCAGGTCGACGTCGAGGTCGGCGGCCTTCAGCAGGCGCTGCACCTCCTGCAGGTCGTCGCGGGACTTCGAGCTCACGCGCAGCTCATCGCCCTGGATCTGGCTCTTGACCGACTTAGGGCCCTCGTCGCGGATGATCTTGCCGATCTTCTTCGCGTTCTCCTGCGAGATGCCCTCTTTGAGGGTGGAGACGATGCGGAACTCCTTGCCGGATGCCGTCGGCTCGCCCGAGTCGAGGCTCTTCAGCGAGATGCCGCGCTTGATGAGTTTGGACTGGAACACGTCGAGGACCGCTGCTGCGCGCTCCTCGGTGTTCGCGGTGATGAGGATCGACTCGCCGCTCCAGGCGATGGAGGCACCGGTGCCCTTGAAGTCGTAGCGCTGCTCGACCTCTTTCCGCGCCTGGTTCAGCGCGTTGTCGGCCTCCTGGCGGTCGATCTTGGAGACGATGTCGAACGAGGAGTCTGCCATGGCCCGAGTCTACCGGCGCGCCCGTCGCCGACTTCATAGACTTGGCGGATGCGTCCCCTCACCGAGCAGCAGATCCGGGACTGTCTCGTGGGGCTCGACGACGACGATCGTCGCCAGATCGGCCTGCCGCACGACTTCCTCCTGCTCGATTGGGACCACCTCGACTTCCTCGCGTGGCGGGACCCGCGCATGCGGGGGCGCGGGTATCTCATCGTCGAGCTCGACGGCCGCGCCGTGGGGGTCGCGCTGCGGGCCGCGGACGCGTCGGGTCGGGCGAGGTCGGCGATGTGCAACGTGTGTCATACGATGCAGCCGGGGAACCAGGTCTCCCTGTTCACGGCGCAGCGTCCGGACGCATCCGGATCGGGCATCGGCACATACATGTGCGCCGACCTGTCCTGTCATGAGAATGTGAGACTTGCGGCGCCGCTGGCGCCGGGCGAGATCCGAGCCAGCGTGGACCGTCGCATCGACGGCACACGATCGCGTGCCGAGCGTTTCGTCGCACGCGTGACGACCACAGAGGGAGACCAGTGACCGAGACCGGGCGAGTTGTCGTGATCGGCGATGCGTTGATCGACGAGCTGCGTGATGAGAGCGGAGTGCGCGAGTTCGTCGGCGGGGCGGCGCTGAACGTCGCCGTCGGCCTGTCGCGTCTGGGGCTGCCCACGACGCTCATCGCCATGGTCGGCGAGGACGAGGCGGGGGATCGCATCCGCTCCTACCTCGACGACTACGGCGTCGACCTCGTGGCGACGCCGTCCCCGCTCGGCTCGTCCCGCGCGGTCAGCACGCGCGTCGACGGCGAGCCCGTCTACGAGTTCAACGCGGCGGCGCAGGCGCGCCGCATCCACTTCGGCGAGGCCGAGCGGTCGGTCGTCTCCGGCGCCGCGGTCACCGTCATCAGCTGCTTCCCGTTCGACGACGAGGAGCAGACGGCCGAGCTCGTGTCGGTCATCGAGCACGCGCCCGCCCTCGTCGCCCTCGACCCGAACCCGCGCGCGGGCATGATGCGCGACCGCGCCGCCTTCGTGCGCGGCTTCGAGCGCGCGGCGGCCTCCTGCGACCTCGTGAAGGTCGGCGACGACGACGCGGAGCTGCTCTACGGCGAGCCTCTCGACGATCTCGCCCGCGCGCTCCTCGATGTGGGCGCGACGGCCGTCCTCGCCACGCGGGGCGCACAGGGCGCGAGCGTGTTCGCGCCGGGCGTCGAGGTGTCGATGCCGATCGCGGAGGCGCCGGGGCCCGTCATCGACACGATGGGTGCCGGGGATGCGGTCCTCTCGTCGGCCGTCGCCTCGTTGCAGTCGGGAATGCCCGGTTCGTCCGAGGAGTGGACGACCGTGCTCGCGACCGCCATGCAGGTCGCCGCCGCGACCTGCCGGTTCGAGGGTGCGCTGCTGCGGCTGCCCTCCGCGCTCAGCGGCCTGGCCGCGGAGGACGCCGTCTGCTGACCCGATTTCCATGGACGAGGATCGGCGGCTAACATTGAAAATCGCGCCTCCGGTCGACTGGATAAGCCGGGCGGGTGCGCCTTGGCAGGTTACCCAAGCGGCCAAAGGGATCTGACTGTAAATCAGCCGTCTTAGACTTCGGGGGTTCGAATCCCTCACCTGCCACCACCGCGAAAAGCCCCCTTAACCGGGGGCTTTTCCGTTTCCCCTCGCCGGCGTCGCGTGGTCGCCGGGCGTGCTCGCCCGCATGCCCGGCGGGGGTCACGCCGGGGCGTGGATGTGGACAGATCTTCTGCCCCCGCGGCACCCCGTGACAGGATGGGCGGAGCGGGTCAGATGCCCCGCAGGGGAGGACGATCGACGTGACGACCGCACCACAGCCGCCGACGACATCCGAAGAGCTGGGCTCGTCGAAGCTCTTCCGGGCCGCGATCTGGGTGGCCATCGGTGCGCTCATCGCCGCCGCGCTCGTGAGCGTCGTCTGGGTCATCATCGGCACGCAGAACGGGATCATCGGCCGTGCGTTCCTGACGATCCTCCTGCTGGCGGCGTTCGGCGGGGTCGCGATCCTCGAGGCGCACCTCGCCCCCCGGCGACCCGTGTGGTTCGCACTGGTCAGCATGTCCAGCTGGGTGCTCGCGCTGCTCATCGGCGCCTTCATGACGTGGATGCCGGAGTCCGCGCGGTCGTACGGATACTCGGGCGCGCTGCGATTCTTCTCCTTCCTCGTCATCGTGCTCGTGCTGCAGCTGGCGCTCCTGCACGTGCGGCTCTACGTGAAGGCGATCGACCGCTATCCGACGACGTTCACCCGCGTCGTCGGCTACATCACGATCGGCCTGGTCGGGCTTCTCGCGATCATGCTCGTGCTGCCGCTCATGCTCAACGAGTGGCTCCGCTTCCACGAGATCTACTGGCGTCTCGTCGTGGCGGTGACGATCCTGGCCGCGCTCGGGACCGCCCTCGTCCCGCTCGTCAACGTCCTGTTCGCGCCCAAGAAGCCGCGGCCGGAAGCGTCGCGTGCCTGGCCGACGTATGCGGACGGCGTGACGCCGCTGCCGATCCTCCCGGACGGCAACCCCGACTGGAACGCCTACTACACCGGCTACCCCACCGCCTACGCGACGACGGCCGTGCAGATCGCGGCGCCGACGGCGTCGCCCATGGCTGATGCCGCCTACGCGGCGCAGCCGCAGCATCAGCCCGGCATCGTCCCGTCCGAGCCGTCGGCGTGGAACCCGCCGGCCGAGTCTCCCGTCGTCGAGCAGACGGCGCCGACCGCGCACCCGCGCCCTCAGACCCCCGAGGAGACGGTCGTGCCGCAGGCGCCCGTGCCGCCGCCCATCGACCCGGCCGCGGGCGCGCCCGGTCATCAGGGATACCCGCCGCCCCCGCCGCTGCCGCCGCGCTGATCCCGTAGCGTGGGTGGGGTGACCGCATCCCCCGCGCTGTTGGAGTTGGCCGTCGACATCGCTCGGGAGGCCGGGGAGCTCGCCGCCCGGCGGCGCCGCGAGGGGGTGTCGATCGCGGCCACGAAGTCCGCGCTGGCCGACATCGTGACCGAGGCCGACCGCGAGGTCGAGTCGCTCATCCGCGATCGCATCGCGGCCGAGCGTCCCGACGACGGGTTCCTCGGCGAGGAGTCCGGTGCCGGCGAGTCGCGCAGCGGTCTGACCTGGGTCGTCGACCCGATCGACGGAACCGTCAACTACGCCTATGGGATCCCCGCCTACGCCGTGAGCATCGGCATCGTGTCGGGCCGGCCCGATCCCGCCGCGTGGACGGCGCTGGCCGGGGTGGTCTTCAACCCGGCCGTGGGCGATCTGTTCCGAGCCGCCCAGGGCGAGGGGGCGTGGCTCGGAGATCGCCGCCTGGCGGTGAACGACCCCGTCTCGGACGCCGGCGCGCTTCTCGCGACAGGCTTCGGCTACGACCCCGCGACCCACGCGGGCGACCTCGCGCGGCTGACGAAGGTCATGCCCTTGGCGCGCGACATCCGTCGTATCGGCGCGGCATCGCTCGACCTGGCGGGCGTCGCCGCGGGGCGGCTCGACGGCTACTTCGAGCGGGGGCTGCACCCGTGGGACATGGCGGCGGGCGCATTGATGGTCACCGAGGCGGGCGGTCGGGTCGGCGGGATCGGCGGCGCGGCGGCGGGCCGGTCGATGACGATCGCGGCGGGTCCCGACCTGTTCGCACGACTCACCGAGATCATCGTCGAGTGAGAATCGCGGATGGCGTTCTCAGCCTCGGGGGAGTAGGGTTTATCCATTCGTTACCATCGGTGCCCGACCGATAACGACGGATCACCCGAATCGTGACATCTGTCGCGCCATGCGACACGAACTGAGGCGAACTGCGTTTTGACTTCCGAGAACATGGTGGCCGCGAGTGCGCCGTCGCGCCGTAGCCGCCGTATCGCTCCTCTGAGTGAGGTCTCGGAACGACACGATTCCGCGGATGTCGTCGTGCCCGCTGCCGTGCAGCCGCCCGCTGTCCCGCTGACCCGTCGTCAGCTGCGCGAGATGGCGGCACGCGAGGCGGAGCGCACGGAAGCACATCCGGTCATCGCGGCCGACACGCTCGTCGCGCCGGTGGTCGCCACGGCGCCGATCGCGCTTCCCGGAGCCGCCGCTGCGGCCGTCGCGGACCCCGAGCCGGTCACGGTGCCCGAGTCCGAGTTCGTCGACGCGGTGACCGCCGACGGCAGCGCCGTGACGGATGCGTTCGAGGCGGCGGCGAAGCTGTTCGCCTTCACGGGTGAGACGCCGGTGCAGGTCGCGGCGGCGGCGGCCGCCGCCGAAGAGCCGGTCGCGGCGCCGATCGCCCCCGAGGCTCCGCGTCGGCGCCTTCTCGGTCGCGGCTCGTCGTTCCGGCGTGCGACCGCCGCGTCGGCGACGATCGGAGCGATGGGGATCATCGGTCTGCTGGCCGTCGGGATGACGACTCCCGCCGAAGCGGTGGCGGCGGCATCCGGGGCCAACTCCGGCGGCTCGATCCGGCTCGCCTCCGATGTGCGTGGCGCTGCGTCCGGCGACATCCAGGCGTACGTCGCCCCGGCCGACGCGCAGAGCGTCGCCCTCGACCGCAGCGACTACTCCACGGCGTCCGTCGCGTCGATCGCCGCTCAGGACGGCATCACCTACTTCTCGAACTTCTACACCAACAACCCGAACGCGGCGATCCAATGGCCCTTCGCGGTGGGTGTCTCGATCAGCTACGGCTTCGGCATGCGCGACGGCGGCTTCCACGAGGGGGCCGACTTCACCCCGGGCGAGGGTGCGCATGTGCAGGCCATCGCGGCGGGAACCGTGCGCATCGCCACGGAGAGCGGCGGCGCCTACGGCGTGACGGTGCTGATCGACCATGTCATCGACGGCAAGCTGGTCTCGACCCGCTACGCGCACATGCTCTACGGCTCGCTGCAGGTCAAGGTCGGCGACACCGTCGTGGCCGGTCAGTACCTCGGCCGCACGGGGGACACGGGCCGTTCGTTCGGTGCGCACACCCACGTCGAGGTCCTCGAGGGAGGCACCACGCCGATCGACCCGATCGCCTGGCTGCGCGCCAACGCGGGTCGGATGAGCCTCGGCGACTGAGCCGATCCGAGTTCGGCGCCCGCTCGCGGCTCTGGTATTCTTTTCTGGTTGCCCGCGTGCGGGCAGCACGCCCCGATAGCTCAGTGGCAGAGCACTTCCATGGTAAGGAAGGGGTCGTCAGTTCAATCCTGACTCGGGGCTCGCAGCATCCACATCTCGCCGTGTGGATGTGGCGCGGCGGGGTAGCTCAGTTGGTGAGAGCGCACGACTCATAATCGTGAGGTCGCGGGTTCAAGCCCCGCTCCCGCTACTTTGGGGACAGGTTAGCTGTCTTACTCGAACAATCCCGATGTCTCGCCGATCGCATCGTGTCGTCTAAGGCGGCGATTCGCTTTGGCTCGTGCCTTTGCGGGCTCGGTATGCGCGCATCTTGGCGCGGGAGCCGCACACGCTCATGGTGCACCAGCGGCTCCGACCGCTGGGGCTGTTGTCGTAGTAGACCCACCGGCACGTCTCGGATTCGCATGCCTTGAGGCGCGTCCAGCTGTCTTGGACCTGGGCTCGGTAGATCGCATCCTGAACACGCGCGACGAGGGCGTCGAGATGAGTGCCCGGAGTAGCTGCTTCGAGGGTCGGCTCAGCGTCCGGGGCGACCCGGACGTTCATCGGGACCCGCGCCAGTACGTCATTCAGGAAGGAGAGCTGGGCTGGGTCTGGGGTGTGTCCGGCGTGAGCGATGCAGCATTCGCGGAGTGCATCCCGGAACTGGCGGACATCGTGCAGCTCGGCGGATGAGAAGCGGGTGCCGTGCATCCCGTGGGCGCGGGCGAAGGCGTCCATGTCTCTCGGCGAGACGAGGCTTTCTCGTCCGCTTTCGAGGTCGAAGCTGTTCGCGAGGTCCTGAATGAGGTCCAGTGGTGGGGGTGCGGGCTGACGACTCCCGGGTTGCTCCATAGTGCGATGTTACCTGTTAGAAACGATATGAGGTAACAGTCACTGTCCTGTTACTACTAAATTGCGGGTACCGGTAACCGATGCAGGAGGTCCCGTGTCTACGCTTCTCGCCCTTCTCAGTGCCCTTCTTTACGGAGCGGCTGACTATGGTGGTGGCAAGGCGAGCCGGGTGCTCCCCAGTGCGCTGGTCACTCTCGTCGCTCAGGTGGTGAGCCTGGCTCTGGTCGCTGCGGCCGTTCTCGTGCTGGGGAGTCCGGTGCCCTCGATCGGCAGTCTTGTCTGGGGTGGGGTCGGAGGTCTTGGGGCGGCGGTCGCGTTGACGACTCTTTACTACGCCTTCGCACACGGTCCCGCCGCCGTCGTCGCTCCGGTCTCCGCCGTCGCCGCTGCATCGTTGCCGGTCGTGGTCGGCTTCGTCACGGGCGAGCGTCCCAGCGCTCTCGCTGTCGGCGGGATCATCCTGGCGGTGGTCGCCGTGGGTCTCATCAGCTCGGGTGCAACCACGACCGGGCTGGCGGTGCCGCGCGTGATCCTCGGAGTCGCAGTCTTGGCGGGGTTTGCGGGCGGAGTGATGTTCATCGGGCTGCACCAGGCCGACCACGACTCCGGATTGTGGCCGCTCCTGTCCGCGCGGGTCGTCTCCGTGGCCCTCCTTACGGGCTTCTGCTTGGCGATCCGCACGCGTCCCGGCCCGGGGCGCGGACTTCTCTGGCTCGCCGCGCTCATCGGCATCCTGGATGTCGTCGCGAACGCGCTCTACCTCGAAGCGGTCCGCAACGGGATGCTGTCGATCGTCGCCGTGATCAGCTCGCTGTATCCGGCCAGTACTGTCGCCCTGGCCTTCGTGATCGACCGTGAGCGACCCACCCGCCGCCGCATCGTGGGGTTCGTTGTCGCCATTGTCGCTCTCGGCATCATCACGTGGGCTCGAAGCTGACCGCTCTCGGCGCCGAGGAGAGGCGACGAACCGGGGCCGCTCAGCGTCGGCTTCCTCCGCGCGGTCGACGCTCGATTCCTGCTCGCACGAATGCTTGGCGGATGCCGTTGTAGCTGACGTCAAAGTGATCGGCGATGGCCGTCATCGACTCCCCGCCCATGTAGAGCCCCGCAGCTTCATAGACCTGTTCATCACTGAGCGGCTGGCGACGGAGCTGAACCCCCGCGTCGCGGAGCAACGTGAGCAGGCCACCCTTCGAGATTGAATACTCAGCGCAAAGAGTTGGCGTCGTCGCCCCGGACTCATATTTCCCGACGATCTCAGCGACGAGGGTGCTGGGTGTGGCAGACGTCTTGCCTCGGTAACGGGCGCCGCCGCGCGTCACCGGATGCGGTGATCGTCTGGCATGGAACACCCCCGTCCAGAGCGCTGCAGGTCGCATCGCGACGACGCTTCGCTCACTCTGGACCGGGGTGTTCCATGCGCAGGACCGCTGGGTATCCGGTTCCAGCGAAGGGGTGTGGGTGAATGCGGAGATGCTGTCTACACGTCGATGCGTTCGGTGGCGTGGCTGGTGTCATCGGCCGCGATGAGGTGGGCTTCGTTGACGGCGTCAAGGGCGGCATCCAGCGTGCTGATGAGAAGGTCTGCGTGCTCGCGAGTGCACACGAGAGGTGGACGCATCTTCAGGACGTTGTCGTGGCGGCCAATCCTGCTGATGAGGATGCCGCGTTCGCGCATCTCTTCGACGAGAGCGCGAGTGAAGGCGGGGTCGGGCGTGCGGCGATCGTCTGGGTGAACGATTTCGAGTCCGAAGAAGAGCCCTCGGCCGCGCACGCTCTTGATGCGTGGATTTGTAGCGGTGATGAGGGTGAGCTGTGCGGCGATGTGGTCACCGAGCTCCGCAGTCTTGCGGAGGAGGTCTTGATCCTCCATCACCTGCAGAACGGCCATGCCTGCGGCCGAGGAGACAGGGCTCCCTGCAAAGGTGTTGAAGTAGACGTTGCGGCTGCCGAACTCTTCCAAGAGGGCTTGTGTGGTGATGGCGGCGCCGATGGGCTGGCCGTTGCCCATCGGCTTTCCCAGGACGACCAGGTCGGGTTCGATGTCGAACATCTGGTATCCCCACATGGACGTGCCGACACGACCGAAGCCGGACTGTACTTCGTCGGCGATGACCAGCCCGCCAGCGGCGTGGACACGATTTACGACGCCTTCGACGTAGCCGGCGGGGGGGACGACGAGTCCTTCGGTGGAGAAGAGGGAATCGAACAAGAAGGCCGAAACGCCGTACCCCGCGGCCCGGAGCGAGGCGATAGCCGCGTCCACCTCCGCCAACGCGGTGTCGAGCAGCTTCCCCTCGTCGGTGTCGGCTCCGAGGACGTCGGGGATGCGGATGGGGCGCACGTGCGCGCCGATCGGCTCTGCCACGTGGATACCGGTGGTGAGTTCGGCGAGGCTCGTTGTGTTGCCGTGGTAGCTGAAATCCGAGATGAGGATGCCGGTGTTGCCGGTGTGCTGTCGAGCGACGCGGAGGGCGAGCTCGTTGGCTTCGGAACCGCTGTTGGTGAAGAAGACGCGGTCTAGGCGGTCTTCGAAAGTGGAGAGCAGCTTCTCCGCGTAGTCCACGACGCGGTTGTTGAGGTACCGCGTGTGCAAGTTGAGGGTGCGCAGCTGCTCGTTCATGGCGTCCGCGACCACAGGGTTGGCGTGTCCGACGTGCGGCACGTTGTTGTACCCGTCGAGATACGTCTTGCCGTCGACGTCGGTGAGCCACACTCCCTCGCCGGAGACCAGCTCGAGCGGGGTGGTGTAAAACGTGGGCGAGTATGGGCCGAGGACTGCTTTACGTCGTGCCAGCAGTTCGGTATCGGGCTGGACGTCAGGGGTGCTGTCGACGGGGGGCGTAGTCATGTCAATGTCCTTTGCGTGGTGCCGAGGTAGGGAGGAGCTTCACAGCCCGGAGGGCGCGGGCCCGCGGAGGGGTCGGTCCGGACTATGCCGCTACGTGGGTTCTGCGGGGCGCGTGTCGGGCCGTGTCCAGGAGGGTGCGGAAATTGGGCGCGAGGAGCTCGCGCAGCAGGCCGTTCCAGCTGTCTTGCAGGGCAGCCTCGTAGTCGAAGTCGTCGGCGGGTCGGAGGTTGCCTTGGGCGGTGACCCAGAGGGCGGTGTTCGACCAATGTGCGACAGCCATGAACAGGCGCACGCGTGCGTGAACTTGCGGGTCGCTGGACCCGAAGTACTCCGCGATCAGTTGATTGGTGCGTTCGAGGTCGAAGCAGTTTTGGGCGGCGAGGAAGCCGACTTCATAGGAGGGGTCGGTGTTGCCGGCGAGATCCCAGTCGATGAGACGGTAATTGCCCGTCGGATCGGTGATGACGTTCGCGTCCCACAGATCGTTGTGGCACGGCACGAAATCCTCGCTGTGGAGGTCGAGGGCTTCTTCGATCTCAGCCATCGCGGATTCGACTTCGCTGATGCCCGCGGGCAGCGAGAAACCCTGCGCGCGGGCAGCGGCGAACAGGGTGCGTGCGTGCTCGAACGGGTTGATGTCGTTGGCGAATCGGGTGCCGGAGCGGTGCAGCTGGTGGAGGGCGGGAATGAGCTTGGTGACGGCATCATCGTCGGCGGCAAGTGTGGGGCTTTTCCCGAGGAGGAACTCCAGAGCGACTCCCGGCGGCTCGGCGCAGACGGCGATGAGGGGCGCCCCGATGCCAAGAGCGGCGGCGGTTGCGGTGTTTGCAAGGACGACGTCTGCCGGGGGCAGCACTCCGACGGACTCCCAGTAGTTGTTCCAGATCTTCACCACGCATTTCGCGTCGCCGGCGGTGACGAGGAAGTTCCGGTGCGCGGCACCGCCCGACAGGTGCTGAACGGTGATGTCGGCGGTAGACCAGAACGGGGAGGATGCGAGGATGGTACGGACGTCGTCGATGTCGACGTTGGAGATCTCAGTCATGGCTTTGACTGTCCTTTGCTAGTCGCGGGGGTCACGGAAGTGGATCGCCGGCGCTGGCGGGGTGGTTGAGGAGTGCCTTCCTCGTCCACACCCCGCCAGCTCCAACAGGGGTTCTTCAGGCGGTCGCGGACGCGAACCGTCCGGGGCGGAACAGTGCCGCGTCGGCACGGGATTTGCCGTCGACATAGTCGGCCAGGATTTCTCCGACGACGGCGGCGTATCGGAAGCCGCGCCCCATGTCGCCGGTGCCGATGATCACCCGGTCCGAGTCGGGGTGCTCCCCGATGACCCAGTGCCCGTCCTCCACCTCCGACCACATGCAGACGGTGGTGGACAGAGGAGTGAGGTCGATGCTCGGCAGTCGATCGGCGAGCACCTCCTGGATCTTCTCGATGTCGCCGGGCAAAAGCGCTTGGTTCAGGCTCTCCGGGTCGATCCACTGCGGAGACCCGGGGACCGAGAACTTCCAGTCGCCATTGGGTTCGGTGCATCCGTACGCAGGTGCTTCGACGGAGCCGATGGGCTTGGCGAAGTAGACGGCGGGAAGCGGCTCACCGGTGTTGCGGAAGTTGGCCAGGACCTGGCGTGCCACCTTGTAGGGCAGGTCGAGCTGGAGCAGGTCATTGGCACGCGCACCGACAGCGACGATGAGACGGTCAGCGGTGTAGGTGTCGAGAGTCGTGGTGACAGAAACACCAAACGCGGTTTCCTCCCACCCGAGGACGGCTTCATCCGTGCGCAGGAGTGCTCCGAGACGCTGTGCTTCGGCCTGCAGGGCAGTGATTCCGTTGTTCACGAGCCCGACGGTGCCGTTGGGTTCCCATACGGTCACCTCGTTCTCTCCCACGCGCATCCAGGGGAAACGGCGACGGGCATCGGCGGCGTCGAGGAACTCGTACTCAAAGTTGCTGCCACCCAGCGACGCGGTGGTCTTGTCGAACCACAGCGATCCGGGCTGGCCGACGAAGATGCTGCCGGTTCGCTGGAGGATCGGGGTTCCGGTCTGCGCGGAGAGGGTGTTCCAGAGATCGAAGGTCTGCTCCGTCAGGGTCGTGTAGGCGACGCCGGCGCTGCTGGACTGTCGCGCGAGGCGGGTCGCGCCTCCGTGCGATCCCATGCCGTGCGGCGGGGTGAAGCGGTCGAGGCCGAGGACGCGCTTGCCTCGACGGGCGAGGTGCCAGGATGCCGAGGAGCCCCAGGGGCCGAGTCCTACGACGATGACGTCAAAGTGCTTTTCAGACATGTTTCTCCTTAGCGGGGTTGGGTGCGCGCTCAGACGGGCGCGGCGGCAAGGAGGCCGCGGGCGATGTATCGCACGGCCTCGATGTGGTTCTCGGCGGTTGCTGGGTCCAGGGCCGCCGCGGCACCGCTGGCGCGGATGGCTCCGGTCAATGCGGTGGCGACGGCGTCGACGGGCGCAGAGGGCGGCAGTAGGCCGGCGTCCTGGGCCTCGTGGAGGTCCTGCTTCATCAGGGCCTCGAACGAGCGGGACGTCCCTCCCATGACCCTGGACAGGATGGGGACGATGTCGGCGCCCATGATGCCGTAGAAGCGACCGTCGGGTCGGCTCGTGGCTTCGACCAGGGCTCGGGCCAGGGCGGTGATCCGGTCGATGATGTTGGTGCTGTCGTCACGCAGGGTGACACCGTGCAGGTACACCCCGTCTGCGATGCGTAGATAGACCTCCTGGACGATCTCGTCGCGTCCTTGCGGGAAGTGCGCGTACAGCGTGCCGCGGGACAATCCCGCGCGCTGACTGAGTTCCTCCAGGGTGGTCTCCGCGTAGCCCTTCTCGCTGAGGAGGTGCGCTGCCGCATCGAGGATGTCGTTGCGGGTTCGCAGACGGTTGCGCTCCCTCAGCGGAAGCTGGCCATTGTTCGCTGCGTTCATGCGCGTGGTCCCTTCGTCCTTATCCGGTGCTGAGCGTGTGCTCGGCGGCTCGACGTTAGATCGCGGGCCGCAAATTTGGGAGTCGATAAGTTCACTAAACACGACGTACAGTTTCTGCACACGCCGTTTAACAAAGTTGTAACGCATGACGTGGTGATTGGAAACCACATGCTCGTTGACTTCCCGTCATGACCTCCCAATCGGACACCGACGCGCGCCACGGCAACGTGACGCCTCCCCCTGAGGTGCGCAACTTCCGCGATCTGGGTGGCATCGAGAACCGTGAGGGGCGCACCCTGCGCTTTGGCCGGATCTTTCGCAGCGGGCACTTCGGCGCAACGACTCGCGAGTACCGCACGTCCCTGAACACCCGCGGTGTCCGAAGAATCGACCTTCGCGGGGCCGATGAGATCGCCTTGGAGGACGCCGAGCTCCCGGACGCTGCCGAAGCTCTTCGTGGGCCGAGCTACGTGGCCGAGGACGACGCCGTGTGGTCGGCCCTGCGCTCGGGCCGACTCGACAAGCTTGCCCCGACCTTCACCGCCACGCGCGCGGCCGAGGTGATGATGCGCCTATACGGCAGCACGATCGCCTCCCACGTTCCGCTTTACCGAGACTGCTTCGCTGAGCTGCTCGCAGACGAGCATCCCGTTGTCATCCATTGCTCAGCCGGGAAAGACCGAACCGGTTGGGCCGTCGCGATTCTTCTCACTGTGCTCGACGTGCCCGAGGAGCGGATCATCGCCGACTACCTCGAAAGCTCACACCCCGACCGGCAGTACGTCATCCGTGATGAATCTGGCGCCCCCGTACCCACGGACGATGAGACGCGCCTAGTCCTCGCCCCTCTCCTCGAGGCCCGCCCGGAGTACCTCGCTCACGCCTGGGACGCAGTCACACGTTCGTGGGGCTCCCGCACCGCGTACATAGAAGACGGGCTCGGCATCACCGCCGACCGTCGAGCCGCGTTCCAGGCCCAACTTCTTCAGTAAATCCGGCTCCACATCACCCGCACCCACCGACAAGAGAGCTCGCTCATGACTCAGGACATCAACCCCACCGTTGACGCGGCCCCGTCTCCCGACGACGGCGGCAGCACGAACCAACTGCGCCGAGGCCGTCTCGGCGTCATTGCGATCGCGTTCTTCGTGATCGCCGCCGCCGCGCCCATGGCCGCGGTCGTCGCCGCCGGTCCCATCCTGTTCTCCCTGGTCGGAGGTGCCACCCCCCTGGTATTCGTCATCGCCGCGCTACTGATCGCCCTGTTCTCGGTGGGCTACCTCCGGATGAGCCGTCAGATCACCAACGCTGGCGGGTTCGTGGCCTACATCGATCGCGGTCTCGGCAAGAAATGGGCAACCGGAGGCGCCGGTATCGCCGTATTCACCTACGTCACGCTGCAGGTGGGTCTCTGGGCGTCCTACGGCGTATTCACCCAGCAGCTGGTGGTCGCCTTCACCGGTGTCGACCTGCCGCCGCTGCTCTGGATCCTCGTCACGCTCGCCCTGGTCACCGCACTCACCATCCGCGGCGTCGACGCGAGCCTGAAAGTGCTCGGCGTCCTCATCGTCGCCGAAACGGTGATCATCGCGATCCTCCTGGGAACCCTCATCATCAAGAACGGCCTCGGCGTGTTCAGCTTCGCCGGGTTCACTGCTGAGAACATATTCAGCCCCGCGCTGGGCATCGCCTTCCTGTTCGCCTTCCTCTGCTTCACCAGCTTCGAGGCGACCGTCGTGTTCAGCGAAGAAGCCATCAACCCCCGACGTACCATCCCGCGCGCCCTGTACGCCGTCATCGCGTTCGTCGGGCTCTTCTATTCGCTCTCCACCTGGGTGATCTCCGGCGCAATCGGTGTCGACACAGTCCAGGAAGCAGCCACCGCTGACCCCGCCGGTATCGTCTTCGCCCTCGCTGCGGACAACGCTGGGGTATGGCTGAGCAACACCATGCAGGTCCTCGTCGTCACCAGCTACATCGCGATGATGCTCGGCCTGAACAACATGTTCTCCCGCTACCTGTTCGCACTCGGCCGCGCGGGCGTCCTGCACCGCTCCATCAGCCGCGTCTCGCGCCGCGGGGCACCCGCCACCGCAAGCCTGGTCAACGCCGCCGTGGTTGCCATCATCCTCGCCGCGTTCCTGCTCACCGGGGCCGACGCGTTCACCGTCGTGTACTACTGGTTCAGCGCGCTCGGCACGGCCGGATTCGTATCCATCCTGGTCCTGACTTCCGCTGCGATCGTGGTCTACTTCCGGCGCAACAAGAGCGAGGGAAACCTCCTGGTCACTTTCGTCGCGCCCACGATCTCGTTCCTCGTCTTCCTCTACATCGGCTACACCACTCTGATCAACTACGACGTCCTTTCCGGAGGAGCGCCGGCGGCGAGCTGGCTGCTGCTCGGATTGCCCGTCCTGTTCGTCCTCGGAGTCGTCCGAGCGCTCGCAAAGAAGAACATCGACTACTCCACTGAGCGGGTCTGATCACTCGCCCATCACCATGCTCGGCTCCGCCGACGTCAGCGCCCGCCGAAGCCCCGTTTCGGCGGGCGCTGACGTTTCGTCATCAACCCCGGGGTGTGCTGGGCGCGCACGATGCCATGCCGCACACGCACATCTCTCCTCACCCCACCAAGTGGCTGAAGAGCCCGCCTACCATCGCGAGTGGATCTGACATAGGTGTCAATCCGAGGTGATCAGCTGCCCCGGTCGAGTAGCCACTGGAGGATCACCTCACACCGCGCACCGGAGCGTGAGCAAGGAGGCCACAATGAGCACGACAGCCACCATCCTGGACAACGTATCTGTCCCGGAGACACAAGGCCGCGCCATCCCCGACGCCGCCACACGAGAGACCATCGGCTATGCGCCGGTGCACACCGCCGCCGACCTCGACGCCACAATCGCGGCAGCACGTAAAGCCCAGCCGGTCTGGAACGCGCTCGGCCACACGGAGCGATCCCGGCTCCTGAACGCCATCGCAGATGACATCGACGCGAACGCGGAAGAACTGGCGCAGCTGCTCTCCCGAGAACAGGGCAAGCCCCTGGACGGCCCCAACGCCTGTTTCGAAGTGACCGCCGCCGCCATCTGGACACGCAACGCCGCCGACACAGTGCTCGAGCCGGAGGTCGTCTTCGAAGCCGGAGCGTCGAAGGCCGAGGTGCACTACGACGCACTCGACGGACATTCTTAGGATTGTGCGGGGAAAGGATACGTCAACACGTTCTTCGACGACCTCGTAGAGCCGAACAAGGGTGCCGAATTCGTTCGGCAGAAGTTCTTCGAGGAGAATCCGTGGGTTCTTGGGATTGGGTTGGGTTCGCAGCTGCTGACTTCATGGTCAACGTCGAAACTGGAACAGGTGGTCAAGGGGCACAGCATTGCGGGCGAAGGTAAGCGTGTCGACGCGCTCCTTCGCATCAGCGGCCTCATTCAGTCCATGGTTTTCGCGGAGATCAAGCACCATCGGACGGAGCTTTCGAGGGCCTCGGACTACGGCCCGGGGGTTTTGCAGATGTCGAAGGAGCTGGCCTTCAAGAGGTGCTCCAGGTGGTGCGATCGCTCGCCGCTGACGGCATGACCATGGTCGTCGTCACACACGAGATGGCCTTCGCCCGCGACGTCGACACGCGCCTGCGGTTCACCGAGAAGGGGCACATCATCGTCGACGACAACGCGCGGAAAGTCCTTGCCAACCCCGAGCACCCCCGCCTGCGGGAGTTCCTCGCCCACGTTGCCTGAACTGCCTGGTGGGAGTCCGCACAAATCACCCCGCGAGCGACAGTGAGACGACGACCGCGGGTGGATGGTCGTAGCCTCGCCTCTCTCCTCCAACGCCCCTAGAGAGTTTTTCGCGGCGTGCCACCGTCGGGGCGACTCCGATCCACTGCGAAGGCCCCCGGAGTGAGATATCCGGGGTCCTTCGTTGAGATGTGACGCGAACTTCCCCTTCCGCGTCAGCCAATTTCCGCAGTTCCACCGGGGGTGGCGGCGGGAGCGCCGATTTATTCGAGTAGTGGTGTACTGGATCTACTTCTCGGAGGGAACTCCGGCCTTCTCGGACAGTTCCGCTCCCCGCACGCGAACGGACCCTTCTCGCGCGTGTTGAAGGGGTGGGCTCCTCCGTCCGCCGTCACGATCGTCCGGGGTGATATCGCGTGGCGGTCAGGACTGCGGACACGGCGCAGGTCTTCGTGTCACGCATCCCCTCTCTGCGCAGCGCGTCTCGGATCGCGCTATCACCGAAGGCGACGTTTCTACCCTTCGGATAGACCGCCCACATCGGCACCGGTGGACCCGAAGCCAGTATGGCGAGCGCGTCGACCACGTCATCCGGCCGGTGGATGCAGGCGATGATCATGCCAGCGGTGCGGCGGTCGCTCGTGAGCGAGTCCTGCGTCGCGGCCAGGAGGGCGGGATCGTCCGTCTCGCCGACCATGATCGCCGTCGCGCCATCCGACAGGCCGAGTTTGTCGCGCAGTGTCGGAGGTGGCGTGAGGATTGCTTTCGCCCAGGAATGCGCTGCTCGCTCGCCCAGGTGGAGCACGAGGGGCTCCTCCCCGCACCGCAACCGCAGGGCGTCGCCATCGACGACGACCTCGGTGATGTCCCTGATGGGGATCCGGCGGCTGATCGGTGCGCGCAGGATCAGTTCTGAGGCTTCGAGCAGAGCTTTCAGATCAACGAGACGACCGGCGACCTCGGCCTGCACGACCGCTTCACGACCCATGTCGCCCTCCGACCTGTGCGATCTCGGACGCCACTTCGTCGAGGAGGGCGGCATCCGTGCGATACATCCAGAATCGCCCCCGGCGCTCCAGGACGAGCAGCCCCGACTTGCGAAGCACTTTCAAGTGTTCGGACACGGTGGCCACTGCCAGGTCCGACAGGCTCGCGAGGTCCCCGGCGGCCTGTTCGGCATCGAGGCAGGCCGCCAGAAACGACCGTCGATCGGGATGTGCCAATGCGCGCAGGACCTCATCGAGCGTTGAGGAGTCCACCGTGCTACTTCTGGATCAGGGTCACGGCGTTGCCCGCGGGATCCAGCACCGTCGCCTTGGTCACCCATCCGTTGTCCGTCGCGGGCATCACCACCGAGCCGCCAGCCTGCACGGCCTTCTCCAACGCCTCATCGAGGTCGACGACGATGACGCCGATGGTCAACGACGCCTCGGGAGTCTCCGCGAGAGCGCCGTTGAGCTGCGGCGTCGAGACTTGTGCATAGCCGGGTCCACGCGAGGTGACATCCCAGCCGAACACCGTGCCGTAGAACGCGGACAACCTGTCCAGCTCCGGGCCGGTCACGTCGAAGTGCCCGATGACCGCTTGCTTGTCCGACATCGCGATCTCCTCTCTCGACCATGATACTTCGGTTCTATACGAAATATCTAGAGTGATGCCGACGACCCACGTCGTGCCGCCGGTGTCGAGGCAGGTCGAGGTTGCGGCGGTCGGCTGGCCCCGACTCGTGCTCGGTGTCACCGTGCGAGCGGGAACCAATGCCGATCGCGAAGTTGGGGGTCGTCGCGGATGCTCACCCAGGTGCCCTCGACGATCGGGGCGTTGTCCGAGGCCCAGACTCCGAAGTACGCGTGCGGCGTCGGCCAGTCATAGTCGCGGTGCGGGGACTCGACGACGTTGCGCACGGCTCCGATGAACGTGAGCGGCGTCTCGTGGCCGGTCATCTGCTCCGCGAGGCTGGCGATCCCGAACTCTCCACTCGGATCGTCCGGCTGTGCGAGCTCGACCGGCGTCTGTCCGGCGTTCACGACGAGCGCCTGGCCCGTGACGAACGCGGCTGCCGGCGACGCGAGGAACCGGTCGGAATTCTGTCGATCGCCGTCGCAACGCCTTCCGGGCCGAACGCCTCCTCCAGGGCCGGGGTCAGGACGCAAGCCCGAAGGCCGCTCCGCGCACCAGCGCTTCGAGCCCTCCCTCGGACGCCGCGTAGGGGGTGAGCCCGGGCAGGGCGGTTCGAGGCCCAGTGATGGACGAGATCACGACCGCCGGGAGCCTTCGAGTCCATGAAGGCCAGGCATCCGCTTGCCGTGGTCGCCCCGCTCCCGGGGACGCTCGTCACGCGGAGCGGGACTACGAGTAGATCCGGTCACGAAGCTGATCGAGTCTTCGGTTCACCGGAGGGATCTGGTCCGTGGCGATCGCGTGCCCGTTGGCCGTGTGGATCACGAGGTCGTTCAGACTGCCCATTCCGCCGAAGGCGCGTCTCACGTGCTCGGGGTCTCCTCCCGCGGCGATGCGGTCGGCCGCGCGGGGGGACCTCTCCGCCCAGGACGCCTCCCCGACGGAGTCGAGCAGTGCGCTCAGCTCCCGGAGCGAGTGCTCCAGCGCCGATGCGGTGTCCACGTCGAGATTCTCCCCCCGCGTCGGGAGCTAGGACCCTCGCCGAGGCGCGGGGTCGGCGGCGCATCTCCGCGGGTCGGCGTCGCAGTCCTCGGCGGAGCCGTCGGTCGTGACCGCCAGCCGACGGTCGGGATCGAGCTTGCTCAGGATGGCGTAGGAGATGTCGGCCAGCCGTTGCACCCCGCCGGGATCGAGTGCGCTGAGGATCATCTCCCGCACGGCGTTCTCGAAGTGCGGCCGGTTGTCCAGATAGGCGCGCTCGCCCGAGTCGGTGAGAACGGCGTTGGTCGCCCGACCGTCCTGCTCGCACGCGGCCTTGCCGACCAGGCCCTTCTTCTCGAGTCCGGTGACGACGCGCGACAGGCGGGGGAGCGTGGCGTTCGTGCGCGCGGCCAGCGCCGTCAGCCGGAGCCGGTGATGATCGGCCTCGAAGAGCGCCTCCAGCAGTGAGAACTCGAACGAGGTGAGGCCCGCATCGGTGAGATGCCGATCCAGGGCGGTCGGCAGAAGCTCCAGCAGTGCGCGCAGTCGCGCGACGGCGACGCGTTCATCGTGCGTGAGGGCTTCCACGACGATCATCCTACAGAGCTTGTAGATACAAGTAAAAAGAGTATGGTTTCAGGTGCAACAAAAATTCACCGAGGGGTCGTCGGACTCGTCGATTCGAGAGGAAGCGGACATCATGTCGACATTCACCATCATCGGAACCGGAAACATGGGCAACGCGATCGGCGGTCTCCTCGCCGCCGGCGGAAGCGACGTGGTGCACGTCGGGCACGAGCAGCTCTCCTCCGCGACCATCGACACCGACGTCGTCGTCCTCGCGGTGCCGTACGGGGCGATCGAGGACATCGTCTCCGTGGCGGGCGATCAGCTCGCGGGCAAGGTCGTCGTCGACATCACCAACCCGTTGAACTTCGAGACCTTCGACTCGCTCCTGGTGCCGGCCGACAGCTCCGCCGCCGCCCAGCTGCAGGCCAAGCTCCCGGAGAGCTCCGTCCTGAAGGCGTTCAACACCAACTTCGCCGCCACCCTCGCCGCGAAGAAGGTGGGCGAGGTCCCGACCACCGTGCTCATCGCGGGCGACGACGCCGCGGCGAAGGGCGTGCTCTCCGCGGCCGTCACGGCCGGCGGTGTGTCCGCCGTCGACGCGGGCGCCCTCAGTCGTGCGCGCGAGCTCGAGGCGATCGGCTTCCTCCAGCTCACCCTCGCCGTCGGCGAGCAGGTGTCCTGGACCTCCGGCTTCGCCGTCGTTCGCTGACACCGATCACGCCCCGACATCCTTCCGGCTGCCCGTCGTTCCGCGAGGGGCAGCCGGAAATATCCGGATGTCGATCAGACCGCGGCCGACTCCGTGATCGCCTCGCGGAGCTCGGCAGCGGCGGCCGCCACGTCGTCCGCGCTGTAGATCGCGCTGCCGGCGACCGCGACGCGGGCTCCGGACTCCTGCACGGCGCGGATCGTGCGAGCCGTGATGCCGCCGGCGACCGAGAAGGCGACGCCCGACGCTTCGCCGTCGCGCAGCAGCGTCTCGAAGGTGAAGCCCGCTTCGGCCTGCTCGTCGAGACCGGCATGCATCTCGACGAACTCGACGCCGAGCGCCGTGACCTCCTTCGCGCGGGCGGCCTTGTCCGGGACGCCGATCAGGTCGACGACGACGCCCTTGCCGTGGGCCTTCGCGGCCTTGACGGCGCCCGCGATCGTGCTGTCCCCGGCGACCCCGAGCACCGTGACGAGGTCGGCGCCGGCCCGGAACGCGATGTCGGCCTCGAGCTCGCCGGCATCCATCGTCTTCAGATCGGCGAAGACGATCTTGTCCGGATGCGCCTGCTTGACCGCCGTGATCGCCGAGAGGCCGGCGCTCTTGATGAGCGGGGTGCCGAGCTCGAGCACGTCGACGTAGGGTGCCGCCTTGCCCGCCAGGTCGAGGGCGTGCTCGGTCGTCAGGGTGTCGATGGCGAACTGGAGCTGCATGGGTGTGTCCTTCCGGTGGTGGTTCGTCGCCGGGTTTCCGGCGCGCGTCATTCGAGGTTGGCGTGGCGGGGCCACAGGTCGTCGGCGCTCTGACCGCTGCGTTGCCAGAGCGCGTGGAACAGTGCATCGCCGAGGACTCCGACGGCCTGCTCGAAGAGACTTCCCGCGTACTGCGCGGACGCCGCGCCCGAGCGGTCGGTCTTCGTCGCCGCGGGCACGACGAGGGTCTCGTCGGCGACCTCGGACAGCGGCGATGTGCTCGTGGTCGACACCGCCAGCACGCGGGCCCCGACCTCGGCCGCGGTACGAGCCGCCCGGACGATTCCGCCCGTGGTGCCGGAGCCGCTCGCGACGAGGAGCAGGTCGCCGCCGCGGATCGCCGGTGCGGTGACCTCGCCGACGACATGCACGTCGAGGCCGAGATGCATGAGCCGCATCGCCGTGGAGCGCAACGCCAGCCCGGAGCGGCCGGCGCCGTGCACGAACACGCGCTGCGCCTCGGTCAGCAGCCCGAGCGCGCGCTCGAACGGCTCCTGGTCGACCCCGCGGAGCGCGGTGACGACGTTCTGCAGTTCGACGCCGATCACGCCGAGGGCGTCGGCGACGGTGGTGGAGGCCATAGCGACGATCGTGCCCCCGGATCGGTCGCTCCCGCCGCTGCCCATCCAGGCGGCGATCCCGCCCGATCGGGTAGGTCCACCCCTTCGGGTAGGACGGGTAGGTTCGGTTGACGTGGCAGAAGACGCTCGGACCCCCGCCAGCCGGTCGGCGGCCGCCGAGCACGCCCGGACCGTCGCGGAGCAGGCCGATCGCCATGCGCTGACGCTCGAGTCGCTGCTCGCGGCGCTGCGATCGACGCGGCTGTCCGACGCCGCCGCCCGCGCCGAGGCGGTCGAGATCGCGTCGGCCGCGCTCGTCGAGCTCCGCACCGCGACCGATCGTCGGTGGAGCACCATCCTCGAGCCCGTGAGCGGCGCGTTCTCCCGCCTGCGCGCCGACCTGCGTCCCCTCGTGCGATTCGGCGACCTCGACGTGCAGTTCGTCGAACCGCCCGCCACCGGCCGGGCGCTCCCCGGCGGCGTCGCCCACAGCGCGCGGGCGATCGTCCGATCCGCCGTGCTCGCCCTGGTCGACGCCGGCGCTGCGCGTCGGGTCCGCATCCAGTGGGACTGCGACGGCCGCAACCTGCTCATGCAGCTCCGTGACGACGGCGCCGGGACGCTCGACGTCCACGACGACGCCATCCGCCCGATCGCCGAGCGCGTCGTGGCCCTCGACGGGACCCTGGCGGTCGCCTCCACGCCGGGGTGGGGTTCCATCCTGGATGTCTCGCTCCCGCTCGACCCCGTGCCGCGATCGGCGGAGGCGCCCGCGGATGCCGACCTCACCGAGCGCGAACGCGACGTCCTCCGGCTGCTCGTGACCGGCGTCGGCAAC
This sequence comes from Microbacterium sp. SORGH_AS_0888, assembly GCF_030818905.1. NCBI lineage: Bacteria > Bacillati > Actinomycetota > Actinomycetes > Micrococcales > Microbacteriaceae > Microbacterium > Microbacterium sp. SORGH_AS_0888. Next base: position 2,921,340 of record NZ_JAUTAZ010000001.1, read on the forward strand.
CGGGAGATCGCCGGGGGCCTCGGCATCAGCACGAACACCGTCAAGTATCACGTGGCCAATCTGCTCCGAAAGCAGGGGGCCAGGACTCGGGCGGAGCTCGCCGCGTTCACCTCCCGCGCCTGACCGTCCACCGGGAATCGCCGCCATCGTGGGGCTCGGCACGGGACGCAGGGCGGACCTCGCGTTTGTCAAGGCCGTCCAGGCCGGGCACAGGACATCGATAGGGTCCTGATGTTCGCGGGGAGACGGAGGCAGATTCGACGTGCACTACCAGCGTCTCGCCGAGACCGCCCTCCCACGGGGCGGACGGCGCGCGGCGGTCGCGGCCGTCTGTGCGGTGCTCGCCCTGCTCGCGGTCGTGCTGGACGCGCGGCCGGCCGCAGCATCCGACGGGCGCCAGCCGAACGATCTCGTGCCCTCCGGCGGTGCGTACTTCGGATCGATCATCCAGTGGGGGAGCGACAGCGTCGCCGACCATGCGGAGCGGCTCGGGGCCCCCAGCGCGATCTACCAGCGCGACGTGCCGTACCCGTTGACGGAGGCCGACCGCGGGTACCTGGCGGGCTTCTTCGAACAGACCGCGGCGGCCGGCTCCATCGCTCTCATCGCCCTGCGCCCCACCGTGTCGCTCGACGAGCTCGGACCGGCTCAGGCGGAGGAGCTCGTGAGGGCTCTGTCCGATCTCGCGAAGCCGGTCGGCGCCCCGCTCTACCTCAGCTTCGCCCCCGACATGAACACGACATGGGTGCCCTGGGGGCAGCGGCCCGACGCCTACCGGGCTGCGTTCACGGCATTCGCCGACGTCGTGCACAGCCGGATGCCGGAGGCCGCGGTCCTGTGGTCGCCGTTCTGGGGCGGCGATTACCCCTTCGCGGCCGCGGCTCCGCCCACATCCGCTCAGGCAGGCGCCGACACCGACGGCGACGGTCTGCTCACCGGCGCCGACGACCCCTACGCCCCGTACTACCCCGGTGACGCCTCCGTCGACGCGGTCGGGCTCTCGGTCTACTTCGACGAGACGGCGGGGCGCGAGGCGCGCAACGTCGTCCCCGGCCCCGACGACTTCGTCGCGCGCCTCACCGGCGCGGACGGCTCCGGTGCGCCCGACTTCTCCGGCACGTACGCCGCCTCCGACCGCCCGCTGCTGATCGAGACCGCGGCGTTCTCCAGCGCCAGCGCGGCCGGCCCGAGCGCGCTGGATATCAAGTCGGCCTGGTGGCGCCAGATCGAGGCAGCCGTCGGCTCGTCGCGGATCCCACACCTGTCGGCCGTCATCTGGCAGGACACCGTCACCAGGCGCGGCGTCGTCGGCGAGACCGTCATCGACTGGTCGGTGACGCTGTCGTCGGATGCGGTGCGCTCGGCCTTCGCGGCGGATCTGCGCGCGTCGGACCTCGTGCTGGGCCCGGTGCGAGAGCCGTCCGGCGCGTCCGCGGACACGACACGTGTGGGCGGCGTCGCGGGCTGGCTGGTCGTCGCCCTCGTCGTCGTGTTCGTCGCCGGGCTCATCGTCTACGCCTGGCGCGGGTCGGCCGGCGCCAGGCGGTTGCGCTACACCGGGGCGCCGTCGCGCGACGCGCGCATCGACCTGCTGCGCGGCCTCGCGATCGTCTTCGTCGTCGTGAACCATCTCGGGCTGGTCAGCTACCTGCAGATCGGCACGCAGGAGCTCCTCGGCGTCGTCTCGGGAGCCGAGCTCTTCGTCCTCCTCTCGGGCGCCGTGCTCGGCCTCGTCTACCGTCCGAAGCTCGTCTCCGGGGGCATCGGGGAGGTCGTGATCCGCACCGGACAGCGTTCGTGGAAGCTGTATCGCACGGCGCTCGTCGTCGTGGTGCTGGTCTACGCCCTCTCCCTCGTGCCGTTCCTGCGGCACCAGGCGGTCACCACGTTCACGGATCAGGGGACCGGGGCGGCGGGAGCGGGCGCCACGGGCCGGGTGTACGACCTCTACGCGGGGGCCGACCGCATCCTGCACTACCCGGTCGATCCGCAGGTCGTGCTCGACTTCCTGCTGCTGCGCATGGGCCCGTGGCAGTTCAACGTCATGGGTCTCTACGTCGTCCTCCTCCTCGTCTCCCCGCTCGTGCTGTGGGCGCTCGGACGCCGCTGGTGGCCGTGGGTGCTCGGGGTGAGCGCGGCCCTCTACGTCGTCGGATACACGACGCGCGTGCGGCTGCTCCCCTCGCAGTTCGAGGACTCCTTCCCCCTGCTCGTGTGGCAGCTGCTCTTCGTCCTCGGGATGGTCGGAGGCTTCCATCGACGTGAGATCCTCGCCTGGTTCGCCACGCGCGGGGGCCGTCTCGCCCTCGTCGCGATCGTCGCGGCGACGGTCGCGCTCATGCTGTTCTCCTGGAACAACCCCTATGCCCCGGCGCCCGGCGACCCACGGCTCGGCCTCGTCGCCGACAACACCTTCCGCGACATCTACGGGACCTCCTTCGAGCGCACCTTCCTCGCGCCCGGCCGGCTGGTCAACGTCGTGCTCCTGGTGGTCGCGCTCTACGCGCTGCTCTCGGCGTACTGGGCGCCGATCGCCGCCGTCGTCGGCGGCTTCCTCGTGCCGCTCGGACAGGCGAGCCTCTACGTGTTCGTCATGCACGTGTTCTTCGCCGTGATCGTCGCCAGCATCCCGGCCCTGAACCGAGGAGACCTCTGGGTCGGCACTCTCGCGAACATCGGGGCGCTCGCCCTGCTGTGGGTCATGGTGCGCACGCGGTTCCTCTTCCGGGTGGTGCCACGATGAGCGCTCGCACGCGGATCGACGCGACGACCGGCGACACCCGCATCAGCGAGGGACGCCTGCTCCTGCTGCGCGTCGTCGTCCTGCTCACGGTCCTGCTGGGCGTCAACTACATCGCCTGGCGGTGGCTGTTCTCGCTCAACTGGGACGCCTGGTGGATCGCCATCCCCCTCATCGCCGCCGAGACCTACAGCCTCATCGACGTCTGCCTCTTCGGAATGATGATGTGGCGGGCGCGCGGCCGCCCCGCACCGCCCCCGCCGGTCGAAGGCCTCGCCGTCGACGTCTTCATCGCCACCTACAACGAGCCCATCGACCTCGTGATGACGACGGCGCTCGCCGCCCGGCGCATCCGCTATCCGCACCGCACGTGGATCCTCGACGACGGGGCACGCCCGGAGCTGCGCCGGCGCGCGGAGGCCGCCGGGGTCGGGTACGTCTCGCGCGGCGCCGAGTGGGACGACCGCCCCAGACACGCCAAGGCCGGCAACATCAACAACGCGCTCCAGGTCACCGACGGCGAGTTCATCCTCATCCTCGACGCCGACATGATCCCTCGCCCCGAGATCCTCGACCACACTCTCGGGTACTTCGACGACCCGTCGGTCGCTCTCGTCCAGACGCCTCAGGTCTTCAGCAACGTCGCCACGGGCGATCCGCTCGGCAGCCAGGCGCCGCTGTTCTACGGACCCATCCAGCAGGGCAAGGACGGCTGGAACGCGGCCTTCTTCTGCGGCTCCAACGCGATCCTGCGCCGTGAGGCGCTCATGCAGCTCGGCATCGTCGGCTACGTGCGCGAGCTCGACCGCTCGGTCTCCCGCGCCCTGCGCAGTGCCGCGCGGGTCGTCGAGAGGTCCCGCACCAGCCCGGCGGCCGCCGATCCCGCCGTCGCCGCCGCGCTCGATGAGGTCGCCGCCGCCGTCGCGGAGGCGCGTGCCAGGCTGCGCGCGCACGAGCCGCTCGGGGAGGTGACGTACCGACTGCACCGACGGGTGGATGCCGCCACCCGCTCGATCGTCGCCTCCGACGTCGCCGGCATCGACGACGACCTGCGGGAGCTCGCCGCGCTGGCCGCCTCCTCGGGCGCGGGCACGTCGCCGGAGGAGCACGCGTTCGATGTCGAGCAGGCGGTCGCGGTGCTGACGTCGAAGGATCTCTCCCCCTTGAACGCGCTGGAGGCGGCGCAGGCCGTGCTTCGGACGATCGGGGTGGACCGCGCCGCCGAGGCACAGCCGGTCATGCCGCTCGCGACCATCTCCGTCACCGAGGACATGGCGACCTCGATGCGGATGCACGGGATGGGGTGGAAGAGCGTGTACCACCACGAGCTGCTCGCCGACGGCCTCGCCCCCGAGGACCTCGGGACGATGCTCACCCAGCGCCTGCGCTGGGCGCAGGGCACGATGCAGGTCTTCCTGCGCGAGAACCCGCTCGTGCAGTGGGGGATGTCGCTGCCGCAGCGACTCATGTACTTCGCCACGATGTGGAGCTACCTGTCGGGCTACGCCGCGGTGGTCTACTTCGCCGCGCCCATCATCTTCCTGGTGCTCGGCATCCTCCCCGTCCACGCGTATGCGGGGGACTTCTTCGCCCGCTTCATCCCGTTCATGGTCGTCAACCAGGTGCTGTTCCTCATCGCCGCCAAGGGCGCGCCCACCTGGCGCGGCCAGCAGTACAGCCTGGCGCTGTTCCCGGTGTGGCTCAAGGCATGCTCGACCGCGTTCACCAACGTGGTCCTGCGTATCCCGCTGGGCTTCGCCGTGACCCCGAAGACCCGTCCGAGCACGAACGGGCCGCAGTGGCACCTCATCAAGACGCAGCTGGTGGTGATGGCGCTGCTCGTCGTGGCGATCGTCGTCGGCTGCATCCGTCTGCTCGTCAACGGCGCCGAGCCCGTCGGCACCGCCGTCAACATCGCCTGGGCCGTCTACGATCTGGTGGTTCTGAGCGTGCTGTTCCAGGCTGCCACGTTCCGGGGGTACGACCCCGCCACCGAGGCGGAACACCTCGCCGACCACGCCCGGCGGGCAACGCGGAAGGACGGGAGATGACGGTGTCCATAGCGCCCTACGACGAGGCGGCCAGCCAGCGCGTGATCGAGGAGCTCGGCATCCTCGACACCCCGCGGGACGAGCGCATCGACCGCGTCACCCGGATCGCGCGGGAGATGTTCGATGTGCCGATGGTGAGCGTGACGCTTCTGGACCGCGGCCGGCAGTGGCGCAAGTCCGAGATCGGCCTGGGCGGTCGCGAGGCGCCGCGCGAGGACGCCTTCTGCGACTACACGGTTCGGGAGGGGCGCACGGTCATCGTCCCCGACGCGAGCGAAGACGACCGGTGGGCGACGAACCCGTTCGTCGCCGGTGACCCCCACCTTCGCTTCTACGCCGGTCATCCCCTCACCGCCGGAGGGGGCGAGCGCATCGGCACGCTGTGCCTGCTCGACACCAAGCCGCGGGTGCTCGGCGACCGAGAGGAGGACCTGCTTCGCGATCTGGCCTGGTGGGTGCAGTCCGAGATCCTCCGTCAGAACGAGCTGGACGACGCCGCCGCGCTGCAGAGCACGCTGCGCCCGCGCGCGGTGCCCGCGTTGCCCGGGTACGAGGTGGCCGCCGTCACCGTCCCCGTGGGGCAGGTCTCGGGCGACCTCTACGACTGGTACCCCGTCGCGTCGGGCCTGCGTTTCACGCTCGCCGACGTGATGGGCAAGGGCGTCGGGGCGGCGCTCCTGGCCGCGGGGCTCCGCGCGTCGCTGCGGACGCTGCCCGATCGCGATCTGCTCGAGGCCGTCCGCGAGGCGGACCGCCTGCTCGACGCGGATGCTGCCGATCTCGGCACGTTCGTCACGGCGTTCCACGGCGAGCTGGATGCGGGGACCGGCGTCGTGCGATTCGTCGACGCGGGACACAGCCTGGGCTACGTCCTCCGCGCCGACGGCGGCTGGGATCACCTCCGCTCGGCGGGGACGCCGCTCGGCATGGGACTGGCCGGCATCCGCGCCTCCGCCCGGACGCAGCTGCGGCCGGGGGACGTCTTCATGGTGTGCAGCGATGGCCTGCTCGACGTGCTCGATCCCGTCGACCCCCTGGGGCAGGTGCGGCGGGTCCTGCGCGAGCGCGGCGTGCAGGGAGCGCTCGATGAGGCAGCGCGCCTCGCGCGCGCGACCCCGGCGCACGATGACGTGACGGTGATGGTGGTGGCGCGCCTCGACGCCGCCGCCGAGGAAGGAGCGGGATGAACATCGAACGACGCAACCTCGACCATGCGGTGGTGCTCGGGCTCGACGGCCGGCTCACCGCCGTCGCCGCGCCGCAGCTGCGCGCCGAGATCGCCGATCTCGTGGCCGCCGGCCGCACGACGGTCGTGGTCGACCTCGCGAAGGTCGGCTTCATCGACTCGTCCGGGCTCGGCGCCCTCGTCGGTGCGCTGAAGGCGACCCGGGTCGCCGGCGGCGATCTCCGGATCGCCGCGGCAGGTGAGCAGGTGCGGCAGGTGCTGCGCCTCACGAACCTCGATCGGGTGCTGCAGGTCTACCCCGACGCCGAAAGCGCGTTCGGTGGCGTCTGAGGTCACCGTCTCCCGCGCGGGCCCCGCGACGCTCGCGTTCGTCGAGGGGCTGCACGAGGCGCTGGCGGAGCTCGCGGCGGGTGCGCCGGACATCCCGGAGGACGACCTCGCCCTCTTCACGCTCGCCGTCATCGAGATCGCCACCAACATCGCCGTGCACAGTCCACGTGGCGATGAGACGGTGTCCCTCGTGGTCGAGCTCTCCGCCGGGGACGAGCTGCGCGCGACGCTCCGCGACTCCGCCGCCCCCGTGCAGCTCGACCTCGGCGCGCGGACCATGGTGGACGCGCTCGCCGAGGCGGGGCGCGGCCTCGCGATCGCCGCCGCGGCGTGCGACGAGCTCTCGGTCGAGAGATCCGGCGGCAACGTCTGGCGACTCGTCCGCCGCCTCGGCCCCGACGTGCGCCGCTGACGGCTCGAGGCCGGCGCGAGCGGAGCCCGTGCCGGCCTCGATCTCTGGCGACCCGGCCACTCCGACCTCAGCCGACCGGTTCCGTGGCCTCCTTCTCGCTCGCATCCAGCCCGCCGGTCAGCGCGTACTCCTCCTCCGGCGACAGCACGAGGCGGTTGCGCCCGTAGAGGGCGAACGCGGCGAAGATCACGGCGTAGACGATGATGATCGCGACGATCGCCGGCAGATAGGCGGGGTTCAGCAGCAGACCGAAGAAGACCACCGCCGCGATGAGGGCTGCGGAATATGCGCCGAACAGTCCCCACGGGCTCCTATAGGGTCGTGCGGCGTTCGGGAACCGCCTCCGCAGCACGATGAAGGACACCATCTGCAGGAAGTACGCCGTCACCGCGCCCCAGACCGCGATGTTGAGCACGATGGCTCCGGCGGGGCTCGCGTCGCCGCCCGCCGCCTGCACCACGACCAGAGCGACGAAGCCGATGGCGGCGCCGAACACCAGTGCCACCCAGGGGGTCTTGTTCTTGCCGGTGAGCGAGAGCCACCGCGGGTAGTATCCGGCGCGCGACAGCGAGTACATGTTCCGTCCGTAGGCGAACATGATGCCCATGAGCGAGGCGAGCAGCCCCACGAGCGCGAGCAGCGAGAGGAGCGCGGCGGCCTGGGTGCCCACGATGGCGCGGAAGCCGTCCAGCAGCGGCTCGAGCGATCCGCCCGTGGCCTCGGCGCCCAGCACGCCCGTGTTGAGGAACAGCACGATGAGGCCCGTCACGATGAGCGTCCCGCGCGCCCACAGCCCCGCACGGGGGATGTCGCGCGACGGGTTGTGCGACTCCTCCGCGGCCAGCGGCAGCTCCTCGATTCCCAGGAAGAACCACATCGCGAACGGCAGCGCCATGAGGATCGAGCCGACCCCGAAGGGGAGGAAGGCGCTCTGTCCGTCCTGCGGCGCGATGTCCCACAGCGAGCCCCAGTCGAACCGGCCGGAGAACACCGCCATCGCGCCGAAGACGACGATGATGCCGATCGAGATGACCGAGACGACGATGGCGAACGTGAACGAGATCGCGGCGCCGGCGGCGTTCAGCGCGATGAAGACCGCGTAGAGAATGAGCCACCACACGAAAGGAGGCAGCGTCAGCCCGAACAGGTCGGTCACCGCGGAGCTGGCGTACTGTGCCGAGAAGTACACGACGACCGCGGTCGTCGCGACGTACTCGATCGTCTCCGCCAGGCCCGTGGCCAGACCGCCCCAGGGCCCGAGAGCGGAGCGTGCGAACGAGTAGGCCCCGCCCGTGTGCGGCATGGCGGCCGCCATCTCGCCGATCGAGAAGGTGAGGCCGTAGTACATGAGGACGAGCACGGCGAAGGCGATCAGCATCCCGCCGAATCCGGAGTAGGCGACGCCGAGGTTCCAGCCCGAGAAGTCCCCGGAGATCACGGCGGCGATCGCGAGGCCCCATAGGCCCCACACCCCCGCCGACCGCTTCAGTGTGCGCTTCTCGAAGTATGACGAGTCGGCTCGCGTGTAGGTGGCGCCCCGGTGGGTGCGCACCTGGGGAGTGTCAGACATGGGTCCTCCGCAGTCGGGTCAGAGCAGAACGGCGAGAACGGTGTCGGAATCTCGCTGGTCTCAGTCTCCTGAGAGAGCGGTCGTGTCGACAGCGGCCTCGGTTTCCTCGGCGTTACATCAGCGGGGCGAAGATGAATGGCGTGTGACGCACGCCGGCGACCTCAGCGGTCGACGCGCTTCCAGCGCGCGCCGTGCCGGCGCAGGGTGATGCGCGTCCGGTCGGAGCGGAAGAAGTCGTGCGCGAACTCGAACGGCACCCCGTGCTGGCTGTACGTCACCCGGTGGATCTCCAGCAGAGGGGCTCCGGCCTCGACCTGGAGGATCCGGGCCTGCTCCTCCGTCGCGCTCGACACGTCGATCGTCTCGTTGGCCTCCGCCGCCTCGATGCCGTACTTCTCGGCGAGGATCCGGTACACGCTCTGCGCATGACCGACGGTGGGAAAGCCCGGGACGAGTCGCATGGGCAGCGTCATGGAGTCCAGCGACAGGGGAACGTCGTTCGCGTCCCGTCGCCGCCGCAGCCGGAAGACGGCGGCACCGGGATCGAGCTGCAGCGCACGGCACTCGATCGGCGTGGCGATCGCGATCTCCGCGCTGAGGACCTCGGTGGCGGAACGGAAGCCCTGCTGACGCAGCATGTCCGGCACGCCCTCGATGGCGTTGAGGTGACGCTCGATCTTGCCGTCCCAGCTGAAGACGCCGCCCATCCGCCCGATCGTGCGCCGCACACGACCCTCGGACTCGAGGACGCCGAGGGCTGCGCGCAGGACCGAGCGGGTGACGCCGAACTGCTCCGCGAGCGAGCGCTCCGTCCCGATCCGTTCGCCCGCCTCGAAGTCGAGGGCGTCGAGATGGCTCAGCAGCCGCGCATACAGCGCAGGGACGTCGGTCATCTCACTCTCGTCGCGCTGCGTCGGCGAGTGCGCCGTCCAGGGCGTCGATGGCGCGCGGGATGTCGGTCTCCGCGAACGCCAGCGGAGGGCGGAGCTTGAGGATGTTGTTGGACGGACCGCAGACGCTGGTCAGCACGCCGCGGCGGCGCAGCCCCTCGATGGTCTCCAGGGCGATGCCCGTCGCCGGCTCGCGGCCGGAACGGTCCGTGACCAGCTCCACGCCCGTGTACAGGCCGACGCCGCGGACGTCGCCCACGACCTCGTGCGCCTCCGCGAGCTCGCGAAGGGCCGAGCGGAAGAGCTCGCCGGTGCGGAGGGCGTGCTGCTGCAGCTCCTCGTGCCGGATGGTGTCCAGAACCGCCTGAGCCGCCGCGATGGCCACCGGGTTCCCGCCGAAGGTGTTGAAGTACGGTCGCGAGGAGCTGAACGGTGTGAGCGTGCCGACGCGCGCGATCATGCCGGCCACGGGGAACCCGTTGCCCATCGGCTTGCCCGTCGTGATGATGTCGGGGACGAGACCGTGCCGCGCGAAGCCCCAGAACTGCTCGCCGGTGCGGGCGAAGCCCGGCTGCACCTCGTCAGCGATGAACACGCCGCCGTGGGACTGGACCAGCTCGATCGCGGCGGCGATCATCCCCGGCGTGCCGGTGAACACCCCGTCCGAGGAGAACGAGGTGTCGAGGATGATGCCGGCCAGGCCGTCGCCCGAGGCCTCGATCTCGGTGACGGCGTCGCGGACGCTCGCGAAGAACGCCTGCCCCGCCGCCTCTGCCGAGCCGTGGCGGTAGGTGTCCGGCGGGTCGATCACCCGGAGCGCGGCATCCATCGGCTCACTGCCGGCAAGCGACGGCGAATGCGCGGTCACGAGCGCGGTGTTGCCGTGGTAGGCCTCCCGCGTGGCGATGTAGGCACGACCGCCGGTGGCCTCGCGTCCGACCCGGAGCGCGAGGTCGTTGGCCTCGGAGCCCGTGCACACGAACATCGTCTGGTAGTCGTCGCGGGGGAGTGTCGACGCCAGGTCGTCGGCGTAGTCGAGGATCGCGGTGTGCAGATAGCGCGTGTGCGTGTTCAGCTGGGCGAGCTGTCGTGACACCGCCTCGACGACGGCGGGGTGTGCGTGGCCGAGCGAGGGCACGTTGTTGTAGAGGTCGAGGTACTCGACGCCGTCCGCGTCCCACGCGTACGCCCCTTTCCCGCGCACCAGCTCGACCGGCTCGCGGTAGAACAGGCGGTACGCCGCGCCCAGACGCGAGGTGCGTCGCGCGACCAGCCCGCGCGCCCGCTCCGGCAGCGATTCGGCATCGCTCGCCTTGAAACTGTTGCCCTCGAGGATGCTGGCGTTGCCGGTGGACGTGGTGCCGGAGAAGATGCTCACCCCACCATCGTCGCCGGTCGCGGCCCGATCCGCGCGCGGAGCCTGTTTCTCGGCCGTTACGGTCGCCCCGCGCAGATGAATGGCGCGTTACGGATCGCGGGATCGGCGCGTGCGGGGGCGGCGTCGCGAATACATTCCGTGACATGTCCACCGCGCACATCTCTGCTCAGCTCGACGTGTTCGAGAGTCTCCGACGGGGCGCACCGGCGCCGCTGTGGGTGCGGCGAGGTATCGCCGAGGCCTGGTCCCTCCCCGACGACACCCTGGTGTCGCTCATCGTGCTGTCGGAGAACGTCACGTTCAAGGTCACGACTCCCGAGGGGGCGCCGGTCATGGTGGTGCGTCTGGGGCGGCCGGGGTACGCGGCGAGCACGGACCACATCCGCGCGGAGCTGCAGTGGGTCGATGCCCTCCGCACCGAGGTCGCCATCCCCACGCCCGCCCCGGTGCCGGGCGCGGACGGGGACTTCGTCCAGTTCCTCCGAGAGGACGCCGGCGCCGTCTGGTCCGCCGTCGCGTTCGCGTTCGTTGAGGGGACCGTGCTGGAGGACGACGGCGCCGATCCCGTGCACTTCACCGAGATCGGGCGGTTGACCGGGCTCCTCCACGCGCACGCGCGGGAGTGGGCGCCGCCCGCGTCCTTCGCACGCTTCGAGTGGGACCTCCCCGACCTGGTCGGGGCGGCGGCGCGCTGGGGCGACTGGCGCGATGCGGACCTCGTGGCCGCCGACCGGGCGACGCTGGAACGGGCGGAGGCGCGGGCGTTCGCGGCGCTCGCCGACGCCGGCGTCGAGCGGTCGCCTCGACACTTCGGCCTCATCCACGGCGATCTCCGGCCGTCGAACGTGATGCGGGTCGATGAGGGACCGCATCCGCTGGTCATCATCGACTTCGACGACTGCGGGTACGGCTACTACCTCTACGACTTCGCCGCGGCGCTGACCTTCTACGAGCACCGGCCCGTCGCGCACGAGATGGCGGCGCGCTGGCTCGACGGATACGACAGCGTCTGTCCGCTGAGCTCGCAGGACCTCGACGCCGCGGTGGCCTTCTCGATGCTGCGCCGGCTCACGATGCTGGGCTGGGCGACGACCCACCGCGCCGACGCCCTCCCCACGGACCTCTGGGAGGAGAACCTGCCGGGAACCGTCGAGGTGGCGGCGCGCTACCTCGACGATCCGCGCTGGCTGGCCTGACGCGCGCCTCTCCTCGCGAGCGCGACGATGACTCACTCGCGAAGGCGGGTGCGCCGACCTCGGTTCCGGATCACCCCGTAGACCACGGTGCCGACGAAGAGGACGACGCCGATGATCCCGAGCCAGAGGAGACCGTTGAGGGCGAAGCCGACGATGGACAGGATCGCCCAGAGGACGAGGAGGACGACGATCGTCTTCATGGGACTGCCTTTCGAGGCGGGGTATCAGTGGATGCGGAGGTCCGTGACCAGCGGGCACGCGAACGGGTCGCGTGCCGACAGCCCGACCCGGTTGAGGTACTGCACGACGATGGCGTAGGAGCGGAGCAGGGTGGTCTCGGCATACGGCACGTCGAGGTCCTGACAGTGCGCGCGCACGAGCTGCCGGGCCTCCCTGAGCGCCGGCCGGGGCATCGAGGGGAAGAGGTGGTGTTCGACCTGGTGGTTCAGGCCGCCCATCAGGAACGACACCCACCAGCCGCCGCGGATGTTGCGCGAGGTCAGCACCTGGGCGGGAGAAGAAGTCGACGTGCGCATCTGCGGAGATCGTCGGCATCCCCTTGTGGTTCGGGGCGAACGCGGCACCCATCAGGACGCCGAACACGGCGAGCTGCACCCCGAGGAACGCGCAGGCGAGCCCCAGCGGCAGGACGAGGAAGACGGCCCCGAGATAGATGCCGAAGCGCGCGGTCAGGAGCACGCCCTCCAGGATGCGTCCGGCCGGGTCCGGGCGGCCGGCACCGCCGCGCACGACGGAGACCACGGCATGGCGGTGAAGGTTGAGGCCCTCCAGTGTCAGCAGCGGGAAGAACAGCCAGCCCTGGTGCCGGACGATCCATCGGACCGGGCCTCGAGCGCGTTGCGCGTCCTCGGGAAGGAACACGACGGTGTCCGGCTCGATGTCGGGATCCTTGCCGATCGTGTTCGGGTTGGCGTGGTGCCGGTTGTGCTTGTTCGTCCACCACGAGTAGCTGAGGCCGACCACGAACGTGCCGATGTACTGCGCGGCGCGGTCGTTCCAGGCCCGCGACGCGAAGATCTGCCGGTGCGCGGCCTCGTGGGACAGGAACGCGAACTGGGTGAACAGCATGCCGAGGGCGACGGCGACGCCCAGCTGGAGCCAGGAGTCTCCGAGCACGGCGAAGACGACCCCGCACGCCGCCGTCGCCAGCACGAGGCCGGCGAACAGCATCCAGTAGAAGCCGCGCCGGCGGCGAAGCAGGCCCGCATCCTTCACCTGAGCCAGCAGCGCGGAGTATGTCGACGTCCTCGCCGCGACGCTGCGGTCCGTCGCGCGGACGGTTGTGCGGACGCGGCCGACCATGGCGTTCTCGGCGGTCACGATGTGTCCCTCCCGGTTGTCGACGGAACGAGGAGACGTTCCGGCAACCGGGGTCAGGGGCAGCTGCGGAAAGCGTAAGGCGCCGGTCGCCGCCGATGCAACTCGGTCTGCGTTCCCGGCGTGGCGGCCGGAGCGTTACGGTGGTTCTCCCCGAGGTGAGGGAGTACGCATGACCGATGCCCGCGAGGCGCGACTCGTCGAGACGTTCGTGACGCTGACCGACAACCTCGTCGCCGACTACGACGTGCTGGACGTGCTCCAGACCCTGGTCGATCGCTCCGTGGAGCTGTTCGACGCGGCCGCCGGGGCCATCCACCTGGTCGACAAGGAGGGCAGGCTCCAGCTGGCGGCATCCACCAGCGAACGCAGCGAGTTCATCGGTCTGCTCCAGCTCGACGCCGGCGAGGGTCCGTGCGTCACCGCGGTCACGACGGGTGAGCTGGTGACCTCGGGCAGCGCGGAAGAGCTCGTGCGCGGATGGCCCCGCTTCGCGCACGCGTCGCGTGAGCGCGGGTACGTCGGCGTCCACGCCATCCCGTTGCGCCTGCGCGACGAGGTCATCGGGTCGCTCAACCTCTTCCGCGAGACGGAGGGGGCGCTGAACGGCCCCGATGCGCGGGCGGCGCAGGCCCTCGCCGACGTCGCGACCATCAGCGTCCTCCAGCAGCGCACCGTGCAGACCGCCACGCTCGCCGCCTAACAGCTCCAGCGGGCGCTCGACACCCGGGTGCCGATCGAACAGGCCAAGGGATTCGTCGCCCGCGCGCTCGGGGTGGACATGGACGCGGCACGCGACCTCCTTCGCGGCTATGCGCGACGTCATCAGCTGCGCTTGAGCGAGGTCGCCAGGGCGGTGGCGCGCGAGGAGCTGGAGCTCCGTGCGCTGCTCGAGCGGGGACGATCCTGAGCGCGCGGGCCCGCGCCCGGCTCCGCCGTGACGTGACCGCGCCGGGCGCCCCGTCGCTCGCCTCGCCCTGTCCGACCCGATAGCCTCGGGAGGATGGACGATCCGGGATCTCTGGTCGAGCCGGGCGCGGTCCTCGACGGGCGGTATCGCATCGGGGCGCTCATCGGCACGGGCGGCATGTCCCGCGTGTACGTCGCCGAGGACCTCGCGCTCGGCAGACGCGTCGCGATCAAGGTCGTCCACGCGGTCGAGGGGGATGTGGAGGGCGGCGAACGGGTCCGCACCGAGACGGTCGCCCTCGCCTCGCTCACGCATCCGTCGCTCGTCGTCCTGCACGATGCGCGGCTGAGCGGGCCCGGACCCCGCTACCTCGTCATGGAGTACGTCGACGGGCCGTCGCTGTCGGCACGGCTCGCGGAGGGGCCGATGTCGTCCGACGAGGTCGCCAGCATCGCGCACGACCTCGCGGAGGCGCTGGCGGTCGTCCACGCGGGCGGCATCGTCCATCGGGACATCAAGCCGTCCAACATCCTCCTCGCTCCCGGTGCCGTCCCCGGACGCGCCTCCCGTGCCAAGCTGGCCGACTTCGGGATCGCCCACCTGCTCGGCTCGGAGCGGATCACGCGCCCCGGCACCATGATCGGAACCGCGGCCTATCTGGCCCCGGAAGTGGCTCTCGGCGGCCCTCCCCAGCCTGCCTCGGACATCTACTCGCTCGGCCTCGTGCTGCTGGAGGCGCTCACCGGTCGTGGCGCCTTCCCCTCGGCGCAGGGTGCCGCCCAGGTCCTGGCACGATTGGCGCAGGACCCCGAGGTCCCCGACACCCTGCCGCCGCTGTGGCGGGAGATGCTGGCGGCGATGGTGCAGCGGGAGCCGTCGCGTCGTCCCACCGCTCTGGCGGTCCTCGAGACCCTGAGCGCGCCACGGCGGGCGGACCAGCCGACCGCCGTGATGCCCCCGGTGCCGGGGCTTCCCGCAGCGGCCGCCGCGGCGCGCTACACGGGGGAGGAGCAGGCTCGGCGCCGATCCCGTCGTGCCGCGGTCCTCGTCGGCGGCGCCGTCGCCGCGATCGTCCTGGCGGGGGCGATCGCGATCGGCGCCTCCACGATCGGCACCCCGGCCGTCGTGCCGACGCCCGAGCCCTCCGCCTCCGTCCCCACCCCCGCCGTCTCCCCGGTCGTGTCGACGCCGTCGGTCTCCACGCCCGCGCCGGTCGAGACCGAGGATCCCGCCCAACCCGACACCCCGAAGGGGCCGGGCGGCGACAAGGATCCCGGACCGGACAAGGATCCCGGGGGCGGAAAGGACAACGGCAAGGGGAAGGGCGACGACTAGCCCCGCACGCCGTCTCGTGCGTGTCCGTGGTGGTGGGTAGCGTGAGCGCATGATGCACATCGACTCCGCAGACGGCACGCCGATCGCGGTGCACGAGACGGGCGAGGGCCGCGCGGTCGTGATCGTCAACGGTGCGTTCTCGACGGCGCGCGACGCCGCCGAGCTCGCCCAGTCGCTCGCCGCGAACGGTCTGCGCGCGGTGACCTACGACCGACGCGCACGCGGCGACAGCGGCGACACCCCGCCCGTGGATCCGCGCCGCGAGGCCGAAGACCTCGCCGCCGTCGCCGCCGCCGCGGGCGGCGGTGCCGCCGTGCTCGGTCACTCCTCGGGCGCCGTGCTCGCGCTCTTCGCCGCGGGCGAGGGCGTCGAGCTCGATCACCTCTTCCTCTCCGAGCCGCCGTTCCATTTCGGTGAGGGCGACCCCGACCCCGAGCTCCCGGCGCGATTGCAGCGGCTGGTCGACGAGGGCCGTCCGGCCGAGGCGGTCGTCCTCTTCCAGCGCGAGGGCGTCGGATTGCCGGAGGACGTCATCGAGCAGATCCGTCGCTCGCCGATGTTCGACGCGCTCGTGCCGCTTGCGCAGTCGACGGTGTACGACGCGGTTCTCACACGCGAGCTCTCGACGCCCACGGCGGCGATGCAGGCGCCCCGCGCGCCCGTCACCGTGCTGTGCGGGGTGCAGACGTTCCCGTTCCTCCGCTCCGCCGCCGAGCGCCTCGCACGCACCGTCGCCGGCGCCGAGCTCGTCTCGGTCCCGGAGTCGGTCGGCCACCGCCCGGATGCGGCCGCCACAGCCCGGGTCGTCGCCGAACGGTGGCGCTGAGCCTGCTGGGCTGAGCGCCGCGCTCAGTCCTCGCTGGTGAGCGGCAGCATCCGACCGATGCGGAAGACGTGCAGGCCGGCGGCGTCCAGCACAGCCGACCCGAATCGGGCGCGGGCGCGACGGAGCTTCCGTGCGCCTTCGAGGCCGCCCGTCGCCACCGCGAGCTGGAAGAGGATCTCGGCGACGAGCGGCCGCATGAGACGGTCGGGCGTGACCGTCATCTTCGCGCGCACCGCGATCACGAGGCGCACCGCATCCGGTCGCAGCCGATCGGCGACCTCGTCGAGCGTGCGGATGCCGAGCGCCAGGGTCGAGCGGGACTTCGTGCGTACCGCCGCGATCCCCACGGTCGCCAGGTCGTCGTCCTGCGCCGCCGCGCCGGTGTCCACGACGCGCACGCCGTCGTGCTGCGCGGCTCTGCGGAGCTCTGCGAGCACCTCGTCGGCGTTGCCGACGATCAGCACGCGGCCGTCGATCGGCGGCCGCGTCCGGCGCGCGCTCACGGAGCCCACCCGCCGAAGCGGTCGGGCTTCGCGGCGCGGTCCATACGCCGATTGTGCCAGCAGTGAGGTGACCGTGAACCCGTTCCACGAAAACGAGCAATACCCTTCGTGAGCACCGACAACGAGATCATGCGACGATCCCGGGACCGACCGGGGGCGTTCGCCGAGCTCTTCGACCGACACGCGCGCACGATCCATCGCTATGTCGCGCGTCGGCTGGGAGCGGAAGCGGCCGACGACGTGATGTCCGAGACCTTCCTCGTCGCCTTCGAGCGACGGGCGGCGTTCGACGACTCCCCGAGCGCCCTGCCCTGGCTCCTCGGCATCGCCACCCGCCTGATCGCGAAGCACGCACGGCTGGAGGCGCGGGCGTGGCGAGGACTGCGGGCGGCCGATCTCGGTCGCGTCGAGCACGACCAGATCGACAGGGCCGCGGACCGGATGGATGCCGAACGCCTCGCTGCGAAAGTCGGCTCGGCGCTGCGCCGGCTCCCCGCGGGCGATCGCGACGTCCTGCTCCTCTACGCGTGGGGAGATCTCGACTACCAGGGGGTCGCCGCGGCCCTCGAGATCCCGGTCGGCACCGTCCGCTCACGTCTCAACCGCGCACGCCGCAGGCTGCGCATCGCCATCGATCCGGGCTCGGCCCGCGAGGAGGTAGACCATGGACGAGTTGTCCCTGCTGCAACGGATTCGCACTGACGCACCCGAGCCGAGCGCGGACGCGCTCCGGCGGGCACGTGCTGCGCTCCTCGAACGCGCCGAGGCCGAGTCGGACGCGACGCGACCGGTGCCACGGCCGAAGCACCGACACCGCGCCCGGTGGCTCGGTTTGGGCGCACTGGGCACCGCGGCGGCGGCGTTGACCGTCACGCTCGTCGCGACGAACGTGCTGGGCGTCGCCGGCTGGCGGGGCGGGGCGGATGCCGCGGCGGCGGCCGTGCTCGACAAGGCAGCGCTCGCCGCCATCACCTCCGCCGATCCCGTCCTTCGGCCCGGCCAGTACCTCAAGATCGACACGACCGCCGTGTACCGATACGTCGGCTTCCGCAGCGACACGGACGTCGATGGGCAGCCGGTGATCGCGTACCTGACGATCGAGCGCAACCAGTTGTACGTCCCCGCCGACCGTTCCCTCGACTGGGTATGGGTGCGGGGGAACACCGAGCCCTACGAGACGTTCAGCCCGGAGGCCGCCGAGGTCGCGCAGAAGCGCTACGAGCAGAGCATCGCCGAGTTCGGAACGGGCCCGGATATCCTGCGCGCCCCCGGCGGTGCGTTCTATGGCAACTCCTCGCGGCCCGACTACGCGGCGCTCCCGAGGGATCCGCAGCAGCTGCTGAACCACATCTACGACACGACGCGCGGCGCCGGCCGCTCGCCCGACGGCGAGGCCCTCGTCTGGATCGCCGACATCCTTCGATCGGGGACCGTTCCCGCCGACCTGCGCGCGGCGCTCTATCGCGCGGCGGCCGGGATCCCCGGCGTCGAGATCACCGAGCAGACGGCGAACCTCGACGGGCGGACGGGCGTCGCGATCGGCCGGGTCGAGACGGTCGACGACACGCGGCAGGACATCATCATCGATCCCTCGACGGGTGCGCTCATCGGGGAACGGCAGGTGGCGCTCGGCGACACGTTCGGGCTCCCCGAGGGCACGCCGACGGGCTTCACCGCCGTCACGACCTCGGTCGTCGACAGCGCCCCCGCAGGGGGAACGCCGAACGGCCGTGCCGATCACTGGTGATCGGGGGTTCCGCGTGCGGGCCCGGGGTAGCGTGGCGGCATGGCTGCACTGGACGCCGTCATCGTCGGCTCGGGCCCGAACGGGCTCGCGGCCGCGGTGACCCTCGCCCGCGCCGGGCTCTCGGTGCGGGTCTACGAGCGGGCGGCCACGGCGGGCGGTGGAGCCACGACCGCCGAGCTCACCCTTCCGGGTTTCCACCACGACGTCTGCTCGGCCGTGCACCCCCTGGCCTTCGAGTCGCGATTCTTCCGCGAGTTCGCCCTCGCCGAGCGGGTCGAGTTCGTCGTGCCCGAGGCATCCTTCGCCCACCCGCTCGACGGCGCTCGCGCCGCGGTCGCCTACCGCGACCTCGCGCGCACGGCCGACTCGCTCGGACGCGACGGCGCGGCGTACGTGCGCCTCATGCGTCCGCTCGCCGCGCGGGCCGCGGAGCTGGCCGAGATCACGGGCGGTTCCCTGTTGCGCCTGCCGCCGCGCGCGGGAACGGCCGCATCCCTCGGCTGGCGGTCCCTCGAGCAGGGCACGCCGCTGTGGAACGCCCGGTTCCGCGACGATGCCGCGCCCGCCCTCGTGACCGGTGCCGCGGCGCACGCGATCCTCGCGCAGCCGAGCCTCGGCGCGGCCGGGGCGGGTCTCGTGCTCGCCGCCTATGCGCACGCCCGGGGGTGGCCGATCCCGCGCGGGGGCAGCCGGGCGATCACGGATGCGCTGGTCGCCGACCTCCGCGCCCACGGGGGAGAGGTGGTCCTCGGCGCCGAGATCACCGCGATGGAGGAGCTGCCGCCGGCTCGCGTGCGGCTCTTCGACACGACGCCCGCGGCGTTCCTCCGCATCGCGGGCGACGATGTGCCCGCCCGGCTACCGCGCTGCACTCGGCCGCTTCCGCCTCGGCAACGGCATCGCCAAGGTCGACTTCGCGCTCTCGGAGCCCGTTCCCTGGGCGGCCGCCGAGGCGCGCGCCGCAGGGACCCTGCATCTCGGCGGCACGCGCGCCGAGATCGCCGCGGCCGAGAACGCCGTCGCGCGGGGGCGCCACGCCGACGCCCCCTTCGTGCTCGTGTCTCAGCCGTCGCGCTTCGACGACACCCGCGCGCCCGCGGGCCGCCACGTCCTGTGGGCCTACACGCACGTGCCGGCCGGCAGCGACCTCGATGCGCGGGATGTCGTCACCCGCCAGATCGAGCGGTTCGCGCCGGGGTTCCGCGACACCGTGCTGGCCGTGCACTCCCGCACCGCGGTCGAGGTGGCACGGCACAACCCCAACTACCCCGGCGGCGACATCTCGGCCGGCGCGCCGACCCTCGCTCAGCTGTTCCGGCGGCCGGTCCTGCGCCGGGATCCGTGGCGCACCCCGCTCGCGGGCACCTACCTGTGCTCGGCGTCCACCGCCCCGGGGCCGGGCGTGCACGGGCTGGCCGGGTGGTGGGCCGCGCGGAGCGCGCTCGTGCACGAGTTCGGCGTGACGACATCCCCGGGTCTGGCGCCGGGGTGAGTCGTCGCGGCGTCCGCTTGTGCGGGGATCGTGGTCGACACGCCGTGGTGTGGGGTGTTCTCTCGGGGTGTTGGTCGGGATCCCCGCCGTTGGGTACGGGCTGGCACCTGGCCGGCACCGGGCCGGCACCGGGCGCGGGCGCCCGCACACGTGACTCCGCGTGACACCCCGCACACCGGTGTCCGCCGCCCCCGGTAGGCTCGGGAGGCCCCCACTCTCGATCCCGAAGGCCAGCTCACCATGGCAGACCGTGAATACGGCTTCCGCACGCGCGCGATCCACGCCGGCAACATCCCCGACGCCGTGACCGGCGCTCGCGCCCTCCCGATCTACCAGTCGGCGTCGTTCGTGTTCGACGACACCGATGACGCGGCCGCCCGGTTCGCGCTGCAGAAGTACGGCAACATCTACAGCCGCCTCGCGAACCCCACGATCGCCTCGTTCGAGGAGCGCATCGCGTCGCTCGAGCAGGGGCTGGGAGCGGTCGCGACCTCGAGCGGGCTCTCGGCGCAGTTCATCACCTTCGCCTCGCTCGCCGGGGCCGGCGACCACCTCGTCGCCAGCGCGAACCTCTACGGCGGCTCCATCACGCAGCTCGATGTGACGCTCCGGCGCTTCGGCGTCGAGACGACCTTCGTCGCCTCGGCGGATCCGGCCGACTACGCCGCGGCCGTCACCGACCGCACCAAGGCGATCTTCGCCGAGACGATCGCCAACCCCTCCGGCGAGATCGCCGACATCGAGGGCCTTGCGGAGGTCGCACGGGATGCGGGTGTGCCCCTCATCATCGACTCCACCGTCGCGACCCCTTACCTCTGCCGCCCGATCGAGTGGGGCGCCGACATCGTCGTGCACTCCGCGACCAAGTTCCTCGGTGGACACGGCACGACCCTCGGCGGCGTTGTCGTGGAGTCGGGCCGGTTCGACTGGCATTCCGAGCGCTTCCCGCTGTTCAGCCAGCCGGTGCCCAGCTACGGCGGGCTCGAGTGGTCGGGCAACTTCGGCGAGTACGCGTACCTCACACGTCTGCGCGCCGAGCAGCTGCGAGACATCGGCCCGGCCCTCGCGCCCCACTCCGCGTTCCTGCTCGCGCAGGGCGTCGAGACGCTGCCGTTCCGCATGCGCGCGCACGTCGAGAACGCGCGGATCGTCGCCGAGTGGCTCGACGCCGACCCGCGCGTCGAGTTCGTCAACTGGGCGGGTCTGCCGCAGCACCCGCACCACGACCGCGCCGCGAAGTACCTCCCCGAGGGGCCCGGCGCCGTCTTCAGCTTTGGCGTGACGGGCGGCCGCGCCGCCGGTCGCACCTTCATCGAGTCGGTCGATCTCGCCAGCCACCTGGCGAACATCGGCGATGCCAAGACCCTCGTCATCCACCCCGCCTCGACGACCCACGCGCAGCTCACCGAGCAGCAGCTGATCGACGGCGGCGTGCTGCCGGGGCTCGTGCGCATCAGCGTCGGACTCGAGGATGTCGACGACATCCTGTATGACCTCGACCAGGCCCTCGACGCGGCCCAGAACGCCTAGGACGGAGGAAGACATGACCGATGTCACCGATGCGGCGGACGATCTCGTCACGACGCGCCTGGTCAACGGCCTGACCTGCTCGCTGCCGGCCTCGTCGCCGCTCGCGAAGCTGCTGCGCTCGCAGCGCACCTGGGAGGGACCGAGCGCCAAGGAGCGCCTGCGCATCCTTCGCAACGCGCGCAGCGTGGCGATCGTCGGCGCCTCGGCGAACCCCGCGCGCTCGAGCTACTTCGTCGGCACCTACCTGCAGCAGTCGAGCGACTTCCGCGTGTACTTCGTGAACCCGAACGCCACCGAGATCCTGGGCCAGAAGGCCTACCCCGACCTCGCGTCGCTGCCCGAGGTGCCCGACATCGTCGACGTCTTCCGCAAGCCCTCCGACATCCCCGCCGTCATCGACGAGGCGGTCGCGATCGGCGCGCCGACCGTGTGGGTGCAGCTCGGCATCTGGAACGAGGATGCGGCCCGCCACGGCGAGGAGCAGGGGCTCACGGTCGTGATGGATCGCTGCATCAAGATCGAGCACGCCCGCTTCCACGGCGGTCTGCATCTGATGGGCTTCGACACGGGGCAGATCAGCTCCCGTCGCACGCTCCGGTGACCGGCGCCCGGCTCCACCCCGCCGTCGGGCACCTGCTGCGGATCGCCCTCGCCACCCTCGTCGCGGGGATCGGCACGGGACTGGCCGTGCTGCTGCTCGTCTGGATCGTGCACTCGGTCGAGCACCTCGTCTGGGGCGAGGGCGAAGGCCCGTTCCTCGACGGGCTGCCGTCGCCGTCGGCCCCGTGGCTGCCGTTGGTCTCGGTCACGGCCGCGGGCGTCATCGCGGCTGTCGGCTGGTACCTCGTGCGCCGGTTCGGGCGGCCGATCGCGAGCGTCGAGCAGGGCGTCGACGGCCGCCGTATGCCGGCCTTCGAGACGCTGGTCGACACGGTCCTGCAGGTCGTCTCGGTCGGCCTCGGCGCCTCGATCGGCAAGGAGGTCGCGCCCCGCGAGCTCTCCGCCATGGGCGCGTCGAAGGTCGTCGGATGGTTCGGGCTCACGCCGCGCTGGCGCCGCATCCTCATCGCCTCCGCCGCCGGTGCCGGTCTCGCCGCGGTCTACAACGTGCCCCTGGGCGGCGCGGTGTTCGCGGTCGAGATCCTGCTCGGCGAGTTCTCCATCGCCGCGGCCGTGACGGCCCTCGCGGTGAGCGCGATCGCGACCCTCGTGGCACGGCCGCTCGTCGGCGACCACTCGCTCTACGAGGTCGGCACGGTCGAGGTCAACGCGTCGCTGCTGGTCGCGGCTCTCGTCATCGGGCCCGTGATGGGGCTGGGTGCCACGAGCTTCGTCGCCGCGACCAAGCGACTGAGCGCGCGCCGACCCACCGGCTGGAAGCTGCTCGTCGTGCTGCCGCTCGTGTTCGCCGCGGTGGGAGCGGTCGGCATGTTCTTCCCGCTCATCCTCGGCAACGGGCGTGCGATGGCGACCGCCGGCTTCGACCTGAGCGAGCCGTTCTGGATGCTGCTCGTGCTGGCCGTGCTCAAGTACGTCGCCACGACGGTGTCCCTGGGGGCGGGGGCCATCGGCGGCACGCTCCAGCCCTCGGTCGCGATCGGCGCAGCCCTGGGTGCGGCGGCGGCGGCCGGATGGGCGCTGATCTGGCCCGGCGCGGACGGCACCTCGCTCGCGATCGTCGCTGCGGCGGCCTTCCTCGCGGCGAACATGCGGGCCCCGTTCACCGCGATCGCGCTGGTCATCGAGTTCACGGACACCGGGTTCACGCTGCTCGTTCCCATCTTCCTCGCCGTCGCCGGCTCGCTCGCGGTCTCCGCGCTCTTCCGGCGCGGCGCACTGGCGGGCTTCGCACCGGTGGATCCGAGCCGGGAGTAGGCTCAGGCCGGTGAGTGCCCCAGCCCCCGCGCGCGCGACGCGCAGTCCCAGATTCCTGTTCGCGTGCGTCGGCATCGGCCTGCTGGCCGGGCTGCTCTCGGGGCTCTTCGGCGTCGGCGGCGGAACCGTCATCGTGCCGCTGCTCGTGCTCACCCTCGGGTTCGACCAGCGCCTCGCGGCGGGGACGTCGCTGGCCGCGATCGTGCCCACGGCGGCGGTCGGCGTCATCTCCTACGCCGTCCACGGATCGGTCGCATGGATCCCCGCGCTGATCCTCGCCGCGGGCGCGGTCGTGGGCGCGCAGATCGGCACCTGGCTGTTGCCTCGCGTCTCGCAGAACGTCCTGCGCTGGGGCTTCGTCGCGTTCCTCGTGGTCGTGATCGTGATGCTGTTCATCGTCATCCCGTCGCGCGGCGAGCCCTTCGACGTGACCTGGTGGAGCGGGGCCGCGCTCGCGGTGACGGGCGTCGTGACCGGGATCGTCTCGGGGCTCATCGGCGTGGGCGGCGGCATCGTCGTGGTCCCCGTGCTGATGCTCGGGTTCGGCATGAGCGACCTGCTCGCGAAGGGGACGTCGCTGCTCATGATGATCCCGACCGCGATCTCGGGGACGGTCGGCAACGTGAAGCGCCGCAACGTCGACCTGCTCGCGGCGGTGGCCATCGGCGTGGCCGCGTGCTGCACGACCGCGCTCGGCGCGTGGCTCGCGACAGTCGTCGACCCGCTGCTGGGGAACATCCTGTTCGCCGTCTATCTCGTGTTCATCGCGTCGCAGCTGGCGCTGAAGGCCATCCGGTCGCGCACGTCGGCATGACGGCGTGGCCGTCCGGAGGGGCTGCGGACGCTCCTCGATAGGATGGGGGAGTGTCTGTGAACCCCGCACTGGTCGACCGTGACTTCGCGCCGACGCCTCCCTACCTGGTCGGGCGGGAGAAGGTGCGTGAGTTCGCCCGTGCCGTCTTCGCGACCGATCCGCAGCACACCGATCCGGCGGCGGCGCAGGCTCTCGGATACCCCGATGTGGTCGCTCCGCCGACGTTCGCGATGGTCGTTCAGGACCTCGCCCTGCAGCAGCTGATCGGGGAGCCCGACTCCGGCATCGTGCTCGAGCGCACGATCCACGCCGAGCAGCGGTTCCGCTACTCGCGGCCGATCACGGCGGGCGACGAGCTGACGGGCCGTATCCGTGTCACCGGCGTCCGCGCGGTCGGCTCGGGGGCGATGGTCACGAGCGACACCGAGATCACGGATGCCGAGGGCGCCCACGTCGTGACCGCGACATCCGTCCTGCTGATCGGAGGCGCCGAATGAGCATGTCCCACTTCGAGATGGGTCGTGTCCCAGTTTCGACCGCTGAGGATGCCGCCTTCCGGTCGGAACTGGGACATGCACAGGGGAGGTGCGGTCGGTGAGCGAGCTCGAGGTCGGACAGGTCGTGGCCGAGCGCGAGGTGCACCTCACCCGCGAGTCGCTCGTGCGCTACGCCGGCGCGTCCGGCGACTTCAACCCCATCCACTACCGCGACGACGTCGCCGCCCGCGTCGGGCTCCCGGGTGTGCTCGCGCACGGCATGCTCACGATGGGGCTCGCGGTCGAGACGATCGTCCCGTGGCTCGGGGATGCCGGACGCATCCTCGAGTACGGCGTGCGGTTCACGCGGCCCGTCGTGGTCGATCCCGACGCCGGGGCCGACGTCGCCGTGCGCGCCGCCGTCGGTGCGCTCGACGACGAGACCGCCCGCATCGACCTGACGGTCACGGCCGGCGGAACGACCGTGCTCGGCAAGGCGCAGGTGCGCGTGCGGCGGGTCTGACCTCATGCCCGAGAACACCTCGACGCCGCTCGCCGCCCTCACGACCCTGCGCACGGGCGCCCCGCCACGCCGGCTCCTCGAGGCCCACGCGCGCGCGGACCTCATCGGCGTGCTCCGGGACGTCTGGGAGGGCGGCGAGGACTGGTTCGTCCTCGGCGGCGGCTCGAACCTGTTCGTCGGCGACGAGCCCTTCGACGGCACGGTCGTGCGCGTGCGCAGTGCGGGTGTCCAGGAGCTCCCCGGGTCGGCGCCCGGGAGGGTGCGCCTGCGGGTCGAGGCGGGCCACGACTGGGACACCCTCGTCGCCGAGACCGTCGAAAGGGGACTCTCGGGGATCGAGGCCATGTCGGGGATCCCCGGCACTGTGGGTGCGGCCCCGGTCCAGAACGTCGGTGCGTACGGGCAGGAGATCGCCCAGACGCTCGTCGAGGTCGAGGTGCTCGACGAGTCCTCGGGGGAGGTCGAGCGGGTCCCGGCGTCCGAGCTGGGCCTCGGCTTCCGCACGTCGGTGCTCAAGCACCACTACGGCTCCGTCGCCGCGCGGCGTGCCGTGATCCTCTCGGTCACGCTCGAGCTGACCGAGGTCGGCAGCGGTGACGTCCGCGTGCACGGCGAGCAGCTCCGGCGGGCGCTGGGGCTCGCACCGGATGCCGAGGTGTCGCTCGGGTGGGTCCGCGACCGCGTGCTGGCGACCCGGCGTTCGAAGGGCATGCTGCTGGACGCGGACGATCCCGACACCTGGTCGGCCGGCTCGTTCTTCCAGAACGCGATCGTCTCGGAGGCCTTCGCACGGACACTGCCGGAGGCGTGCCCGCGGTGGCCGATGGAGCCGGTGATCGAGCCCGTGCGGATCATCCCGCTCGATCGTTTCGACGGCTACGTCCCGCCGCCGGCCTCCCGGTCCGTGGAGGTGAAGGTGAGTGCGGCGTGGCTCATCGAGCAGTCCGGCATCCGCAAGGGCTTCGCCCTCCCGCGGTCGCGGGCGGCGGTGTCGAGCAAGCACGCGCTCGCCCTGACCAACCGGGGCGGAGCGAGCGCCGCCGAGATCGCCGAGCTGGCGCGGTTCATCCAGCAGCGGGTGCAGCAGGAGTTCGGTCTGCTGCTGCAGCCGGAGCCGGTGCTGGTGGGTGTGGAGCTCTGACCCACAGGGCTTGCAATGTAGGTAAGGCTAACCTAATGTCTTAGCCATGGACATGGCAGCCGGCCCCTTCCTCGAGCCCGATTGGGACACCCTGACGGGCGCTGTGCTGCTCGCGGGCGATGCCAACGACGTGCCGGACATGGTCCGCATCGCCGAGCGCCTGCCGGTCGAGGTCTCCGTGACGGTGCTCATCGAGGCGTTCGCCACCATCCAGCGTCACCGCGTCCGCGTTCCCGAGCACGTGTCCGTCACCTGGCTCGTGCGCGACCGGCAGCCGTGCGATCCGTCGCCGCTCGCGGTCCGCGGCCGTGGTGAGCGCCTCGCGATGGGCGTCTACGCCTGGTGCGCCGAGTGGGCCTGCGATCCGGCCGTGCACTGCACGGTCTGGCTCGGGCCGCGCACCGCGCCGCACATCGTGCGGATGGCCCAGGCGCACCTGCGCCCCGCATAAGCCCGCCGCGCGCGGGGCCGCCTTTGGGTGGGTTTCGGTCTCGCGCGCGGCGCTCTCTCGCGCCGCCCTCTCTCCCCCTCGCGCGCACCCGCCCCGGGGGGAAAGAGGAGGTCAGGAGAACAGGCGCTGCAGGCGCTGCACGCCCTCGAGGAGGGCGTCGTCGCCGAGCGCGTACGACAGGCGCAGGTAGCCCGACGGGCCGAAGGCCTCACCCGGCACGACCGCGACCTCTGCGGCATCCAGGATGAGGTCTGCCAGCTCGAGCGTCGTCGTCGGCGTCGTGCCGTTCCACTCCCGGCCCAGGAGCCCGGTCACGTCCGGGTACACGTAGAAGGCGCCGAGCGGGACGGGGACCGTGACACCGGGGATCTTGGAGAGCTCGGCGACGATGAGCCGTCGGCGGCGGTCGAACGCCTGCCGCATCTGCTCCGCCTCGGTCTGGGGCCCCGTGATGGCAGCCGCGGCCGCACGCTGAGCGATGTTGTTGACGTTGCTCGACAGGTGCGACTGCAGGTTGGCGGCGAGCTTGATCGCATCGGAGGGGCCGACCATCCAGCCCACGCGCCAGCCGGTCATGGCGTACGTCTTCGCCACGCCGTTGAGCAGCAGCGTCTGCCCGGCCAGCTCCGGCACGGCCTCGACGATGGAGACCGCGCGGACGCCGTCGTAGACGAGGTTCTGGTAGATCTCGTCGGTGAGGACCCAGACGCCGTGCGCCAGCGCCCACTCGCCGATCGCGGTCGTCTCCTCCGGCGTGTAGACGGCCCCGGTGGGGTTCGACGGCGACACGAAGACGAGCACGCGGGTGCGCGGGGTGCGAGCGGCCTCCAGCTGGTCGACCGTGACCTTGTAGCCCTGGTCGGCGCCGGCGAAGACCTCCACGGGCACGCCGTCGGCGAGGGCGATCGCCTCCGGGTAGGTCGTCCAGTAGGGCGCCGGCAGCAGCACCTCGTCGCCGGGGTTCACGACGGTCTGGAACGCCTGGTACACGGCCTGCTTGCCGCCGTTGGTGACGATCACCTGCGACGGAGACACCTCGAGACCCGAGTCGCGGAGCGTCTTCGCGGCGATCGCCTCCCGCAGCACCGGAAGCCCCGCCGCCGGGGTGTAGCGGAAGTTCGCGGGATCGTGAAGCGCCTCCGCGGCCGCATCCACGATGAACTGCGGCGTCGGGAAGTCCGGCTCGCCCGCCGCGTAGGAGATGACCGGACGGCCCTCCGCCTTCAGGGCCTTGGCCTTGGCGTCGACCTTGAGGGTCGCGGACTCGGCGATGGCGGAGAGCTTGCGGGACAGCGGTGCGCGTTCGGTCACGATACGAGCGTAGCCGCGGGAGGCGCTCGCCGACTGTGGAACGATGACAGGATGCGCGGAATCGGACTGTGGGCTCTCGACGGCATCCCGGAGATCGTCCCGGGCGACGATCTCGCGCGGATGATCGGCGACGCGCTCGCCGCGGATGCCGAAGGCGTGCGCGACGGGGACGTGCTGGTCGTGACGAGCAAGATCGTCTCCAAGGCCGAGGGGCGCATCGTCGCCGCCGCGGACCGCGAGGACGCCATCACGGCCGAGACCGTCAGGGTGGTCGCGACCCGCGGTGCCACACGCATCGTCGAGAACCGGCTCGGGATCGTCGGGGCGGCTGCGGGCGTCGATGCCTCGAACACGCCGGAGGGCACCGTGCTGCTGCTGCCGCTCGACCCGGACGCCTCCGCCCGTGCGCTCTGCGCGGCGCTGCGCGAGCGGTTCGGCGTGCGGTTGGGCGTGATCCTCAGCGACACGCTCGGCCGGGCGTGGCGCATCGGCCAGACCGATATCGCGATCGGTGCCGCCGGCATCCTGGTCGTGGACGACCTGCGCGGCACGACCGACACCCAGGGGCGGCCGTTGGCGGTGACGGTGCCGGTCGTCGCCGATGAGCTCGCGGGCGCCGCGGACCTCGTCAAGGGCAAGGCGACGGGCTCGCCGGTCGCGGTGGTGCGGGGTGCCGGACGGTTCGTCACCGACGACGTCGACACGCCGGGTGCGCGCATCCTCCCGCGCACGGGCGAGAGCGACATGTTCCGCCTCGGGGCGGACGAGGCGTACGCGGCGGGGCTCGCCGCCGGTCGCGCGGAGGCGGGCAGCTAGGGCGCCGCCCCGTCCCAGCCGCGGAGCATCGCATCGAGTCCGGCGACCAGCCGGTCGAAGCTGCGGTCGATGTCGCGGGGGAGCCCGAACCCGCCGATCGCCTCGAGGGACACGAAGCCGTGCAGGGACGAGCGCACGGCGCGGGCCGCATCGACGAGGTCGTCTCCGTCGATGCGGTAGCCGATGAGCACGGTCGCGAAGAGGCCGACGACCTCGTCGGCCGCCCGGTGCAGCGGCGACGCGGGGTCGGCGTCGGCGCGCTGCAGCGAGGCGTACCGGCCGGGGTGCGCATGCGCATAGGAGCGGTAGGCGTTCGCCAGCGCGCGCAGCGCGTCGGCGCCCGCGACGCCGACGGATGCGTCGCGCAGCGTCGCGGCGATCTCCGAGGTGCTGGCGACGGCGACATCCGAGCGCAGCGCATCGAGCGAGACGATGTGCTTGTAGAGGCTCGGCACGCGCACGCCGAGCCGATCGGCGACGAGGGCGAGGGTCAGGCCCTCCCAGCCCACGTCGTCGACGATGTCGGCCGCGCACGCGACCACGCGGGCCGCCGTCACACCGGCCCTAGGCACGGAAGACCTCGCGGGCGAAGTCGACGAGCGCGGGCCCGACGAGGTCGGGGCTCTCGGCCTGCGGGTAGTGGCCCCCGCCGTCGATGAGCAGGAGGCGGGCGTTCAGCCGATCCGCGATCCATCGGGCCTCGTCCTCCGGGTCCGGGAAGTCGGGGTCGGCGGTTCCCATCACCACGAGCGCGGCGGCCGCGACCCGCTCGATGCGCGCCGCGGCGGGGGCATGATCCGTGCGGGTCGTGCGCCGGAAGGCCCTCGCCGCGCCGGGTGTGCGGAGCCAGGCGCGGATGTCGTCGCGGTGGGCCGCGAAGTCGGCCGGTGTCTCGAGCGGGTAGAGCGTGGGCAGGTAGCCGAGCCACGCCGCGGCGGCCCACGGCCCGCCCATCGCGACGCGGAAGAGCGCCGCGGCCAGGGGGTTGATGGCCGTGTTGCGCACGAACGGCCCGAGGAGGGCGATGCCGCGCACGAGCGCGGGGTCCTCGGCGGCCGCCCAGACGGCGGCTCCGGCGCCCATCGAGTTGCCGACGAGGATGCCGTCGCCGCCGAGGTGGGCGAGCAGGGCGAGCGCGTCGGAGCCTGCCGCGGCGGCATCGTAGGAGTCGAAGGTGGTGTCGCTGTCGCCGTGGCCGCGGAGGTCCATGGTGGCCACCCGGAAGCCGGCGGCCGTGAGGGCGGGCACGACGAAACGGTACGAGGAGGAGAGCTCCCCCATGCCGGGGATGCAGACGACGAGAGGTCCCTCGCCCTCGATCCGATAGGCGATGCGGCCACCCGGTCGCGAGAGGCGGTGGACAGCCAGGCTCGTCGTCATAGCCTAAAAGCTAATTGCGTTAGCCAAATGTGTCAAGACGCAGAAGCGTGTCGGGACACGGAAAAGAGGGCCGGTGCGCCACGAGGTCGTCGCTGCGCACCGGCCCTCTCGCGCGGTCAGGAGTCGGCGAGGAACCGGATGTAGGCCGGGGTCGTGAGGAAGGCCGGGAACTCCTCCTGGAGTGCGACCTCTCGGAACACGTCGGCCGCGTCGTCGAAGCGGTCGCCGTCGAAGCGGGTCACCTCGCCGAGGACCTGATCGATCAGGCCCTCCACGTACTCGCGCGTGATGGCCGTGCCGTCGTCGGTCTGGCGGTCCTGGTGGATCCACTGCCAGATCTGCGAACGGGAGATCTCGGCGGTCGCCGCATCCTCCATCAGGTTGTCGATCGCGACGGCCCCGAGTCCGCGCAGCCACGCCTCGATGTAGCGGATCGCCACCGACACGTTGCCGTGCACGCCGCCCGCCGTGATCGGGCGCCCGATGTGCACGTCGATCAGCTGCGATGCCGTCACGGTCACGTCGTCGCGCGTGCGCTCCAGCTGGTTCGGTCGATCGCCGAGGACCGCGTCGAACTCCGCCATCGCGGTCGGGATGAGGTCGGGGTGGGCCACCCACGTGCCGTCGAAGCCGTCGCCGGCCTCGCGCTTCTTGTCGGCGGCGACCTTCTCGAACGCGCGCTCGGTCACCTCCGGGTCGCGGCGGTTGGGGATGAAGGCGCTCATGCCGCCGATCGCGTACGCGCCCCGGGAGTGGCAGGTCTTCACCAGCAGCTCGGTGTAGGCCCGCATGAACGGCACCGTCATCGTCACCTCGCTGCGATCCGGCAGGACGAACCGGGCACCGCGTCCGCGGTAGTTCTTGATGATCGAGAAGATGTAGTCCCAGCGTCCGGCGTTCAGGCCTGCGATGTGGTCCCGCATCTCGTAGAGGATCTCCTCCATCTCGAAGGCGGCGGGCAGCGTCTCGATCAGCACCGTCGCGCGGATCGTGCCGTGCGGGATGCCGATGTACTGCTCGCTGAAGGTGAACACGTCGTCCCACAGCTTCGCCTCCTCGCTCGACTCGAGCTTGGCGATGTAGAAGTACGGACCGGTGCCGTTCTCGATCAGCCGCTTCGCGTTGTGGAAGAAGTAGAGGCCGAAGTCGACGAGCGAGCCGGAGGCGGACGTCGTGCGGCCGTTCCGGTCGGTGAACGCGATGTGCTGCTCGGGCAGCTGCCAGCCGCGGGGGCGCATCACGATCGTGGGCGTGCGCTCGGCGGTGACCGTGTACTGCTTGCCCTCGGGGGAGGTGAACGACAGCTCGCCGCGGATGGCGTCGCGCAGCGACAGCTGTCCTTCGATGACGTTCTTCCAGGTGGGGCTCGTGGCGTCCTCCTGGTCGGCGAGCCATACGCGTGCGCCGGAGTTCAGCGCGTTGATGGTCATCTTGGGGTCGGTGGGGCCCGTGATCTCGACGCGGCGGTCCTCGAGGCCGGGGCCTGCGCCCGCGACCTTCCAGCTGCGGTCGCTGCGGATGTGCGCCGTGTCGTCGCGGAAACGCGGGTCGTGGCCGTTGCCGATCTCGTACCGGCGACGCATGCGGTCGGCGAGGCGATCGTGGCGGCGTCCGGCGAAACGGTGGTGGAGCTCGGCGAGGAAGGCGATCGCCTCGGGGGTGAGGATCTCGTCGTAGCGCTCGCGGAGCGGTCCGGTGATCTCGATCGTGGGGGTCGTGGTCTCGGGCGCGATGCCCGTGGCGGTGGGAGTCATGGCCCTGTCTTTCTGTATCTCTGACGGTCTGTGTCTGTGTCTGTGTCTGCGACGGACTGTCTGTCGGTGTCTCTGACGGTCTGTCTGATGCCCCATGTCCCACTTTCTGCCGCTCGCGGGGTCGCGGAGCGGGAGAAAGTGGGACATCCCCCGTAGGGAAGTGGGACATC
Source organism: Microbacterium sp. SORGH_AS_0888 (assembly GCF_030818905.1). Lineage (NCBI taxonomy): Bacteria > Bacillati > Actinomycetota > Actinomycetes > Micrococcales > Microbacteriaceae > Microbacterium > Microbacterium sp. SORGH_AS_0888. The sequence goes on from NZ_JAUTAZ010000001.1 coordinate 2,953,485, forward strand.
GGGGGAACGGTGGATGGATGGGGTCAGTGGAACTGGGCGGTCTCGGTGGAGCCGGCCAGGGCCAGGGTCGCGCTGTCGGGGTTGAGCGCGGTGGAGACGAAGTCGAAGTAGCCGGTGCCCGCCTCGCGCTGGTGCTTGGTCGCGGTGTAACCCTGGGCCTCCGCGGCGAACTCCTTCTCCTGCAGCTCGACGTAGGCGGTCATGCCGCTCTCGGCGTAGCCCTTCGCGAGCTCGAACATCGAGTAGTTCAGGGCGTGGAAGCCGGCCAGGGTGATGAACTGGAAGGCGTAGCCCAGCTCGCCCAGCTCCTTCTGGAAGGTCGCGATCTGCTCGTCGTTCAGGTGACGCTTCCAGTTGAACGAGGGGGAGCAGTTGTAGGCGAGCATCTTGCCGGGGTACTCGGCGTGGATCGCCTTGGCGAACTCGCGGGCCAGCTCGATGTCCGGCTCGCCGGTCTCGACCCAGATGAGGTCGGCGTAGGGGGCGAAGGCGAGGCCTCGGCTGATGACGGCCTCGAGCCCGGGACGCACCCGGTAGAAGCCCTCGCTCGTGCGCTCGCCGGTCGTGAACGCCTGGTCGCGCTCGTCGACGTCGCTCGTGAGCAGGTCGGCCGCCAGGGCGTCGGTGCGGGCGATGATGACGGTCGGGACCCCCGCGACATCCGCCGCGAGACGTGCCGCGTTGAGGGTGCGCACGTGCTGCTGGGTCGGCACGAGCACCTTGCCGCCGAGGTGCCCGCACTTCTTCTCGCTCGCGAGCTGGTCCTCCCAGTGGATGCCGGCGGCACCGGCCTGGATGAGCGACTGTGCGAGCTCGTAGGCGTTCAGCGGGCCGCCGAAGCCCGCCTCGGCGTCGGCGACGATGGGGGCGAGCCAGTCGCGCGTGATCTCGCCCTCCGCGTGCTCGATCTGGTCCTGGCGGATCAGCGCGTTGTTGATGCGCCGAACCACGGCGGGGACCGAGTTGGCGGGGTACAGGCTCTGGTCGGGGTAGGTCTGGCCGGCGAGGTTGCCGTCGGCCGCGACCTGCCAGCCGCTCAGGTAGATGGCCTTGAGGCCTGCGCGCACCTGCTGAACCGCCTGGCCGCCGGTGTAGGCGCCGAGCGCGTTGATGTAGTCCTCGGTGTGCAGGAGGTTCCACAGGTTCTCGGCGCCGCGGCGGGCGAGGGTGTTCTCCTCGCGGACCGAGCCGCGCAGCCGGATGACGTCCTCGGCGGTGTAGGTGCGGGCGACGCCGTCCCAGCGGGGGTCGGTGTCCCAGATCTCCTGGAGCTCCGCGGCGGTCTGGGTCTGGTCCCCGGCGCGCAGCGGGGGAGTTCCGGGGGTGGATGTGATGCTCATCTCGATCTCCTACGGTCGGGTGGCGGGACGCTCGCTGTCCCGTATGTCGTAGAACCACTTTCGGTGAAGAACGGCACGTGGAAAGAACATTTCCCATGAGAATTTTGTCGATATTTCTCCTCCTGTGACAGAATCGCGGCCATGACGATCGCAGAAGAGATCGAAGAACCCGAGGCCGACGCCCTCACGATCGGTCGCCGGATCCGGCAGCTGCGCACGCAGCGGGGCCTGACGCTCGAGGAGCTCGCGACCGCGGTCGAGCGTGCGCCGAGCCAGCTGTCGATGATCGAGAATGGCAAGCGTGAGCCCAAGCTCACCCTGCTGCGGGCGATCGCGAAGGCGCTCGGCACCTCGATCGACGCGCTGCTGGAGGCCGAGCCGCTCGACGAGCGCGCGACGCTCGAGGTCGCGCTCGAGCGCGCCATGCGCGGGCAGACGTTCCAGGCGCTGGGCATCGCGCCGTTCCGCATCGGCAAGACGGTGCCGGACGAGGCGCTGCGCGCCCTGCTGGCGCTGCAGGGCGAGATCGAGCGCCTGCGCGACGAGCGCTCGGCCACGCCCGAGGAGGCCCGCCGCGCCAACGTCGAGCTGCGGCACCTCATGCGCGACGAGAACAACTACTTCCCCGACCTCGAGCGGCAGGCCCGTCAGCTGCTGGATGCCGTCGGCCACCCGGGCGGCCCCCTCACCCAGCGCACGGCGAGCGATATCGCCGCCCACCTGGGGTTCACGCTCCACTACGTGCCCGACCTGCCGCAGACGACGCGGAGCGTCGCCGATCTGGCCCACGGCCGGCTCTACCTCTCGAGTCGCGTCGCGGCCAAGGGCGACCCCCGCACGGCGGTGCTGCAGGCGCTGTCCAGCCGCATCCTCGGACACCGCGAGCCCACGAGCTACGCGGAGTTCCTCCGGCAGCGCGTGGAGACCAACTACCTCACCGGAGCGCTCCTCATCCCCGAGTCCCACGTCGTCCCCGTTCTGCAGGAGGCGAAGGCGCAGAAGGCCATCTCGATCGAGGACCTTCGCGACGGGTACTCCGTGTCGTACGAGACGGCCGCCCACCGGTTCACCAACCTCGCCACCGTGCACCTCGGCATCCCCGTGCACTTCCTCAAGGTGCACGAGTCGGGCACGATCACGAAGGCCTACGAGAACGACGACGTGAACTTCCCGACCGATCGTCTCGGGGCGATCGAGGGACAGATGTGCTGCCGTCGCTGGACCAGCCGCGTGGTCTTCGACGTCGACGACCGGTTCAACCCGTACTACCAGTACACCGACACCGGCAACGGCACCTACTGGTGCACGGCGAGGGTGGAGAACTCCAGCGAGGGGCTCCACTCCGTGAGCGTGGGTGTGCGCTTCGACGACACGAAGTGGTTCCTCGGGCGCGACACCCCCAACCGGGGGGTGTCGAAGCACTCGGTCGAGGTGTGCTGCCGCCGCGCCCCCGCGGAGCTGGAGGCTCAATGGCGCGAGAACGCGTGGCCGAACGTGCGGACGCCGCGGACGCTGCTGGCGACCCTGCCGACCGGGGCGTTCCCGGGCGTCGACACGACCGAGGTGTACGAGTTCCTCGCGGCCCACGCGCCGCGCTGACCCGCGCGGGGATCAGTCGCCGGCGCCTCGGCCCCGCGGCTTCTCGCGGCGGTACTCGATGCCGGTCAGCTCGTCGATCGCGATGCGTCCGGTCGGGAGGTTCGACAGGTCGGGGGAGATCACGGTCGGCTCCCGCCCCGAGTCGGGGAGCCCGAACGTGGGACCCTCGTCGTCGACGCCCTCCAGGACCAACACGGCCTGGGCGCGGCTGAGCGTGCGTCCGCGGAAGTAGTCCGGCGAGAGGGCCCACCACACGAGCATGAGCACGACGCCGAGCAGGATCGCCCCGATGCCGACCACGGCGACCGCTCCGATGCCGAGGATCGTCACGTCGTTGCCGTCGGCATCCTGCAGCCAGCTCGGAGAGGCGAACTGTCCGAGCCCGTAGACGAACGTGACGGCGAGGATGATGCCGCCCAACAGGGGCACGAGACCGCGCATCAGGGCGTTGCGGACGCTCGAGAAGAGGGTGCGCCGGTAGAACCACACGCAGGCGAAGCCCGTGAGCCCGTAGTAGAAGGCGATCATGAGCCCCACGGAGCCGATGAGCGCGGTCAGCAGGGTGGGCGAGATGACGGTGAACAGCACGTAGAACCCGATCGAGGCGACCCCCATCCCGATCGTGGCCCACGTCGGCGTGAGGAACCGACGGTGCACGCGCGCGAAGTGCGAGGGGATCGCCTTGAACGCGGCCATGGACAGTGCCGTTCGGGCCGTCGGCAGGATCGTCGTCTGCGTCGAGGCGGATGCGGACGTGAGGATCGAGAAGGCGAGGAGCGCGACGGCGGCCTTGCCCCAGACGCTGTCGCCGAACAGCGTCGGAGCGATCGTGGAGAACACGTCGGCGGCGTTCTCCTGCGAGCCGAGGCCGATCCCGTCCGTGCCGACGCCGGCGAAGGCGATCGCCGCGATCGAGACGAGCGCGTAGGTGACCAGCAGCAGGAGGGTCGAGATGATCGCGGAGCGTCCCGGCGTCTTCTTCGGGTCCTTCGTCTCCTCGTTCAGCGACACCGCCGTGTCCCAGCCCCAGTAGATGAAGATCGCCGTCAGCATCGCGGGCGCGATGACGTCGCCGAAGTCGAGGCCGCCGGGCCAGAGCCAGTCGAGCGAGGGGGTCAGGGAGTCCGCCGTGCCGTTCCCGGTGTAGACGCGGGTGAGCGCGACGACGGCGAACAGCACGAGGACGACGAGCTCGATCCCGAGCAGGGCGTACTGGAGACGGGCGGAGACCTCCACGCCGATGTAGCAGATCACCGTCATGATCACGATCCAGGCGACCCCGGCCACCGTGGACCAGAGGGTGTCGCCCGAGAGCGCGGTGATGTCGTCGTCCTGCGCGATCGTCCCGACCAGGGTGAAGCCGTACGATCCGGCGATCTGCGCGAGATTGGCCATGACGATGACGTCGGCGGCGATGATGCCCCAGCCCCCGAGCCAGCCCGTCACGGCGCCGAACGCGCGCGCTGCCCAGGTGAAGGTCGTGCCGCAGTCGGGCTCGGCCTTGTTCAGCTCCCCGTAGGCGACCGCGATCATCCACATCGGCACGAACGCGAGCAGCATGATGGCCGGCGCCTTGACGCCGGCCAGGACTGCGCCGCCGCTGGCGACCACGAGGCCGAGGCTCGCGGCCAGGCTGTACGCGGGCGCCGTCGACGACATGCCGATCACGACGCTTCCGAGCAGGCCCACCGCCCCCTTTCGCAGGCCCTTGTCCTCGGTGGATGGGGTGGGTTCGGCCACGCTGGTCATGCTTCTCCTGCTCGCGGAACTCGGGTGGGGCGGAGCGTCGGTGGATGCGGCGTCGACCTCGTGGCAGCGTCGGGCCTAGCGAGAAGCTATTCCGCCTCCGCGCGCCGGACAAGGAAAATGATCGTTTCCACGGCGTTTCGCGACGGTTTCCGTCGCCTATGTCTTTCTGTGGAACGAATACCCGTGCACGTCGGCGATAGCGGCGGTGCGGCTCACCCCTCGTCGGGCGCGGCGTTCCATCGCGGGCGCGGCGGCTCGGCGTCCAGCGCGGCGAGAACGGCCTCGGGGTCGGAGACCGGGAAGGTCGTGATGATCCGGCGCTCCCCGTGCCGGGTGAGGGAGCACGCGAGCGCTGCCGGGGTGCCGGCGCCGATCGCGATCGTGGCGACCGCGCCGCCCCAGTCCTGGGTGCGCCGCGGATGCTCGTCGAGCAGGCGATCCGCCGCCCGGGTGACGCGGTCGAGCAGGGTGCCCGGCGTCGCGCGGCTCCACGGGAGGAAGGCGACCGGGGGCAGGTCGTAGGCCTGGGCCAGTGTCCCGTCCAGCCAGCGTTCCCGCTTGAGCCCGTAGGGCGTCGGCTCGGTGGACAGCAGGTAGCCGTAGACGTGGAGGAGGCCGGCGTTCCCGTCGGGGAAGCGTCCTGCCAGGCCCGCCGCCCGGTGGAGCTCGTCGAACAGGGGCCTCGGCACGGTCGCCGTCCCGGTGTTCTCGTCGATCGCGCGGGAGCGGCCCCAGTGTGCGAACCGCCCGGCCCGCGCATCGGCGTGGATCGATGCCACGAGCCAGGGCAGGGAGCGGAGAGCGGATGCGGGATCCTCCGGCGCGATACGGGCCGCGGCGTCGAGCCGGGCCAGCTCCGCGTCGAAGGATTTCACATGCTGTTCACCGGAAGCGGTCATTTCGTCCACAATTCTCCTGCACCATGGACGAAGCGTCCACCGGGCGCGCCTCGCAGAAACGCCCAAGGAGTCCCGTGCCTCGTCCCATCCTGATCTTCGACTTCGACGGTACCGTCGCCCTCGGCGACGGGCCCGTGCGCGCCTATGCGCGCGCCGTCGCCGATGAGGCGGGCCTCGGGCCCGCCTTCGTCGACGACGTCGCGGCGCGCCTCGCGCCGGGCGACGTCGGAGCGCCCTCGGGAGGGGAGGCGGCGATCGACGCCTACGATCTCGTGCGTCTGCTCGCGACGGCGGCCGGAGCATCGTCGGAGGCGCTCGCCCGCGGGTACGCCGCCAGCCGGGCGCTGCTCGCCACGCCCGACGCCCCGATCGAGGTCGCAGCGGGCCTCGCCGACTTCCTCGAGGGCGTCGACGCGGCCCGCTACCTCGTGACGAACGCGCCCGCCGTGCGCCTGCCCGAGGCGATCACCGCGCTCGGACTCGACGGATGCTTCGACCGCGTCGTCGCGGAGGCCGCCAAGCCGGAAGGCCTCGGCCGCGTGCTCGACGCGATCGACCCCGCCGCACCGGTCCTCGCGATCGGCGACATCTGGCGCAACGATCTGGCCCCCGCCCACGAGCGCGGCCACGCGACCGCCCTCGTGGGCGGCTACCCCGACCCGCTGGCGACCCCGACCTTCCGGGCCCGCACGCTCCCCGAGCTCCTCCCCGCCCTCACCGAATGGGTGCAGGCCCCCGCCCGCACCCGCTGACCCCGCCCCACCCGACACAGAAGGAATCCCATGCGACTCACCCGCTCCCGCCTCGCGGCGGCCACGATCACGGCGCTGGCCGCCACGATCGCCCTCGCCGGCTGCGCCGGCAGCTCGGACCCCGCCGGCTCCGGGGCCGCCGCCGACCCCTCCTCGCTCGTGCTCGCCCTCGTCCCCTCGCAGGACCAGGCCGGCCTCGTCGACACCGCCAAGCCGCTCACCGACATGCTGAGCAAGACCCTCGGCATCCCCGTCACGGGCGTCGTCTCGAAGGACTACCAGGCCGCCGTCGAGGCGATGGGCGCCGACCAGGCCCAGATCGGCTTCCTCCCCTCGCTCCAGCTGTGGCAGGCGAACGACCGCTACGGGGCGAAGGTCGTGCTCCAGACCGAGCGCAACGGCGCGATCACCTACCCGGCCCAGTTCATGACGAACAACCCGGGCAAGTACTGCTCCGACACCCCGGTCGACAAGGACGGGATGCTGTACTGCAACGGCACCGACTCGCTCGCGACCCCGAGCGGTCTCGACGCCATCACCAAGGTCGCCGGCGCCAAGGTCGCCGTCCTCGGGCCCGGCTCGCCCGCCGGCTACATCTACCCGATGCTCGCGCTGAAGGAGGCGGGCGTCGACATCGACAACGGCTTCCAGAAGATCCCCGTCACCGCGAACGACGCCTCCGTCATGGCCGTGTACAAGGGCGACGCCGAGGTCGGCTTCAGCTTCTGGGACGCGCGGACCCTCGTCAAGAAGGACACCCCAGACGTGGGCCAGAAGGTCGTCGTCTTCGCGCTGAGCGACCCGATCCCGAACGACGGCGTGGCGGTCTCCTCGAAGCTCTCGCCCGCCCTGCAGGACAAGATCACGCAGGCGCTCGAGTCCTACTCGAACACCGACGACGGCTCCAAGGTGCTCCAGAGCATCTACTCCATCACCAAGCTCGCCCCCGCCGACCCCGCCTCCCTGGACGTCGTGGCGCGCGCCGCGCAGCAGCTGGGACTCCAGTGACGCATCCGGTTCACACCCAGGGCGTCGAGGCCGTCGCCTCGACGCCCTGGGGCATCCGCCTGGACGGCGTCACCGTGCGCTATCCCAACGGCACCGTGGGGCTGCGCGGCGTCGATCTGGAGATCGCCGCGGGCGAGATGGTCTGCATCGTCGGGCTCTCCGGCTCGGGCAAGTCGACGCTCATCCGCACCATCAACGGTCTCGTGCCCGTGACGGAGGGCGCCGTCACGGTGGGCGGGCAGCGCGTGGACACGGCCCGCGGGTCGCGACTGCGCCGGCTCCGCGGGCAGATCGGAATGGTGTTCCAGAGCTTCAACCTCGCCGGTCGCACCACCGTGCTGAACAACGTGCTCGTCGGGCGACTCACCCACACCCCGAGGTGGCGCACCCTCGTGGGTGCGTATCGCGAGGCCGACAAGCAGATCGCGTTCGAGTCGTTGGATCGGGTCGGCATCCTCCCGAAGGTCTGGCAGCGCGCCTCCGCCCTCTCCGGCGGGCAGCAGCAGCGCGTGGCGATCGCCCGTGCTCTCGCGCAGCAGCCGCGCATCGTGCTCGCCGACGAGCCCGTCGCGAGCCTCGACCCGCCCACGGCCCACGGGGTCATGGGCGACCTGCGCCGCATCAACGCCGAGCTCGGCATCACGGTGCTCGTCAACATCCACCTGCTCGACCTTGCGCGGCAGTACGGCACCCGGCTGATCGGCATGCGGGCGGGCGAGGTCGTCTTCGACGGGCTCGCCGCCGAGGCCACCGACGCCGACTTCGAGCACATCTACGGCCGCTCCCTCACGGGCGACGATCGGCTCGACCGGTGAGCGGCCCGCTCGTCGTCCCGCCGCGGCCTCGGCCGCGTGCCGGCGTGTGGGTCGCGCTCGCGGCGGTCGTCGCGATCACGGTCGTCACCTGCCTGCCGGGGATCGGTGTGGGCCTGGACCTCGCCCCGATCCTGGCGAACTGGCGCAACGGCACCGACAAGATCGCCGAGCTGCTCGTGCCCGACTGGTCCTTCTTCCCGCGCACGGTCGCGCCGATGGTGGAGACGCTGCAGATGGCCGTCCTCGGAACCGTGGTGGGGGCCGCCGTGTCCCTCCCGCTGTCGATGTGGGCCGCGCGACCCACCAACCCCCAACCGGTGTTCCGCGGCGCTGTCCGCACGGTCCTCAACGTCATCCGCGCGGTTCCCGAGCTCGTCTACGCCGCGATCATCGTCGCGATGGTGGGCGTCGGCGCGCTCCCCGGCATCATCGCGCTCGCGATCTTCAACATCGGCATCATCGTCAAGCTGGTCTCGGAGTCGATCGACGCGACGGATGTCGGCGCGATCGAGGCCGGGCGGGCAGCGGGCGGCACGCAGGCCCAGATCAACCGCGCGATCGCCCTTCCGGACGCGTGGCCCGCGTTCGTCTCGCAGACGCTCTACGTCTTCGAGCTCAACGTCCGCGCGTCCACGGTCCTCGGACTCGTCGGCGCGGGAGGCATCGGTCTGCTGATCGACGCCGTCCGCACGTTCTACCGGTACGACCAGCTCTCGCTCATCATCCTCGAGGTGCTCGTCGTGGTCATCGCGATCGACGTCGCGAGCGACGCGATCCGCAGGAGGCTCGTATGAGCGCGACGCTCGCCCGCTCTGCCGCGGCCGCATCCCGCGTCGTCCCCGTCCGCCCGCGGTCGGTCTGGCGCCCGATCTCGACGATCGGCGTCACGATCGTTGTCGTCGTCGCGTTCTGGTCGGTGCAGGTGCCGTGGGATCACCTGGCGGACCTGCCCGCGGATCTCGCCCGCTACACCTGGCTCATGTTCTCCTCGCCGGAGTGGTCCAAGCTCCCCGAGGCGCTCTGGCAGACGTGGCGCAGCGTCGAGATGGCCTGGGTCGGCACGGTCCTCGGCATCCTCGTGGCGACTCCCGTGAGCCTGTTCGCGGCGCGCGGGTTCGGCCCGGTCTGGCTGCGCGGCGCGCTGCGGCTCATGTTCTCGGTGATCCGGGCCGTGCCGGAGCTCATCATCGCGATCATCATCCTCTCGGTCACCGGACTCACCCCGCTCACGGGTGCCCTCGCGCTCGCCGTGGGCGGCATCGGCACCCTCGGCAAGTGGGGCTACGAGGCGGTGGAGGCGGTCCCGGTCGGTCCGATCGAGGCGGCGCGGGCCGCCGGGGGCTCGACGCCGCAGGTGCTGCGGTGGGGAGTCTGGCCGCAGGCGCAGCCGGTCTTCCTCTCGTTCTGGCTGTACCGCTTCGAGATCAACGTGCGCTCCTCGGCCGTGCTGGGGCTCATCGGCGTCGGGGGCATCGGCGATATGCTGACCTCCTACACCCAGTACCGGGAGTGGTCCACCGTGGGGATGCTGCTCATCGTGGTCATCGTCGTGACGATGGCGATCGATGCCGCAAGCGGCGTGCTCCGCCGGCGAATCATGGAGGGTCCGCGTGCCCGTTGACGCTCCGACCACGGTGCGCATCGCCGCGCTGCGCAACGCCCTGCAGCCGACCGAGCGGCGGGTCGCGGACCTCATCGTCGCCGAGCCGGATGCCGTCGTCGAGCTCACGGCGCAGCAGCTCGCCGACCGGGCGGGCGTCGCGCGCTCCTCGGTCGTGCGGGCGTGCCAGTCCCTCGGCTATCGCGGATATCCGCAGCTGCGGGTGGCGCTGGCCGCCGAGCTGGGGGCCCAGTCGGACCGCGCGGACGACCACGGCGACGGCCCGCTCGGCGCGGTGCGCGCGGCGCTCGCGCGCACCGCGCAGTCCCTGGCCACGGCGACGAGCATGATGTCGGATGCCGACATCGCCGAGGCGATCGCGCTCGTGTCGGGGGCGTCGCGCCTGCTCGTGGTCGCCAACGGCCTGTCCGCTCCGGTCGCGAGCGACCTGGCGATGCGGCTGACCGCGGTCGGGCGACCCGCCGAGGTCATCCCGGACGCGATCGCGCAGCAGATCGCCGCACGTCAGCTGACGGCGGCCGACGTCTGCGTCGTCGTGAGCGGGTCCGGCGCCAACGAGTCGAGCCTGCGGGCCGCGAGCGGCGCGAAGGCCGCGGGCGCACGCGTCATCGCGGTGACGTCGTTCGCCTCGTGTCCGCTGGCGGACCTGTCGGACCTCTCGCTCGTGATCGCCCCCACGGGGGTGAGCTTCCGGGAGGAGCTCGCCCACACCTCGCGCGTCGCCCACGCCGCCTTCGTCGAGGCCTTCGTCGACCGCGTGGCCGAGGCGATGCCCGAACGTGCGCGGATCGTCCGTGCGCAGGTGCTCGGCATCCTCTCCGAGAACCTCGGCGACTCGCAGGCCTGAGCCGTCACGCCGTCGCGTCGGCCGCCACCAGCGCGGCCCACAGCTCCGCCCGCGCGGGGAAGCTCGACAGGTCGACGCCCAGCAGCTGCTGGGCCTGGGCGACGCGGGCGCGCACCGTGTGACGGTGGACGCCGAGGACGCGCGCCGCCTCGTCGATCCGGGCGTCGTGCGCGAGCCAGGTGCGCACGGTCTCGAGCAGCGCGCTGCCGGCTGCCGCGTCATGCGCGCGCAGCGGCTCCAGCCGGGCGTCGGCGATCGCGCGGGCGGTCGGGGAGTCGAGGCTCGCGAGCAGGCCGCGCACGGCCGCGTCGGAGAAGCGCGCGACCGTGCCGGGGGCGGCGTCGCGCAGTGCCGCGAGGGCTTGCGCGTGAGCGCGGGAGAAGCCCGCGTAGTCGGTCGGGTCGGAGACGCCGACGGCGGCGTCGAGCAGCTCCGCGAGCGCGGCGCACGTGCGGTCGTCCGCCGCGGGAGCGACGACGACGAGCCCCTTGTGCGCTGCGCGCGTGGAAGGGGATGCCGCGGCCCTCGGCCGCGCGCAGCTCGAGCCAGTCGACCGCGGCGTCCATCCGGTTCGGCGCCACCGTCGCGACCGACACGGTCACCGGCGCCGGCGGCAGCGGACCCCACAGCTCGCGGGAGACGCGGCGGGCGAGCTGCGGGTCGTCGCCGAGCAGCGTCTGCAGCAGCCCCGAGCGCAGCGCGGAGCGGGCACGGGCCAGCCCCACCCCCTGCTCGAGGGCGAGTCCCGTCATCGCGACGACGGAGGTCACGACGCTGCGGGCCTCCAGATCGAGCTCGGGACCGATGATCGCGACGACCCCGCGCAGGTGGCCGCCGCGTCCGAGCGTCTGCATCGTCACGCGGTGCCCGGCGATCTCGAGCGAGGACGCGGCGAGCGCACCCCGCCGCAGCACGACCCGCGCCTCCTCGGTCACCGCGGCGAGCAGCTCCTCGCCCGGGGATGCAGCCGGGGCGCTCCGGATGAGGGAGCCGGCAGCGTCGAAGAGTCCGACCCAGGCCTCGAGCTGGCCGGCGAGCTCCCCGATGGTGGCGCCGAGGCCGTCCGGGCGGAGGGCGGCGAGCGAGATGGCCCGCTGCGCCGCGAGCGCCCAGGTGCGGCGCGCATAGGACTGAGCCGCGATCGCCTCGGCGTTGGCGCGGGCGAGCGCGATGAACGGTGTGCGGTACGGCACCTCGAACAGCGGCATCCGCTCGTCGTGGCAGGCGGCGGCGAGCGCGGGTGGGATGCCGTCGCGCACGACCTCCGTGCCGAACCCGAGCCCCCGCACGCCGCGCGTGCGCAGCCGGGCGACATAGGCCCGGTAGGGGGCGTCCTCGTCCGCTCCGGCGAACTGGGTGCCGGTGGTCAGCAGCAGCAGGTCGTCGGTGAGGAAAGGGGTCGGGTCGGCGAGGTCGGAGCTGTGCACCCAGCGCAGCGGGGCGTCCAGCGCTCCCGGGTCGAGCGCGGCCTCGGTCGAGGCGAGGCGCAGGGTCGAGCTCGCGGCGGGCCAGCAGCGCGCGCAGGGTCGGCTCCTCGGCCGGTATCGGCACCAGCGTCCCTTCGTCGTCTCGCGTGCGTCGCAGAACCACGCGGATGTCGCAGGGCTCCGCCGACATGGTGCGACGTCCCTGCGTTCTTGCGACCGCATGTACGTGGTGGCACCAACGTATCCGATTCATGTACGTGCGGGCGAGTGCTGTCGGCGGCACGCGGCCTCTACGCTCGCGCCATGAGCCTCACCGACGCGCCCACCCTTCCCCTCGGCGGCCCCACGCTCCCGCAGGAGCGTCGCCTGGTCACGGCCATCCCCGGCCCCCGCTCGCAGGCACTCCTCGCCAGGAAGGCCCAGGCGGTCTCCGCCGGCGTCGGTCACACGGTCCCGATCGAGGCCGTGGCGGCGGGCGGCGGGGTCGTCGTCGACGCCGACGGCAACTCCCTCATCGACCTCGGCAGCGGCATCGCCGTCACGACCGTCGGCAACGCCCACCCCAAGGTCGTCGAGGCGGTCCAGGCGCAGGTCGCCCAGTTCACCCACACCTGCTTCATGGTCTCGCCCTACGAGTCCTACGTCGCCGTCGCCGAGGCGCTGAACCGCCTCACCCCCGGCGACCACGAGAAGAGGACCGCGCTGTTCAACTCCGGCGCGGAGGCGGTCGAGAACGCCGTGAAGATCGCCCGCAAGCACACCGGCCGACCCGCCGTCGTCGCCTTCGACCACGCGTACCACGGGCGCACCAACCTCACGATGGCGCTCACCGCCAAGGCCATGCCGTACAAGAGCGGCTTCGGGCCCTTCGCCGGCGAGGTCTACCGCGCGCCGCTGTCCTACCCCTTCCGCGACGGCCTCGACGGGCCCGCCGCGGCTCGCCGCGCGATCTCGGTCATCGAGAAGCAGGTGGGCGCGGCCGGCCTCGCCGCCGTCATCATCGAGCCCATCCAGGGTGAGGGCGGCTTCATCGTCCCCGCCGACGGGTTCCTGCCCGAGCTCGTGCGGTGGTGTCGCGAGAACGGTGTCGTCTTCATCGCCGACGAGGTGCAGACCGGGTTCGCCCGCACCGGTGCGATGTTCGCCAGCGAGCTGTTCGGGATCGTCCCCGACCTCGTCACGACCGCGAAGGGACTCGCGGGCGGGATGCCGCTGGCTGCCGTCACGGGCCGGTCCGAGATCATGGACGCCTCCCACCTCGGCGGCCTCGGCGGCACGTACGGCGGCAACCCCGTCGCCTGCGCGGCGGCGCTCGCGGCGATCGACGTCTTCGAGAACGAGGGGCTGATCCCGCGTGCCCGCGCCGTCGGCGACATCCTCGTCTCGCGCCTCACGGCGCTGCAGCAGCAGGACGCCCGCATCGGCGACGTCCGCGGGCGCGGCGCCATGGTGGCGGTCGAGTTCGTGCTCCCGGACACCGGCGAGCCCGACGCGGCGCTCGCCGCGGCCGTCGCGAAGGCCTGCATCGCGGACGGCGTCATCGTGCTCACCTGCGGCACCTACGGCAACGTCATCCGTTTCCTCCCGCCGCTGGCGATCCCCGACGAGCTGCTGAGCGAGGGCCTCGAGGTCGTCGCCCGGGCCCTCGCCACGAGCTGAGCGCGGCGTGCGCGCACCGACCAACGACACGAGAACGACACCGGACGAAGGAGTCAGCATGACCGAGATCACCAGAGACGTCGTCATCGTCGGCGCGGGCGCCGCCGGTCTCACCGCCGCGAACGACCTGCGCGCACGAGGCCTGTCGGTCGCCGTGCTCGAGGCCCGCGACCGCGTCGGCGGCCGCCTGTGGACCGACACGATCGAGGGCGCCATGCTCGAGATCGGCGGCCAGTGGGTCTCGCCGGACCAGCACGCGCTGATCGACACGATCGCGGAGCTCGGACTCGAGACGTTCAGTCGCTACCGCGACGGGGACAGCGTCTACGTCGGACCGGACGGGGTCGCCCGCCGCTTCACGGGCGAGATGTTCCCCGTCGCCGCCTCGACCGCGCAGGTGATCGCCGAGGTCACCGAGCGGCTGGACGCCATGGTCGCCGAGATCGACCCCGACCGTCCCTGGGCGCACGAGAAGGCCGCCGAGTGGGACACCGTCTCGTGGGACGCCTGGCTGCGGCAGCAGACCGACGACGACGAGGCCGTGCGCAACCTCGCGTTCGCGACCGGCTCGGCCATGCTCACCAAGCCCACGCACTCGTTCTCGCTGCTGCAGTCGCTGCTCATGGCGGCGAGCGCGGGGTCCTACTCGAACCTGGTCGATGCCGACTTCATCCTCGACAAGCGGGTCGTCGGCGGACTCCAGCAGGTCCCCATCCTCCTGGCCGAGCGACTCGGGGACGACGTGTTCCTGGACCAGCCCGTCCGCACGCTCGAGTGGAGCGAGGACGCCGTCACGGTGCACGCGGAGTCGATGACGGTGCGGGCGCGGCGCGTCATCCTCGCCGCCGCGCCCGTGCTCTACCAGCGCATCGGGTTCGTCCCGCCGCTGCCGCGTCTGCAGCACCAGCTGCACCAGCACCTGTCGATGGGCTTCGTGATCAAGGTGCACGCCGTGTACGACCGCCCGTTCTGGCGTGAGCAGGGCCTGTCGGGCACCGCCTTCAGCCCGTACGAGCTCTCCCACGAGGCGTACGACAACACCAACCACGGCGACGAACGGGGGACCCTCGTCGGCTTCGTCTCCGACCGCACCGCGGACGACCTGTTCCGGCTGAGCGCCGAGGAGCGCAAGGAGCGCATCCTCGAGTCCCTCAGCCACTACTACGGGCCCGAGGCGAAGGACCCCGTCGTCTACTACGAGAGCGACTGGGGGTCGGAGGAGTGGACGCGCGGCGCGTATGCCGCGAGCTTCGACCTCGGCGGTCTGCACCGCTACGGCGCAGACCTCCGCTCGGCGGTCGGGCCCATCCACTTCGCGTGCAGCGACATGGCCGGCGCCGGCTACCAGCACGTGGACGGCGCCATCCGCATGGGCCACCTGGTCGCCTCCCAGATCGCGGACGGCCTGGGGTCATGAGCCCCGTCCTCGTCGCGTACACCGCGACGGAGGCCGGCGCCGACGCGCTCGCGCTGGGTGTCCGCCTCGCCCGCGCGACCGGGGCGCCCCTGCACCTCGTGCTGGTCCTGCCCTCCGAGGAGCGCAGCGTCATCGTGCCGCCGGACGCCTCCTACGACCGGCTCGTGCGGGACACGGCCGAGGGATGGCTGCGGGATGCCGCGGCCACCGTCCCGGCCGATCTCACCCCGCTCGCGCACCTGCGTCACGCCGAGTCCGCCGCCGAGGGACTCGTCGCCGCCGCGGCGGAGCTCGGCGCGGGGATGATCGTCATCGGCGCCGACGGCGGGCTCCGCGGCCGCCACCGCATCGGCACCGTCGCCTCCGAGCTCGTGCACTTCTCCGACGTCCCCGTCGCGCTCGCCCCCGCGGGAAGCCGTGACCTGCACGTCGGCCCCGGCATCGACCGCGTGACGGCGGCGATCGGCACCCGCCCGGGCGGCGACGTCCTCCTGGAGGAGGCGGTCGCCCTCGCGGGTGCCGCGCGGGTGCCGCTCCGGCTCGTCTCGCTCGCGACCGTCGACATGCCCTCCGGTGTCGACACGGGGGTGATCCGGCTCGCCGGCGCCGCGCACGCGGACGCGGTGCTCGCCCAGGCGAGCGCCGCGCTGCCGGCGGGCGTCGACGCCGACGCCGTCGTGGGGACGGGAGCCGGCATCGAGGAGGCCGTCGAGGCGCTCGTGTGGGAGCCGGGGGAGGTCGCGATGGTCGGCTCGAGCCGGCTCGCCCAGCCGCGGCGGCTCTTCCTCGGGTCCACCGCGTCCAAGATGCTGCACGTGCTCCCGGTCCCCATGATCGTCGTCCCGCGCACGCGCGGGGGAGAGGGGGAGGGGCGATGAGCGCTCCCGAGCGGTCGGTCCCGGCGTCCGATCCGGTCACCGGCGGGCTGTCCCGGAAGGGCCTGTCGGCCGGGACGGTGGGGCTGATCGGCGCCGTCGTGATCGGCATCTCCTGCGTCGCCCCGGCCTACACGTTCACGGCTGCGGTCGGCCCCACGGCGTCCGCGGTCAGCACCCAGGTGCCCGCCGTCATCCTCGTGGGCTTCATCCCGATGCTGCTGGTGGCCTTCGGCTACCGCGAGCTCAACAACCGCATGCCCGACTCGGGCACGTCCTTCACCTGGGCGACGCGGGCGTTCGGCCCGTGGATCGGCTGGATGGCCGGATGGGGTCTCATCGCCGCCACCATCATCGTGCTCTCCAACCTCGCCGGCATCGCGGTGGACTTCCTCTTCCTGCTCCTGGCTCAGATCACCGGCAACGCCGGACTCGCCGACATCACCGGCATCCCGATCGTGAACGTGGCGGTGTGCCTCGCCTTCGTGGCCGCCGCGACCTTCGTCTCCTACCGGGACGTGCAGACGACCCAGAAGCTCCAGTACGTCCTCGTCGGCTTCCAGCTGATCGTGCTCGTCCTCTTCGCGGCCGTCGCGATCTTCCACGCCGTCGACGGCGACGCGTTCGACCCGACCCCGTTCGACGGGAACTGGTTCAACCCGTTCGCGGTGAGCTCCTTCAGCGCGTTCGCGGCCGGCCTCTCGCTCTCGATCTTCATCTTCTGGGGATGGGATGTCACCCTGACGATGAACGAGGAGACGAAGGACCCCGACAAGACGCCCGGGCGGGCGGCGACCATCACGGTCGTGACGATCGTGCTGCTCTACCTCATGCTCGGCATCGCGCTGATCATGTTCGCCGGCGTCGGCGACGGCGAGCTCGGTCTGGGCAACCCCGACATCCAGTCGAACGTGTTCTTCTACCTGTCGGGGCCGATCCTCGGGCCGCTCGCGTTCCTCGTCTCGCTCGCCGTGCTCACCAGCTCCGCCGCATCCCTGCAGTCGACGTTCGTCTCGCCCGCCCGCACGCTGCTCGCGATGGGGCACTACGGGGCGCTGCCGCCCGCCTACGGCCGCGTCAACCCGAGGTTCTTCACCCCCGGCTACGCGACGCTCGCCTCGGCGATCGTGACCGCCGTGTTCTACGCCGTCATGCGCTTCCTGAGCAAGGACGTGCTGCAGGACACGATCCTGACCCTCGGCATGATGATCTGCTTCTACTACGGCCTCACGGCGTTCGCGTGCGTCTGGTACTTCCGCAAGCAGTGGTTCGACTCGGTGCGCAACGTCTTGTTCACCTTCCTGTTCCCGCTCGTGGGCGGCGCGATCCTCGCGGTGCTGTTCGTGACCACGCTCGTGGACAGCATGGACCCCGCGTACGGCAGCGGCACGGACGTCCTCGGGGTCGGGCTGGTGTTCGTGCTCGGCGTCGTGATCATCCTGCTCGGTATCGTGATCATGATCTGGCAGTCCATCCGGCGTCCCGCCTTCTTCCGGGGAGAGACGCTGTCCCTGGATGCCCCGCCCAGCCTGCGCCGGGCCCGCCGCTGACCGCATGTTCGAGAACGATCGGAGACACCCATGAGCGATTACGCCGTCGTCAACCCGGCGAACGGCCGCCGACTGGCCGCCTACCCCACCCTCACCGACCAGGAGCTCGCGCAGAAGATCGCCGAGGCGGACGCCGCCTTCGGCCACTGGCGGACCGTGCCGGTGCCGGAGCGCGCCGCCATCGTGCGGCGCGCGGCCGAGCTCCACCGTGAGCGCCGGGACCGGCTGGCGGAGATCATCGTGCGCGAGATGGGCAAGCCGCTCTCGGCCGCGTACGGGGAGGTCGACTTCGCCGCCGACATCACGGAGTTCTACGCCGACCACGCCGAGGAGATCACGCGCGACGCCCCTCTCGACATCCTCGGCGAAGGCACCGCGGTCATCCGTCGGGCCCCGCTCGGGGTGCTGCTCGGGATCATGCCGTGGAACTTCCCCTACTACCAGGTGGCGCGCTTCGCGGCGCCGAATCTCGTGCTCGGGAACACGATCCTCCTCAAGCACGCTCCGCAGTGCCCCGAGTCGTCAGCCGCGATCGAGGAGATCTACCGGGATGCCGGGCTTCCCGCGGGCGCCTACCTGAACCTCTACGCCACCAACGACCAGGCCGCCACCGTCATCGCGGACCCCCGGGTGCAGGGCGTGTCGGTCACGGGCTCGGAGCGCGCGGGCGCAGCCGTCGCGGAGATCGCCGGACGCCACCTCAAGAAGGTCGCCCTCGAGCTGGGCGGCTCGGACCCCTTCCTGCTCTTCTCCACGGATGACCTCGACGCCGCGGTCCAGGCGGCCGTCGACGCACGACTGGACAACGTCGGGCAGTCCTGCAACGCGGCGAAGCGCTTCGTCGTGATCGACGGGCTCTACGACGCCTTCCTGGAGAAGTTCACGGCCGCCATGGCCGCCGCCGTCGTGGGAGACCCGATGGCCGAGGACACCGTGCTCGGTCCGCTCTCCTCGCTCGCCGCCGCGGAGCGGCTGCAGGAGCAGGTCGATCGTGCCGTGGCGCAGGGCGCGCAGCTGGTCACCGGCGGCACGCGGGACGGCGCCTTCTTCCCCGGCACCGTGCTCACCGGGGTGACGCCCGCGATGGACGCCTACCGCGAGGAGTTCTTCGGGCCGGTCGGGGTCGTGTACCGGGTCAGCGACGAGGACGAGGCGGTCGCGCTCGCCAACGACACCGGCTTCGGGCTCGGCTCCTACATCTTCACGACCGACCCGGCGCAGGCCGAGCGCGTCGCCGACCGGATCGACGCCGGCATGGTCTACGTCAACTGCGTGCTGGCCGACTCGCCCGAGCTCCCGTTCGGCGGAGTGAAGCGCAGCGGCACCGGCCGCGAGATGGGGCTGCTGGCAGCGGACGAGTTCGTCAACAAGAAGCTCATCCGCGTCGCCGGCTGAGCGCCGTCACGCGGGGAGGGTCGCGCGGATGTCGGCGGCCTCCCCGTGGCGTCCCAGCTGCTCCAGCACGTCGCCGAGCTCCAGGGCGGCGGCATGCTGGAGCTCGGCGACGTCTGCGGCGTGCTCCCACGCGGCGCGGTAGAGGGCGACCGCATCCGCCTCACGGCCCGCGTCGCGCAGTGCGCGCGCCGCGACCAGCTCCGCGCTCGCCGCGCCCCCGAGGTCTCCCGTGGCGGCGAAGCCGTCGGAGGCCTGCAACGCGCACGCCACCGCCTCCTCGACACGGTCGCGGGAGACGAGCAGGCGCGCACGGGTGTCGAGGACGTCGGCGACGAACCAGTCGGCCTCGTGCGCACGGCCGAGTGTCAGGGCCTCGTCGAGCACCGTGAACGCCTCATCGTCGCCGCGCTGCTGGTGGGCCTGGGCGAGCAGGTGCAGAGCCTCGGCGAGCAGACCCACCTGCTCGTCGTCGCCGCGGACGAGACCCGCGGCCTCGGCGAAGGACTCGAGTGCCTCATCGACCGCACCGACGCGGCCCAGCAGTCTTCCGCGCTCCACGAGCGCGAAGGCGCGGCCGGCGGCCTCGCCCGCCTCCTCCTGCAGCTCTGCCGCGTAGCCCCACGCCCCGATCGCGGTGCCGATGTCGCCGGAGGCCGCGTACGCGCGGGCCAGCAGCCCCGCCGTCACGGCCAGCGAGGCGGGCTCGACCGAGGCCTCGCTCTCGTCCCTGAGCACCTCGTCCAGCACGTCGACGGCCTCCTGGGAGAGCCCGCTCGACAGCATCGCCCGGCCCAGGCGATAGCGCAGCTCGATCGAGCCGAGACCGGCGGCCTCTCGACGCTCCGCCGCGACGCGGTAGCGGCTGACGGCCGCGGCCGGCTCGCCGGCGTCCTCATGGAGCGCGCCGGCGAGGAAGAACGCGTCGGCGACCGTGCGGTCGTCCGCGCCGATCGCGAGCAGCAGACGCGTCGACTCGTCGGCGTCGGCCGCCCCCGCCTCGTACTCCTCCGCTCCGCCGCGCAGCTGGGCGCGGGTCGCCAGCGCACGAGCCCGGCGTCCGTCGTCGAGTCCCTCGAGCGCGATCAGCGCCTCGGCCGCCTCGCGCGCCTGCTCGAGCTCCCCACCGGCCGCGAGGGCGTCGACCTCCAGCAGCTGCGCCCCGTGCGATCGTCGGAGGTCGCCGCACCCCGCGAACAGCGCAGCGGCGCGGTGTGCGCAGATGGCCGCCTCCCCGTGCGCGCCCGACCACAGCAGTCCCATCGCCAGCGTGAGCAGCAGGTCGGCACGTACCTCGTCATGGCGCTCGCCGAGCTCGTCGAGGTCGGCGCGCAGGAGCGGGAGCGAGGCCTCCAGCTCGGCGCCGAACAGCACGAGGCCCCGTCGCTGCTCGAGATCGGCTTGCGCGTCGTGCCCCGCACGGCGCAGGACGCGCAGGCGCTCGGCCAGCGCCGTGGTCGCATCCTCGATCCGGTCGGCGGAGACGAGGGCTGCGACGAGGTGCGAGCTCAGCGTGACCGCCTCCTCGTCCGTGGCGTCCGGCAGCGCCGCCTCGATGGCGGGGATGGCTGCGACCGAGGCCGCGCTGGCGAGGGCGAGCGCGCGCTCGATGCGCTCGCGGGGCGTCTGCGCGGGCGCGGCGACGGGCGATGCCCCGAACTCGTGCGAGCGGATGGGCACGTCGTAGCGGACCGCGGCGCTCTCGCGCAGCCGGAGGAGTGCGCCCGCGTGGGCGTCCGTGCCGTTGCGGGCGTCGAACCTGGCCGCGATGCGCTCGGCTTCGTCCCAGGCGCGCCGGGCCAGCTCGGCGGCGCGCCACGGGCCCTCGTGCGGCCCGAACACGGTTGCCAGGTCCTCGGCATCCGACCCGCGGACGGGGGCATCGGGGTGGCCGGCGACCGCGACGGCGTCGAGGGCGATCGCGAACGAGGCCAGCGCGGTCTCGTGGGCTGCGGCATCCAGCCCGTCGTGGACGAGCCAGGGCAGGTGCCTCTCGACGAGCGCGAGCGCGCGGGCCTCGTTGCCCGTGACCGCGCAGAAGACCACGTTGTCGGCGATGATCGCGAGGTTGGCGGGATTCTCGCGCGCGAGCCGGTAGCTGCGCAGGTGCGCCGTCCGGGCCTCGTCGAGCCGGCCGGCGCGGAGATAGGGCAGCAGGATGCGGCCGAGCGCCCGTTCGGGCTCCTCACCGCACGAGAACCCTCCCTCGAGCATCTCCTGGACGAGCCCCATGGCCGCCTCTTCGCGGCCGGTCTCGGCGAAGAACGCCGCGACGTTGCTGCGCACGCATGCGTCGCAGTGGCTGTAATCGTCGCGCGGCGTCGCCGCCAGCCGCTCCTGCAGCGCCGTCGCCTCCGCGATGCGACCCGCGGACCACGCGTCCTCGAACCGCGCCATCAGCACACCGCTCGGCCCGATCCCCGCGCGGCGGTAGTGCTCCTCCATGTCGTCGAGCACGGCGGCGATCTGCTCCGAGGCGAACTCGGGCGAGTCGCGCAACGCGCCCGCCATCCACTTGAACTGCCACATCAGGTCGCCCGCGGGATCGACGACCGCCGGGAAACGGGTGGGGTCGGTGTCGTGGTGAGCGAGGCACCAGGCGAACGAGGTGAGCATCAGATCCGTGTCGCCGGTCATGTTCGCGCTCGCCGTCTGGCGCATGCGGGCCTCGTACTCGAGCCGCTCGTCGCCGCTCTCCTGCGCGAGCGCGACCGCCTGCGCCACCAGGGCGCGCTCCGCGGGCCCCCAGGGGGTGGTGTCGATCTGGTCGAACAGTGTCCGGAGGCGGGTGGGATAGCTCGTCATGACGGTCCTTCGTCGTTCCTGCGGGGGTCGTGCTGTGAGCCGTGGGGGTCGTGTTCTCCCCTGTCTCCCCTGTGGGGATGGGGATCCTCGGACGCTCCGGCGCCCAGGGCGCGGTCGAGCAGCTCGGACAGCGAGCTCGTCAGCACCGCCCGGTCGCCCGGGCCCAGCGGATGATGGCCGGCGAGCAGCGACTGCACGTAGAGCACTCGCACGCTCGCGTCGAACACGCGCCCGCCCTCCGCCGCGGCGAGGCGCCGCACGAGGGCGTTCGACCAGTTGAGGCACAGGCGCGCTGCGGCGGCGCCCCCCGAACGCGGCGCCGCGGCCGCGGCACGGTCGAGCACGCCGCCCCACAGCGCCCCTCCGGCGCTGCGCGCGCGTCCGCGGTCGAGGGCGCGCAGAACATCCGGGTCGGCGACGAAGAGCCCGGGCAGCTCGGTGCGGGCGAAGGAGCGCACCAGGACCTCGACCTCGGGCAGCGCCAGATGCGCTCGCCGTTCGAGCGACAGCGCCGCATCCCTGTCGTCCAGGGGCGGCAGGTCGAGCCGGTCGAGCTCTCCCACCACGTCGACGCGCTCGACCGTGACCTCGTCGAAGAGATCGGGGAGCATCCGGACAAGCTCGGCGTCGTACACGTACCCGCCGTCGACGAGCACGGTTCCCGCGTCGATCACGCTGGCCACCTGACGGAACTCGTCCACCGTCTCGGCGTAGCGCACGTGCGGGAAGCGGTGCACCAGGTCGTCGATGCGCAGCCGCCCGTGCGTCGTCTCGACCGACAGCCAGCGCACGATGAACCGCGCCAGCTCGTCGTCGTGGCGCACGAGCGACTTGAGCGCGAGCTCGTGGATCGCGACGAACTGCGCCAGCCGGGCGGGCTCGTGCAGCGCCAGGTCCAGGATCCAGCGCCGCACGCCGTCGCCGAGCTCGCGCCGCGTCTGCTCGAGCGCGTCGTCGTCGACGAGCGACTCCCGGCTCGCCGTCGGGTGCAGGCCGCCGGCGTCGATCACGGCGCGGGCGAAGAACGCCCAGTCGGGCAGGATGTCGTCGGCCCGCTCGGTGAGCAGCATGCCGCGCAGGTACACCCGGGTGCTCTGCCGCGCCGCCGGCGGGGGAGCGAAGGGGAGCACGTACGCGGTCCCGCGGGTCTGCGTGGCGGGGACCGACAGCCGGATCGCGTCGAAGGGCTCGGCGCCGATCAGCTCGCGTCCGTACCGCAGCCGTGTCTCGGCGTCGTCCGCGAGGAAGGGGGCGGGGCCGGTGATCGGGGTCTCTCCGCCGCCGGGCAGGTCCACCACGATCGACACGGGCAGGTAGGCACCGAACGTCTCGGCCAGGTCGAGGACCGTCGGCGTGCTCACGAGCGAGAGCGTGTCGGCGCGCGGCGCGAGGTGAACGCTCGTGCCCACCGGGATCTCGTCCGCGCACGCGCCGACCGTGAACGTGCCGTCCGCGTGCCCGGTCCACTCGACGGCGTCGCCGCCCGCGGCGCTGCGCGAACGGATCACGATGGTGTCGCACACCATGAAGCACGAGAGCATGCCGATCCCGAACTGCCCGAGGAAGTCGCTGCGCGGCAGATCGAGGACGTCGCGCTTCGAGCTGCGTCCCACCGTGGCCAGGAGATCGGCGACCTCCGCCTCGGTGAGTCCCACGCCGTCGTCGCGGATCACGAACTCGGCCGACGCGGCGCTCACCGGGGTGATCCGGACGCGGCCGCCGCGGCCGTCGAGCTGCACGCGTGCCGCGATGGCGTCGACCGCGTTCTGCAGGAGCTCGCGCAGATAGACCCGGGGCCCCGAGTAGATGTGCCGGCTGAGCAGGTCGATCACCCCGCGGAGATCGACCTGGAACTGATGCGCCGCCGTGTCCTGGTCCAGTGTCGCTCCTCGGGCTCGTCCGGCGCGCGCCGGGGGAGGCGCGTCGGGATCGGGTCCTCCCAGGCTAGCCAGGCGTCGCCGGCACGAACGGGCGCGTGCGGGGATCTGTGGGTAACTCTGAGAATCGCCGCGCACCGGCGCGGGGACCGGGTGCAGGATGGAGCCATGGACACCACGGATGCGGTCAGCCGCCTCGACGATCGGGAGTGTTGGGAGCGCCTCGCCTCGCAGGAGCTCGGTCGGATCGTGACGCGCGTCGGGGCGGTGATCGACATCTTCCCCGTCAACTACGTCGTCGACGAGCGCACGATCGTGTTCCGCACGGCGGAGGGCAGCAAGCTGTTCGAGCTGACCGCGAACGACGACGTGCTGTTCGAGGTCGACGACCACACCGACGATGACGCGTGGAGCGTCGTCGTGCGCGGCGCCGCCGAACGCCTCGACACCTCCGACGCGGTCGAGGCCGCGGATGAGCTGCCGCTGCGGCCGTGGATCCCGACCCTGAAGTACACGTATGTGCGGATCACACCCGACGCGGTCTCCGGCCGGGCGTTCCTCCGCGGGCCGGAGCCCGACCGCTACGGCGTCGAGAGCAGCTGACGGGGCGTTATCCTCGGGCTCATGCCCCTCAATGAAGCGCCGGTGCTCGAGGCCTCGACGACATCGCGTCGCCCGCCGGTGTGGCCGTGGTTCGTCTCGTTCGCGGGACTCGTGGTCTCGCTCGCGGTCGCCGGCGCCGGCCTGGCCCTCGTGCTCGGCGCGCGCGAGGCCGCCTTGTCCTCGCGCGCCGTGAGTCCCGCGCAGGAACGCGCGATCGCCGCGGCGATCGCCGGCGAGGGCGAGACGGCGCAGCGCATCGCGAGCCAGCGCGCTGCCTATCGCGCCGACGTCGCCGCCTGGGACGCCGACGAGGCCGAGGTGGCCGCGTGGCGGGCGCGCGACGACGTGCCGCCTGCGGGCGTCGCGAACCCGGGCGGCCAGAGCATGCCCGGCGACGACCCGACCGGCCGTGCGTTCCTCGACTCGATCGGTGCCACCGCGGTGCAGCTCGTCTTCGATGCGGGACCGGGCAACTGCGGCTACAACGCGGGCGGGGACGAGGGGTGGTCGTACGCGGCCGGTGGATGCTACGACTCCGACTACCGCAATCGTCTCTTCCTCGCGTGGGACCCGGGCGCGGAGTCGCTCGTGAGGTCGGTCTTCGTGCACGAGGCGATGCACTGGTACCAGTACGAGCATTACTACCCGGTCTTCGTCCGTGCCGCGCGAGCCGGCATCTTCCACGACGACTACGCCCACGACATCGAGAGCGATGCCAGCTGCCGCGCCGTCTTCGTCCATGGGATCCCCCGCGAGGACTACGAGGACTCGTCGTCCCCGTGCGACGTCGACGACTGGTACGAGGGCTGGCTGCCGGATCGGCTCGTGGCTCTCGGCGCCGTGACGACGCCGCCCGTCGCCGCGGCGTACGAGGTGAGCGAGGTGATCCGGCCGTGAACGCGGCTCGTCGTCTCGCCGTCGGCGGCGCGCTCCTGGTCCTCGTGGCGGGGCTGGCCGCCTGCGCGCCCCGCGATCCCCGCGCGGCGGAGGAGGCCGCATCCGCGGTCTTCGACGATCTCGTCGCCGCCGCCGGCCGCGTCGACACCGCCGTGCTGCGCACGCTCGAGGTCGACGACCCCTCGGAGCTGGCCTGCGCCCGTCCCGAGGGCAGCGTGCAGCGGGTCTACACCGCGCGCGGCACCCTGGCGGTCGAGGCGGCCGACGCCGACGCGTCCCTCGTCGTGGACGCCGTCGCCGCCCGGCTCGACCCCGGTCGCTGGGACACCATCCGCGCGCCCGAGCCTCGGCAGTCGGCGTGGACCGACGAGGACGGCACCGTCGCCACGGTGACCGCCGACGGGCCGGTCATCGCGATCGCCGTGTTCACACCGTGCCTCGCCGCCGGTTAGCCACCTCGTGGACCATGCCCTACACTGGACATGCAGTTGAAGTCTGCATTCTTTTGCCGTGCCCGAAGGGCATCCCCCCATCAGGTTCATGGCTGGAGTGCGGTCTTCGGGGTCGAAAGGCCCCCTAGGGCGGTAGCTCAATTGGCAGAGCAGCGGTCTCCAAAACCGCAGGTTGCAGGTTCGATTCCTGTCCGCCCTGCGCGTCAGCGCATGCTGGCACACCACAAGTGATTCAGGTGGGTTCATGATCCAGGACGCCTCGAAGGGCGAAGTCGTCGCAGCAGGCGGCGGCACGCGCGAGAAGAAGCCGAACTTCTTCGTGCGCATCGTCGTCTTCATCCGTCAGGTCTTCGCCGAACTCCGCAAGGTCGTCACGCCGACCCGCAAGGAACTTCTGAAGTTCACCGCGGTCGTTCTGGGCTTCGTGCTCGTGATGATGGCTGTCGTCTACGGGCTCGACACCCTGTTCGTCTGGCTGACGACGGTCGTGTTCGGAACGCCCGTCGGCGCCGCCTGAGGGCGGCACCCGCCGCAGGAACGAGAGAGTAACGAGTGTCTGAGAAGTACCGCGACGACGTCGACTGGGCCACTGCGGCCGAGCAGTCCAGCGAGGACGACGAGGCGCAGGAGGGCGAGATCCTCGCCGCCCAGGAGCGCGACTCCGAGCCCGCCGAGCACCTTGCCGTCCACATCGAGGGCGAGGAAGACGACCTCGGTGACGACGAGGACATCGAGATTGACGACCCGGAGGCGGACGCCATCGTGAACGACGCACTCGAGATCGACGAGACCAGCGAGGCCGAGGCCGCCGCCGAGGTCCTCACCGACGCGCTCGCCGAGGAGGAGTCCGAGCGCGGCGCCGCGCTCGCCGACGACGTCACGCCCTACGACGGCCCCGATGTGAACGGCGAGCCGGACGAGCCCGTCCTCGACGAGGACTTCGTCGAGGACGCCGCCGAGGACGACCTCGACCCCTACGAGGCCTTCCGTGCCGAGCTGCGCGAGCTGCCCGGCAAGTGGTACGTCATCCACTCCTACGCCGGTTTCGAGCGCAAGGTGAAGGCCAACATCGAGCAGCGCAAGTCGACGCTCGAGGTCGAGGAGGACATCTACCAGATCGAGGTCCCGATGGAGGACGTCGTCGAGATCAAGAACGGGCAGCGCAAGATGGTCACGCGCGTCCGGATCCCCGGCTACGTGCTCGTGCGCATGGAGCTGAACGAGGACACCTGGTCGGTCGTGCGGCACACGCCGGGCGTCACCGGGTTCGTCGGCAACGCCCACAACCCGACTCCGCTGCGCTTCGAAGAGGCCTTCAACATGCTGAAGTCCCTCGTCCAGGTCGCCGAGCCCGCGCCCGCCAAGGGCGGAGCCGCCAAGGGCGCGCCGGCCGCCGCGCGCGTCATCCCCGCCGAGGTCGACTACGAGATCGGCGAGACCATCACGATCAAGGAGGGCTCGTTCGCGGGTCTTCCCGGGACGATCAGCGAGATCAAGCCGGAGAGCGGCAAGCTCACGGTCCTCGTCTCCCTCTTCGAGCGCGAGACCCCGGTCGAGCTGTCCTTCGACCAGGTCACCAAGCTCTAGCCACGGCACTCATGGGAGAGGGGGCGGATGCGCAGGCATCCGCCCCCTCTCTCGTATGAGGCGGATCAGTCGGCCGTCTTGCGCTGCCAGAGCCCGAAACGGTTGCCGAGCGGATCGCGCAGGTGCGTGAACAGGATGGCGCCGTTGTCGACGAGCGGGATCACGGTGTCCGCGCCGTTCGCGGACGCCTGTGCGATCTTCGCGTGGATGTCGTCCACCTCGACGTAGAAGACGGCCCACCCCTCGCCGCCGACATCGGTGGAGTCCCACAGTCCGCCGCCGTTGCCGGCGCCGGCGATCATGCGATAGCCGCCCGGTGTGATCGGGCCGAAGGCCCACCCGAACGTCGCGCCGTAGAAGGCCTGCGCAGCGCCGGGGTCTGTCGTGCCGATCTCGAAGTAGGTCACGTGGTCGGTCATCGTCGGGTCCTCTCTCGCGGGGTGGCCGGCCTCCTGGCCGGTTGCTGCGAGCCTCGGGCCTGCCACAGTGTGAGAGTCAAGCAGTGTGAGAGTCAAACGGCGGAGGGCGCGATCGGCACGTTGACCTCCGTGATCCAGGTCGCGGGGTCCGGATCGCGTCCGGGCCCGTAGACGTACACGGTGAAGATCGGGCCCGTGCGGACACGCTTCCGATCGGCGATCCACGTGCCGACGGCGGCGGTCGCCTCGCTGATGGTCTCGAAGCTGCCGCGATGGGTCACGGTGGCCACGTGCTGAGCGGGCAGTTCGACGATCTCGTAGCCGCCTTCCGGCGCGGTACGGCCGCGGTACTCGCGCCAGATCGCCATCTCCACGTCGGCATCCCGATACTCGTCGTCGTAGTAGGTCGCCCCTACGGTGTCGCCGAAGACCCCGGGATCGTGTGCCGTGAGCGCGGCTGCGGGCTGTCGGAAGCCGTCCCACAGCTTTCCCTCCGCCGGGTAGTCCGCGACGGTGCGGCGCAGCAGCAGCACGCGCACGGCGGGGAAGAGTCGCTCGACGACCTCCGGATGCCCCGCACGCGCGTCGAGCTCGCCGAGCAGGCGGCTCGCGAGAGCCTGCTGATCCGCGATCCGACGGGCCTGCGCGCGGAGCTCATCGAGGTGTTCCCGCAGCCGTCCCCGGAGCGCGTCGGGCTCCGCGAACAGCGGCAGCAGCTCGGCGATGACGGGGATGCCGCACCCGGCATCCCGCAGCAGCCGTACCCGCGCGGCCTCGCGCAGCTGCGCGGGCGAGTAGCGGCGGTACCCGCTGCTCCCGTCGCGCTCGGCCGGCACGAGAACGCCCCGATCCGCGTAGTGGCGCAGCATCCGGACGCTCAGCCCCGAGTACCGAGAGAAGTCGCCGATGTTCATGAGCGGTGCCCGGATGCCGTCGTCCATGCCGTCCAGTCTGGCCGAGCCCTCCCGGTGGGAGGACTGATGGGGTATCCTTGACAGGTTGCGCACGTGTTGCGCGACGTCCCACCACGATCCGGGTCCGCCGGATGCGTGGAAGCGCGCACCGTCCCGTCGGACGTGCGCTCGACAGAAGGAAGAAGAATGGCACCGAAGAAGAAGGTGACCGGCCTGATCAAGCTTCAGATCAACGCCGGTGCCGCCAACCCGGCGCCGCCGATCGGCCCCGCGCTCGGTCAGCATGGCGTCAACATCATGGAGTTCTGCAAGGCGTACAACGCCGCGACCGAGTCGCAGCGCGGCAACGTCATCCCCGTGGAGATCACCGTCTACGAGGACCGCAGCTTCACGTTCATCCTGAAGACCCCGCCGGCCGCCGAGCTCATCAAGAAGGCCGCCGGCGTCGCCAAGGGCTCGCCGACCCCGCACACGACCAAGGTGGCCAAGCTCACCAAGGACCAGGTGCGTCAGATCGCCGAGACGAAGATGCCCGACCTGAACGCCAATGACATCGAGGCCGCCTCGCTGATCATCGCCGGCACCGCCCGTTCCATGGGCATCACGGTCGAGGACTGAGGGGGATAACGACTATGGCTACCAAGTCCAAGGCCTACGAGGCCGCCGCGGCGAAGATCGACCGCGACACGTTCTACTCCACGAGCGAGGCCGTCGCCCTCGCCAAGGAGACCGGCTCGAAGAAGTTCGACTCGACCGTCGAGGTCGCGCTCAAGCTCTCCGTCGACCCCCGCAAGGCGGACCAGATGGTGCGCGGCACCGTCATCCTCCCGCACGGCACGGGCAAGACCGCCCGCGTCATCGTGTTCGCGACCGGCCCCGCGGCCGAGGCGGCGATCGCGGCGGGCGCCGATGAGGTCGGCGGCGCCGAGCTCATCGAGAAGGTCGCCGGGGGCTACACGTCCTTCGACGCCGCCGTCTCGACCCCCGAGCTCATGGGACAGGTCGGCCGGCTCGGCAAGGTGCTGGGTCCCCGCGGCCTGATGCCGAACCCCAAGACCGGCACCGTGACCCCCAACCCGGCGAAGGCCGTGGAGGAGATCAAGGGCGGCAAGATCGAGTTCCGCGTCGACAAGCACGCCAACGTGCACTTCGTCGTCGGCAAGGCCTCGTTCACGGCCGAGCAGCTCAACGAGAACCTCACCACCGCGATCGACGAGATCGTCCGGCTCAAGCCGTCGAGCTCGAAGGGGCGCTACATCCAGAAGGGTGCCGTGTCGACCACGTTCGGCCCCGGCATCCCGCTGGACGTCAACGCGCTCGCCTGACCCGACGCACACGAAGGGGCACCCGCCGACATCCGGCGGGTGCCCCTTCGGGTCTGCGCCGGTCAGTCCTCGCTCACCTGGAGCACGATCTTGCCGCGCGTGTGGCCGCTCTCGATCGCGGCGTGCGCTGCGGCCGCCGCATCCAGTCCGAACACCTGGTCCACGTACACCTGGATCGACCGCGAGTCGAACAGCCGGCCGAGGGTCGCGAGCACGTCCCCGTCGGGGATCACCTTGTACGAGGTCGCACGCACGCCGGCTGCGGCCGCAGCGTCCGCGTATCCCGGGTACGCCCCCGTGGGCACGATGACATAGAGACCGCCGGGGCGCAGGACCTGAAGGGAGCGGGTGCCGGTGTCGTCGTGCGCGTTGCCGACGAGGTCGATCACGACATCCAGGTCGCTCACCACGTCCTCGAACCGCTCGCTCGTGTAGTCGATGACGCGGGCGGCGCCGAGCTCCCGCAGCCACGCCGCGTTGCGTGCCGAGCCCGTGACCGTGACGTGGGCGCCGAAGTAGGCCGCCAGCTGCACGGCGAAGTGTCCCACCCCGCCGGCGCCGGCGTGGATGAGGATGCGCTGGCCCTCGTGCGCGTGTGCGATCTCGACCACGACGCCCCACGCCGTGAGCGCCGCGAGCGGCACGCCCGCCGCCTCGACGTGCGACAGGAGCGACGGCTTGCGGCTCACCGACTGCGAGGGCACGACCGCGTACTCCGCGTAGGTGCCGCCGGTGCGCGGGAAGGGCACCATCCCGAACACCTCGGTCCCCGGCTGCAGCGGGTGGGTCTCGTAGGGCGCTGCGACGACGACGCCGCTGAAGTCGTACCCGAGGGCGGCGGGCGTCCCGCCCAGCTGCCCGGAGACGCCGGCGCCGGCCCGCGTCTTCGCATCGATCGGGTTCACGCCGGCGGCGACGACGCGCACGAGCAGCTCGCCGAGAACGGGCTCCGGCACGGGCAGCTCGGCCAGCCGCAGTGCGTCGGCGGGGCCGGGGCCGTCGACCACGGCCGCCCGCATGCTGAGGGGCGGCGCCGTCGCGGCGCTCGGGCCGGATGCATCGTGCACCAGGGGTCGGGATCGCATCGATGCTCCTTCCACGTGCCGTTGGGGCTCGCCGCGCGTGCCGGGATCACCAGTCAAGCGCGGGATTGTCTCGGCGGTGTTACGCCGCCGAGACGAGGGAAAGACGCTATGCGTCGCGCTGCGGGGACTCGAAGACGTCGTCGGCGTGGGGAGCGACGCCGGCGGCGAGGGCGTGGATGAGGCTCGTCAGACGCTCGATCGAGACGAGCGGCCAGTCCTTCAGCGCGCCGAGCAGCATCGACTGGTACGGGTCCAGCGCCGTCCGCACCCGATCGCGGCCGTACTCCGTGATCTCGATCAGCCGCACGCGGCCGTCGGTGGGATCCGCGGTGCGGGCGATCATGCCGAGGCCCTCGAGCTCGGTGACCTGCCGGCTGACGAGCCCCTTGTCGGCCGCGATCCGCTCGGCGAGCACCGACTGCGTGAGCGGTCCCTGCCGTGCGATGACGATGAGGGTCTTGAAGGTGCCGGGGAGCATGCCCGGCGCGGCGGTCGTCGCGGCCTGCGCGTAGATGCTCCGGAACTCCCGCATGAGCTCGGCGAAGGCTTCCTCGAGGTCGCGGACCGCCCGTTCGCGGGTCTGGTCGGGGCGGTCCGCGGCGGGCTGGGTCATCGCTTCCGATCGTGTGAAGTGGTGGGGGGCTCCTCCGCATCCTTCGCATCGTCCGGGAGGCGGACGCCACCGGCGGTGGCGAGCGTGTCCATGGCCTCGGGAACCGACACCGTGGCGAGGTCGGCCTCGCTGGCGGCGATCCGCTCGCTCGTTGTCATTCGGGTGAGCGGCTTGTTCGGGAGGAACAGGATGGCGCCAAGGCTCAGGATAGCGAACGGAACCGCGATCAAGAACGAGTGCGAGATGCCGTTCGCATAGATGTCCTCGAACACGACCCGCAGCGCCTGCGGCATGGCGGACACCTGGGGCAGCGAGCCCGACTGCAGCGCCGTCGCCCAGGTCTGCGCCTGATCGCCGAGGGTCGCCAGAGCCGCGCGGATGTCGCCCGTCCGGTCGGAGACGAGGCCGGTCACGCGTGAGGCGACGGCTGCACCCATGACGGCGACGCCGACCGTGCCGCCGAGGCTGCGGAAGAAGGTCACGCCCGAGCTCGCGACGCCGATCTCGGTCGGCTGGGAGGTGTTCTGCACGACCAGGACCAGGTTCTGCATCGTGAGGCCCACGCCCGCACCGAGCAGGAACATGTAGAGCGAGACGAGCGCGAAGTCCGTGTCGTAGTGGATCGTCGCGAGCAGGGAGGCGCCGGCGATCATGAGCACGGCGCCGACGACGAGGAAGGGCTTCCAGTGGCCGAACCGGGTGATGAGGGCGCCGCCGACGACGGAGCACACGAGCAGGCCCGCGATCATCGGGATCGTCATGAGACCGGCCTCGGTCGGGGTCGCTCCGCGTGCGAGCTGCATGTACTGGCTGAGGTAGATCGAGGCGCCGAACATCGCGATCCCCGTCGCGAGCGAGGCGATGACCGCGAGCGTGAAGGTGCGGTTGCGGAAGAGCGAGAGCGGGATGAGCGGCTCTTTCGCGCGCAGCTCGACGAGCACGAACAGGACGGTCGCCACGACCGCGCCGCCCACCATCCATGCGGTCGGCGCGCTCCACCAGTCGAAGGAGTCTCCGGCGAGCGTGATCCAGATGAGCAGCAGCGAGACCGCGGCCGACAGCAGCACGATCCCGGTGTAGTCGATCGAGACCTTGCGCCGGGGGTGCGCGGGGAGCGTGAGGGTGCGCTGCACGATCAGGAGGGCCGCGACCGCGAAGGGGAGCGCGACGTAGAAGTTCCAGCGCCATCCCCAGGCGTCCGTGATGACACCGCCCAGGAGCGGTCCGCCGACGGTCGCGACGGCCATCACAGCACCGAACAGGCCCATGTAGCGGCCGCGCTCGCGGGGGCTGATGATGTCGGCCATGAGCACCTGGCTCAGGGCCGCCAGCCCGCCCGCGCCGAGCCCCTGCACCGCGCGGAAGCCGATCAGCATCTCGGGCGTCTGGGAGAAGCCGGCCGCGGCGGTCGCGAGCACGAAGATCACGATCGCCAGCTGGAAGAGGACCTTGCGGTTGAAGAGGTCGGCGAGCTTTCCCCAGATCGGCGTCGAGATCGCGGTGGTGAGCAGCGTCGCGGTGACGACCCAGGTGTAGGCGCTCTGGCCGCCCTGGAGG
The DNA here is from genome assembly GCF_030818905.1 of Microbacterium sp. SORGH_AS_0888. Taxonomy (NCBI): domain Bacteria; kingdom Bacillati; phylum Actinomycetota; class Actinomycetes; order Micrococcales; family Microbacteriaceae; genus Microbacterium; species Microbacterium sp. SORGH_AS_0888. The sequence continues at coordinate 2,986,569 of NZ_JAUTAZ010000001.1, forward strand.
TCATGGATGATGACGGGGAGCGAGGTCGACACGACGGTCGAGGCGAGCATCGACACGAACATGCCGAGCAGGAGTCCGGAGAGCGCCTCGAGGACGCGACGCGGCGTTCTCGCCGTGTCGCCGAGAGTGGGGGAGGGGAGAGTCATGGAGATCCTTGGTTGACGGACGTCAAATGTTGAGACGTGTCAACCATAAACCCGAAGGTTGCGATACGTCAACTATCGCCCGGTGGCTGCGGAGGCGTGCGACGCGACGGCGCCGCGGGGCGGTGCGCGGCGCCGAGGATCAGTCGGCGAGCGCGAGGGCGCGGAAGGCGTCGCGGTCCATGGCGACGCGCGGCGGGCGGGTGCGCCGGTGGAGCTCGTCGATGAGGGCTGTCGCGAGAGCGACCAGGCGGGCGATCTCGCTCTCGTCGCGATCGACCCAGGCGCACCGGGGCTCGTCGTCCACCGGGACGAAGCCGTCGTGCTGCTCCCAGGTCACGAGCGTGCGCTCCGCGCCGAGCACGTGCTGCTGCCACCAGACCTGCCGCAGGTAGCCGCGCGGGATGGACCGCCACGCCTTGTTGGTGGTCTTGATCTCGGCGAGCGTGACGCGGCCCTCGGCGTCGACCGCGATGCCGTCCGGGGTGGCCAGGTGGCGCTTCTCGATCTCGGCGTGGAAGAGCGCGCTGGAGGGATGGATGCCGTGGGTCGCCGCGACCCACGCGGCGATGGCCGGCTCGCGGCGGCGTCCGTGGTCGGTGTAGGCGTTGCCGGAGAAGCCGCGGCCGGCGCCGAGCTTGGCGTCCGCGGCGCGGGCGATGGCCGCGGGGCTCGTGAGCTGGGCGACGTCGGTCGCCGTGATGCCGCGCGAGCGGGCGCGGAGCCAGCCGACGCGGTCGCGGGAGTCCGCGACGATGCGTGCGGCGAGGTCCGGGGCGATGCGGGCGAAGGCCTCCGGAGTCATGCCTTCGAGGCTAACCCGGCGTCGCGCCGCGGCGTTCCTGCGACACCCCGCGAGCGGCACCGCCCCTCCCGCGAAGAGCACGAGCCCCCGCGCCTTGGCCGCGATCACGACCGGCGATGCGCCGGCATCCTCCGAACCTCGGACGATTCGGCGGAGCGGACGTCATGGGGTACAGTGTACGAAGCCGAAGACCGCTGGTCATCGTCATGCGTGAAAGCGCAGGTCGATCGAAGCTCTGCTCAGCAGGGGCCCGCGCAGGTGTCACGAACGATTCTCCGGGATTCCGGACTTGAAGCTCCGTGCGCTTGCGCCGGAGCTTTTGTCATGGGTGCCGAGCTCTCGATGCAGCGGTCCAGGCCGGCGCTCCGCCACCGCGGAGCGCCTCGTACACACAAGGAGTGGCCATGGCGCAGAAGGATGCATCGGTCGCCGAGCTCACGAAGAACTTCGAGGACTCGACCGCCGTTCTGCTGACCGAGTACCGCGGTCTGACGGTTGCACAGCTCAAGGAGCTGCGCAACAGCATCCGTCAGGACGCGGAGTACGCCGTGGTGAAGAACACGCTGACCAAGATCGCCGCGGCAAACGCGGGGGTCTCGGGCCTGGATGACGAGCTCAAGGGCCCGTCCGCCATCGCCTTCGTGCACGGTGACCCGGTCGCCGTCGCCAAGGGCCTGCGTGCCTTCGCCAAGGCTAACCCTCTGCTGGTCATCAAGGGCGGGTACTTCGACGGTGCCCCCCTGACCGCTGCAGAGGTCAACAAGCTCGCCGATCTCGAGAGCCGTGAAGTCCTGCTGGCGAAGCTCGCCGGTGCGATGAAGGCGACGATGACCAAGGCGGCATACGTCTTCACTGCGCTTCCGTCGAAGGCCGTTCGCACGGTCGACGCGCTGCGCGAGAAGCAGGAGTCCGCGGCCTGAGTCAGGCCCGGCTGAACAACCCCGAACAAGGAGAAAAACATGGCAAAGCTCAGCACTGAGGAGCTGCTCGACGCGTTCAAGGAGCTCACGCTCATCGAGCTCAGCGAGTTCGTCAAGGCGTTCGAGGAGACCTTCGACGTCACCGCCGCCGCGCCCGTCGCGGTCGCCGCTGCCGGCGCCCCCGCCGGTGGCGCCCCCGCCGAAGAGGCCGAGGAGAAGGACTCCTTCGACGTCGTCCTCGAGGCCGCCGGCGACAAGAAGATCCAGGTCATCAAGGTCGTCCGCGAGCTCACCTCGCTCGGCCTCGGCGAGGCCAAGGCCGTCGTCGACGGTGCCCCCAAGGCCGTCCTCGAGGGCGCCAACAAGGAGACCGCCGAGAAGGCCAAGGCCGCTCTGGAAGAGGCCGGCGCGACCGTCACCCTCAAGTAAGGACTCGTTCCTTCTTCACGAAGCCCCCGGATGCCGTGTGCATCCGGGGGCTTCGTGCGTCTCCCGGTGCGGTGTCGACGACGATATTTCGGCCTGCCGAAAAGATGAGAGAACTCTCCTCTGTTGTTTACCTGCGTGTTCCGTTGTGACCCGAAACCGTCACGGTTCGACTCGTAGCCTCGACGGGTCTGCACCAGGAATCCAGAGGAGACTCATGTTGTTTTCCCAGCGAGGCCGTCGCCTCTCCCTCACGTCCGCGCTCGGGGTCGGTGCCGTCCTCGGCGCGGCCGTGCTCGTTCCGATCCCCGCGAGCGCCGCGACCGGCGCTCGCGTCGTGATCAACGAGGTCTACGGCGGCGGGGGGAACAACGGCGCGACCTACACGAACGACTTCATCGAGCTCTACAACGCCGGCGACACCGCCCTCTCGCTCGAGGGGTACTCGGTCCAGTACCGCAGCGGCACCGGCACGGGAGCGGCGACGGGGGTGACGGCGCTGACCGGCTCGATCGAGCCCGGCGCGACCTACCTGGTCGCGGAGGCGGCCGGATCCGGCGGGACTACGCCGTTGCCGACCCCTGACGCGACCGGCACGATCGCGATGAGCGGGACCGCCGGCACGGTGTGGCTCGCCGACACGACCGAGGCGATCAACCCGGGCACCGGCAGTGTGGTCGGCGCCGCGCAGGTCGTCGATCTCATCGGCTACGGCGCGAACACCTTCGAGGGGTCTGCAGCGGCGAAGCTCAGCAACACCACCGCAGCGACACGCACGGACGGCGCCGACACCAACGTCAACTCGGCCGATTTCACCGTCGCCGCCCCCACCCCGCAGTCCTCGGGATCGGGCGGGTCGACGCCGCAGCCGGAGCCGAGCGAGTCCGGTGAGCCCCAGCCCGAGCCGAGCGAGTCCGGCTCGGCTCCGACCACACCCGACGGCGTCACCCCGATCGCCGCCATCCAGGGCACGGGCGAGACCAGCCCGCTGGCCGGCACCACGGTCACGACCCGCGGTGTCGTCACGGCCGCCTACCCGCGCGGCGGGTTCAACGGCTTCTACATCCAGACGCCCGGCACGGGCGGGGCGATCGACACGGCTGCGCACACCGCATCCGACGCGGTCTTCGTCTTCGGCTCCTCCGCCGTCGCCAAGGTCGCCGTCGGCGACTACGTCGAGGTGACGGGCCCGGTGAGTGAATACCGGGGCACGACCGAGATCAGCCCCGCCGCCTCGGGGGTCACGGTGCTTTCCGACAGCGTCGCGCCGGTCACGCCCGCCGCGGTCTCCTGGCCCGCCACCGACGCCGAGCGGGAGCGCCTCGAAGGGATGCTGCTGGCGCCCCAGGGGGCGTTCACCGTCAGCGACACCTACGACACGAACTACTACGCCTCGATCGGCCTCGCCGCCGGCGACCGGCCGCTGCTCACGCCCACGGAGGTCGCCGCCCCCGGCACCGACGCGTACACCGCGGCCGTCGCCGACAACGCGGCTCGTGCCGTCACGCTCGACGACGGCTCGTCGCTGAACTTCACCTCCGCGGCGAACACGTCCATCCCCCTGCCCTACCTCTCCACCACGGCGCCGGTGCGCGTCGGGGCCGCGGTGACCTTCACGCGCCCCGTCGTCCTCGAGTACCGCAACAGCCAGTGGAACCTGCAGCCGACCCAGCAGCTCACGGTCGACAACGCCGCCTCGGTGCAGCCGGCCACGTTCGCGAACACGCGCACGTCTTCTCCCGCGGACGTCGGCGGCGACATCCAGATCGCCGGCTTCAACGTGCTGAACTACTTCCCCACCACGGGTGAGGATGCGGTCGCCGCCGGCGCTTCCTGCACGTTCTACAACGACCGCGAGGGCAACCCGATCACGGTCAACACCTGCTCGAACGGTCCCTCGGTGCGCGGCGCGGCCGACGATGCCAACCTCGCCCGGCAGCAGGCCAAGATCGTCGCCGCGATCAACGGCCTCGGCGCCGAGGTCGTCTCCCTCGAGGAGATCGAGAACTCGACCATCGCGGGCAAGGACCGGGACGCCGCGGTCGCGACCCTGGTGGCGGCCCTCAACGCCGCACTCGGTGCCGAGGAGTGGGCGTACGTGCCCTCGCCCGCCGCCGTGCCCGCCAAGGAGGATGTGATCCGCACGGCCTTCATCTACAAGAAGGCCGCCGTGAAGCCGGTCGGCGAGAGCGTGATCGATGATGCCGAGGCGTTCCAGAACGCACGGCAGCCGCTGGCGCAGGCGTTCGCGCGCGTCGGCGCGTCCGACGACCAGGCGTTCATCGCGATCGTCAACCACTTCAAGTCGAAGCGCGCGAGCGGCAGCAGAGACGGCGACGCCGGTGACGGTCAGGGTGCCGGAAACGGTGCGCGCGTCGCCCAGGCGAAGGAGCTCCTGAGCTTCTCCTCGACGCTGCAGCAGAAGTTCGGCACGACGAAGGTCTTCCTGATCGGCGACTTCAACGCGTACACGAAGGAGGACCCGATCCGGGTGCTCACGGATGCGGGGTACGTCGACCAGGGCTCCAAGACGGGCAAGTACAGCTACTCGTTCGACGGCGCGTCGGGCTCGCTCGACCACATCCTCGCGTCCCCGGACGCGGAGAAGGCCGTGACGGGTGCCGACATCTGGAACATCAACGCGGGCGAGTCGATCGCGCTCGAGTACAGCCGGTACAACTACAACGCGACGAACTTCTACGACGCCTCGCCCTATCGGTCGAGCGACCACGATCCGATCGTCGTCGGCGTCGACCTGCCGGAGGTCGCACCGGTCGAGCTGAACCTGCTGAACATCAACGACTTCCACGGTCGGATCGACACCAACACGGTCAAGTTCGCCGGCACGATCGAGCAGCTGCGCGCCCAGCACCCCGACAGCACGCTGTTCCTCTCGGACGGTGACAACATCGGTGCCTCGCTGTTCGCCTCGTCGTCCGCCGACGACAAGCCGACGCTGGACGTGCTGAACGCGCTCGGACTGGATGCCTCCGCGGTGGGCAACCACGAGTTCGACAAGGGCTTCTCCGACCTCAGCGGCCGGGTGGCGGACGAGGCGGACTTCCCGTACCTCGGGGCGAACGTCTACGTGAAAGGCACGACGACACCCGCGCTGGACGAGTACACGACCTTCGAGGTCCAGGGGCTCACGGTCGCCGTCATCGGTGCCGTGACGCAGGAGACGCCCTCGCTGGTCGCGCCCGGCGGGATCTCGGGGCTCGACTTCGGCGATCCCGTCGAGGCCGTCAACCGGGTGGCTGCGCGACTCACCGACGGCGACCCGAGCAACGGCGAGGCGCAGGTGATCATCGCGGAGTACCACGAGGGCGCGGCCGCGGGCGACGCGGAGAGCGCCTCGCTGGCGGACGAGCTCGCCGCAGGCAAGGCGTTCGCGCAGATCGTGCAGAACACCTCCGCATCCGTCGACGCGATCTTCACCGGGCACACCCACAAGAAGTACGCATGGAACGCGCCGGTGCCCGGCGTGCCCGGTGCCACGCGCCCGGTCCTGCAGACGGGGAGCTACGGCGAGAACATCGGTCAGGTCGTCCTGACGCTCGACCCGACCACCGGTCGCGTGCTCTCGTCCACGGTCCGCAACGTGGCGCGCACCACGACCGATGACGCCACGCTGACCGCGACCTACCCGCGGGTGGCCGAGGTCAAGGGGATCGTGGATGCGGCGATCGCCGCGGCGACGCTGATCGGCAACCAGCCGGTCGGCTCCGTGACCGCGGACATCACGACGGCGTACGTGGGCTCGGTGCGCGACAACCGCGCGAAGCAGTCCACGCTCGGCAACCTCGTGGCGGACTCGCTGGTCTCGTCGCTGAGCGCCGCGGACCGCGGTGGCGCCGAGATCGGGATCGTGAACCCCGGCGGTCTGCGCGCCGAGCTGCGGAAGGGCGATGACGGCGTCATCACCTACGCCGAGGCGAACGCCGTGCTGCCGTTCGTGAACAACCTGTGGACGACGACACTGACGGGAGCGCAGTTCAAGAGCGTGCTGGAGGAGCAGTGGCAGCTCGACGACAAGGGCAACGTGCCCTCGCGCCCCTATCTGCAGCTCGGGCTCTCGGACAACGTGTCGTACACCTACGACGCGCAGGCGCCGCAGGGCTCGCACATCACGAGCGTCTGGATCGACGGCGTGCCGTTGGATCCTGCGAAGTCGTACCGGGTCGGGTCGTTCAGCTTCCTGCTCCAGGGCGGCGACAACTTCCGCACGCTCGCCCAGGGGACCGACACGCGGGACTCGGGCCTCATCGACCGGGATGCGTGGATCCAGTACCTGCAGACCAACTCGCCGCTCTCGCCTTCGTTCGCGAGCCGCAGCGCCCAGGTCACGGGGCTCCCGGCGGCCGTCGCCGAAGGCGGCCTCGTGAGCTTCCAGGTCTCGGGTCTTGACCTGACCTCGCTCGGCTCGCCCGTCAACACGACGCTCGAGGCCCGGATCGGCGATGCGGCGTACGCGCCCATCGCGGTGCACGACGGGATCGCGAACGTCGCGCTGACGCTCCCCTCGGGGGTCACGGGCGCCGTCGAGATCGTGCTCACCGCTCCCGACAGCGGAACGGTCGTGCGACTGCCGCTCACGGTCCTCGCCGCGACGGGCGGCGGGGACGGCGGCGGGGCGAGCGGTGGCCAGCCCACGCAGCCGAGCACCCCCGCGCCGGAGAGCGCGCTCACCTCGACGCTGCAGAACATCATCAACGCCGGCGGCGGCCAGCTCTCGGTGGGCGCCACGATCACGATCCACATCGGCGTCGCCTACGCCGGCCAGTGGGTCGCGGTCTGGCTGCACTCCGACCCGGTGTTCCTCGGATGGAAGCAGGTGGATGCGGCGGGCAACGTGACCGTCACCCTGCCGGCGAACGTGTCGGGCGATCACCGGCTGGTCGTGCAGGACGCGGCGGGCAACGTCATCGGCTGGCAGGCCGTCGGCATCCGCGAGCTCGCGGCGACGGGCGGCGACGGCGGCCCGCTGGGCGGCATCGTGTTCGCCGCGGTGCTGCTGCTGGGGCTGGGGCTGAGCGCCCGGATCGTCACGCGTCGACGCCGCGCCTGAGCAGACGCTCGACGACGGAGGGGGAGCCGGAACCGGTTCCCCCTCCGTCGTGATCACGCCAGGTCGATGCGGGGGATCGCCCCCTGGCCGATCGGCGCCGTGGAGTTGCGCACGATCAGCCGCGGCTTGATGGTGATCTGCTCCGGGGGACGAGAGGGGTCCTCGATGTGCTGCTCCAGCAGCTCGACCGCCGTGATCCCCTGCTCGCGCGGCACCTGACGCAGCGTCGTGAGCGAGAACATGTCGGCGTACTCGTGGTCGTCGATCCCGATCACGCTGAGGCTCGAGGGCACGAGGATGCCGAGACGTCGGGCGGCCACGATCGCGCCGACGGCGACCTCGTCGCACGCGGCGACGATCGCCGTGGGCCGTGAGCGGGCGTCGCTGAGCATGTCGACGGCGGCCGCGTAGCCGTCGGGCATCGACAGCACGGCGGGCACCTGACGGATCTCGTCGGCGAGCCCGGCGTCGGTCATCGCGGCCCGGTAGCCGGCCACCCGCGCCGACTCGACGTGGGGCCAGCGGGTCTCGGAGCCCGCGCCGAGGAACACGATCCGGCGGTGACCGAGGGCGAGCAGATGCTCGGTCGCGCGCCGCGCCGCATCCTCGTCGTCGATCGTGATGACGCTCGTGCGCGGGCTCGGGCCGATGACGCTCACGACGGGCTTGCCGAGCGAGAGCATCCGGTCCAGCTCGTCCTCCTCCGGCTCCACGCCGATCGCGAGCAGCCCGTCGAACCGCTTGCGCGCCAGGAAGTCGTCGAAGATCAGCCGCCGTCGCTGCGACCCGGGCGTCGCGTCGTACAGCGTGAGGTCGAGGCCGCGGGCGAGGAGGGCGGACTGCACGCCTTCGAGGACCTCGGAGAAGAACCACCGGTTGACGTAGGGCATGACCACGCCGACGTTCTGGGTGCGCCCCGTCGACAGGCTCTGCGCGTTGGTGGAGGGCACGTAGCCGAGGGATGTCGCCGCCCGCTCGACACGATCGCGGGTCGCGGGGGAGACGTAGCCCGCTCCGCTCAGCGCACGGCTCGCGGTCGACTTCGACACCCCGGCAAGGCGGGCGACGTCGACGATCCCGCTCATGTGTGCTCCTCCGTGTCCGCGATGACCCTCTCACATGTTAGGGGCTCCTCGCACAATGTGGAATCGGTTTCAGGATTGTGGCCATCGCTGGGGAGCGCTCCCATGGACGCGTGTCGTGCCGAGGGAGCGCTCCCATCTCTCATATTTTCGAAAGGGAGCGCTCCCATCGCGACCTTTACCGAGTCGTGATCCGGTTGTATTGTGATCCCGGTCCGATTCCCCTACTGTTGCGTGGAATCGGTTCCTGAGTGGATCTGATGTGTCGGACAACAGACGTCCGCACTCAATGAGGAGAGGAATCACATGCTCAGAACAACACGGCGCCGCGTCCTGGTGCCGATCGCCCTGGCCGGCATCGCCGGTCTCGCACTCGCCGGTTGCGCCGAGAGCCCCTCGGGCGGCAGCAGCGACGCGGGCGGCGGGACCGTCCAGATCGCGGGAGGCATCACGGGGTCCGAGGCCGATCTGCTGAACCAGTCGTTCGAGCAGTTCACCAAGGACACCGGCATCAAGGTCGAGTACACGGGCGACAAGAGCTTCGAGGGCAACATCGTCACGAAGGTCGCCGGAGGCTCGGCGCCCGACATCGCGATCGTGCCCCAGCCCGGTCTGTTGAAGAGCCTCGTCGGGACCGGGGACGTCAAGCCCGCCACCGACGCGGTCTCCAAGAACGTCGACGAGAACTGGTCCTCGGACTGGAAGACCTACGGCACGGTCGACGGCACGTTCTACGCGGCGCCCATGCTCGCCAACGTCAAGGGCTACGTCTGGTACTCCCCGGCGAAGTTCAAGGAGTGGGGCGTCTCCATCCCGAAGACGTGGGACGAGCTCCTGACGCTCACCCAGACGATCCAGCAGAAGACGGGTGCCGCTCCCTGGTGCGCCGGCTTCAGCTCCGGCGACGCCTCCGGCTGGCCCGGCACCGACTGGATCGAGGACCTCGTGCTGCGCCAGTCCGGCCCCGACGTGTACGACCAGTGGGTCGCCGGCACGGTCAAGTTCACCGACCAGCCCGTCAAGGACGCCTTCGACGCCCTGGGCGGCATCCTGCTGAACCCCAGCTACGTCAACGCGGGCTTCGGCGACGTCAAGAGCATCAACTCGACCGCGTTCGCGGACGTGGCCGCCAAGGTCGCCGACGGCACCTGCCCGATGACGCACCAGGCCTCGTTCCTCTCGTCGAACTTCCTCGACGTGAAGACCGCCGACGGCAAGACCCCGACGGTCGCGCCGGACGGCGACGTCTACGCCTTCCTGCTCCCGGGCGTCAAGGCCGGCGGCGACACCTACGTCGAGGCCGGTGGTGAGTTCGTGACCGCGTTCTCCGACTCGGACAACGTCAAGAAGGTCCTGGAGTACATGTCAAGCCCCGACTTCGCCAACGCCCGCGTCAAGCTCGGCGGTGTGATCTCGGCCAACAAGAACGCCGACGCCTCGCTGGCCTCCAGCCCCTTCCTCGTGGACGCGATGAAGACGCTGCAGGACCCGAAGACCGTCGTCCGTTTCGACGCGTCCGACCTCATGCCGGCGTCGGTGGGCTCGGGATCGTTCTGGAAGGGCATGGTCAACTGGATCGACGGCAAGCCGACCGACCAGGTGCTGTCCGACATCCAGGCGGGCTACAACAACTGATCGATCGCTCGCACGGTGGGGCCGCCCGTTCCGCGGGTGGCCCCACCCCTCTCACCTGAGCGAGCCCGAACCAAGGGGAGTACATGTCGACGCCGACCACCACCGAAGCTCCACCGCCCGTGACCTCCGAGGCGCCGGAGGGCGCGCCATCCGGGACCATGAGACGCATCGCCGGCATCGTCGCGGTCGTCGCCGGTCTGGGCCTCGTGGTCATGCTGATCCTGCTGCTGACCAGTGGCGGGAACAAAGATGCCGCTCCCACCACGATCGGCTTCTCGCTCAACAGCTTCTTCGTCTGGCTGGGCGGGCTGAACCCGCTCGTGCAGATCCCCCTCGTGCTGGTGGTCTTCGGCGTCGTCGTCGGTGTCATCCTCGTGCTCATCGAGTACGCGCCGCGGGCCGGGCGGGGCTACTTCTGGCTGCGGCTGGCCGCGAGCATCGTGGTCCCGCTGATCGCCTTCCTGCTGCTGCGGCCCTACCAGAACGCGGTCGTGTACGTCGTGGCGATCGCCCTCCTCGCCGGCGCGCTGCTGTTCTTCGCCGACTACCGTGCACGAGCCGGTTCCGGCTACGTGTTCCAGCTCGTCATCTTCCTGGCGCCGGCGGCGACGATGCTGCTGGTCGGCCTGGTCTACCCGGCCATCTCGACGGTCTACCAGTCGTTCTTCGACAAGACGGGCGACACCTTCGTCTGGTTCGAGAACTACATCTGGACCTTCACCAACCCGGAGGGCTTCTGGTCGGTCATCAACACCCTCATCTGGGGTGTCGTCGCGCCGATCTTCTCGACCACGATCGGGCTGGCCTACGCCGCCTTCATCGACCGTGCACGCGGGGAGAAGCTGCTGAAGGTCTTCCTGTTCATGCCCTACGCGATCTCGTTCGTGGGCGCCGGCATCATCTGGAAGTTCGTGTACGACTACCGGCAGGGCCAGCAGGTCGGCATCCTGAACGCGATCATCACGATGTTCGGCGGCGAGCCCGTCAGCTGGCTCGACGCGCAGCCGCTGATCAACACCTTCTGCCTTCTGGTCGTGTTCATCTGGACCCAGACCGGTTTCGCGATGGTCGTGCTCTCGGCATCCATCAAGGCCGTTCCCACGGAGCAGCTGGAAGCCGCCCAGCTGGACGGCGCGAACGCCTGGGAGCGGTTCCGGAACGTCACGGTGCCCGGCATCCGCTCCTCGCTCATCGTGGTGCTCACCACGATCACGATCGCCTCCCTCAAGGTCTACGACATCGTCGCCGTCATGACCGGCGGTCGTTCCAACTCGACCGTGCTCGCCTTCGAGATGGTCAACCAGCAGCAACGGTTCCAGAGCTACGGCCACTCTTCCGCGCTGGCGGTCGTGCTGTTCCTCATCGTGACCCCGCTGATCGTGTACAACGTGCGGCAGATGCGCAAGCAGGAGGAGATCCGCTGATGGCTTCCATCGACACCGTCCCCACGATCGGCCGCAAGGCCGTGCGCGACGAGGCGCGCCGCGCACGCAAGAGCGAGAGCGAGGCGCACAAGCGCCTCACGTCCAAGGGCGCGACGATCACGGCGATCGTCATCGCGATCTTCTGGACGATCCCCACCTTCGGCCTGTTCGTCACGTCGTTCCGGCCCGGCGCCGACGCGAACTCGACCGGGTGGTGGACCGTCTTCGTCGACCCGAGCTTCACGCTGCAGAACTACGTCGAGGCGCTGACCTCGGGCGGCACGGCGCTCACGCTCAGCCAGTCGTTCGTCAACTCGCTCGCGATCTCGATCCCGGCCACCGTCATCCCGATCGCGCTCGCGTCGCTGGCCGCCTACGCGTTCGCGTGGATCCCCTTCAAGGGGCGCAGCGCCGTGTTCACGTTCGTGTTCGCGCTGCAGATCCTGCCGTTGCAGATGGCGCTCGTGCCGCTGCTGAGCCTCTTCTCGCGCGGCCTCACGATCGGTGACGTGAACATCTTCCCCGGCTTCGCCCTCCGCGGCGTGGAGCACAGCTTCGCGACCGTGTGGATCGCGCACTCGATCTTCGCGCTGCCGCTGGCGATCTTCCTGCTGCACAACTTCATCCGCGAGATCCCCGGCGAGCTGATCGAGGCGGCGCGCGTCGACGGGGCCGGGCACGGGCAGATCTTCTTCCGGATGATCCTGCCGCTCGCGATGCCGGCGATCGCGTCCTTCGCGATCTTCCAGTTCCTGTGGGTGTGGAACGACCTTCTGGTGGCCACGATCTTCGCGCCGAGCTCGTCGCTGCCGCTGACCCAGACGCTGAACTCGCTGTCGGGGTCGTGGGGCAACAAGTGGTACCTGCAGTCGGCCGGTACCTTCATCTCGATCATCGTGCCGCTGATCGTGTTCTTCGCCCTCCAGCGGTTCTTCGTCCGCGGTCTGCTGGCCGGCGCGACGAAGGGCTGACCGCGAGACCAGTCCGACGCGCTGAGACCGGCGATGAGCCCGCCGGTCTCAGCGCGCGGACCTGGTCTCGCGGATAGGGTGAAGGCCATGGCGACGGCGGGGGACCAGACGGCGGGTGGCCAGGCGACGACGGGGCTCGGCGAAGCCGACGTCGCGGAGCGGATCGCCGCGGGACGCACGAACGCCTATGACGCCGACACGAGTCGCTCGGTCTGGAGCATCGTCCGCGCCAACGTCTTCACGCTGTTCAACGGCATCGTGGGGGCATGCTTCCTCGTGCTGCTGCTGGTCGGCCGGTGGCAGGACGCGTTGTTCGGGCTCGCGGCGTTCTCCAACGCGATCATCGGATGCGTCCAGGAGTTCCGTGCCAAGGCGGCGCTGGATCGGCTCGCCCTGCTGAACGCGCCCCGCGCGCGCGTGCGACGCTCGGGCGCCGAGATCGAGATCGCGCCGGCCGAGGTCGTGCTCGACGACATCCTCGTGCTCCGCGCCGGGGATCAGGTCGCCGCCGACGCCGAGGTGCTCGGCTCGCGTGCCCTGCAGATCGACGAGTCCATGCTCACGGGCGAGTCGGATGCGGTGGACAAGCCCGCGGGGAGCGAAGCGCTGTCGGGCTCGGTCGTGGTCGGGGGCGAGGGCGAGGCGCGTGTCGTGCGGGTGGGCGCCGACTCCTACGCGAACGCGTTCCAGGCCGAGGCCAAGCGCTTCTCGATGGTCGGCAGCGAGCTGCGCTCCTCGATCGATCGGGTGCTGCGCTGGGTCGGGTGGGCGATCGGGCCGATCGGGCTTCTCGTGCTCAACGCCCAGGTGCAGGTCGCGGGCGGCTGGGGGAGCGTCTTCCAGAGCGGTCGCTGGGTTCAGGCCGTCGTGAACACCGTCGCCTCGCTGACGGCGATGATCCCGCTCGGACTCGTCCTGATGACCTCGATCGCCTTCGCGGTGGGAGCAGCCCGGCTCGCCTCGAAGCAGGTGCTCGTCAACGAGCTGCCGGCCGTGGAGGGACTGGCGCGCGTCGACGTCGTCTGTCTCGACAAGACCGGCACGCTCACGGTGGGCGAGATCGCGTACGACGGGGCGCTCGCGCTGCCGGACGCGGTGCCCGGCTGGGAGTCGGCGCTCGGCTGGTACGGCGCGGCCCCGGACGCCAACGCGACGGCGCGCTGCCTCCGCGAGGCCTATCCCGACCCCCGTCTCGTCGCGTCCGCCACGATCCCGTTCTCCTCCGCGCGCAAGTGGAGCGCGGCGACCCTCGGCGACACGGGCACCTGGGTCCTCGGTGCGCCGGAGATGGTGTTCGGCGCGCGGGCGACGGATGTCGCGGACCCGCTGGGCGCGGCCGTCACCCGGTTGGCCTCGACCGGACTGCGCACGCTCGTGCTCGGCCGCTCGCCGCATCCGCTGACCCCGGCCGAGCAGGAGGCCGAGCTCCTGCCGGCTGACGTCGAGCCGGTGGCGGTCGTCACGTTCCGTGAGCAGGTGCGCGAGGACGCCGCCCGGACGCTGGCGTACTTCGGTGAGCAGGGGGTCGGCATCCGCATCATCTCCGGCGACAACCCCCGCACCGTCGCCGCGATCGCCCGAGAGGTGGGGGTCGAGGTCGATGAGGGCTATGACGCGCGGATGCTGCCGGAGGACCAGGAGGCGCTCGCCGACGTGCTCGAGCGGCACACCGTGTTCGGCCGGGTGACGCCGGACCAGAAGAAGGACATGGTCGTGGCGCTGCAGAGCCGGGGGCACACGGTGGCGATGACCGGCGACGGCGTCAACGACGCCCTCGCGATCAAGACCGCCGACATCGGCATCGCCATGAACTCGGGCGCCGCGGCGACCAAGGCGGTCGCGCGCCTCGTGCTGCTGGACGGCAGGTTCTCGCACCTGCCCGACGTCGTCGCGGAGGGTCGACAGGTGATCGCCAACATCGAGCGGGTCTCGATGCTGTTCCTCACCAAGACCACCTATGCGACGGGACTCGCGATCCTCTTCGGCTGCCTCGTGCTGGAGTTCCCGTTCCTGCCGCGGCAGCTCTCGATCACGGACGGCCTGACGATCGGCATCCCGGCGTTCTTCCTCGCGCTCATGCCGAACGCGCGCCGCTACGTGCCGGGGTTCCTCCGCCGCTCGCTGTCGTTCGCGATCCCCTCGGGCATCGTCGTGGCCCTCACGCTCGCGGGGTACACCCTCACCTGCCGAGCGCTCGGCGTCGAGATGCCGCAGCTGCGGACGGGGTCGACCATCATCCTCGCGATCGTCGGGATCTGGGTGCTCGCTGTCCTCTCCCGCCCGCTCAACCGCTACAAGGTCGTCGTGATCGGAGCCATGTTCATCGCCCTGACGGCGTTGTTCACGATCCCGCTCGCTTCGGTGTTCTTCGAGCTGACGGATCCGGGCGAGGCGGCCGCGTGGGTGCTGACCGGCTACACGATCGCCGCGATCTGTCTGATCGAGATCGTGCGGCTGTTCCATCTGCGCTTCGTGCGGCGCGATCTGCGGGCGACGGCCGCCCATCGTGCCGCCGTCTGAGGTCTGCCCGTCTGAGGTCTGACCGTCGGCCGGTCGGCCGGCCGGCCCGTCAGCTCGTCGCGCGCGACGCGAACGTCACGATCTCCCGTGCGACGTCGGCCCGGATCTCGGGCTCGTTGTGCACCTCGTGGCGGAAGCCGGAGTACACCCGTACCCGCACGTCGGCATGGCCCGAGTCGATGAGACGGTTCCCGACGTGGTAGGCGCCCTCGCCGAAGTTGGCCACCGGGTCGGCGTCGCCCGCGAGGATCAGCACCGGGAGCGAGGCCGGGACGCCGCCGTACCAATCGTCCCCGTTCACCCGGTCGTAGAGCGCGACGAACCCCTGCAGGAACCGCGTCGTCAGCGGCGCTCCGAAGTTGTTGAGGGGGTCGCGCCCGTGATCGCGCACGACGTCCGCGTCGGCGGCGATCCAGTCCGTGGGGCCGGCTCCCTCGCCGTAGCGGCTGGTGAAGTCGGTGAACATCGCGATGCCGTAGGCGTCCGGCGCCGGGCGTGAGGTGTCGGTCTCGGCCGCGAGGGCGACGCGATCGATGCGCTGCTCGATGCCCTCCATCTGCGCGGCGATCCCGCCCAGGACCAGGCCCGCCAGTGCGGCGCGCGGCGTCTGCGCGAGCCCGCGCGCGATCATGGAGCCCCACGAGTGGCCGAACACGACGACCGGCAGCTCGGGGAACCGGTCCCGCGCGAGCTCCTGCAGCGTCCACTCGTCCTCGACGACCACGCGGTCGGCGTCGTCGCCCGCATCGCCCCACACGCCGCTGGTCATGGCGGTCTTGCCGTGACCGGCGTGATCGCCGGCGACCACCACGAATCCCTCGTCGAGCAGCGTCACGATGAGGGGCAGGTAGCGGCGGGAGTGCTCGCCGAGCCCGTGGATGAGGTGGATGATGCCGCGGGCCGGCCGAACCGGCTCGTAGATCCATCCGAAGATCGTGTCCCGCCCGTTCGCGGAAGCGAACTCGACCTCGTGCAACGCCATCGTCTTCTCCTCGTCCGCGCCGCGCCGCGTGCCCGCCGGACGCGGGGACACCGCAGGACGGCCGCGTTTCCAGCCTAGAACCGCGCGGCGCCGGACGCGGTCGATCAGACCGCCATCGGATCCGGCGCCGGCTCCCGGGAGACGAAGTAGCGCGACCCGGGCGGCGCCCACACCACGACCAGCAGGGCGAGGCCGAGCAGGATGTCGAGCGCGCTGGACGCGTCCCAGGTGTCGCTCGTCACGATCGTGACGACGTGCAGGACGAGCTCGAGCACGGCGTAGAGGGTGACGAGGAGCCGCGACAGCCGGCTGCCCCTGCGGATGCCGCCTGCGACGGCGAGCGTGAGCAGCCCGAAGAGGATGGTTCCCGCCCCCACGAGCGAGACCGTCAGGACGTCGGACTCGGCGACCCGGTAGCGGCTGAGGAGGATGAGGATGCCGAGGCCGACACTGAGCAGCCCGCTCACCGTCACGAGCACGACAGCGAGGGTCACCACGAGGGGGCGGCGCACGTGCTTCTCCGTCACGGCCCCACGATAGCGCGCCCGCCCGGAGCGGAAGGCGGCCGCGTCCGGTAGCATCGGACACCGGCGTCGAATCGTTTCGACCGCCGTCCCCCTTCTCGTGAACTGGAACTGACGTGCCCGAATCCGTCGACCCGCGGCCGTCCACCGGCGCGATCCGCGCCCTGGGGCGCGACCCGCGCACCGCCCCGCTCGTGCTGCACCCCGGAGATGCCATGACGGCCCGCCGTCGCGCCGTCTACGTGGTGCTGCTGGGGGCGCTCACGGCGCTCGGCCCCTTCACTATCGACCTCTACCTGCCGGCGTTCCCGGTGCTGGAGGCCGACTTCCACACGACCGCGGCCGCCATCCAGCTCACCCTCACCGGCACCATGATCGGCTTCGCCGTCGGTCAGCTGATCGTCGGGCCCCTCAGCGACAAGGTCGGGCGTCGCGTGCCGCTGCTCGCCGTCACGGCCCTGCACGTGGTGGCGAGCGTCGCGGCCGCGATCGCCCCCGACCTCCTGCTGCTGGGCGTCGCCCGGGTCGTCATGGGCGCCGGCGCGGCGGCGGGCGGCGTGGTGGCGGCGGCGATCGTGCGCGATCTGTTCGGCGGCAAGCGGCTGGTCGTGATGCTGTCGCGACTCGCGCTCGTCTCGGGCGTCGCGCCCGTGCTCGCCCCGCTCGTCGGCTCGTGGCTGCTCGGGGTCATGCCGTGGCGCGGCATCTTCGTCGTGCTGGCGCTGTACGGCGCCGTCATGCTCGTGTGCTCGCTGTTCCTGGTCCCCGAGACGCTGCCGAAGGCGCGGCGTGAGGAGCGCGGCTCGACGACCGTGTGGCAGCGCTACCGCAGCGTCTTCGGCGACCGCGTGTTCGTCGGGGTGCTCGTGATCGGCGGCATGAGCTTCTCCGGGCTCTTCTCCTACCTCTCGGCATCCTCGTTCCTGTTCCAGCAGAGCTACGGATTCGACGCGCAGCAGTACGGGCTGCTGTTCGCGGTCAACTCGCTGGGGATCATCATCGGAGTGCAGGCCGCGTCGCGGCTCGCCGCGCGGTTCGGGCCGCAGTGGGTCATGGCGTTCTCGACGGCCGTCCTCGTCGTCGCCGGCGCGGCCATCATCGTGACCGACCAGCTCGGCTGGGGGCTGTGGGGCACGATCGTTCCCCTGTTCGTGTTCATCACGGCGTGCGGGTTCACGCTGCCGTGCGTCCAGGTGCTGGCGCTCGATCGCCACGGCTCGGCGGCCGGCACGGCGCAGTCGATCATCGGCGCCACGAACTTCGGGGTCGCCGGCCTCGTGTCGCCGCTCGTGGGGTGGATCGCGAAGGATGCGGGCATCACGGCGACGACCATGGCGTCGGTCATGGTCGGGTGCGCGGTGATCGCGGTCGCGGCGCTCTGGCTCGTCGTGCGGCCGCGGACCGTGGCGTTGCTCGCGCCCTGAGCGTTGCTCACGTCCTGAGCCCTGCGGGGCGGCACAATGGGGCGATGGACGGTGTCCCGCACCCGCCGACGCGGACGCTCGTGGTCGGCATCCTTCTCCTGCTGCTGGCGGGCGTGCTCGGAGCCGCCGTGCTCCTGCGGGGCTCGGGCCCTTTCGCGATCGACGCCTGGTGGAACACCCTGCTCGTCGACCTGGACTCGCCGGTGGTCCACGGTCTCGGTCGCGTGCTGGGCGTGCTCGGCGGGGTGTGGGTGAGCATCGTGCTCGTGACGCTCGGGGGCGCCGCCGCGCTGGTCGCCGTGGGGCGACGGTGGGCGGCGCTCTACCTCGTGGCGGCGCAGTTGGTCAGCGCCGTGGCGGTGCAGGTGCTCAAGCACCTCTTCGGCCGCGCGCGCCCGGAGGAGATCCTCGTCCTGAGCGACTACGGCTCCTTCCCCTCCGGCCATACGGCGGCAGCGGCGACCGTGGCGGTCGTCGCCACCGTCGTGTTCGGGCGGTGGTGGGTGGGCGCCCTGGGCGCATGCTGGATCGTGGTGATGGGCCTCAGTCGCACGTCCGTGCACGCGCACTGGCTGAGCGACGTGCTCGGCGGAGCGCTGGTCGGGGCCGGCGCGGCGCTCGTGGTGGCCGCCGCCTTCGCGCCCCCGCCCCCGCTCCCCTCCGCCCCGCTCCCGCGTCGCCCCGTCCTCTGACCGCGAGACCAGTCCGGCGCGCCGAGACCGGCGAGAAAACCGCCGGTCTCGGCGCCGCGGACTGGTCTCGCGGGTCCGGCGGTAGCATCGGGGCATGGCGACGAAGGCACCGAAGGACGACATCGACGAGGCGAAGCTGCGCGTCGGGCACCCGAAGAAGGTCGCGGTGGGCGTCCCCGCGGTCATGCACGCCCTCGGGATCGCGTACCAGCAGGCCGGCGTCGTCCGCAGCGCGCGGGCCCTGCTGCGCGTCAACCAGAAGGACGGATTCGACTGCCCCGGATGCGCCTGGCCGGAGACCGACCACCGTCACGTCGCGGAGTTCTGCGAGAACGGCGCCAAGGCCGTCGCGGAGGAGACGACACTGCGCACGGTCGGCCCCGAGTTCTTCGCGTCCCATTCGCTCGACGAGCTGCGCACGCACGACGACTGGTGGCTCGGTCAGCAGGGGCGGCTCACGCAGCCGATGATCCTCGACGAGGGGGCCACGCACTATCGTCCCGCCTCCTGGGACGAGGCGCTCGGCGAGATCGCCGACACCCTGCGCGGTCTCGACGACCCGGACCAGGCGATCTTCTACACCTCCGGACGCGCCTCGAACGAGTCGGCCTTCCTCTATCAGCTGCTCGTGCGGGGCCTCGGCACCAACAACCTGCCGGACTGCTCGAACATGTGCCACGAGTCGAGCGGCTCCGCGCTCACCGAGACGATCGGGATCGGCAAGGGGACGGTCTCGATCGAGGACATCCACACCGCGAAGCTCCTGATCGTCGCCGGCCAGAACCCCGGGACCAACCATCCGCGGATGCTGAGCGCGCTCGAGAAGGCCAAGCAGAACGGCGCGACGATCATCGCCGTGAACCCGCTGCCGGAGGCCGGGCTCATGCGCTTCGAGAACCCGCAGACGGTCAAGGGGGTGCTGCTGGGCGGCACCGCCATCGCCGACCGCTTCGTGCAGATCCGTCTCGGCGGCGACCAGGCGCTGTTCCAGGCGATCGGCAAGCACCTCCTCGAGGTCGAGGAGCGCGCGGGCGGCGTGCTCGACCACGCGTTCATCGCCGCGCACACGAGCGGCTTCGAGGAGTACACGAGCGCGATGGCCGCGGCATCCTGGTCGGAGCTCGAGACGGCCACGGGGCTGTCCGAGGCCGAGATGCGGGAGATCGCGGAGGCCGTGCGCACCTCTCCGGCCACGATCGTCTGCTGGGCGATGGGGCTCACGCAGCACAAGCACTCCGTGCCCACGCTGCGCGAGGTGGTCAACGTTCTGCTGCTCCAGGGCAACATCGGGCGGCCCGGAGCGGGCGTGTGCCCGGTGCGCGGGCACTCGAACGTGCAGGGCGACCGCACGGTCGGCATCTATGAGAAGCCTGCCGACGCTTTCCTCGACGCGATGGACGCCGAGTTCTCGTTCTCCTCGCCGCGTGAGCACGGCTACGACGTGGTCGCCGCGATCCGGGCGATGGATGCCGGCAAGGCCCGTTTCTTCATGGCTCTGGGCGGCAACTTCGTCTCCGCGACCCCCGACACCGAGATCGTCGAGCGCTCCCGCGCGACCCTCGACCTCACCGTCGAGGTCTCGACCAAGCTCAACCGTTCCCATGTCGTCACCGGCAAGCGCGCGATCATCCTCCCGGTCCTCGGGCGCACCGACCGCGACGTGCGCGGCGGACGCGAGCAGCGCATCACCGTCGAGGACTCCATGGGGGCGGTCCACTCGTCACGGGGCCGGCTCACGCCGCCCTCCGACGATCTGCTGAGCGAGGTCGCGATCATCGCGCGGCTGTGCGGGCTGCTGTTCGGCGAGAGCGGCTCGGCTCCGGATGCCTCGGCCTCCCATGGTGGGGATGTCGATCGCCACCAGGTCGAGCGCGATCCGGTCGAGCAGGCCTCGCAGGTCGATCCGGTCGGCCTCGCGCACCCGGCGAACGTGCCGCATGCCGACTGGTCGGCGTTGGAGAACGACTACGCGCTCATCCGCACGCACATCCAGAACGTCATCCCGGGGTTCGACGACTACGAGCGCCGGATCGACAAGGGCCGCACGTTCTTCCTGCCCAACGGGCCGCGCGACGGACGACGCTTCGCGACGACGGACGGCAAGGCGCACTTCACCGCCAACCCGCTCGAGTACCCGCACATCCCCGAGGGCCGTCTGCTGCTGCAGACGCTGCGCTCGCACGATCAGTACAACACCACGATCTACGGCAAGGACGACCGCTACCGCGGCATCCACGACGGCCGCCGCGTGGTGCTCCTCCACGCCGACGACATCGTCGAGCTCGGCTTCGCCGACGGCGACGTCGTCGATCTCGTCTCGGAGTGGACGGCGCCGGACGGCGCGGTGCAGGAGCGCCGGGCGCCGGCCTTCCGGCTCGTCGCGTACTCGACGCCGCGGGGCAACGCCGCCGCCTACTACCCCGAGACGAACGTGCTGGTGCCGCTCGAGTCGGTGGCGGACGTCTCGGGCACACCGACCTCGAAGGCGGTCGTCGTCCGTCTGGAGCGGGCGGCCTAGCGGAGCGAGCGACGAATCGCGCGGAGTCAAGGGGGGCCTGTCCCTCGGGTCGCGGCTCTACCGTGACGCTGTGAGCGACCTCGCCGACGACACCGACACCGACACCGACACCGAGCCCGCCGACGCCAGCGATGCCACGCGGGCGCAGGATCTCAGCTCTCCCACCGGGCTCGAGTCCGCGCTGCGGGCCCGCCCGCGCGAGGACGGTGAGCCGCCGCGGGCGCTCGTGCTGGGCGCGACGGGCTACATCGGCGGACGCCTCACGCCGCGGCTCGTCCACGCCGGCTACCGCGTGCGGGTGCTCGCTCGCGATGCGGCGCGCGTGACGGGCCTTCCCTGGGGCGACCAGGTCGAGATCGTCGAAGGCTCCGCGGACGATGCGGATGCGGTGGGCCTCGCGATGCGCGACGTCGACGTGGTGTTCCACCTCATCCACTCGATGGGCGCGGGCGCCGGCTTCGAGGAGACCGACCTGCGCGTGGCGCGCACCGTCGCCGAGGGGGCGGCGGCCGCATCCGTGTCCCGGATCGTGTACCTCGGCGGGCTTCACCCCGAGCACGTGACGCTGTCGCCGCATCTGCGCTCGCGCGTCGAGGTCGGCGAGGTGTTCCTGCGCTCGGGCGTGCCGACCCTCGTGCTGCAGGCGGGCGTCGTCATCGGATCCGGCTCGGCCTCGTTCGAGATGGTGCGTCACCTGACCGAGGTGCTGCCGTACATGCCGGCGCCGCGGTGGGTGCGCAACCGCATCCAGCCGATCGCCGTCCGCGACGTGCTCTGGTACCTCATGGGGGCCGCCCGCGTCGCGCCCGAGGTGAATCGTGCGGTCGACATCGGCGGCCCCGACGTTCTCCGCTACGGCCAGATGATGAACGGCTATGCCCTCGAGGCGGGGCTGCGGCAGCGCGCGATCGCGGCGCTTCCCGTCCTGACGCCCCGGCTGGCGTCGCTGTGGGTGGGGCTCGTGACGCCGGTCCCGGTGCCGATCGCGCGCCCGCTCATCGCCTCACTCGAGAACGAGTGCATCGTCAAGGACCGCTCCGTGGACGCGTTGATCCCGCCGCCGGCGACGGGCCTGACCCCGTACCGCCGCGCCGTCAGCCTCGCGCTCGGTCGCGTCGAGGCCGACGATGTGGAGACCAGCTGGCAGGATGCCGAGGTCGGCGGTGCGCCCTCGGACCCGCTGCCGAGCGACCCGGACTGGGCCGGGCGCACCGTGTTCACCGATGTGCGGACGGCGCGCACGACCGCGTCGCCGGAACGACTGTGGGCGGTCATCGAGGGCATCGGAGGACGTAACGGCTGGTACTCCTCTCCCGTGCTGTGGGCGCTGCGCGGGTGGATGGACCGCGTGGCCGGGGGAGTGGGGCTCGCCCGTGGCCGGCGCCGTCGTTCGCGCGTGGCGGTGGGAGACGTGATCGACTTCTGGCGGGTGGAGCGCGTCGAGCCGGGGCATCTGCTGCGCCTGCGTGCGGAGATGAAGGTGCCCGGCCTGGCCTGGCTCGATCTGGTCTGCGAACCCGCACCGGCGGGGGAGACCGGAGCCTGCTACCGGCAACGCGCCGTGTTCTTCCCGAGCGGGTTGGCGGGGCGGCTGTACTGGCTCGGCGTGCTGCCGTTCCACGGCTTCATCTTCCGCGGGATGGCCAACCGGATCACGGCGGCCGCCGAGGCGTGAGCGCGACACGCCCGGGATGCGGGTGCGATTTGCTGGATGGGTGGGGTCGGCGTAGGTTATTACTTGTTAGCCCCACAGGGAAGAGCGAGAAGGCCGAGAGCCTGCGCCCCCTCAAGCGGAGAACGAATCCCCCTTTACCTTCGAAGATCTGGTTGCGGTTTTCCGCTTCTTGTGTCTAAGATTGGGGGTCCGGTTTCATCCGGGTCAGATCTGGGACCACTGCGTCGGTTATCCGAGGCGAAGCGCCGTTTTGACTCGCTGATGGGGTCGGATAAGGTAGTGAGGTTGCCCAGCGGTGATGGTCGTGAGACTTGATGGTTGGAGCGTCCGTTCCTTGAGAACTCAACAGCGTGCACTTGTCAAATGCCAATTTTACCTCGTCCTGGCCTTTTTGGTTGGGTTGAGATTCCTTTGGATCAAAGTCCTCCTTCTTTGTGGGGGAGGCGTTTGGATCGTCAGTTTTGATGGTTCAGCTTTGGTCAGATTGAACTCGCTGCATTGTCGTTTTCCCGATGGTGTGGCTTTTTTCTTTTACGGAGAGTTTGATCCTGGCTCAGGATGAACGCTGGCGGCGTGCTTAACACATGCAAGTCGAACGATGAAGGGGTGCTTGCACCTTGGATTAGTGGCGAACGGGTGAGTAACACGTGAGCAATCTGCCCCTGACTCTGGGATAAGCGCTGGAAACGGCGTCTAATACTGGATATGCACCAGGGCCGCATGGTCATTGGTGGGAAAGATTTTTTGGTCAGGGATGAGCTCGCGGCCTATCAGCTTGTTGGTGAGGTAATGGCTCACCAAGGCGTCGACGGGTAGCCGGCCTGAGAGGGTGACCGGCCACACTGGGACTGAGACACGGCCCAGACTCCTACGGGAGGCAGCAGTGGGGAATATTGCACAATGGGCGGAAGCCTGATGCAGCAACGCCGCGTGAGGGATGACGGCCTTCGGGTTGTAAACCTCTTTTAGCAGGGAAGAAGCGTGAGTGACGGTACCTGCAGAAAAAGCGCCGGCTAACTACGTGCCAGCAGCCGCGGTAATACGTAGGGCGCAAGCGTTATCCGGAATTATTGGGCGTAAAGAGCTCGTAGGCGGTTTGTCGCGTCTGCTGTGAAATCCCGAGGCTCAACCTCGGGTCTGCAGTGGGTACGGGCAGACTAGAGTGCGGTAGGGGAGATTGGAATTCCTGGTGTAGCGGTGGAATGCGCAGATATCAGGAGGAACACCGATGGCGAAGGCAGATCTCTGGGCCGTAACTGACGCTGAGGAGCGAAAGGGTGGGGAGCAAACAGGCTTAGATACCCTGGTAGTCCACCCCGTAAACGTTGGGAACTAGTTGTGGGGTCCATTCCACGGATTCCGTGACGCAGCTAACGCATTAAGTTCCCCGCCTGGGGAGTACGGCCGCAAGGCTAAAACTCAAAGGAATTGACGGGGACCCGCACAAGCGGCGGAGCATGCGGATTAATTCGATGCAACGCGAAGAACCTTACCAAGGCTTGACATACACCAGAACACCGTAGAAATACGGGACTCTTTGGACACTGGTGAACAGGTGGTGCATGGTTGTCGTCAGCTCGTGTCGTGAGATGTTGGGTTAAGTCCCGCAACGAGCGCAACCCTCGTTCTATGTTGCCAGCACGTTATGGTGGGAACTCATGGGATACTGCCGGGGTCAACTCGGAGGAAGGTGGGGATGACGTCAAATCATCATGCCCCTTATGTCTTGGGCTTCACGCATGCTACAATGGCCGGTACAAAGGGCTGCAATACCGTGAGGTGGAGCGAATCCCAAAAAGCCGGTCCCAGTTCGGATTGAGGTCTGCAACTCGACCTCATGAAGTCGGAGTCGCTAGTAATCGCAGATCAGCAACGCTGCGGTGAATACGTTCCCGGGTCTTGTACACACCGCCCGTCAAGTCATGAAAGTCGGTAACACCTGAAGCCGGTGGCCTAACCCTTGTGGAGGGAGCCGTCGAAGGTGGGATCGGTAATTAGGACTAAGTCGTAACAAGGTAGCCGTACCGGAAGGTGCGGCTGGATCACCTCCTTTCTAAGGAGCATCTGACTCTTCGGAGTCCAGAACCCAGGTCGAAGGCGTATGTTCTTCGCTGGGAGCTCATGGGTGGAACATTTGACATGCCGTCAGCGCGGTTGACTCCAGTTAGTACGGTCTTCGGATCGGGAACGGTGGGGGATGCAAGCGGGCGGCTGCACGCTGTTGGGTCCTGAGGGACCGGGCCGGCCTTTTGGTCGAACTGGGACTTCTGGGCCTTTTCTTGTCTCCTGTTTTTGGGGGGTGGGGGAGGGTACCGCCCGTACTTTGAGAACTACACAGTGGACGCGAGCATCTTCGAGATGATTTTTCATCTCGTGAAGATGATCTTAAAGATCATTAGTCAATTTCGATTGACGATTCGAACTCATGTGATTTCAAGTCTTTAAGAGCAAACGGTGGATGCCTTGGCATCTGGAGCCGAAGAAGGACGTAGCAATCTGCGATAAGCCTCGGGGAACTGATAAGCAAGTTTTGATCCGAGGGTGTCCGAATGGGGAAACCCCGCCAGGGCGCGTGCGTACCTGGTGACTCCCGTCTGAATATATAGGGCGGGTAGAGGGAACGTGGGGAAGTGAAACATCTCAGTACCCACAGGAAGAGAAAGCAACCGCGATTCCGTGAGTAGTGGCGAGCGAAACCGGAACAGGCTAAACCTAGCGTGTGTGATAGCCGGCAGGTGTTGCACGTTGGGGGTTGTGGGACTTTTCTGATCATTCTGCCGAGTGGTCGGCGTTACAAGAAGGTATAGACGAACTGGTTTGAAAGCCAGGTCATAGAGGGTGCCAACCCCGTAGTCGAAATGCTTCTCTTGGCGTGAAGAGTATCCCAAGTAGCACGGGGCCCGAGAAATCCCGTGTGAATCTGTCAGGACCACCTGATAAGCCTAAATACTCCCAGATGACCGATAGCGGACAAGTACCGTGAGGGAAAGGTGAAAAGTACCCCGGGAGGGGAGTGAAATAGTACCTGAAACCGTTTGCTTACAAACCGTTGGAGCCTCCTTGGTAGGGGTGACAGCGTGCCTTTTGAAGAATGAGCCTGCGAGTTAGCGATACGTGGCGAGGTTAACCCGTGTGGGGTAGCCGTAGCGAAAGCGAGTCTGAATAGGGCGATTGAGTCGCGTGTCCTAGACCCGAAGCGAAGTGATCTATCCATGGCCAGGCTGAAGCGACGGTAAGACGTCGTGGAGGGCCGAACCCACTTAGGTTGAAAACTGAGGGGATGAGCTGTGGATAGGGGTGAAAGGCCAATCAAACTTCGTGATAGCTGGTTCTCTCCGAAATGCATTTAGGTGCAGCGTTGCGTGTTTCTTGCCGGAGGTAGAGCTACTGGATGGCCGATGGGCCCTACAAGGTTACTGACGTCAGCTAAACTCCGAATGCCGGTAAGTGAGAGCGCAGCAGTGAGACTGTGGGGGATAAGCTTCATAGTCGAGAGGGAAACAACCCAGACCACCAACTAAGGTCCCTAAGCGCGTGCTAAGTGGGAAAGGATGTGGAGTTGCTTAGACAACCAGGAGGTTGGCTTAGAAGCAGCCACCCTTGAAAGAGTGCGTAATAGCTCACTGGTCAAGTGATTCCGCGCCGACAATGTAACGGGGCTCAAGCACGCCACCGAAGTTGTGGCATTGACATTTTTGGTAGGCCTTCGTGGTCCAGCCGTGTTGATGGGTAGGAGAGCGTCGTGTCGCGAGTGAAGCGGCGGGGTGACCCAGCCGTGGACGCGACACGAGTGAGAATGCAGGCATGAGTAGCGAAAGACGTGTGAGAAACACGTCCTCCGAAAGACCAAGGGTTCCAGGGTCAAGCTAATCTTCCCTGGGTAAGTCGGGACCTAAGGCGAGGCCGACAGGCGTAGTCGATGGACAACGGGTTGATATTCCCGTACCGGCGAAGAACCGCCCAAGCTAATCCAGTGGTGCTAAGTGCCCGAATCCAGTGGCTCAACCCTTCGGGGAGCGGCTGTTGGGCTAGCGCATGACCCCATGCTGGTGCGGTTAGCGTATTAACAGGTGTGACGCAGGAAGGTAGCCCAAGCCAGGCGATGGTTGTCCTGGTGCAAGTGCGTAGGCTGAGTGATAGGCAAATCCGTCACTCGTGAAGGCTGAGACACGATGCGGATGAAAAGTGGGTGATCCTATGCTGCCGAGAAAAGCATCGACGCGAGGTTCTAGCCGCCCGTACCCCAAACCGACTCAGGTGGTCAGGTAGAGAATACCGAGGAGATCGAGAGAATCGTGGTTAAGGAACTCGGCAAAATGCCCCCGTAACTTCGGGAGAAGGGGGGCCATCCACTTATACGGACGTGCTCCGAAAAGGGTGTGGTGGCCGCAGAGACTAGTGGGTAGCGACTGTTTACTAAAA
The DNA here is from genome assembly GCF_030818905.1 of Microbacterium sp. SORGH_AS_0888. NCBI lineage: Bacteria > Bacillati > Actinomycetota > Actinomycetes > Micrococcales > Microbacteriaceae > Microbacterium > Microbacterium sp. SORGH_AS_0888. The sequence goes on from NZ_JAUTAZ010000001.1 coordinate 3,013,800, forward strand.
ACACAGGTCCGTGCCAAGTCGCAAGACGATGTATACGGACTGACGCCTGCCCGGTGCTGGAAGGTTAAGAGGAGGGGTTAGCGTAAGCGAAGCTCCGAATTTAAGCCCCAGTAAACGGCGGTGGTAACTATAACCATCCTAAGGTAGCGAAATTCCTTGTCGGGTAAGTTCCGACCTGCACGAATGGCGTAACGACTTCCCAACTGTCTCAACCGCGAACTCGGCGAAATTGCATTACGAGTAAAGATGCTCGTTACGCGCAGCAGGACGGAAAGACCCCGTGACCTTTACTACAGCTTGGTATTGGTGTTCGGTGTGGCTTGTGTAGGATAGGTGGGAGACGGTGAAGCATGGACGCCAGTTCGTGTGGAGTCATTGTTGAAATACCACTCTGGTCACTCTGGATATCTAACTTCGGACCGTAATCCGGTTCAGGGACAGTGCCTGGTGGGTAGTTTAACTGGGGCGGTTGCCTCCCAAAAAGTAACGGAGGCGCCCAAAGGTTCCCTCAACCTGGTTGGCAATCAGGTGTCGAGTGTAAGTGCACAAGGGAGCTTGACTGTGAGACTGACAGGTCGAGCAGGGACGAAAGTCGGGACTAGTGATCCGGCAGTGGCTTGTGGAAGCGCTGTCGCTCAACGGATAAAAGGTACCTCGGGGATAACAGGCTGATCTTGCCCAAGAGTCCATATCGACGGCATGGTTTGGCACCTCGATGTCGGCTCGTCGCATCCTGGGGCTGGAGTAGGTCCCAAGGGTTGGGCTGTTCGCCCATTAAAGCGGTACGCGAGCTGGGTTTAGAACGTCGTGAGACAGTTCGGTCCCTATCCGCTGCGCGCGTAGGAAGTTTGAGAGGATCTGACCCTAGTACGAGAGGACCGGGTTGGACGAACCTCTGGTGTGTCAGTTGTTCCGCCAGGAGCACCGCTGATTAGCTACGTTCGGGATGGATAACCGCTGAAAGCATCTAAGCGGGAAGCCGGCCTCAAGATGAGACTTCCATACCTTCGGGTGAGAGGCTCCCAGCCAGACTACTGGGTTGATAGGCGAGATGTGGAAGCGCAGTAATGCGTGCAGCTGACTCGTACTAATAAGCCGATGACTTGATAACACACCGTTCTAGGTGCCCGCGTCCACTGAGTGGTTCTCGATGTACGGTCGAGAACCACACGACAAACGACTTTTGTTGTGTGTTTTTGGTTGAAACATCAATAGTGTTTCGGCGGCCATAGCGAGAGGGAAACGCCCGGTCCCATTCCGAACCCGGAAGCTAAGCCTCTCAGCGCCGATGGTACTGCAGGGGGGACCCTGTGGGAGAGTAGGACACCGCCGGACTTCTTTCAGGAAATGGCCACCCAACGCAGGGTGGCCATTCCCCGTTAACAGAGCTTTTGCGTCACCGAGCGTGACGTCGACGCGCTTCGAAGTGCGGACGCGCTCCGCACCTTCCGCGGCCGGAGAGTGCGGTCGGTCCGCTGCTCAGTTGCCATCGATCTTGCTGATCGGGTCGGAATCATGTCCAGCCGTGGCGCAGTACAGCTTTGCGGACTGCTGCGTGAGCAGGATCTTGCCGTTGCTCGGGTTGTTCTCTCCTTTCGCGGCGTAATAGCTCTTGATGGCCGACTTCTGATCATTTGAGCTCATCTTCTTATAGTCGCCGCAGGTGACGTCCTTCGATCCTCCGCAACCGCTCAACAGCAGGGCGGCGGAGAGGAGGATGACGATCGGCGCGGAGACCTTCCTTATGAACACAGCGACTCCATGGGTGAGGGTGAACTGCCGCGCGAGCCGGCGGCATTCGCGACAGTAACAACGACGTGTCGGCGAGATCGGCGACTTCTGCCCGATCCGGAAAACCCGGAAACATCGATCGGGCAGGACGTCGATCCCGGATGTTCCGGCGCGTGCCTCGCGTCGGATGCGGCGAGCGTCTCCCTCCGGTCCACCGGCTCGAGCGCCGGCGGAGCGTCATGCGCGAGCGGTGTGGGTGCGCGTTCGCGCGATAGGGTTGCTCGGTGCCCGCTATCGCCCGTGTCATCACCGTGTCCGACCGCTCCGCGGCCGGACAGCGAGAGGACACGAGCGGCCCCGTCGCGGTCGCGGCGCTTCGTGAGGCGGGATTCGACTGCGCGGATCCGGTGATCGTGCCGGACGGTGCGAGCTCGGTCGAGCGCGCGATCCGGACCGCTATGGCCGACGGCATACGCCTGATCGTGACGTCCGGCGGCACGGGACTCTCGCCCCGTGACGAGACGCCCGAGGGCACGGGCCGGGTGCTCGATCGTGAGATACCCGGGATCGCCGAGGAGCTGCGCCGAGTCGGCCTCGCCGACACGGCGGCGTCGATGCTTTCGCGCGGCCGTGCGGGCATCGCCGGGGACGCGCTCGTGGTCAACCTTCCCGGCTCTCCGCGCGCGGTGGCCTCCGGGATGCCGGTCGTCCTGTCCGTCGCCGCCCACGTGCTGGGCCAGGTCGAGGGAGCCGATCACCGATGACCGTGACGATCGCGCGGATCTCGGAGTCCGCGCTCGACCTCGACGCCCACCTCCTCGCCGTGGAGGAGCCATGGGTGGGAGCGGTGACGAGCTTCGCCGGCCGCGTACGCGTGGAGGACCCCGATGCGCAGACCCCGGTCGTGGCGTTGGAGTACTCGGCGCACCCGGACGCCGAAGCCGCTCTCCGGCGCATCGCGGCGGACGCGATCGGAGATCGTCGGGCACTCGTGGCCGTGAGCCATCGTGTCGGCCGGCTCGTCGTCGGCGACCTCGCGGTCGTCATCGCCGTGGCCTCGGCGCACCGTGACGATGCGTTCGTCGTCTGCCGCACCGTGATCGAGCAGATCAAGCGCGAGCTGCCGGTATGGAAGAAGCAGTGGACCGCCGACGGCGAGTCGCTGTGGAAGGGGATCGGCGGCTGACCGGCCTATCCGCCTGCGAACGGTGGGAGCACGTCGACGACGGTCGTCGGCGAGAGAGGCGCGTCGTCGTCCGATCGTGAGCCGTCGACCAGCACGGCGCAGCGGGGGAGGATGCCGCCGAGCCCCGACCGTTCCGTGGCGAGAGCCGCCCGCAGCTCGCCGAGGGTCTGCTCGCTCCGTTCCTCAGAGGCGAGGCCTGCCATCTCCTCCGCCGCGGCGAAGTACCGCACCCGGGCCATCAGGCTTCCCACTCCGCCGCCAGCGCGGAGATGGCCGCGACGGTCTCGCGCACCTGCTCCGGGGCGCCGCCCGCACGGCCGGCCGCGAGACCGGCGGCGAAGGCGCTGAAAGGCGCCGCGGGACGCGCGACGCCGCGGGCGACGTCGGCTGCCAGGTCGAGGATCAGCGCGATCGGCAGATCCTCCTCGCCGAGGCCGAGCCGGTCGCGCAGTGCGGCGGCCCAGGCGTCAAGCGCCTCGGGGGGCAGGTGCGTGCTCATGTGTTCTCCTTCTCGCGAGCTCGTTCGAGATCCTCCCACGTGTCCACGTCGGCGACCACGTCGTCGTCCACGCGCACGACCGCGACCGCCAGGTCGTCGATCAGCGCTCGGACCGGGAGGTCGCGGCCCGCATCTGCGACGGATGCCGTTGCGCGGCGCAGGGCCGCGGTGCGGTACGCGCCGGTGAGCCACTGAGGTCGCGAGCCCGCGTCGCCCAGACACATCCCGTCCGTGACCTCGGGGAGCAGCGCGATGTCGGTCGCCAGGCGCCGCACGGCGGCGTCGGGGTTCACGAGGTCGCACGCCAGCACGAGCGTCCAGTCGGAGTCGGCCGGGACGTGCGCCATGGCGGCGACGATCGCGGCCGCGGGCCCCGTGAACGGGGGGTCCTCGCGTACCCAGGTGACGGGCAGCGCGGGCCCCGCCTCGGGACCTGCCACGATGACGGCGGTCGCGCCCGCCTCCTCGACCGCCGACACCGCACGTTGCAGCAGCGAGCGGCCGCCGACCTCGAGCTGCGGCTTGGACGCGCCGCCCAGGCGGCTCGCGCGACCGCCGGCGAGGAGGATCGCGGTGAGGATCATGGCGTGCCTCAGGACTCGTCGGGCCGGGTCCAGTCGCCGCTCTTCCCGCCGGTCTTGCGGACGAGGCGGACCCTCTCGATCTCCGTGCCCTTGTCCATGCCCTTCACCATGTCGACGACGGCGAGCCCCGCGACCGCGACGGCCGTGAGCGCCTCCATCTCGACCCCGGTGCGGTCGGCCGTGCGCACGGTCGCCTCGATCTCGACCCCGTCGTCGGTGACCTCGAGGTCGACGACGGCGCCGTGGACGCCGATGACGTGTGCGAGGGGGAGGAGATCGGGCACGCGTTTGGCCGCCTGGATGCCGCTGATGCGGGCGACGGCGAGCACGTCGCCCTTGGGCGCCGTTCCCTCGCGCAGGGCCGCGATCACGGCGGGCGCGCAGCGCACGAAGCCCGCGGCGGTCGCCGACCGCACGGTGGGCTGCTTCTCGGTCACGTCGACCATGCGGGCGTGGCCGGCGGCATCCAGGTGGGTGAAGCTCATGTGTGTGTCCTTCGTGGCGGGGTCAATCGAGGAGCATGACGTCGACGAGATCGCCGGCGGAGACGGCGGTGACCTCGGCGGGCACGATCGCGTACGCCTCCGCACCGCCGAGCCGGCCGGCGAGGTGCGAGCCGCCGGAGGACGCCGGGACCGCCTTCCACGCGGCGGGGTCCGTCCGGTCGATCACGATGGGGAGGTACTGGCGACGGCCGGGCGGCGTGCGCCACCCGGCCCCTGCGGGAAGGCGCAGTCGCCGGCGGCGGAGCTCCGTCGCCCCCTGCATCGCCAGCAGGGCGGGGCGCACGAACACCTCGAACGACACCGCTGAGCTGACGGGGTTGCCCGGCAGTCCGAACAGGAGCGTGCGGCCCGCGACCCCGAAGCCCTGCGGCTTGCCGGGCTGCATCGCGACGCCGCCGAAGCGCATCTGCGACACCGTGGTGCGCACGACCTCGTAGGCGCCGGCGCTCACGCCGCCGCTGAAGACGACCGCGTCGGCGGCGTCCTCGCCCGTCGTGACCTCGGCGAGCAGCGAGGCGAGGGCACTGCCCTCGTCGTCGACGCTCTCCCGGCGCACGACGAAGGCGCCGGCCTCGGCCGCGAGGGCCGCGAGCATCGTGCCGTTCGACTCCGGGATCTGACCGCGTCGCAGCGGCTCGCCGAGCGGCACGAGCTCGCTGCCGGTCGCGACCACGACGACACGCGGGCGCTGCGAGACCGTCAGACGGGCGACCCCGGCCGCCGCGAGCGCCCCCAGCTGCAGCGGGCCGAGCCGCACCCCCGCTGCCAGCACGGCGTCGCCGCGGCGCGTGTCCTCGCCGCGGCGACGCCGGTGAGCACCGACGACCGGCGCGGCCGTGACGGCGATCTCGCCGAGCGAGTCGGCCAGTCCGCCGAGCGTGTCCTCGAAGGGGACGATCGCGTCCGCCATGGCCGGCATCGGCGCGCCCGTCATGATGCGGATGGCCTGGCCGGGGGACAGGGGCGGGTCCTCCGCCGTGCCGGCGGGGAGGTCCCCCGCGACCGTCAGCCGCACGGGGGCGGCGAGGGTCGCACCGGCGACATCGGCGGCCCGGACGGCGAAGCCGTCCATGGCGGAGTTGTCGAAGGGCGGCAGGTCGATCGCGGCGTGCGCGGGTTCCACGAGCACGCGCCCCCGCGCGTCCGCCGTGTCGACCGTCTCGGCGGGCAGCGGTCGCACCGCATCGAGGACGTGCGCGAGATGGTCCTCCACCGTCGCCAGCGGGCTCATGCCCATGCGGAGAGCCCTCCGGCCAGCACGCGCGCCTCGACCCCGCGCTCGCGCAGGGCCTGCGCCGCGGTGAGCGCCCGCATCCCCTTCGCGCAGATCACCACGACGGGACGGGACGCCTCGATCTGGTCCGGGTCTCGGAGGAGCTCCGCGAGCGGGACGAGCATCGACCCCTCGACCGTGCCCGTCGCCGTCTCCCACGGCTCGCGCACGTCGAGCAGCATCGCGCCCTCCGCGGACTGGGCCGCGAGCATCTCCTCGGCGGTGACGAGGGGGATGCCGGGGCGCTCGGACGGAACGGCGGCGGTGGCTGTGGCGGGACGCAGCGGCACCTCGGTGTGGCGGGCGCGGAGCGCGTCGATGAGCAGCACGCGGCCGAGCAGCGGCTCGCCGACGCCGGTCAGGAGCTTGATCGCCTCGGTCGCCATGATCGAGCCGACCTGCAGGGTCAGGGCGCCGAGGACGCCCACCTCGGCGCAGCTCGGCGCCTCGCCCGCCGCCTCCGGCGGATGGAGGTCGGACAGGACGACCGGCACGTGTCCGGCGGGCGGGCGGGACCAGAACACCGTCACCTGCGCATGGAACTCCTGCACGACGCCCCACACGAGCGGGACGCCCAGGCGCTCGCAGGCCGCGGCGACGACGGCGCGGGTCGCGAAGGTGTCCGAGCCGTCGAGCACGAGGTCCGCCGGGGCGAGCAGCTCATCGGCGCAATCCGCGTCGATCCGGCGCCGCACGGCCTGCACGCGGGTCTCGGGGCTGAGATCGGCGGCCACGCGCACGGCGGAGTCGGTCTTCGGCGCCCCGACGTCCGACATCCGGTGCAGGACCTGCCGCTGGAGGTTCGTGACATCGACCTCGTCGTCGTCGATCACGGTGAGGGTGCCGACCCCGGCCGCCGCCAGCGCGAGGACGGCGGGGGAGCCGAGGCCGCCCGCGCCGACGATCGCGACGTGAGCCGCGGCGAGTCGGCGTTGCGCGAGCTCGCCGAAGCCGCGCAGGGCGGCGTGGCGTAGCGTGCGCGCTCGTTCGGCGTCACTGAGGGACGCCACGGGCGCGACGAGCGGCGGCAGCGACAGGGGCATGACGACAGGCTAGCCCGCGACGGAACAGCTGCGGCCGGTCGCCCGGTCAGTGATCCGCAGATGCGGATCAGATGAATTCATTCATCCGTACATGCGGATATGCTGGGCGGATGACGAGCTATCGCATCGCTGACGCCGCCCGCCTGCTCGGCGTCAGCGATGACACGGTACGTCGCTGGATCGATCAGGGCGTGCTGTCGACGAACGGCTCGAGTCCCGTCGAGATCCCCGGAGCCGACCTGGCAGCCCGGGCCGTCGAGCTCGCCCACGCGGCCGCGGACCCCACGGACGTGCTCTCCAGCGCCCGCAACAGGTTCACCGGGCTCGTGACACGCGTGCAGATCGACGGCGTCATGGCCCAGGTCGACCTCCAGTCGGGTCCGCACCGCGTCGTCTCGCTCATGTCGGCCGAGGCGGTCCGCGACCTCGCGCTCGAACCCGGTTCGCTCGCCGTCGCCGTCGTGAAAGCCACCACTGTCGTCGTCGAGACCCCGAAAGGCTGACCCGTGTCCAGACGCACCCCATCCCGTCTCCTCGCCGCGCTCGCCGGCGCCCTTGCCGCCCTCGTCGCTCTGAGCGGCTGCGCGGCAGGGAGTGCCGCGCCGGCTCCGGCGCCCGCGCTCTCCGCCAGCGGTGAGGCGCTCACCGGCAGGCTCACGGTGTACGCGGCGGCATCCCTCAAGACGGGGTTCGACGAGATCGCGAAGGCGTTCGTGCAGGACAACCCGGGCGTCGATATCGAGCCGATCTCGTACGACGGGTCCTCGACACTCGCGACGCAGATCATCGGCGGCGCGTCGGTGGACGTGTTCGCGTCGGCCGACGAGGCGAACATGGCCAAGGTCACCGGTGCCGGGCTCGCGCAGGACCCGCAGCCGTTCGCCACGAACACCCTCGTGATCGCGGTGCCGAAGGCGAACCCCGCCGGCATCACGACGCTCGCCGATCTGGCCAAGCCCGGAGTGAAGGTCGTGCTCTGCGCGAACGGCGTGCCGTGCGGCACGGCGGCGCAGAAGCTCCTGTCGAACGCCGGGCTCGCCGTCACCCCCGCCAGCAGCGAGCAGAACGTCACGGCCGTGCTCACGAAGGTCGCCGCCGGAGAGGCGGACGCGGGGCTCGTGTACGCGACGGATGTGATCGGTCGGAAGGATGTCTCCTCCATCGTCCCCGACGGTGCGGCCGGTGTCGTCAACACCTATCCGATCGTCGCCCTGAACGGTGCGCCCGACGCCGCCGTGGCGAAGGCGTTCGTCGCCTACGTCGTGGGCGAGAACGGGCAGGCGATCCTCTCCGAGCTGGGCTTCGGAAAGCCCTGATGCCGGTCGACGGCGGACGAGCACGCGGCTACGCGCCCCGCATCCTCGTCCTGCCCGCGGTCGTGGGCCTCGCGTTCCTGCTCGTCCCGCTCGCCGCGCTCGTCGCCCGCGTTCAGGTGGACACGCTGTGGACGGACATCACCTCCGAGGCTGCGGTCTCGGCGCTCGGCCTGTCGTTGGCGACCGGGGTCACCGCGACGGCCGTGTGCGTCGCCGTGGGGGTGCCGATGGCGATCCTCATCGCCCGCAGTGCGCCGCGCACCGCCGCGCTGCTGCGCGCGCTCGTGACGGTGCCGCTCGTGCTGCCGCCCATGGTGGGCGGTGTCGCGCTCCTGTTCCTCTTCGGCCGCAACGGCTGGCTCGGCGATCTGCTGGGCGCCATCGGGGTGCGTCTGCCGTTCACGACGGCGGCGGTCGTGCTGGCCCAGACCTTCGTCGCGCTTCCGTTCCTCGTGCTCTCGGTCGAAGGGGCGCTGCGCTCGACCGGGACCGGCTTCGAAGAGGCGGCCGCCTCCCTCGGCGCCGGCCGCTGGACGGTGTTGCGGCGCATCACGCTGCCGCTGGCCGCGCCCGGCCTGATCGCCGGCACCGTGCTGTGCTTCGCGCGCGCGATCGGTGAGTTCGGGGCGACGGCGCTGTTCGCGGGCAACGCACCCGGGGTGACGCAGACGATGCCGCTCGCCATCTACACCGCCTTCAACGGCGCGGGAGTCGACCAGGGCACCGCGATCGCGCTGTCGCTGCTGCTGCTGATCACGGCGATCGCCGTGCTGCTGCTCGTGCGGGCATGGCGCCCGGGGAGCGTGCGGTGACGGGCGATGCCGCGGGCACGCTGACGGCGCGGCTCCGCGTCGAGCGAGGCTCCGGCTTCGACCTCGACGCGCGCCTCGACGCCGCGGCCGGGGAGACGGTCGCGGTCATGGGGCCCTCGGGCGCGGGGAAGTCGACGCTGCTCGCGGCCCTCGCCGGGCTCGCGCCGCTCACGGACGGCGAGATCCGGATCGATGGACGCGTGCTGTCGACGGTGCGGCGCCGGGTCGAGCCTGCGGCGCGCGGGACCGTGCTGCTCGGGCAGGACGCGCGGCTCTTCCCGCACCTGACCATCCGGGAGAACGTCGCATTCGGGTTGCGCGCACGGCGGGTGGCGCGCGCCGAGGCGAACGCGCGGGCGGACGACCTGATCGAGCGAGTGGGGCTCGCGGGTGCTGCGGACCGGCGTCCGGCGGCGCTCTCGGGCGGACAGCAGCAGCGCGTCGCGGTCGCCCGAGCGCTCGCCGCCGCGCCGCGCCTCGTGCTTCTGGACGAGCCGCTCACCTCGCTCGACAGCGTGACCGCGAGCGCGGTGCGGGCCCTCCTGGCCGAGCTGCTCGTCGACACGACGTGCGTCGTGGTGACCCACGACGCCGTCGACGCCGTCGCGCTCGCCGACCGGCTGGTCGTGCTGGAGGCGGGGCGTGTGACCCAGGAGGGCGGCGTCCGCGAGGTGCTCGCCGCGCCCGCGACGCCGTTCGTCGCCGAGCAGGCCGGGCTCAACCGCGTTGCGGGGCTCGCTGGTCAGCCCGGAGTCGCGGTGTTCCCCCCGAGCTCCGTGCGGCTCTCTGCCGCGGGTCCGGACGTCTCCGGTGCGCACGGCTCCGGTGCTCGGGGCATCGGGTGGCGAGCGCGGGTCGTGCGGGTCGAGCAGACGCTCGGCGGCGTGCGGGTCGTGACGGCCGAGCCGCAGGTGGCCTGCGATCTGACGCTCGAGGAGTGGGCGCGCCATCCGTTCGCCCCGGGCGACGACGTCCATGTGTCGGTCGACGCCGGGCGCCTGCGATCCCTGCCGGGCTGAGCCCCCGACCTTTTCCTCCCGCGACCCATGCGGCGTGACGACCCATGCGGCGTGACGACCGATGCGGCATGATGGGCGCAGGGGAACGGGGGATGGGGATGCCGATCGAGCGCGATGCCGCGTGGCGGATGCTGCACGACCCGGTGACGGATGCGGCGGCGCTCGCCGAGATCGCCGCGGCCTATCCGGAGTTCGCCGAGGCCGTGGCGCGCCATCCGAACGCGTATCCGGAACTGATCGCCTGGGCGAACGGGATCGTCTCGCCGGTGTCTGCCCCGGATGCTTCGCCCGCACCGGCCGCGTCGCCCGAGATCGCACCGCGCAACCCCTTCGCCGAGCCGAACCGTCCCGCCGGGCGCCGGGCGCCGCGGTGGGCCGTCATCGGCGGCGCCGTCGCGGCGGGTGTGCTCGTGCTCGGCGGGGCCGGCTGGGCGGCCGCAGCGCTGCTGCCCACGCTCTGGGGCGGGGGTGGTGACACGTCCTCGCCGACGGATGCGGCGGCGGGCGGGACTTCCCCTGCGCCCACTCGGACGCTCCCCGGCGACCCCGTCTACATCGGCGACGAGCTCGACTGGTTCCTGCTGGACGACGCGCAGCGGAACTCCCTGTCGCCGGGGGGATCGCAGACCGAGAAGGATGCGTCGTACCTCACCTCGGGCGAGAGCGAGGGTGCGGCGACCGATGTGCGCGCGTGCATACGGTGGATCCTCACGGACGACAACAGCATCGTGGGGGTTCGCCGCGCGACCTGGCAGGTGAACGGCGCGACGGACAGGGCCATCTGGAGTGCGCTGCAGTTCCCCACCGATGCGCAGGCCGAGGCGTACTACCGCTCATTCGCCGAGACCGTCGCCGGCTGCTCCCGGTTCCAGTTGCTATCCGGATCTACCGCGTACCGCACGTTCACGCTCGAACTCGCCGCAGGGGCCACGGACGACGGCTCATACTTCGTCGTGCGGGAGACGGACGACGACGGCAAGACCACCCGTGCGCTCGCACGAGAGGGGAACGTGATCGTGGTGGTCTCGGTTCCGGACAGCTCTGCCGCGGTAGATGCGGCGGCCTACGGAAAGGCACTCACGGACCTCACGACTCAGGCACGTGCCCGTCTCACCGACGAGATCGGCTACCGGTAGTCAGCCGACCTTGTACTTCGGTTCCACGTCGGTGTAGGAGGAGTCCTGCTGATGATTGAGGCGGACGACGAGACGTGCCCGGGACGTGTCGTGCTCGCTCGTGTAGTCCGGTTTGCACGTCGTGAAGCCGCTCTGGCCGGGGCAGTTCCACGCGACGCCCGCCGGGAAGTACTCCAGGTACATGCTTGAGGCCGTGGTGCACGTCCGATCGCCGAAGTCGTCGTGGAGACAGAGGGAGAGACGAGTCGACCCATACGAGGTCTTCTCGGTGCTGGCGACCCAGGCATCCGGTCGCTTTGCCGCGAGCTCCGCGAACGACAGGCAGTCGGCGCCGGCTTTCGAGCACCACTTGCCGTCCAGGTCGCTCGGCAGACCCGGAAGCGATGCTGCTGCCGTGGGTGAGGGCACAGCGGCGGGCGGCGCGGGCGCCCGTGTCGCGCTCGCGTCCTCGAGCGTCACCGAACGGAGGCGCCCGGTGCGGATGCTCCCGGCGAAGTCGGTGGAGCTGCCGCCCGTGCCGCCACTAGCCGCGAAGCTGAGCACGTGGCCCTCACGATCGGTCACGACGTAGTCGCTCATCCCGCCCGCGTAGTTGCGGTAGAACATCCCGCCCGGGTAGGCGCTGAGCACGGTCGACATGCTCTCTCCCAGCCGGATGCCGGACGCTGCCGGGTAGCCCAGGCCTGAGACGGCTGTCGCCGTCGCGCGAGGGTCACGCACCGCGATGCTCACGAGCGCGTTGTTCTCGACGTTCGCCGTCAGCCAGAACGACCCGCTGTAGACGTCGCCGAGTGTGAACACCTGACCACGCGATCCGGGGATGATGCTCGGCACCGCCGCCGACATCGCTTCCGGGGTCATGCCGAGCCGGAGGGGCCCGACGCCGTCGAAGGTGATCTCCCAATCGGCGGCGTTCGTGGAGACGGCCGAGATCGGTGCGCAGCGACAGAGGATCACGCGCTTCACGGTGCGCGTCGCGGAGTCGGTGTAGACCCGGTAGGCGTCCCTGCTGCCGCGGGCGAGCTGGTACACGTTCGAGTCGGAGCCGGTGTCGACGGGCTTGCCGTAGAGGGCCTCGACGTCCGACAACGACGCGCCCGGGGCGATCCCGTCGGCCGTCGCGACGGAGGTCTCGGTAGGAGCGATCGCATAGACCCGGCCGTCGTGGAGCTCGATGCGCCCCCACGAACAGTCGACGTACACGATCTCCACCCCGTCGGTCGTCGTGGGCGCGCTCACGGTCGCGCCGTCGATCAGGTGCCGCACCTCGGCGAGGGTCATCCCCAGTCGGATGCCGTTCATCCCGGCGGTGCCGAGCGCGTTCCGGCTGCTGGTCGCCGCGCGCAGCTGCGCCGCGAGCTGGGTCGTGTCGGTGGCCGAGGAGGCCACCCCGCCGCCCACGCCGCTGATGCAGGTCATCTGCTGCTGCGCCTCTTCGTCGTCGTCCACCCCGAACGCGACGACGTTGATCGCGATCTGCGGGCTCTGCGCGTGGAGCTGGGCGGCGACCTCGCACGACGACGGCGGAGAGCAGGTGTCCACGCCGTCCGAGATCAGCACGACGTTGCCGCTCTGGCCGGCGGGCAGCATGCCGAACGCCTGGCGCAGCGCCGTGCTGATCGGGGTGAACCCCGACTCCTTGATCGAGTCCACCTGAGCCGACATCGCCGCGGCGTCGAGGGCCCCGAGGGGCGCGAGGGTCTTCACGTCCGAACAGCCGGACGTGCGCTCGGCATCCGTGTTTCCGGTGCCCGTCCCGAAGACGAGCAGCCCCACCTGGCTGCCCGACGGCAGCGCGGCGATCGAGGTCTTCACGGCCGACTTGGCGGCATCCATGCGGGTCTGCCCGCTCGGGGTCTTGCGCACCATGGAGCCGGAGGCGTCGACGATGAACACGACCGGCGGCGGGGTGTCCGTGCCCGCGGCGACGGATGCGGGCGCGACGCCTCCCAGGACGCCCGCCGCGATCGTCGCGGCCCCGATCATCGCGATGACCCCGCGTGTGCCGCGCTTCCCCATGCCGTTCCCCCGTCGACGCTGCCCGGCACCAGGCTAGCGCCTGAGCTGTGCGGCGATGCGCGCCGATACGGCATGATGAGCCCAGGGGAACGGGGGATGGGGATGGTGTACGAACGTGATGCCGCGTGGTCCATGCTGCACGAGCGGGCGACGGACGCGGCGGCGCTTGCCGAGATCGCGGGGACGTACCCCGAGTTCGCCGACGCCGTGGGGCGGCATCCGAACGCGTACCCGGCACTCGTCGCGTGGGCCCGGGACCAGGCGCCTGCGCCACGGGTCGCCGAGACCGTCGCACCCTCGCCGTTCGGGGATCCGGCGGCCGATCGGTCGCCGAGACTCCCCCGGCCCGCCGCTCGTACGCGCCGGCGCACGCTGTGGATCGCGGTGCTCGTCGTCGTGCTCGTGGCGCCCGCGGTCACCATGTTGTTCGACAACCTCGCCTTCCTCGTCTACGCGGAGAACGACGTGCTCTTCGCTTTCGCGGAGCTCGGGGCTCGCTTCGCCGTCTCGGCACCGGGTGTCGCCCTTGCTGTATGCGCGGGTATCGCTGCCCCCACAGCCGGGCGCAAGGCGGGTGCCGTCGCCATGGGTCTGGTGTCCGCGGCCCTCTATCTGCCGGTGACGCTCGACATCACGCCGGTCTTCTTCGGGCTGCCCACCGCGGTCCTCCTTTCCGTCCTCATGAGCGTGCTCCTCTTCCTGGGCTGGGCCATCGGTCGTCCCCTCCGCGGTGCGGCCTATGCCACGGTTCCGATCGTCGTCCTTCTGGCGGTCACGGTGACCTGGAGTACCTTCGCGCTCTCCGTCGTGGTCGGCGATCCGGTACTGTTCGGGGTCCTCTTCGTTCTGATCCGCGCGGCCGCGGCCCTGCTGGTCGTCTGGATCGCACGCACCCTGAGCCGCGTGTCGGAGCGACGCCTGGTGCAGCGTCCGGTAGCGGCCGCCCAGACCGGTCTTGTGCAGATGCCGTTCGCCATCGCGCCCGCCGCTCCCGGCTCGCCGCAGGTCGCCTACGTCATGATCCCGGCCACGAGCCGCACGAACACCATGGCCGTCATGGCGCTGGTCTCGGCCTTCGTCGTCTCGTTGCTCGGCATCATCTTCGGGCACATCGCGCTGGCCCAGATCGCGCGCACCGGCGAGTCCGGCCGCGGTCTCGCGGTCGCCGGACTCGTGCTCGGCTACATCGGTGTCGGGCTTGGGGCCGTGGTCGTGCTCTTCTACCTGATCGTGGTCGGGGCGATGCTGCGGTTCTGAGGCCGATCAGACCGTCCGACCGCCCTCGATCCGAACCTCGCGGTCGACCAGTCCCTCCGGGATCGCGACGTGGGAGACGAGCACGACGGCGCGATCCGTATCGACCGCCTGGAGGAGGTCGCGCAACAGCGCATCGGATGCCGCAGGGTCCACGCCCGCCGTGGGCTCGTCGAGCACGAGCACCGGGAAGCCGGTCAGGAGCGCGCGGGCCAGCGTGATGCGCTGCGCCTGACCGCCCGAGACGAGCCCGCCCCGCTCGCCGAGCGGCGTGTCGAGGCCGCCGTGCTCGCGCGCCCACTCGGCGAGCCCCACCCGGTCCAGAGCCTCCCACAGCTCGTCATCGGCCGCCGTGTCGTGCGCGAACAGGAGGTTCTGACGCAGTGACTCGTCGAACAGATAGGGGGACTGCTCGCATAGGCCGATCGTGCGTCGCACGTCGTCACCGTTCAGCTCCCGCACCTCTCGGCCGCCGATCCGGTATGAGCCGGTGTAGTCCAGGAACCGTACGAGAACGTGGGCGAGCGTCGTCTTGCCGGCACCGCTCGGCCCGGTCACCAAGACCCGCTCGCCCGGCGCCACCTCCAGATCGACGTGGTGGAGTGTGCCCCCATCGGCCGACTCTCCGCCGCGCGACGGCCAGTGCGCACCGAGTCCCGCGAGACGGATGCCGTCGCCCAGCACAGGACCCCTCCCCTCCGCAGGAGGCTCATCCCGGGGGAGACCCGCAGGTACGTCGTCCGGCACCGTCCGTGCGATCCGCTCGGCGGCGGAACGCACCTGTCGCCAGGATGCGAGCGCGAGCGGCACCGGGCCGAACACCTCGAACACCGCCATCGGCAGCAGCACGACGACTGCGAGCACCGGGCCCGTCAGCCCTCCGGCGGCCAGACCGGGCAACGCGACCAGCAGCGCGGCGAACGACGCAACGCCCGCGAGCAGAGACACGGCGCCTGCGGTCAGCCCCTGCGCGGTCGCCCGCCGAACGGTCGCCCGCCGGAGCGCTTCGTCGGCGGCGCGGACCCGCTCGTGGGCCGCTCCGGTCGCGCCGTAAGCGGTGAGCACCTCGAGCGAGACGAACTCGTCCAGCAGTGCATCGGAGAGGCGGGAGCGCAGCGGCGCAATGTCGCGTTCGGCGCGGCCGCCCGCGATCCATCCGAGCCAGACCGCGAGGGCGAACGCGCCGGCGAGACAGCCGAAGAGCACGATTGCCGCGCCGGGCGAGAGAAACGCGACGAACACGACACTCGCCAGCGACGCGAGTCCCGCGACGGCGAGCGGCATGACCACACGCAGTGACAGGTTCTGCAGCTCGTCCACGTCATCCACCAGGCGCGAGAGCAGGGCGCCGCGCCTCGTCGTTCCCAGGCCGTCGGGCGCGAGCGGGACGATACGGCGCACGAGGCCCGCCCGCACCGAGGCGAGCTGCCCCAGCGCGGCGTCGTGGCTGGTCAGACGCTCGAGGTAGCGGAAGGTGCCGCGCCCGAGCGCGAAGGCGCGCACGGCGACGACGGCCGCGCTGATGTACATGACCTCGGGTTGCTCGGCGGCGCGGGTGATGAGCCACGCGCTCGCCGCCAGCAGTGCGATCGCGCTGACCGCCGTGCCCGTGCCCGCCGCGATCGCCCACCAGAACCGGCGTAGTGGAGGCTGCGCCGATCGGAGCACCTCGCTCGTCCTCATCGTGCAACCTCCAGGGCGACGACACGATCGGCGATCGTCCGCGCCGTGAGGCGATGCGAGATCAGCAGCACGCCGGCGCCGTCGTCGGCCTCGGCCCGCAGCATCCGCCACAGCTCGCTCTCGGTCGCCGCATCGAGCGCGCTCGAGGGCTCGTCGAGCACGAGCACTCGAGCGTCGCTCGAACGCCGTCGGTAGAGCGCGCGTGCCACCGCGACGCGCTGGGCCTGCCCGCCGGAGAGGCCCGCTCCCGCCGCCCCCAGCTCGAGCCCGGGCGGCACGTCGACGAGTGCGTCCGCCAGGCATCGAGCCACGAGAGCGGCATCGGGGGCGGAGTCGCCGAGCGTGATGTTGTCCGTGACCGTGCCCGAGATCAGGCCAGGGCGCTGTCCGGCCCAAGCGAGCGCGTCCCGTGCGTCCGCGACGGGGTGCCCGTCCACGAGAATCGTGCCCTCGGCATCCGCGAAGCCGAGCAGCGCCGCGATCACGCTCGACTTCCCGGCCCCGCTCGGTCCGGCCAGGAGCACGATCTCACGCGCATCCACGCGCAGGTCGATCGGACCGATCAGGTGCTCGCCGCGTCGGATCGTCAGACCCCGCGCGGCGATCAGCTCTCGTGTCGTTCGCGCGTCGGGGGTGCTCGCACCCCCGGGAGCAGGACGGAGAGCGCGGGCGGCGTCGAGCGTCTCGAAGATCTCGCCGGTGGCGGCGACGCCCTCGGCTGCCGCGTGGAACTGCACTCCGACCTGGCGCAGCGGGAGATACGCTTCCGGTGCGAGCAACAGCACGAACAGTCCCACCAGCAGCGGCATCTCGCCCGCCAGAAGCCGGAACCCGATCGTGACCGCGATGATCGCCACTGAGATCGAGGCCAGGAACTCCAGCGCGAAACCGGAGAGGAAGGACACACGCAAGACGGCCATCGTCTCGCGCTTGTAGTCGGCGGTGACCCGCTCCATCGTCGCCGCTGCGCGGTGCTGGCGGCCGAAGATCTTGAGGGTCGACAGCCCCGCGACGGTGTCCGCGAAGCGGGTTGCCAGCACTCGCAGCGTGCTGTACTGCTTGTTCTGCACGGCTCGGGTGGCGAGTCCGATCAGCACCATGAAGATGGGGATGAGCGGCATCGTGACGATCACCGTCAGTCCTGAGAGCGGATCCGCCACGAGGATCGCGAGGATGAGGATCGGCATCGTGATGGTTGTGGCGACGAGCTGCGGCAGGTACCGGCCGAAGTAGGCGTCGAGCGCCTCGAGTCCGTGACCCGCTGTCACGGCCAGGGCGGCGCTGTTTCGGCGCGCCAGCCAGCCCGGTCCGAGCTTCTCGACGGCGCGTACGAGCCGGTCGCGCAGCTGCAGGGAGGACCGCGCTGCTCCGGTTGCGGACGTGCGCTCCGAGGCGGCGATCAGCAGTGCGCGCACGACGGTGAAAGCGATTCCGCCGAGGATCCAGGGGACCAGTTCCGCGAGGGGCTCGCCCTCGATGACTCCGACGAGCGCTCGGCTCAGCGCGTAGGAGAAGCCGATGATGACGCCGGTCTGGGCCAGCACGATCGCGCCCGTGATCCCGAGGAACCCGCGGGCGGCGGTCGCGTAGCGGAGCAGGCGAGGGTCGACGGGGCGGCTACGGGGGCGCGTGGGCGCCGCCGCGGTGTCGATCGTCACTCTTCGATCCTGTCATGCGGATGCCCGACGTCCCCCCGCGCCGGGCATCGGTCAGTGCGCCTGCGCGGCGGCCTGCTCGATCCTCGACCGCGACACGCGCTTGCGGAAGATCCAGTACGTCCAGCCCTGGTAGAGCAGCACGAGCGGCAGGAAGATGAGCGCCGCCCACGACATGATCGTCAGGGTGTAGTCGGTGCTGGAGGCGTTCTCGATCGTGAGGCTGAAGGCCGGGTCGGTCGTGGAGGGCATCACGTTCGGGAAGAGCGCCAGCCACAGCGTCAGCACCGCGAACACCACCGTGCCCGCGCCGAAGCCGAACGCCCAGCCCTCGCGGCCGGCGAGGTTCGCGACGACCGATCCGATC